>NZ_JBWKIF010000001.1:0-560049 GCF_056432865.1 Streptomyces sp. NPDC044921
GTTGATAGGCCGGATCTGGAAGCCAGGTAACTGGTGGAGGTGACCGGTACTAATAGGCCGAGGGCTTGTCCTCAGTTGCTCGCGTCCACTGTGTTGGTTCTGAAACCACGAACAGCCCCACGTGCCACACGTGGTGCGGCTGGACAGTTTCATAGTGTTTCGGTGGTTATAGCGTAGGGGAAACGCCCGGTTACATTCCGAACCCGGAAGCTAAGCCTTACAGCGCCGATGGTACTGCAGGGGGGACCCTGTGGGAGAGTAGGACGCCGCCGAACAATTATTCAAAAAGGCCCACACCTTATGGTGTGGGTCTTTTTGTGTTTTCACGACGGCTCCACCAGTTTCGTGTCGTACGCCAGGATGACCGCCTGAATGCGGTCACGGGAGCCGGTCTTCGCGAGGATCCGGCCCACGTGGGTTTTCACCGTGGATTCGGCGAGGTGCAGACGGGCCGCTATCTCGGTGTTCGTCCAGCCCTGGCCGATGACCGTGAGGATCTCCCGTTCCCGGTCCGTGAGGGAGGCCAGGCGGGGGTCCTCCTGGCGGGTCCTCTCCCTGGCCGGGTCCGTCGGCAGGTGGTGCACGTAGGCGTCCAGGAGGCGGCGGGTGAGGCTGGGGGCCACGACCGCGTCGCCCGTGGCGACCGCGCGGATGCCGGCCAGGAGTTCCTCCGGCTGGGCGTCCTTGACGAGGAAGCCGGAGGCGCCGGCGCGGAGACCGGCGTAGGCGTACTCGTCCAGGTCGAACGTCGTGACGATGAGGATGCGGGTGCGGTCGCCGGCCGCCGTGATGCGGCGGGTCGCCTCGATGCCGTCCAGCCCGGGCATGCGGATGTCCATGAGGACGACGTCGGGGTGGAGCTCGGCGGCCAGGCGGACGGCTTCGCTGCCGTTCGTCGCCTCGCCGACGACCGCCAGGTCGTCCTGGCTCTCCAGGAGCATGCGGGAGCCGAAGCGTTGCAGGGGCTGGTCGTCGGCGATGAGGACCGTGGTCACTGCGGGGTTTCCTCCGGGAGGTGTAGGCGGACGCGCCAGCCCCGCTCCGGGTGGGGGCGGGGGCCGGCCTCAAGTGTGCCGCCGTAGAGGGCGGTTCGCTCGCGCATTCCCGGTAGTCCGCGGCCTCCGCCCGGGGCGGCCGCCGGGCCGCCCCGGCCCGTGTCCGTGATGGTGACGGTGACGGCGGCCTTGTCGCCGTAGTCCACGTCTATCTCCGCTGTCGTGCCGGGGCCGGCGTGCTTCAGGGTGTTGGTGAGCGCTTCCTGGACGACGCGGTAGACGGTGAGCTGGCGGCCCGGGGGGAGGGTGGGGGTGCCCCGGGCCGTGGTGCGTACGGGCAGGCCTGCGGAGCGGACGCCGGCGAGGAGGGGGGCCAGGTCCGTGAGACCGGGCTGGGGGGTCAGGTCGGCCCGCTCCTTCTCCTCCTCGCGCAGGACGTCCAGGAGCCGGCGCAGTTCGGTGAGGGCCTGGCGGCTGGTCGTGGCGATGGCGTCGAGGGCCTGCGCGGCGCGTTCGGGGGACTTGCCGGCCGCGTACCGGCCGCCGTCGGCCAGGCCGGTGATGACGGAGAGGTTGTGGCCGATGATGTCGTGCATCTCGCGGGCGATGCGGGCGCGTTCGGCGGCGGTGGCCAGCTGGGCCTGCTGGTCGCGTTCGGTCTCCAGGCGGCGGGCGCGGTCCTCCAGGGCCTCGGTGTAGGTGCGGCGGGTGCGGACCGTGACGCCGATGAGGGCGGCCACCGTGAGGGACATCAGCTGCGAGCCGATCTGCTGGTCCCAGCTGCCTTCGCCGTGCCGGAGCACCGAGACGAGGACCGGTGCCAAAAGCAGGGCGGTGGCCCACCACAGGTGGCGCAGGGGACGGCGCAGGGCCAGGTGGTAGACGAGGACCAGCTGGAGCAGGGAGGCCTGGAGGGCGGCGCCGGTCCAGGCGTTGGCGAGGGCCAGGGGCGTCATGGCGGCCAGGACCGTCCCCGGGTGGCTGCGGCGCCAGAGCAGGGGGAGCGAGAAGCCGAGGCTGAGGGTGAGGAGGAGCCAGCCGGGGACGTCCTGGCGGTGGGCGTTGTGCTGCCAGCCGCCGCCGATGTAGTCGATCAGGGCGGCCGTCATCCAGAAACCGGCGAAGTGCAGGTCCCACAGCAGCGGATGGCGGCGGTCGAAGGCGCGCACCCGGCGGGTGAGGCGGTGGGCGTACTCGGTGAGGGGCTCCGGTGCCCGGTCTTCCGTCGTCACGGGGTCCATGGTGCGGGTTGCCGGGGCCGGGTGTCAGACGTCCCGGCGGCGCAGGACCCACGCGGCCAGGGCCAGGGTCGTCGCCGTCCACAGCAGCATGGCGAGCAGGGCGCCGCCCGGGGAGGCCGTGCCGGGCTGGGGCTGGGCTGTGGTGAGGGCTTCCAGGGCCTTGCCCGGGAAGTAGCGGACGGCGCTGTCGACGGCGTCGTAGGGGAGCATCGCGAGGACCTCCGGGAGGATCATGATCAGGCCGATGTAGGCGCCGATGGCCGTCGGGACCGAGCGCAGGAGGGCGCCGAGGGCGAGGGCGAGGACGGCGAGGAGGGTGAGGCCGGCCGCGTTGCCCGCGAGGGCCCGCAGGACGCCGGGGTCGCCGAGGGAGGCGGACAGGTCGGTGCCGGTGAGGAAGGACTGGGCGAGCGGGAAGGTCAGGAGGTTCGTCGCCAGGGTGAGGGGGAGGGCGACCGCGGTCAGGACGGCGGCCTTGGACCACAGGACGGGCAGGCGGCGCGGGACCGCGGTCAGGGTGGCGCGGATCTGGCCGGTGGAGTACTCGCCCGCTGTGGCCAGGATGCCCAGCACGCCGAGGTTGATCGTGGCGAACTGGGTGCCGAGCAGGGCGAACACGACGGGGTCCATGCCGCCTTCGCCGGAGCCGTCGTAGGCGGCGCCCAGGCCCGCGCCCATCGCGGCGGTCAGCAGGCTCGTGACGGCGAGGTTGATCCAGGTGGAGCGCAGGGTCCGGAGCTTGTGCCACTCGGAGCGCAGGACGCGGGCGGGTGTCACGCGGTAGGGGAGGGTCGCCGTGGTCATGCCGCTGCTCCTTCGAGGGTCGCCGGGTATTCCAGCGCGTCGCGGGTGAGGTCCATGAACGCCTCCTCCAGGGAGGCGGCGTTGGGGGTGAGTCCGTACAGGGGGATGCCGTGGGCGGCTGCCGTGTCGCCGATGTGCCGGGCGTCGGTGCCGCGGACCTGGAGGGTGCCGGGGGTGTCGGTGGTGATGTCGACGCCGGGGGCGGAGAGGAGGCGCGCGAGGGCGGTGGCCTGCGGGGTGACGACCTTGGTGGTGCCGGCGCCGGAGTCGCGGACGAAGTCGGTGACCGTGGTGTCGGCGAGGAGGCGGCCGCGGCCGATGATGACGAGGTGCTCGGCGGTGAGGGCCGTCTCGCTCATCAGGTGCGAGGAGACGAAGACCGTGCGGCCCTCCGCGGCCAGGGACTTGAGCAGGGTGCGGATCCACAGCACGCCCTCCGGGTCGAGGCCGTTGACCGGCTCGTCGAGGAGGAGGACGGCCGGGTCGCCGAGGAGGGCGGCGGCGATGCCCAGGCGCTGTCCCATGCCGAGGGAGAAGCCCTTGACGCGGCGGTGGGCCACGTCGGTCAGGCCGGTGAGGCCCAGCACGTGCTCGACCCGGGAGCCGGGGATGCCGTGGGTGTGGGCCAGGGCGCGCAGGTGGTGGTAGGCGGTGCGGCCGGGGTGGACCGAGCGGGCCTCCAGCAGGGCGCCGACCTCGGTGAGGGGCGCGGGGTGGGCGGCGTAGGAGCGGCCGTTCACGGTGGCGTGGCCGCGGGTGGGGGCGTCCAGGCCCAGGAGCATGCGCATGGTCGTGGACTTGCCTGCGCCGTTGGGGCCGAGGAAGCCGGTGACGGTGCCGGGGCGGACGGTGAAGGACAGGTCCGTGACGACCGTCCGGTCGCCGTAGCGTTTGGTCAGTTCGTGTGCGGTCAGCATGGTTCGATGCTCGTGGGCGCGGGGGCGGCGGGCGTCGGACCGGGGTGGTCATCGGGGTGAGGGCTGTCGTACCCGGGTACTACGGTGGCCCGCATGAGCTATGTGATCCGGTCCGTCCGTGCCGACGAGTGGCCCGCGGCGAGGGAGTTGCGGCTGGCGGCGCTGCGGGATCCGGTGGCGCACCTGGCCTTCCTGGAGACGTACGAGGAGGCCGTGGCCCGGCCGGATGCCTTCTGGCGGGAGCGGACGGCCGGTGCCGCCGAGGGGGCGGACGCGCGGCAGCAGATCATCGCCGAGGCGCCGGACGGGCGGTGGGTGGCGACGGTGACCGTGCTCGTGGAGGAGCCCGGGACGACCGACTGGGCCGGGTTTCCGGTGGAGCGGAAGCAGGGGCATCTGGTCGGCGTGTTCGTGCGGCCCGAGGAGCGCGGGAGCGGGCTGACCGAGGTGCTGTTCGACGCGGCCCTGGAGTGGTCGTGGGGGCGCGGGCTGGAGCGGGTGCGGCTCATCGTGCACGAGGAGAACGGACGCGCGCAGCGGTTCTACCGGCGGGTGGGGTTCGTGCCGAGCGGGGTGACCGTGCCGCTGGGGGACTCCGGGGAGCGGGAGCTGGAGTTCGTGTTGGAGCGGGGCCCGGTGGCGGGGTCGTTCTCAGACCGGTAGTTCGTCGTGCGGCCAGCGGGCGCGGCCCTGCTCGCGGGAGCGGAGCAGGGCCAGGGTCGGCAGGCCCCGCTCGGCTCCGGTGGCCAGCAGCTCCGGGAGCTGGGGCAGCGGGGCCACGGCCGCGACGTCGTCGAGGACGAGGGTCAGTGGTGGGTCGAGGCGACCGGAGGATGACCGTTCGGCCATGCGCCGGCCGCGCTCGACCACGCTGGAGACGAGGGCCGTCAGGAAGGGCATCGCGCCCGGGTTGGTCCTGGGGTCCTCGATGGATTCACCGACCACATAAAGCGTGCCCCCTTCGTGGACGAAGGAATCCAAGGCGAGGGCATCAGTTCGGTTGGGAGTGCAGGCCTCGCGGATGTTGACCGTGGAGAGCGCGGCCAGGGCACGAGTGGTCAGCTGCTGGGCGACGTCCCGCCGTTCCGGGTGGGCGGTGAGGGCGCCTTCGAGTTCGCCCGCCGAGCCGGGGGCGGCCTTGGGGCTGGTGCGCAGGATGCGGACGGCGTCCTGGATCTGGGTGCCCTGGGACCAGCGGTGGACGTGGCGGATGGTGCGGCCGTCGATGGCGGCGGCGTGCAGGTAGCTCCGCAGCAGGGTGGTGGCCGTGTCGGTGACGGCCTGGTCGAGTTTGGCGGTGGGGCGTACGGGGGTGAGCAGGGCGGTGGCTCTCGCCGCCGCGGTCCGTGGGTCCTCGCAGCCGGTGGTGGGGGACCAGTGGAGGCGGGAGGGGGTGTTGCAGAGGTGGGCGGGGTCGTAGAGGTGGGTGGGGCCCAGCTTGGAGCGGGGGTCCTTCGTCTCCTGCCAGAGGGCGGGGTTGGAGGTGACGACCAGGGCGGGGCCCTCCGCGTCGCGTACGGCCTGGGCCGCGGTGGTCTGGCGGGCTTCCCGTGGGGCCACGAGGATTTTCTCCCACCCGCCCCCGCGCCCTTGGCCGAACAGGGAGGCCGGGGTCGCGGGCGTGGCCGCCGGGGTGGGGGCCAGGGGGGCGGTCGGCTCCAGGAGGTGGGTGGGCTCGGGGGCGGCGCGGCGGGGGGTGGGGACGTCGTGCGGGGCCGGGGCGGGGGCGGTGGGCGGCAGCGGTGGGGCGGACCGGGCCGTGGTGGGGACGTCGTGCTGCGCTGCGTCTGGCGCCGGATGCCGGGCTGGGGCGGGGGTGTTGTGCTGAGCTGGGCCCGGGGGCGCTTGCTGGGCCGTGGTGGGGATGTCGTGCTGGGTTGCGGCCGGCGCCGGATGCTGGGCTGGGGCGTCGTGCCGCACCGGGCCGGGCGTCGCCTGCCGGGCCGGTGCCCCGTGCCGGCCCTCCGCCGCCGTCGCCGCCCCCAGGCGGCGCCTCGCCCGGACCGCCCGCCACCTGGCCAGCGTGCCCATCACGAACACCGCCAGGACGACCAGGATCATCAGCTGGCCGATGAACAGGCCCCAGAACAGGCCGTAGCCGGAGAGGTCGCCGGGGGGTGTGCCGGGCCAGGCGCCGGGGATGTCGTGCGGCTGGGCGACGAGGTGGCGCATGGCCAGGGGCGTGCGGACGAAGGTGACGCCGGACGGCCAGGAACCGTGCGCGAACAGGCCGGCCAGGCCCGTGGCCGTCCACGCCAGCAGGGTCATGCCGAGGAGGAACGCGAGTATGCCGACGAGCAGGCCGTCGGGGATGCCTCCCTGGGAGTCCCGCTGGGTGCGGTGGTCGTCCGGTCTCACGCGTGCCTCCCCTGCGCCTACGCCACCGTCGATTCGGAATCGCCGATGTGGTGCTCCACGAAGGCGGCGGCCCGTGCCTCCGCCTCGCGCTCGGCGGCGTGCAGGGCGTCGTCCGCGTGGTCGATGGAGGACTCCGTCATCGCCCGGTCGGTGAAGACCAGCGGGCGTTCGGTCTCCGTGACCAGGTGTTTGACGACCTGGACGTTGCCGTTGACGTCCCAGACGGCGATGCCGGGGGTGAGGGTCGGGATGATCTCGACGGCCCAGCGGGGCAGGCCGAGGACGCGGCCGGTGGCTCTGGCCTCGTCGGCCTTCTGGGCGTAGATCGTCCTGGTCGAGGCCATCTTGAGGATCGCCGCCGCCTCCTTGGCCGCCGCGCCGTCGACGACGTCGGACAGGTGGTGGACGACCGCGACGAAGGACAGGCCCAGGCGGCGGCCGAACTTCAGCAGGCGCTGGAACAGCTGCGCCACGAAGGGGCTGTTGATGATGTGCCAGGCCTCCTCGACCAGGAAGATGCGCTTCTTCCGGTCGGGGCGGATCCAGGTGTGCTCCAGCCACACGCCGACGATCGCCATGAGGATGGGCATGGCGATGGAGTTGCGGTCGATGTGGGAAAGGTCGAAGACGATCAGCGGCGCGTCCAGGTCGATGCCGACCGTGGTGGGGCCGTCGAACATGCCCCGCAGGTCACCGTCGACGAGCCGGTCCAGGACGAGCGCGACGTCCAGGCCCCAGGCGCGGACGTCGTCTATGGCGACGTTCATGGCCTCGGCGGACTTCGGCTCGGGGTGGCGCAGTTGCTCCACGATGTCGGACAGCACGGGCTGGCGGTCGACGATCGTCTCGTTGACGTAGGCGTGCGCGACCTTCAGGGCGAAGCCGGAGCGCTCGTCCAGGCCGTGGCCCATCGCGACCTCGATGATCGTGCGGAGCAGCGCCAGCTGGCCCGTCGTGGTGATCGCGGGGTCGAGCGGGTTGAGGCGGATGCCCATGTCCAGGGCGGCCATGGGGTCCAGGCGGATGGGAGTTATCCCCAGTTCCTGCGCGATGAGGTTCCACTCGCCGACGCCGTCCTCGCCCTGGGCGTCCAGGACGACGACCTGGCGGTCGCGGAAGCGGAGCTGGCGCAGGACGTACGTCTTCTCCAGCGCCGACTTGCCGTTGCCGGACTCCCCGAGGACCAGCCAGTGGGGGGCGGGGAGCTGCTGGCCGTAGAGCTGGAAGGGGTCGTAGATGTAGCCCTTTCCGGAGTACACCTCGCGGCCGATGATGACGCCGGAGTCGCCGAGGCCGGGGGCGGCGGTCGGGAGGTAGACCGCCTGGGCCTGGCCCGTGGACGTGCGCACCGGGAGCCGGGTCGTCTCGACCTTCCCGAAGAGGAAGGACGTGAAGGCCTCGGTGAGGACGGACAGCGGATCCCGCATGAGGTCCTACCTCCGGATGCCGGTGGCGAAGGGAAGGGTGTTGACGAAGGCGCGGTGGTGCTCGCGGTCGCACCATTCCAGCTTGAGGTACGACTTTCCGGCCGAGGCCCTTATCGTGCGCTTGTCGCGGGCGAGGGCGTCGGGGGAGCGGGAGCTGACGGTGATGTAGCCGACGAGGTTGACGCCGGCGGCGCCGCTGGCGAGGTCCTCGCCGCGCTGGTCGAGCCGGGAGTGGGCGGCGACGTCGCGCGGGTCGACCGTGCGGTTCATCTTGGCGGCGCGGGACGCCTCGGCCGCGTCGTTGGTCTTCTCGGTGAGCATGCGCTCGATGGCGACCTCGGTGGGTTCCAGGTCCATGGTGACGGCGACCGTGCGGATGACGTCCGGGGTGTGGACGAGCAGCGGGGCGAGGAAGTTGACGCCGACGGGGGTCATCGGCCACTCCTTCACCCAGGCGGTGGCGTGGCACCAGGGGGCGCGGGTGGAGGACTCGCGGGTCTTGGCCTGGAGGTAGGTGGGCTCCATGGCGTCCAGCTCGGCCGGCCAGGCGTTGCGCTTGGTCATCGCCTGGATGTGGTCGATCGGGTGGTCAGGGTCGTACATGGAGTGGATCAGCGAGGACAGCCGGCTCTGGCCGAGCGGCTGGCGGACGCGGATGTCGGCCTCCTGCAGGCGCGAGCAGATGTCGGTGAGCTCGCGCGCCATGACGACGGCGAGCCCGGCGTCGCGGTCGACCTTGCCGCCGTGCGCGCGGGCGGCCCGGGCCATGGCGTTGGCCTCGGCGGCGAGGTCGCGGGTGTAGTGCATGCAGGCGACGAGGTAGGCGCGGTGCTGCTCGCTGCTGGTCGACACCATGGACTGGAGCTGCTCGTAGGACTCCTGCAGCCACGGCGGGGCCTTGTCGTCGCCGCGGACGGCGACGTCCTTGGCGTGGGCGTCCGGGTCGGCCGGGAGGGTGCGGGCCAGCATCTGCAGGCGGGTGACGAAGCCGTCGCCGTTGGCCACGTGCTTGAGCAGCGTGCCGAAGCGGTCGACCAGGGCCTCCTGGTCCTCGCTGTCGCGCAGGCCGACGCCGGGGCCCTCGATCTCGATGGCGGCGGTGACGGTCTTGCGGTCGGCGTGCAGCAGGACGGCGATCTCGTCGGGCCCGAAGGGGGCGGAGAGCCAGGTGATGCGGCCGATGCCCGGGGGCGGGCCGACCTCGACCTCGCGTCCGTCGAGGCGGGTGCCGGCCTCGACGGCGGTGGAGCGGTAGGCGGCGCCCCGCTTGAGGGTGCGCTTGTAGCTGCGGTTGATCTCGAACCACTTGTAGAACGTGCGGTGCTTGTACGGCACGTAGACCGCGGCCAGCGCCAGCATCGGGAACCCGGCGAGCAGCACGATGCGCAGGGACAGCACCGGGACGAGGAGCCCGCACATCATGCCGAGGAACGCGCCCACGACGATCAGGGCGATCTCGCCGGTCTCGCGGTTGCGGCCGATGATCGCGTTCGGCCGGGCGCGGCCGATCAGATACGTACGGCGGGGCGTGACCGGATGGGACACGTGGGACTCGGTCGTCAACGCCCTTCACCTCCCGAGCGGTTGGTACTGCTGTTGCGGGTGCTGCTGGCGTGGGGAGTGTTGACGGGGCTGCTCGAACGGGGAGCCGGTGCGGCGGAGGGGACAGGTCCGCCGCCGCCGTTCGAGGTGCGCGCGCTGTGCGCGGCGACCCCGCCGGATGCGGGGTTGCTGGGGCGGGGGGCGGACGACTGGCCGCCTCCGCCGTTGTGGTCGGCGCGGGTGCTGTGCGTCTTGATGCCCTGCGCGACCAGGGACGCCGGGGAGCTGATGACGGCCGCGGCCTTGCTCTCGGCGCCCTGCATGATGCGGTTGTTGCGGGAACCGGCGATCTCGTCGCCGAAGCCGGGGACGAAGCGGTAGATCATCGCGCTGGCGAAGATGGCGAGCAGGATGATGGCGAGGCCGGAGACGACGGCGGAGAAGGCGTCGGGGCCGTCGTCGGCGGAGAGCGCGCCGGCGAGGCCGAGCACGATCACGATGACGGGCTTGACGAGGATCACCGCGATCATGATGCCCGCCCAGCGGCGGACGTGGCCCCAGAGGTTCTTGTCGACGAGGCCGGCGTAGACGACGGTGCCGAGGAGGGCGCCGACGTAGAGCAGGGCCGCACGGATGACGAGTTCCAGCCAGAGGACTCCGGCGGCGAGGATGCTGACCAGGGAGACGACGATCAGCATGATCGGGCCGCCGCCGATGTCCTCGCCCTTCTTCAGGGCCTCGGAGAAGGTGCCGAAGAAGGCGTCGGTCTGGTCGCCGGTGGCCTTGGCGAGGACCTCGGTGATGCCGTCGGTGGCGGAGACGACGGTGTAGAGGATCAGGGGCGTGAAGGCGGAGGCGAGGACGGTCAGCCAGAGGAACCCGATGGCCTCGGACAGGGCGGTGGTCAGGGGCACGCCGCGGACGGCCCGCTTGGCGACGGCCAGGAGCCACAGCAGGAGCGTGAGGATCGTCGAGGCGGCGAAGACGACGGCGTACTGCTGGAGGAACCTGGGGTTCGTGAAGTCGACGTTCGCCGTCTCCTTCACGGCGTCGCTGAGCTTGCCGACGGTCCACGCGGCGGCGTCGGCACAGCCCTTGGCGAGGGAGGAGAGGGGGTCGAGGGTGGAGGTGGGGTCGAGGCGATCGGCGCCGCCGCCTCCGCCGCTTCCGGTGTCGCCCTCGCAGATCTCCCTGGCCCTGCCGGAGAGCAGGGAGCAGTTGTCGTTGCTGGGCGAGGGGGAGGGTGTGGGCGTGGGGGCCGCGACCGCCCTGGTGGCGAACAGGACCATGGCCGTGTGTACGGCGGCGAGGGTTGCCACGACCTTCGCTCCGCGGCGCGGGCTACCGGGCATACGTGAACCCTCCGAACTCCTCGACGGCCTTCGAGATGACGTCCGACGGCGACACCTTGTTGTCGCCGTTGACCGGCGCCGGGCCTTCCTTCTGGGAGAAGCTGTCGACCTTCCAGTCGCCGTCGGTCCAGCGCATCTGCAGGGTCATCGTGAACCAGTCGTTGGTGACCGGGTTCTGCGAGCTCACTCCCGTCATCCCGTACACGCCCGTGCACCAGACCTCGACGGTGGCGGTCCCGCCCGAGAAGTCGGTCGTCTTGGTGCCGACCGGCATGGTGCGCGACACGTACGTGCTGCCCTTCGGTGCCTCGCCGTTTTCGTCCAGGCCGACCTTGTCGAGGAACGCCTTGTCGTACACCCGGTCGAGGTCCTTCTCCAGTGCGGCGACCCTGCCGGCGTCGAACACCTGACGGACGATCTCCGGCCGCCTCGCGGGCTTGAGGATGTCGGCCGAGACCAGCACCACCGCGTAGTTCGCCGCCGCGCTCTCCGCCCCCTGCTGGTCATGCGCGAAACCGGAGGGGATGGCGCCCAACTTCGTCCGTACCGGGCGTTCCCCCGTGGGGGCCGTCGGCGCCGTTTCGGGTTTGTCGGCGCTGTCACCCCCGGAGGACGAGTCACCGCCTCCCCGGTTCGCGAAGGCGATCGCCGCGATCAGGAGGACCACCACTCCCACCACCGTGACCAGGCTGCGGGACGAGGAGCGCGGGGAGCGGCGGGGGGCGCCGTAGGGGTCCGTGGCGGGGTCGGGGAGGCGGGTGCGGGTCTGGCCCGTGCCGCCGTAGCCGCCGGAGGTGTCACGCTCGTCACCGAGACTCATGCCGCGTACGCCCCCTCGACGTCGTACGGATACACGTGCTCCTCGTACGACGGTAGCCGTGCTGGTTCCCGCGCGGGCGCGGTGTGGTGACTCGACATCAGGGAAACGCAACCTCAGCCGGTGGGCACGACGGGCGGGTGGGATGGAGGGGGAGCCGGGCGTGTCCGGCCGGGGCGGACGGTGCCCGGCCTACACGGCCATGCCGTACACGATGGTGAACAGCGTGCCGAGGGAGCCGATGATGAAGACTCCCGTGAGGCCCGCGATGATGAGGCCCTTGCCCTGTTCCGCGCTGAAGGTGTCCCGCAGGGCCGTGGCACCGATGCGCTGCTTGGCGGCGCCCCAGATGGCGATGCCGAGGCAGATCAGGATGGCGACCGCCATCACCACCTCGATCATCACCTTGGCCTCGTTGCCCAGGCTGCCGAAGGGGCCCCAGTCCGGAGCGATCCCGCCGATGATGGTGTTGATGTCTCCCTTGTCGGCCGCAAAGAGCATGTAAGTCACCGCCCCTGTTGGGTAGTTCCGCATCCTCTGCGGTCGTGCAGAGGTCAGGCCTCATTCTCGCCGACAATGACGCTGTCGCATGTCGACTTGGCGTCATTGATTGGCGGGTTTCGTACGAATACCTTGCCACCGTTCCGCTCCGGAGCCTAAGGGGAGGCGCCGGACGGTGTACGAAGGATCGTATGGTCACTCTGTGTATCACGGCAGGTCACGCCGGGCAATGAGGCCTGAGCGAAACCTGGAGTGCGGTTCCGTCGTTGTGCCCTCCTGCGACCTTTCTCACCTTCCCGGACGGTTCCTGACGGCTGGTCGGGTGAGTGGTCGCGCCGTTGTTCTCCGGGTGAAGGCTACCCGGCACGGCGAACGGGTCCCCGGGCCCCACAGCCCCGGGCGGCGGATCCGCCGGTGACGGTCCGTCACGGGTGGGGGCGCCGGCCGGTGGGGGCGCCGAGGGGTCGCGGACGGTTCGCCGAGGGTTCGCGGAGGGGAATTCGGCCGGGTGGGTGCCGCGCCGCGTGAGGCACACGTTCCTCTCACCTTCGTCGGCCACCGTGACTGCGATGAAGCGCGTCCTGTCCCTCGCCGTGGTCCTCGCCGCCCTCACCTCCGCCTCCACCGCCGTCGCCGACAACGGGGCCGGGCCCCTCGGGGTGACCGTCACCGCGCGGGCGAGCGCGGGCAGCGCCCGGGTCGGGGTGCTCGTGCCCGCCGGGCGGGCCGGGCGCCTGGCCGGCGGGCACTTCTGCACGGCCTCCGTGGTCGACGCCCCGTACCGGAACCTCGTCGTCACCGCCGCCCACTGCCTCGGCGGGGGCGGGGACCTGGTGTTCGTGCCCGGGTACCGTGACGGGCGTGCGCCCCACGGCGTGTGGCGGGTGCGGCGGCGGTTCCTGCCGCGGGGGTGGGTCGAGGGCCGGCACGAGGACAGCGACGTGGCCTTCGCCGTGGTCGCGCCCAGAGGAAGTGAGGGCGTCGAGGACGCCGTCGGCGGGAACAGGTTCGCCACCGGTACGGCGACGGGCGCCACGGCGGTGACCGTCACCGGGTACCCCGACGCCCGCGAGACGCCCGTCAGCTGCACCAACAGGCCGGTCGCGCACAGCCGGACCCAGCAGCGCCTCGCCTGCCCCGGCTTCAGTGGCGGCACGAGCGGCAGTCCCTGGGTGAACGGGGACGGGCAGGTCGTGGGCGTCCTCGGCGGCCACGACGACGGCGGGATCACCCCGGACGTCTCCTACAGCGTGGTCCTCGGCGCGGAGGCGGCGCGGCTGTACCGGGAAGCGGCGGGTGATCCGTGACGCCGGCCACGACACACTCCGATGCGCCGGTTGCGGTCCCGTGACCCGCCTCGGGCCGACCGCACGCCCGACCCATGCCACCGCGGGCCCGGCTCACGCCACCACCGCGTGCCCACTGTGCCGTCCGTGTGCCCGCTGCACCGGCTGCGTGTCCGCCGTACCGGCCGCGTGTCCGCCGTACCGGCTGCGTGTCCGCTGTGCCGTGGCGTGCTCGTCGTGCCGCATCGTGCTCGCCGAGCCCGTGGCGTGCTCGCCGTGCCCAGGACATGCCCCGCCGAGCCCGTGGCCTGACCGCCGTGCCCAGGACATGCCCCGCCGAGCCCGTGGCCTGACCGCCGTGCCCCTCCCGTGCTCGTCGTGCCGCCCTCCGTTCCCCCGTCCGCCCCGGTCCTCCTCCCGACTCTCCTCCCCGTGATCATTCCGGTGTGCGACCGCCGCCTCTACACTGAGCGACGGACTCCCGGGCGGCGAGGGGCGGTTGACGGTGCGTAAGGCATGGATCGTGGCGAGTGTTGCGATCAGCTCGGCGCTTGCCTTCGTGATGCTGCTCGTCATCGGCGTCTACCTCGTCGCCGGGAACATCGTCAACGGCGTGGGCGGCGGGGCGAAGGCACTGGCCAAGGGCTCGGTGCCCGCGGCGTACGCGTCGCTCGTCGCCAAGTGGGGCAACCTCTGCCCCGCCATCAGCCCGGCCCTGCTCGCCGCCCAGCTGTACCAGGAGAGCGGCTTCAACCCCAGGGCCCAGAGCCACGCCGCCGCGCAGGGCATAGCGCAGTTCATCCCCGGCACCTGGGCCACCCACGGCATCGACGGCGACGGCGACGGCGACCGCGACGTGTGGGACCCGAAGGACGCGATCCCCTCCGCCGCGTCGTACGACTGCGAACTCGCGTCGTACGTGAAGAAGGTGGGCGGGAATCTGACCGAAAACATGCTGGCCGCCTACAACGCCGGGGCCTATGCGGTGATCAAGTACGGGGGCGTGCCGCCGTACAGCGAGACGCAGAACTACGTGAAGCGGATCACGGCCCTCTCCGAGAGCTTCGCGGCGCCCGTCGGCCGGGTCGATCCCTCCCGGCAGGCGGCCGGCGCCATCGAGTACGCGCAGAAGAAGCTCGGCACGCTCTACCTGTGGGGCGGCACCGGCACCCCTGAGCAGGGCGGACGCTTCGACTGCTCCGGACTGACCCAGGCCGCGTACAAGAGCGTGGGCATCACGCTCCCGCGCGTCGCCAACGACCAGTACAACGCGGGGCCGCACCCTTCCCGGGACGAACTGCTGCCGGGAGACCTGGTGTTCTTCTCGGACGACCTCACCAATTCCCGTGCCATCCGGCATGTCGGCATTTATGTCGGAGGCGGGTACATGATCGACGCGCCGCGGACGGGTGCGGTCATCCGGTTCGACCCGATCGACACCCCCGACTACTTCGGGGCGACCAGAGTCACCGAAGATGGCGCGAAAGCGCTCCCCACGACGGTGTGAACCGAGCGTGAACCCACCCCCTGAGCTGCGACGACGTATCTCTCTTCGATAACGTCTGCGTGATCATTCGGTGGAGTGTGGAACGTATCAACGGGGACCATGCGTTCCTGGTGACGTAGCCGAGCGGACGTCAACACGCACGTGTCACGCACGCGTGCAGCGGAAGCGGATCTACAACCACGGGGGTGTCAGGAGCGGCGCACGCACGGGTGCGCCGGAAGAGACGACGAAGGGGCCGCAGCACCATGGCTGGACTCGCCGATTCCGGGTCGAACCCCGACGTCGACCTGCTGTACGACATCAATGGCCTGGCCAAGGACGCGCCGCCCTGGTTCGACCGCGTCATGGAGTACGTGGGCGAGTACGGCCTGCTGCTCGCCGTCGTCCTGCTCGTGGTGTGGTGCTGGTGGTCCGTCCGGCGCCGGGGCGACGAGGACGCGGCCTCCACGGTCGCGGCGCTGATCTGGGCGCCCCTGGCGGCCGGCGTGGCGGTCCTGGTCAACGTGCCGATACGGGGCTTCGTGGAACGCCCCCGGCCGTTCCTCGACCACCAGGGGCTCGAGGTGCTCGTCCAGGGCAAGACCGACTACTCGTTCGTCAGCGACCACGCGACGCTCGTCATGGCGATGGCGGTCGGACTGTTCGTCGCCAACCGGAAGTTCGGCCTGTTCGGCATCGTGCTGGCGCTGTTCGGCGGGTTCATCCGGGTCTACATGGGAGTGCACTACCCGACGGACGTGATCGGCGGGTTCGCGCTCGGCACGGCGGTCGCGCTGCTGCTGTCGCCGCTCGCCATGGCCCTGTTGACGCCGGTGGTGAAGGCGGTGGAGCGGTCGCCCCGGGCGGGGTGGCTGGTGCGGGCCAGAGGGCGGGCGACCGACGGACAGGACGCCGTGATCCCCGAGTCCCGCGCCGAGCGCGCGTCCGAGCGGGACCTCGCCGCGTAGTGCCGGGCCCGGTCCGGCAGCCGGTCAGAGCGCCTGCGGAGAGGTGAAGAAGCGGTCCGGGTCGTACTGCTTCTTCAGCTTCGTCAGGCGCGCCGCCGCGTCGCCGTAGTACGCCTCGCGCCAGTTCGTCAGGGTCGGGTCCGTGTAGTTCTGGTAGGCCGCGCCCGAGGCGTGCGGGCGCATGGCCTGGTGGGCCGAGGCCAGCCAGGCCCGGGCCGCCGTACCGCTCGTGCCGGCGCGCCAGGCGCCGATGTACTGGGCCAGCACGCGCGAGCGGCGGTGCACGAAGGCCGTGGCCGTCGGGGAGACGCGGTTGACCGCTCCGCCGAGGGCGGTGAGCGCGATGCTGCCCGTGCCGCCGCGCACCGAACCGATCTGCGACAGCAGCGTGCGGATGCCGGCCGCGGTGAGGGAGCGGTCGAAGAAGTCCGACGCCGCCGCGTAGGTCTCCCGGCCGAGCGCGCCCTCCGGCGAGCGGCCCGGCGTCGAACCGGGCAGATGGCACTGGGCGTCCGTCGGAAACGAGGAGCAGCCCGCGTACACCTCCATCGACTCCTCGTAGGAGCGGCGCTTGAGGGAGACGCCGCGGGCCGGGGCGCCGACGCGGTCGGCGAGGCGGTCCACGGCGTTCTTCAGCTCGCCGTACGTGCCCAGCGAGAAGGCCGCGACGGAGACGGTCGGGGTGCTGCCGGCGGCGCTCGCCAGGTGCAGGGACGACCAGATCTCGTCGGGCTGGGACGGGCCCCACTCCTGCCAGGCCCGCACCACCGCCGCCGCCTTCGACCAGGGCCAGGACAGGTACGCCGAGACGCCCTGCGGCGCCGGGTGGGTGCGGAAGTGCAGTTCGGTCACCACGCCGAAGTTGCCGTTGCCGGCACCGCGCAGGGCCCAGAAGAGGTCCTCGTTCTCCCGGGCGTCGGCGGTGAGCTGCCTGCCGTCCGCGGTGATCAGGGTGGCCCGGGTGAGGCTGTCGCAGGTCAGCCCGTAGGCGCGGGAGACCACGCCGTGTCCGCCGCCCAGGGTGAGGCCGGAGACGCCGACGGTGGGACAGGAGCCGGCCGGGATCGTGACGCCCTTGGCGGCCAGGGCGCGGTAGACGTCGATGAGTTTGGCGCCGGCGCCGACCACGGCGGTGGTGCCGGAGGCGCGGACCCGGTTGAGCTTCGAGACGTCGATGACCAGGCGGCCGTCGCCGGAGGACCAGCCGGCGTAGGAGTGGCCGCCGTTGCGGATCGCCACGCGCAGGGAGCGGCGGCGGGCGTAGGCGAGGGCCGTGCGGACGTCGTCGGGGTGGGCCACGTAGGCGACGGCGGCCGGCTTCAGGCCGTCGAAGCGGGTGTTGTAGAGCTGCCGCGCGGTCGCCCAGGCGGCGTCGCCGGGGCGGACGAGGGGCCCGTCGAGGTCACGGGCGAGGGCCGGCCAGTCGGCGGCCGCGGCACCGGTCCTGGTGGTGGCCGCCGTGGCGGTGGCGCGGGGGCCCGAGTTCGTGCAGGCGGTGGCGACGGGGGCCGCCGCCGCGGCGATCGCCGCGGCGGCGGCGGTGAGGACTGAGCGCCGTTCCATGGTGCCTCCCGGTGGTTCCGCCCTGGGAGACGGGCGGCTGGTGGGTGCGGGTTCCACGGCGGCGCCGTCAGCCGGCCGCGTGCCGCTGCGCGTCCGTGCGGGCCTGGCTTCTGGCGCGTCTCGCCGGGCCGTGCCAGCCGCAGGTGCACTCGGCCCTGCAGAAGCGGCCTCTCTCCATGGTCGTCGTGCGGTGTTCCGGGAGGTGGGGGGGAAGTTCCAGTCCGTCCTGCTGCGCCACGACGACAACGTTACCCAGCCAGGGTGAAGACTTCGCATGCCGGACGGCGTGGCTCGCGTGACGGGGGCACATACCGGTCGTTAAGCGGAACGACAAGGGGGCCCGTGACGGACGTACCGGCTGGGGGTAGGCAGGCGATGACTGGGCGGCAGCGGGAACGGCGGCGCGGGCGGACGGGTGCGGCGGTCGTCGCGGCCGCGGCCGTGGCCGGAGTGGGGCTGGGCGCGGGAGGGTGCGCGGGCGGGGACGCCGTTGCCGGGGACGCCCGGGGCGGGGACGCCGTGGTACTGCTGCACCGGGCCGCCGACCGGCTGGTGGAGGCGGGGAGTTCCAAGGCCCGTACGTCGATGGAGATGGCGGCCGGGGGCACCCGGGTGACCATCCGGGGCGCCGGGGTCTACGACTACCGCGAGCGGCTGGGGGAGCTGCGGGTGGTGCTGCCCCAGGACCCCGCGGGAGCCGCCGGGCGCCGGACCGTCACGGAACTGCTCGCGCCGGGAGCGCTGTTCATGAAGAACCGGGGCGCCGGTGTGCCCCCGGACAAGTGGGTGCGGGTGGACACCCGGACGCTGTCCGACGGGAACCTGGTCACCGGCGGGGCCACCGACCCGTTCACCGCGGCGGAGGTGCTGCGCGGCACGCGGACGGCGACCTACCTGGGCCGTACCGAGGTCGCGGGCACCGGTGTGCGGCACTACCGGGGCATCGCGGACCTCGGGGACGCCGCGAGGCGGGCGTCCGAGGGCAACCGGGGGTCCCTGCGGGCGGCGGCGAAAGGGTTCGCCACGGCCGAAGTGCCGTTCGACGCCTACCTCGACGACCAGGGGCGCGTCCGCAAGGTCCGCCACCGCTTCAGCTTCGTGAACGGGCAGCGCAAGAGCCCCGTCGCGGTCGCCTCGACGACCCTGCTCTACGATTTCGGGGCCTCGGTGCGGGTGCGGCTGCCGGACGACGACGACATCTACGCGGGCAAGATCGCCGAGGAGTGACCGGCGTGAACTAGCCCGTCCGTGCCATGCGCGGTGTGTAGGCCGCTCCCTACTCTAGGAAGCCGGTGACGGCAGAGACGAGGTGATGCGCGTGGCTCCGGTCGGCGGTACGGCAGTTCAGGACCACGTGGCCCTCGCCGAGATCGAGCTGTGCGGAGAGCTCATCATCGCGGCCTCGGCCGCCAGGGAGCGGCTCAGCCTGGAGAGCATCGACGAGGTGCTGCGTGTGGCCGAGGAGCGGGACGGCCCGGGGAGCTGAACCCCGGCCGGATCACGTCCGCAGCATGCGGGCGATCGCCTGGGTTGCCTCCTTGACCTTCGCCTCGACCTCGTCGCCGCCCTTGACGGCCGCGTCGGCGACGCAGTGGCGCAGGTGCTCCTCCAGCAGCTGCAGGGCGAAGGACTGCAGGGCCTTCGTGGAGGCGGAGACCTGCGTGAGTATGTCGATGCAGTAGACGTCCTCGTCGACCATGCGCTGCAGGCCGCGGATCTGGCCCTCGATCCGGCGCAGGCGTTTGAGGTGCTCGTCCTTCTGCTTGTGGTACCCGTGCACGCCGCGGTCGTGGTCCGTGACGGCCGCACCGGTGTCCGCGGTGCCGGGGGTGACATGTGCGACATCTGTGGTGTCGGTCACGTCCGTCATCGCGTCCTCCTGGTGGGCAGTGGGCCGACATATACCCCTACTGGGTATATGGTACCGAACTTCGCTGGGTATACGGCCCCTCGGACCGCCCCCGTACTCATCACTGTGCCTGATGGGCGACACTGGTGGGCGGCCCGATAGCCGTGGCCGGATGATGCGCCTAGCATCAGCCTGACCGAAACCGAAGCAAGCCGAGGACCCCACGTGCGCTTTCGTCTGACCCCCAGGGAGACGAGCTTCTACGACATGTTCGCCGCCTCCGCGGACAACATCGTCACGGGCTCCAAGCTCCTGATGGAACTGCTCGGGGCGGACGCCTCCGCCCGGGCCGAGATCGCAGAGCGTATGCGGGCAGCGGAACACGCGGGTGACGACGCCACGCACGCGATCTTCCACCAGCTGAACTCCTCGTTCATCACGCCGTTCGACCGCGAGGACATCTACTCCCTCGCCTCGTCCCTCGACGACATCATGGACTTCATGGAGGAGGCCGTCGACCTGGTCGTCCTCTACAACGTCGAGGAACTGCCCAAGGGCGTCGAGCAGCAGATCGAGGTCCTGGCCCGCGCCGCCGAACTGACGGCCGAGGCCATGCCGCACCTGCGCACCATGGAGAACCTGACCGAGTACTGGATCGAGGTCAACCGGCTGGAGAACCAGGCCGACCAGATCCACCGCAAGCTGCTGGCGCACCTCTTCAACGGCAAGTACGACGCCATCGAGGTCCTGAAGCTCAAGCAGATCGTGGACGTGCTGGAGGAAGCGGCGGACGCGTTCGAGCACGTGGCGAACACGGTGGAGACCATCGCCGTCAAGGAGTCCTGAGCCCTTCATGGACACCTTCGCTCTGGTCGTGACCATCGGGGTCGCGCTCTTCTTCACGTACACCAACGGCTTCCACGACTCGGCGAACGCGATCGCCACGTCCGTGTCGACCCGGGCGCTCACGCCGCGGGCCGCGCTGGCGATGGCCGCGGTGATGAACCTGCTCGGCGCCTTCATGGGCTCCGGGGTCGCCAAGACGGTCAGTGAGGGCCTGATCCAGACACCCGAGGGGTCGAAGGGGATGGGGATCCTCTTCGCCGCGCTGGTCGGCGCGATCGTCTGGAACCTCATCACCTGGTACTTCGGGCTGCCCTCGTCCTCCTCGCACGCGCTGTTCGGCGGCATGGTCGGGGCGGCGCTGGCCGGTGGCACGACCGTCTACTGGCACGGGGTGCTGGAGAAGGTCGTCATCCCCATGTTCATCTCCCCGGTGGTCGGCCTGCTGGCCGGCTACCTGGTGATGACCGCGATCATGTGGATGTTCCGCAAGGCCAACCCGCACAAGGCCAAGCGCGGTTTCCGCATAGCCCAGACCGTCTCGGCGGCCGGCATGGCGCTGGGACACGGGCTGCAGGACGCGCAGAAGACCATGGGCATCGTGGTGATGGCGCTCGTCATCGCCGACGTCGAGGACTACGGCGACCCGATCCCGGTCTGGGTGAAGATCGCCTGCGCGGTGATGCTGTCGCTGGGCACGTACGCCGGTGGCTGGCGGATCATGCGGACGCTGGGGCGGAAGATCATCGAGCTGGACCCGCCGCAGGGCTTCGCCGCGGAGACCACGGGCGCGTCGATCATGTTCGCCACGGCGTTCCTGTTCAAGGCGCCGATCTCGACGACCCACGTGATCACCTCGGCGATCATGGGTGTGGGCGCCACCAAGCGCGTGAACGCCGTGCGGTGGGGCGTCGCAAAGAACATCATCCTGGGGTGGTTCATCACCATGCCGGCGGCGGCGACGGTGGCCGCGGCCTCCTTCGGGCTGGTGCACCTGGCGTTCCTGTAGCCGGGACGCCGCCCGGCCGCGAACGGCCGGCACGCACACGAACGGGCCCGCCCCCGGGAGCCAGGGGCGGGCCCTTTTCGGCCTCGCGGTGGCACCGCCATGCAGCACCGCGAGGAGTCTGTGCGCAGGGCGGCTCAGCCGAAGCGGCCGGAGATGTAGTCCTCCGTGGCCTGGACCGACGGGTTGGAGAAGATCCGCTCCGTGTCGTCGATCTCGATGAGCTTGCCGGGCTGGCCGACCGCCGCGAGGTTGAAGAACGCCGTGCGGTCGGAGACCCGCGCCGCCTGCTGCATGTTGTGCGTCACGATGACGATCGTGAAGCGCTCCTTCAGCTCCCCGATCAGGTCCTCGATCGCCAGGGTCGAGATCGGGTCCAGCGCCGAGCAGGGCTCGTCCATGAGCAGGACGTTCGGCTCCACCGCGATCGCCCGCGCGATGCACAGGCGCTGCTGCTGGCCGCCGGACAGGCCCGAGCCGGGCTTGTTCAGGCGGTCCTTGACCTCGTTCCAGAGGTTCGCGCCCTTGAGCGACCGCTCGACGATGTCCGCCAGCTCGCTCTTCTTGTAGTTGCCGTTCAGACGCAGGCCCGCCGCCACGTTGTCGAAGATCGACATCGTCGGGAACGGGTTCGGCCGCTGGAACACCATGCCGACCTCGCGGCGGACCGACACCGGGTCGATGCCCGCGCCGTAGAGGTCCTCGTCGTCCAGCAGCACCTTGCCCTCGACCCGGCCGCCGGACGTGACCTCGTGCATGCGGTTCAGGGTGCGCAGGAACGTCGACTTGCCGCAGCCGGACGGGCCGATGAACGCCGTCACCGAGCGCGGCTCGACGGTCATCGAGATGTCCTCGATCGCCTTGTGGGAGCCGTAGTAGGCGGTCAGTCCGCTTACGTCGATTCGCTTGGCCATGACTACTTCACTTCCAGACTTCAGTCGCTGTATGGCCGCGTCAGCGACCGGTCTTGGGGGCCTTCCAGCGGGCGATGCCGCGGGCCACCAGGTTGAGGATCATCACGAAGGCGATCAGCGTGAGCGACGCCGCCCAGGCGCGGTCGTACGCCGTGACCTCGCCGGAGCCGTACTGCTGGTAGATGTACAGCGGCAGCGACGCCTGCGCGCCCTCGAAGGGGTTGGCGTTGATGAACTTGCTGCCGAACACCAGCAGCAGCACGGGCGCGGTCTCACCGGCGATACGGGCGATGGCCAGCATGATGCCGGTGGTGATGCCGCCGACCGAGGTCGGCAGGACCACCTTGAGGATGGTGCGCCACTTCGGCACGCCGAGCGCCAGGGAGGCCTCGCGCAGCTCGTTCGGGACGAGCTTGAGCATCTCCTCCGTGGAGCGGACGACGACCGGCATCATCAGGATCGCGAGGGCGAGCGAGCCGGCGAAGCCGAAGGGCTGCATGTCGAACATCAGCATGAGGCTGAGGATGAACAGGCCGGCGACGATCGACGGGATGCCGGTCATGACGTCGACGAAGAAGGTGACGGCCCGGGCGAGGTTGCCGCGCCCGTACTCGACCAGGTAGATCGCGGTGAGCACGCCGACCGGCGCGGCGATCAGGGTGGCGAGGCCGACCTGCTGCAGCGTGCCGAGGATGGCGTGGTAGATGCCGCCGCCCGCCTCGGAGTCGGCGACCACGCCCATCGAGTGGGTCAGGAAGTAGACGTCGAGGACCTTCGTGCCGCGCTGCACGGTCGACCACACCAGCGACGCCAGCGGCACCACGGCCAGCAGGAACGCGACCCACACCAGGGAGGTGACCACGCGGTCCTTGGCCTGGCGGCGGTTCTCCACCTTGGCCGCGATGACGTACGTGCCGAGGATGTGCAGGAGCGCGGCGATCAGCGCCCACTGGATGTCGCTGTGCAGTCCGGCGGCGGCGCTGATGCCGAGGCCGGCGGCGACGGACCCGGCGGCGATGGCCCACGGGGCCCACTTGGGCAGCCGGGCGCCGCGCAGGGTGCTGGGGCGCTTCGGGGCGATGGTTGCGGTGCTCATGCGTTGGCCCCCGAGTACTCCTTGCGGCGGGCGATGATCGCGCGGGCCGCGCCGTTGACCAGCAGGGTGATGACGAACAGGACCAGACCCGAGGCGATCAGCGCGTCACGGCCGAACTCGGTCGCCTCGCTGAACTTGCTGGCGATGTTCTGGGCGAAGGTGCCGCCGCCCGGGTCGAGCAGGCTGGTGTGGATCAGGAAGTCCGGGGAGAGCACGGTGGCGACGGCCATCGTCTCGCCGAGGGCGCGGCCGAGGCCGAGCATCGAGGCGGAGATCACGCCGGAGCGGCCGAAGGGGAGGACCGACATGCGGATCACCTCCCAGCGGGTGGCGCCGAGCGCCAGGGCCGCCTCCTCGTGCATCTGCGGGACCTGGCGGAAGACCTCGCGGCTCACGTTGGTGATGATCGGCAGGATCATGATCGCGAGCAGGATGCCCACGGTGAGCATGGAGCGCGGGGCGCCGTTCTGCCAGGAGAAGATGCCGGTCCAGCCGAGGTAGTCGTTCAGCCAGCCGAAGAGGCCGTTCATGTACGGCACGAGCACGAGGGCGCCCCACAGGCCGTACACGATGGACGGCACGGCGGCGAGCAGGTCGATCACGTAGGCGATCGGGCCGCTCAGCCGGCGGGGGGCGTAGTGCGTGAGGAACAGCGCGATGGCGACGGCGATCGGGACCGCGATGATCATCGCGATGATCGAGGAGACGATCGTGCCGTAGGCCAGGACGGCGATGCCGAAGACCGGCGGGTTGACACCGGTGTTCCACTCGAAGGTGGTCAGGAAGTTGCCCTCGTCCTTGCTGATGGCGAGGGAGGCGCGGTAGGTGAGGAAGCCCGCGATGGCGGCCATGATGACCAGCAGCAGGATGCCCGAGCCGCGCGAGAGGCCGAGGAAGATCCGGTCCCCGGGCCGGGTGGCCCCACGGGCGGCGCGCTTCTGCTCGACCGTGGGCGTCGGGGGAGTGGGGGGAGGTGCGTCAGCTATCTGTGTGGTGTCCATCGGGTTCTCCGGTCTGCGGAACCGCAACTGCTGTGCGGCTCTTGGCGGCGGTGCACCGGACGGTGCGGCCCGGTCCCACCGGGGGACCGGACCGCACGCTCAGGTCAGCTCAGGCTCTCGACGGTGGTCCGAACCTTGGCGATGATGTCCTCGGGCATGGGCGCGTAGTCGTTCTCGGCGAGGATCTTCTGGCCCTCCTCCGAGGCCGCGTAGCGCAGGAACGCCTTGACGGCGGGCAGCGTCTCGGCCTTGTTGCCCTTGTCGCAGACGATCTCGTAGGTCACCAGGACCATCGGGTAGGCGCCTTCGGCCTTGGTCGCGTAGTTCAGCTCCAGCGCGAGGTCCTTGCCGGTGCCGACGACCTTGGCGTCCGCGATGGCCTTGGTGGCGTTCTCGACGTTCGCCTCGACCGGCTCGCCCGCGCCGGTGTCGATGGCGACGGTCTTGATGCCGTCCTTGGCGTACGACAGCTCGAAGTAGCCGATCGCGCCCGCGGTCTGCTTGACCTGCGCGGCCACGCCGGAGGACTGCGGAGCGGACTGGCCGCCCTTGGCCTGCCAGGCCTTGCCGCCCTCGTAGGGGAAGTCCTTCTTGGCGGTGGCGATCAGGTACTTGGTGAAGTTGTCCGTGGTGCCGGACTCGTCCGAGCGGTGGAACGCCTGGATCTTGAGGTTGGGCAGCTTCGCGTCGGGGTTCAGCTTCGCGATGGCCGGGTCGTTCCAGTTGGTGATCTTGCTGTCGAAGATCTTGGCGATCGTCGAGGCGTCCAGGACGAGCTTGTCGACGCCCGGGACGTTGTAACCGACGGCGATCGGACCGCCGACCATCGGCAGGTCGATGCCCTGGCCGCCGGAGCAGACCTTCTTGGAGGCCTCGACCTCGTCGGGCTTCAGGGCGGAGTCCGAACCGGCCCACGGGACCTGGCCCTGGGTGAAGGCGGTGACACCCGCGCCGGAACCGCCGGCCTTGTAGTTGATCTCGACCTTGCAGGCCGCCGAGAACTGCTTGACCCACGCGTCGACGGCGTTCTTCTGCGCGGAGGAGCCGTCGGCGAGCACCTGGCCCGAGGCGTCGTCGCACTTGATGTTGCTGGGCGCGGCGGCGTTCGACGAGGAGCCGTCGCTGCCACCTCCGGTCTCGTCGGAGCCGCACGCCGTGAGGGCCAGGGCGCCGGAGACGGCGAGAGCACCGAGAGCGAGGGCCCGCCGGTTCATGCGCTGAAGCTTCACTTGAGTTCCTTCCAGGAGCCGCCGTCCTGATCGGCGGCGTGCGAAGACTGTCCGACGCGGACGCGCGGCAGGCGCGTCTCGCATCTGGTACGGCCGAAATTAGGCAGATCAGGTGAAGCCGCCGATGGCCACACATGAACGACGGGTGAACCCCTGCCGACGGTGTGGTTAGGTCACGGAATGCTCACGGGGAGAGCACGTGAGGATTCCGCTTTTCGCGCGGGTCCCGCTGGACAACCGCGGACGGTCTCAGTCCGCTCCGCCGCCGGAGCGGGCCCGGTGCAGCGCGGCGAGCAGCGCGTCGACCAGGGGGCGGTCGTGGGGCTGGGTGAGGCGGGCGCGGGCCTCCTCCGGCGCCAGCCACAGGACGCGATCGACCTCGTCGTTCGGGGTGAACGCGCAGGTCACGGCCTTGGCGGCCCAGTAGCGCACCTGCTTGGGGCGGCCGTTGGCCAGGTAGCGCAGGGTGGCCAGCTCGGCACCCGGCTCGGCCCGGCAGCCCGTCTCCTCGGCCACCTCGCGCAGGGCGCCGGCGAGGGGATCCTCGGCGCGCTTCAGTTTGCCCTTCGGCCACGACCAGTCGTCGTATTTCGGCCGGTGCACGAGACAGAGCTCCAGCTCGCCGGAGCCGGGCGAGCGGCGCCACAGCACGCAGCCCGCGGCCTGCACGGTGGATTCCTCGGGTGAGCTCACCGGGTGTTCACCGCCTTCCGGGTGCCGTGCCGGTCATGACGCGCCGACCGTCTCCTTCTGCCAGGCCTGCTGGAAGGCGAAACGCGCCGCCTCCACCTCGTGCCGCTGGTCGGCGTGGAGCACGCCGAGGGCGTAGGCCGTGGCCGGGGCGATCCGGGGCGTGCGGGCCGCCTGGGCGGCGGCCGCCGCCGCCTCCGAGGCGTCGCGGTGCCGGTTCAGGGCCCGGCCGGCGTCGAGCAGGCGCAGGTCGACGACGGCGTTGCCCCGGGGGCCGCTGAGGGCCTCACGGGCGTAGCGGTGCAGGCGCAGCAGCAGACGGACCTGGTGCCACGGGGCGTCCTGCGGGTGCGCGACCGTGTCCGGGGACAGGCCGTGGACGAGGGCCGCGGCGTTGTACGGGTGGCCCGCGGTGACGAGGGGCAGGGCGGCCACGGCGTCGGTGAGGCGCTCCTCCGCCGCCGCGGCGTGCGGACGCAGGTCGGTGGCGGCGGCCGTGGCGAGGAGGGGGACCTCGCTGGCCAGGACCGCGACCTTGTCGGCGACGGCGTGGAAGCGGCTGCTGCCCAGGGCCTGCAGGGCGGTGGAGTGCGCCCGGGTGCGGGCGAGGGTGAGCTGGCGGTCCAGGAGGGCGCCCGCCTTGGCCGCTCCGACGGTCAGGTTGCCGCGCTCCGCCGCGGGCGCCGCGGGGGAGCGCGGCCCGGCGTCGCGGGACGCCGCCCTCGCCGGGGCGGTGCCCGCCCCGGCGGCACGGCCGCCCGCACCCGCGTCGGCGCGCGGGCCCGCCGCCCCGTCCGGGGCCGTCGCCTGGGCCGGGAAGGCCGTCGACCCGGACAGCCGGTGCAGGGCCGCCAGCAGGCGTTCCAGGCGGGCCGCGCAGGCGTGTTCCATCGCCAGCGTGCCGGAGACCCAGGCCAGCTCCGGGCGCATGGTCTCGCACCAGTCGGAGTCCAGCAGCGGCTGGAACGTGTGCAGGCTGGCGCTGATGCGGCGGGCCGAGCGGCGCAGGGCGCGGGCCGCCTCGGCGGACCCCTCCGAGCCGTTCGCCCCCGCCCCGGTCTCCCGGTGCAGGCGCAGCGCTCGCAGGAACTCCGTGGCCTGGTCCCGCAGGTAGCCCGCGAGGGCGTCTCCGGTGGGGGCGGCCCCGGCCAGGGAGGTCGTCGGGTCAAGGTGTCGCTGTGCCACGCCGGCGCCTCCGGGCGTCTATGAGCATCTCCTGGACGTTGCGCAGGGGCTGGCCGTCCGCGTCGGTCGCGTGCCGGGTCCAGTCGCCGTCCGGGCCGAGGTGCCAGGAGGCGGTGGAGTCCGACATGCCGGTCTCCAGCAGCCGGTTCAGGGCCGCCCGGTGCGCCGGGTCGGTGACCCTGACCAGGGCCTCTATCCGGCGGTCGAGGTTGCGGTGCATCATGTCGGCGCTGCCGATCCACACCTCGGGCTCGCCGCCGTTGCCGAAGGCGAAGACCCGGGAGTGCTCCAGGAAGCGGCCGAGGATCGAGCGGACCCGGATGTTCTCCGACAGGCCGGCCACGCCCGGGCGCACGGCGCAGATGCCGCGCACCCAGATGTCCACCGGCACACCGGCCTGGGCGGCCCGGTAGCAGGCGTCGATGACGGCCTCGTCGACCATCGAGTTGACCTTGATGCGGACGTACGCGGGACGCCCCGCGCGGTGGTGCTGTATCTCCTTGGTGATCCGCGAGACCAGCCCGTCGCGCAGCGACTTCGGGGCGACCAGCAGGCGGCGGTAGGTCTCGCGGCGCGAGTAGCCGGAGAGGCGGTTGAACAGGTCCGACAGGTCCGCGCCGACCTGCGGGTCGGCCGTGAGCAGGCCGAGGTCCTCGTAGAGGCGGGCCGTCTTCGGGTGGTAGTTGCCGGTGCCGACGTGGCTGTAGCGGCGCAGCGTCTCGCCCTCCTGGCGGACCACCAGCGACAGCTTGCAGTGGGTCTTCAGCCCGACCAGGCCGTAGACCACGTGACAGCCGGCCTCCTCCAGCTTGCGGGCCCACTTGATGTTGGCGTGCTCGTCGAAGCGGGCCTTGATCTCGACCAGGACCAGGACCTGCTTGCCGGACTCGGCGGCCTCGATGAGCGCGTCGACTATCGGGGAGTCGCCGGAGGTGCGGTACAGGGTCTGCTTGATGGCGAGGACGTCCGGGTCGCCGGCCGCCTGCTCCAGGAAGGCCTGCACGGACGTGGAGAACGAGTCGTAGGGGTGGTGCAGCAGCACGTCCCGCTCGCGCAGCGCGGCGAAGATGTCCGGCGCGGACGCCGACTCGACCTCGGCGAGGTCGCGGTGGGTGCCGGCGACGAACTTGCGGTACTTCAGCTCCGGCCGGTCCAGGGAGGCGATGCGGAACAGGCCCGTGAGGTCCAGCGGGCCCGGCAGCGGGTAGACCTCGGCCTCGCTGATCTTCAGCTCGCGCACCAGCAGGTCCAGCACCTCGCGGTCGATGGACTCCTCGACCTCCAGGCGCACCGGCGGGCCGAAGCGGCGCCGCATGAGCTCCTTCTCCAGGGCCTGGAGCAGGTTCTCCGCGTCGTCCTCCTCGACCTCCAGGTCCTCGTTGCGGGTGAGGCGGAAGGCGTGGTGCTCCAGGACCTCCATGCCCGGGAACAGCTCCTCCAGGTGGGCGGCGATGACGTCCTCGACGGGGACGTAGCGGCCCGGGGAGCTCTCCAGGAAGCGGGACAGCAGCGGCGGCACCTTGACCCGGGCGAAGTGCTTGTGGCCGGTGACCGGGTTGCGCACCACGACGGCCAGGTTCAGCGACAGGCCGGAGATGTACGGGAAGGGGTGCGCCGGGTCGACCGCCAGCGGGGTCAGCACGGGGAAGATCTGGTGCCGGAACAGGGTGAACAGGCGGGCCTGCTCCTTCTCCTGCAGCTCGCTCCAGCGGACCAGGTGGATGCCCTCCTCCGCGAGTGCGGGGGCGACGTCCTCGTGGTAGCAGGCGGCGTGCCGGGCCATCAGCTCGCGGGAGCGGGCCCAGATCATCTCCAGCACCTCGCGGGGCTGCAGGCCGGAGGCGGAGCGGGTGGCCACGCCGGTGGCGATGCGGCGCTTCAGGCCGGCGACCCGGACCATGAAGAACTCGTCCAGGTTGCTGGCGAAGATCGCCAGGAAGTTGGCCCGCTCCAGCAGCGGCGTGTTCGGGTCCTCGGCGAGTTCGAGCACGCGTTCGTTGAACGCGAGCCAGCTGCGTTCCCGGTCCAGGAAGCGGCCCTGCGGCAGCTCGGGCCCGTCGTACGGCGACTCCTCGTAGCCGTCGAGGTCGGCGTCGATGTCGGGTTCCAGATCGGAGACCACCGCCGCCACCGTGTGCGGGCGGTGGGCTGCTATGGAGCCCACGGAGGGCTGCGCGTGCTGGACCTGTGCCTGGGTGTTCGGCTGGCTCATGGACCCATTCTTCCGCGCCGCGAGCATCACGGGCGCGTCGGACAGCGCGGGCAGGAGCGGGGGTGTCACATGAGTGCTCCCGTTTCCCTCGGGACCCTCGCGGGGCGGGGAAGGCTCTGGCGCGGCGGGATTCATTGGCCGAGCGTCGCAAGCCCGTCTGAATCAATGGTTACGGAGACATGACGTGCGGGATAGCGGGCGGCGGCCCGCGGGCGTCCACGGGCCCGGGCCGGCGGCCGGGACGGCTCGTCCACAGCCTGTGGGCGGCGCCGCCGGGCACGGCGTGCCGAGTGTCCCCGAGGACCTGGCCAAACGTCCGTCCCGCCCGGGCGGAAAGCCGGGCGTGCTTTCGTGAACCGTTCGGCCCGGGCGGTCCGATGAGGAGACGTGAGCGAGACGAGAAGCGACGGGGAGCTGCTGCGGGCCGTCGCGGCGGACGCCGACCGGCGCGCCTTCGAGGAGCTGTACCGGCGTTACGCGCCGTGGCTCCGGGCCCGGCTGCGCGGGCGGTGCGCCGATGCGAACGTCGTCGACGACGTCGTGCAGGAGACCTTCCTCGCGGTGTGGCGGGGCAAGGCCCGCTACCGGGAGGACGGTCCCTCAGCGGACGTCGCCGGGTGGCTGTGGCGCATCGGGTCGCGGCGGCTGGTGGACGCCCTGCGGGGCGACGGGGCGCGGGGCCGGCTGCGGCAGGCCCTGGCGCGGCTGCGGCACCGGGACGAGGAGTCGGCGGAGGAACGCGTGCTCGCGGGGGTGGAGCACGGGGACCTCGCCGGGGCCCTGGTCCGGCTGTCGCCGGAGCTGCGGGCGGTGCTGCAGGCGACCGTCATCGACGGGCTGACCACCCGCGAGGCCGCCGTCCTGCTGGGGATCCCTCCGGGGACGGTCAAGACGCGGGCGATGCGGGCCCGCAAGCAGTTGCGGGAGGCACTGGCATGACCTGGCACGTACCCGAGGACGACCTGCGCGCCTACGCGCACGGCGGGCTGGCGCCGCCCGCGCTCTGGTCCGCCGACGCGCACCTGGCCTCCTGCGCCCGCTGCCGGGGGGCGCTGGCCGACGTCAGCGACCCGGTCGCGCTCGACGCGGGGTGGGAGCGGCTCGACGCCGAGCTGGACGTGCCGCGCCCGGGGCTGCTGGAGGGGCTGCTGGTGCGGCTCGGGGTCGCCGGGCACACCGCCCGGCTGCTCGCGGCCGCCCCGGCGCTGCGGCGGTCCTGGCTGGGGGCGGTCGTCGCCGTGCTGCTGATCGGCGTGGCCGCCGGGCACGCCGTGCGCGGCGGGGAGTACCCCACGCTGTTCCTCGCCCTCGCGCCGCTGCTGCCGCTGGCCGGGGTGGCCCTGTCGTACGGGCCCGCGCTGGATCCGACGTACGAGATGGCCGTCGTCGCGCCGATGCACGGGTTCCGGCTGCTGATGCTGCGGACCGTGGCCGTGCTGGCCGTCGTGCTCGCGCTGAACGGGCTGGCGACCCTCGCCCTGCCCGCGTACGGGCTGCACGCGCTGGCCTGGCTGCTGCCCGCGCTGGCCCTGACGGCGACCGGGCTCGCGCTCACGCCCCGGCTCGGTCCGGTGCTCGCGCCGTCGCTGGTCGGCGGCGCCTGGGCGGGCCTGCTGGCGCTGGCCCACGCGGCGCGGGCCGGGGGCGACGTGCCGCTCGCGCCGTTCACCGCCGCCGGGCAGGGCGTGGCGGCGGTGGTCGCCGCGCTCGCCGCCGGGCTGCTCTACCTCCTCCGTGACCGCTTCGACCTCTTCCAGGGACGTGCCGTATGACTCCGACCGTGTCCGCCTCCGGGATCGGCCTCCGCTACGGCGGCACCCGCGCCCTCGACGACGTGTCGCTGCGTCTGACCGGCGGTGTCACCGGGCTGCTCGGGCCCAACGGTGCCGGGAAGACCACCCTGCTGCGGGTGCTCGCCACCGCCCTGCCCGCCGGCCAGGGGGCCTTCACCGTGCTCGGCCACGACCCGGCCACCGCCCGGGGACGGCAGGAGGTGCGGCGCCGGCTGGGGTACCTGCCGCAGACGCCCGGGTTCCACCCGGACTTCACGGCCTTCGAGTTCGTCGACTACGTGGCGATCCTCAAGGAGATGACCGACCGGCGCGTCCGGCACCGGGAGGTGCGGCGGGTGCTCGACGAGGTGGGCCTGGCGGACGTGCGCGGCAAGCGCATGCGGAAGCTGTCCGGCGGGATGCGGCAGCGGGTCGCCCTCGCGGCGGCCCTCGTCGGGGACCCCGGCTTCCTGGTGCTGGACGAGCCGACCGTCGGGCTCGACCCCGAACAGCGCATGCGCTTCAGGGAGTTGATCGCCGGGGCCGGGGAGGGGCGCACGGTGCTGCTGTCCACCCACCAGACGGAGGACGTGGCGATGCTCTGCCACCGGGTGCTGGTCATGGCCGGCGGCCGGATCCGCTTCGACGGCACCCCGGCCGAGCTGACCGCGCGGGCCGCCGGGCGGGTGTGGAGCAGCACCGAACGCGCCCCGGGGGCGCGGGCCGGCTGGCGCACCGGCAGCGGATCCTTCCGCAACGTCGGCGACCCACCGGACGGGGCCGAGCTCCTCGAACCCACCCTGGAGGACGGCTACCTGCTCACGCTCGACGGTGCCGGAGCGGAGGTGGCGGCATGACCGCGGTGCTGGACAAGCCGGTCGCGGCCGGGGCGCGGACCGGGCCGGGCGGCTCCTGGGCCGCCGTGTGGGCGCTGGCCCTGTTCGAGTCGCGCCGCCTGCTGACCCGGGTGCCGGTGCTCCTCGCCCTCGCCGTCCACCTCGGCTGGGTCGTGTGGCGCGACGGGAAGGCCTGGGGCGACTTCCCGGCCCTCCAGGACGCCGACCGCGCCACCCAGAGCGCCCCGCTGCTCGTCGGCCTCGCGGTCCTGCTGTGCGTGAACCACGCCGCGCTGCGCTCGCACCGGCACGGCACCGAGGCGCACCTCGCGGTCCTGGTCCTGCCCCCGTGGCTCCGCACGGCCGCGCACGCCCTGTCGGCCCTGGCCGCCGCGCTGGTCACCGCCGTGTGCGTGGCCGCGCAGTTCGCCAGGGAGGCGCTCAGGCCCGGCGCGATCGGGCACGGGTCGGTGGCCGAACTCCTCGTCGGGCCCCTGACGGTGCTGCTGTTCGGTCTGCTCGGGCTGCTGGTGGCGACCCTGGTGCGGTCGGCGTTCGTCGCACCGCTCGCCATCGTGTTCTGCCTGTTCCTGTTCCTCCTCAGCACCGGGACGGGCGACGGCGGGGCCCAGTGGCTCCTGCCCGTCGTCGGCGAGGCGAGCAGCAACACCCTGCCCTCGGACCTGATCGGCCGGCCCGCCGCCTGGCACGCCGCGTACCTGACCGGGCTGGGGCTGAGCCTCGGACTGCTCGCGCTCCTCGTCGCCGGGGGCCGCAGGCCGGCCCTCCTCGCCGGACTCGCCGGGGCGCTCGCCCTGACGGTCGTCGGCGCGGACGCCCAGTCGGGGGGCGGTACACCGGAGTTGGCGAAGGCGCGGGAACGGGCCTCGGCGCACCCGGAGCAGCTGCACACCTGCGTCCGGCGCGACGGGTCCACGTACTGCGCCTTCCCCGAGTGGGGGCCGCGGGTCGGGGAGTGGGCCCGGGTCGTGGAGCGGGTGCGGTCCCTGGCCGGGGGCGCGGCGCACGAGCGGGACGTCGTCGTGCGGCAGCGGGTCGAGGCCCGTTACGGCCTCGACGGTGACGCCACGCTGGTGTCCCTGACGCGTCCGTACGAGGTGACGGTCGGCACGCAGTGGGGCGGGAACCGGGTCCCCGAGTTCTCGGCCGCCGTGGCCGGGGTGCTCATCGCGGGCGACGAGGAGGCGGCGACGTCGATCTGCGACGGCCGCATGGTCCCCCTGATGTGGCTGGCCGTGGGCTGGGAGTCCGACCCGCTCGACGCCCTGCGCAGGGTCCGCCTCAACGACACGATCACCGGCTCGGACTCCGTGCTCCAGCCCACGAACGGCCTCTACATGACCGAGGCCCAGACCCAGGTGCTGCGCGCGCTGCTCGACCTGCCCCGCGCCGAGGCCACGGCCCGTGTCAAGGAGCACTGGGCCGGTCTGACGAAGCCGGAGGTGACGGCGGCCGGCGCCGCGAAGCTGCTCGGCCTGCCCGCGCCGGACGGGGAGGACAAGTGCCTGTGACCCGGCAGCTGCTGCTCCCCGTCCACCGGACCCTGCCGTGGGGAGCGGTCGGCGCGGCCGGTGCGGCCGGACTGCTGCTCGCCGCGCTGACCCGGACGGGGGAGACGGCGGAACGTCTCTCGTTGCCCCTGCTGCGGGCCGCGGTCCTGGCCTTCGCGCTGGGCCTGGTGTTCCTCCTGGACGACCCGGCCCGGCACACCACGGCCACGGTGCCGACCCCGCGCCCGGTCCGCTTCGCCCTGCGGGCGGCCCTCGTCGTCCCGGCGGCGGCGGCCTGGTGGACGGTGGCGCTGCTGCTCGTGCCGCCGGACGTGCGGCCCCCGGTCGGCGACCTCACGCTGGAGGCCGGAGCGGCCTTCACCCTGGCGGTGACCGGCGCGGCGGCCGCGGTCCGCTTCACCGAGGCGACCCGGCCCGGGCTGCCGGTCTCGGCCGTGCTGCTGACCACGGCGGTGCTGGCGGTGCTGCTCTGGCCGGAGCGCTGGGCGCTGTTCGTGCCGGTGGAGGACGAGCGGTGGGCGGCGGCGCACGACCGGTGGGCCGTGCTGCTGGTGGCGGCGGCACTCGCGGGCGTGCTCTGCGCGCGGGAGCCGCTGCGGCGGATCCCCTTCAGGCGGCCCGGCGCGTAGACCCGGCGGCCGCCCGGACGGGCCCCGGGCGGCGCACGCCCGGGGCCCGTCCGCCGCGGCGGAGAAATAGGCTGCCGCCGTGGACCTCAACGCCGTACGGGCCTTCGTCGCGGTCGCCGACGCCGGGCAGTTCCAGAAGGCCGCTGTGGATCTGGCCCTGACCCAGCAGGCCGTGTCCAAGCGGATCGCCGCGCTGGAGCGGGACCTGGGGGTGCGGCTGTTCGTCCGGACGCCGCGCGGCGCGGAGCCGACCATCGACGGGCAGGCGCTGCTGCCGCACGCCCGGGTGCTGCTGAGCGCGGCGGAGCGGGCGGTGGCCGCCGTGCGTCCCGGGGACCGGGCGCTGCGGGTCGACGTCGTGGGGCGCCGGGCCGCCACCGGGGGACTGGTGCAGGACTTCCACCGGGCCCGTCCGCGGATCGCGCTGGACGTCGTCACGCTGTTCGATGTGGACACGGCCGTGGCCGCCGTGCGCGACGGGGCCGTCGACGCCACCTTCCGGGCCGTCACCATGCCCGGGCACCGGCTGCCCGACGGCATCGAGGCCCTGCCCGTCCTCGACGAGCCGCTCAGCCTGTGCGTCGGCCCCGGCCACGCCTTCGCCCGGGCCGCCTCGGTGACGCCCGCGCAGCTCGCCGGGCACCGGATCTGGATGCCGGGCAACGTGCCGGGCACCGAGTGGCACGCCTACTACGAGGCCCTGGCGGCCGCGTTCGGTCCGGCCATCGACACCATCGGGCCCAATTTCGGCCTGGAGGCGCTGCTCGACACGATCGCCGGCTCCCCGACGGTGGCGACGATCCTCAGCGAACGGACCCCGCACGTCTGGCCCGTCGGCCACGATCTGCGGCTCGTCCCGCTCACCGACCCGACCCCGGTCTACCCGCACTTCCTGCTCTGGCGCGCGGACAACCCGCACCCCGGCCTGACGGCCCTGCGCGACTACCTGACGGCGACCCGGCCGCGACCGCCCGAGGGCGAGCTGTGGCGCCCGTCGTGGGCGGAGCCCCCGGCCGCCCGGGCCGCTTGATCCAGCAGGCGGGCGTTGAGCCGCGCGGTGCCCGCCGGACCGTCCGGACGCACCCGGCCGCGCCCCGCCCCGCGCCTCCCCCGGCCGCCACCGCCCGGTGGCACCGCCGCGGTACGGAGACGGGGCCGGGCACGTGCGGCCCGGGGTGGGCGGTAACCCGCGGCGTACGGTCGCCGGGCGCCCGCGGCGGGCTCAGGTCTCCGTCCGGTACATCAGGTCCACCTCGTGCGTCGTGAACCCCAGCCGCTCGTACACCGACACCGCCGCCTTGTTGTCGGCGTCGACGTACAGCATCGCGGTCGGCAGCCCCCGCGCCGCCAGGTGCCGCAGCCCGATCGTGGTGAGGGACGTGCCGAGACCGCCGCCCTGCGCGCCGGGGGCGACCCCGACGACGTACACCTCGCCCAGTCCCTCCTCGGCGTGCACCTTCGTCCAGTGGAAGCCGACGAGTTCCTCGCCGCGGAAGGCGAGGAAGAAGCCCGCCGGGTCGAACCACGGCTCGGCCTTGCGGTCGTCGAGGTCGCGCTGGGTCAGGGAGCCCTGCTCGGGGTGGTGGGCGAAGGCGGCGGCGTTGACGGCGAGCCAGGCCGCGTCGTCGCGGCCGGGTTCGAAGGTGCGGACGGTGACGCCCTCCGGCAGCACCGGCTCGGGCGCGTCGAAGCCGGTCAACGGGCGGCGCATCTGGCGCAGTTCCCGGAACAGCGTCAGGCCCAGGACCTGGGCGAGGTGCCGGGCCGCGGAGTGCCCGCCGTGCGCCCACACCCGCAGCCGCTTGCCGGAGGCCGCGAGCAGTGCCGCGCCGAGCGCCCGCCCGTGCCCGTGCCCGCGGTGCGCGGGGTGCACGACCAGCTCGGCGGCCGGCGGCTCCACCTCGTCCGTGTCCTCCAGCTGGGCATAACCGACGAGTTCCCCGCCGGCGGTGAGCAGCAGATGGGACACGCCCGCCCGCTCGCCGCCGCGCAACTGCAACCGGCCCTGTTCGGACACCGCCTGCTGCCCGTCGGTCCGGGCGGCCTCGGCGAGCAGTCCGAGCACGGCCTCGGTCTGCTCCGCGGAGAGCGCGGCAAGGGTCTCGATCGAGCGGGGGCGGCCGGGCCGTACGGTGTCGTCGCTGGTCATGCGTACGAGGGTACGGGGCGCCACCGGCAAATCGGTGGCAAAGAAGCAACCAGGTCGTAACCCGGAAAGGCCTGTCGCGCTACGCGCGTTGACTCTAGGCTGCGCCGGACGACGTCACTGTCCCAGCAGACCCACAGGGGGGCGTATGCCAGCCACTACACCGGCGCATCCGGAGCGCCGGAGACGCCGTACGAACCGTTTCCTCGCTCTCGTCGCCGGAGTCGTCACCGTCGGCGCGCTGGCCGCCGCGGCGCTGCCCGGGGCGGCGACCGCGGACGAGGACCGGCGCACGGGCGGGCACTGGCCCGGCCGTTACCAGGACGTGCAGCTGCTGTCCTTCAACGACCTGCACGGCAACCTGGAACCGCCGGCGGGTTCCTCCGGCCGTGTCACCGAGCACCAGCACGACGGCACGACGAAGACCATCGACGCGGGCGGCGTCGAGTACCTCGCCACGCACCTGCGCCAGGCCCGCAAGGGCGAGAAGTACTCCATCACCGCGGCCGGCGGCGACATGGTCGGCGCCTCCCCGCTGCTCTCCGGGCTCTTCCACGACGAGCCCACCATCGAGGCGCTGAACAAGCTCGACCTCGACGTCACCTCCGTCGGCAACCACGAGTTCGACGAGGGCGCCAAGGAGCTGGCCCGGCTGCAGAACGGCGGCTGCCACCCGAAGGACGGCTGCTACACGGACGAGGAGTTCGAGGGCGCCGACTTCCCCTACCTGGCCGCCAACGTCCTCGACGAGAAGACGAAGAAGCCGATCCTCAAGCCCTACTGGGTGTGGAAGAAGAACGGCGTCAAGGTCGGCTTCATCGGCGTGACCCTGGAGGGCACCCCGGACATCGTCTCCGCCGAGGGCGTCAAGGGCCTGTCCTTCAAGGACGAGGTCGAGACCATCGACAAGTACGCCAGGGAGCTGGAGCGCAAGGGCGTGAAGTCGATCGTCGCGCTCGTCCACGAGGGCGGCTTCCCGGCGTCGGCGTCGTACAACTACGACTGCGACTCCCCGGGCGCGGGCGACGGCATATCCGGCCCGATCGTCGACATCGCCAAGAACGTCACGCCGCAGGTGGACGCGCTGGTCACCGGCCACACGCACAGCGCCTACGTGTGCAGCATCGCCGACCCGTCGGGCAAGCCCCGCATGGTCACCTCGGCCGCGTCCTTCGGTCGCCTCTACACCGACACCACGCTGACCTACGACCGCAGGACCGGCGACATCGCCCGTACGGCGGTGAAGTCCGCCAACCGCGTGGTCACCCGGGACGTCCCCAAGGCGCCCGACATGACCGAGCTGATCAGCAAGTGGAACGCGCTGGCCGCGCCCATCGGCAACCGGCCCATCGGCTACATCTCCGGCGACATCGGCAACACCGGCACCGAGTCCCCGCTCGGCGACCTCATCGCCGACGCGCAGCTCGCGCACGGCAGGCAGCTCGACCCGGAGACGGACCTGGCGCTGATGAACCCGGGCGGCATCCGCGCCCCGCTGACCTACGCGGCCAAGGCCGGTGAGGGCGACGGCGTCGTCACCTACGCCGAGGGCTTCACGGTCCAGCCGTTCGCCAACACCGTGAACCTCCAGGACTTCACGGGCGCGCAGCTGATCCAGGCGCTCAAGGAGCAGGTGTCCGGCGCCAACGCGGCGGCCCCGAAGATCCTCCAGGTCTCCTCCGGTCTGACGTACACGCTGGATCTCACCAAGTCCGGTGCGGACCGGGTGGTCACCGACAGCATCAGGCTGAACGGCGCGGCCATCGACCCGGCGGCCACCTACCGCGTCGCGACGAACAGCTTCCTCGCGGGCGGCGGCGACGGCTTCCCCACGCTCGGCCAGGGCACGAACGACGTCGTCGGCGCCGACGACCTGACCGCGCTGGAGCAGTACCTGACGGCCAACTCCTCGGCGTCGCACCCAATCGCGCCGCCGAAGGCGGACCGGATCACCGTGGTGAAGTAGGTCGCATACCCGGGGTCGGGGCTGCGGGCAGGGGCGGGACGCGTGGTAGAGAGCCCGCGACGGGAGCCTGATGGTGGCCCTTCCGGGTTCGGCGGCGATGGTCAGCCGAACCCGGAAGGGAGTCGTCAGGACGCCGAGGGCGTCCACCCCGCGAGCCAGTCCCCGACCTCCTGGTCGGCGGCCTGCGCGTCGCTCAGGTGAGGTCGGTCGGTGCTCGCCGGGCCCGCGCCGGGGCCGTGGTTGCCGTACTCGGCGAACCGGTCGTCCTTCCAGGAGAAGCCGCTCATGTCGGTCCAGGGCGCGGACTTGACCGCGGCGCTGAGGTTGGTGTTGCGGACGGTGGTCTGCGGGTCGAGCGAGGCGTCCCCGCCCGCGTGCCAGGGCCGGCCGAGGTGGAAGCTGCCGGCCGAGACGTCCCCGTTCACCGTGGAGTTGGCGATCAGGATGCCCCTGCGGTTCGCGGCGGTGCTCGGCGCGGTCACGTACCCGGCGGAGGTGCCGTCCCAGCGCTTCTTCAGCGTGATGACGGACTTGTCGACGACGGCCGTGGCCCGGCCGAAGATGAAGTCGACGTTCCCGATGACGTAGCTGTTGCTCATGTAGACCCGGCCCAGCCGGTCCTTGGCGGCGGTGTCGAGCAGCAGCGTGTCCTGATCGCCGCTGACGATGATCCCGTCCAGGAACACCTTGTCCGCCGCCGTCCGCAGTGCCACGGCCTGGTGCCCGTTCAGGCCCTGGTTGGCCTTCTCGTCGAAGTCGTTGGAGATGGTCAGGTTCCGCGCCTGGAAGTCGTCGGCCTCGACGGCGACGGTGGCGCTGCCGCCGGTGCCGTACGTACCGCCGCCGGGCTTGGGCGAGCCGGAGGCGTTGCCGTAGACGATCGTCGTGTCCTTGCGGCTGCCGCCCGTGCCCTGGATGGTGACGTGCGGCTTGCCGGCCGGCACCTTCACCGGCTCCCGGTACGTGCCCGGCTTCACGGCGATGACGACACGGGAGGGGTTGTTGGCGGGCACGGCGTTCACGGCGGCCTGGACGGACGTGTACTGGCCACTGCCGTCCTTGGCGACGGTGAGGGTCGTCGCGGCGGCGGCCTTGGTGGAGGCGGCGGCGGTCGTGCCGATCGTGGCGCGGGGCCCGGCGCCTGCCTTGAGGACCGACGGCAGGTCGGCGGCCTGGTCGAGGGTGTACGGGTAGAAGGCCTTCGGATCGAAGGCGGTCCCGCCGCTCTCGTTGCGCCCGCTGGTCCCGGAGAAGACACTGCCGCGCTGCACGACGGCGGCGCCGCCGTCCTTGATGACGGGATTCCGTACGCCCTGGAAGTAGGAGTTCTCCAGCACCATCTTCGTCGCGCCGCGCGCGTAGTTCCCGTACGACGAGCTGATGCTCGTGCCCGGCGCGTCCTCCAGCCAGTTGTTGTAGAGGTGTGCGTGGGCGGCGTTGTCGGCCGACGGGTTGCGCTGCTCGGTCTCGCGGATCCAGTTGTGGTGGACCGTGATGTCGGTCCTGACGTTCTCGGTCCAGCCGATGCCGAAGGTCTTGTTGTTGTCGCTCAGCCTGTTCCAGGACACGGTGACGTTCGTGCTGTCCTTGCGGACGTCGATGAGCCCGTCGGCCATGTGCCGCAGGTCGTTGTGGTCGATCCAGACGTGGTGGGCGCCGTCCATCTGGATCGCGTCGAAGTCGTGGTCCTTGTCGTTCCAGACGCCCTGGTACGCGTCCCGGATGGTCAGGTTCCGGATGATCACGTTGTGCACGCCCTGGCCGAGGAAGAACCCGCCGCCGACGATGTGCCCGGAGGCCCCCTGCCCCACGATGGTCTTGTCGGACCGGACCTTGATCTCCTTGCCGACGGGACTCATGGTGATGGTCCCGGCGACGACGATCACGTACGGCTCGGTGGCGGTGGCGTACTTCTCCAGCTCGGCCTGCGTCTTCACCGTGACGGTCTGGCCGTCCCGGCCGCCGTAGGTCCCGTTCTGCCCGAGGGAGTTGACGGAGGCGAACCCGTCTGCGGTGTCCGAGGCCCAGGAGGGGGCGGCGGCGGAAGCGCGCGCCTGGGTGCCCGGGGCGACCCCGTAGGCGAGGGCACCGGCGGCGGTGAGCGCCAGGGGTATCCCGGCGGCGAGGGCGGTACGGCGCCTGCGGTGACGTGCTCCGCGGGGCTGCGGTGGCCGAGGGGACAGCTCACTCATGCGGCGATCCGTTCTGCTGGTGGGGGGACGGGGCGCGGTGCGGGTGGTTCGGTGGGGAGTCGCCGCGGTCGGGGCGAAGGTTGCCGCGTTCGCCACGCTCCCGGCATGCTCGGCTTGCCCTAGACGCGCTCGCCCCGGCTCACCGCGACGCGGAGTGTGTCACCCAGCGACTCCACGGCCCTGGCCAGCGCGAAACGGACGGCGTGCTCGCCGGCCCCGGGGTCGTCGAGCACGGCCCGTGCGCCGTGCAGCACCGACTCGGCGTCGGCCAGCTGCCCGGCCTCGATGTCGTCGGCGAGCCGGGACAGCGGGCTGTGCGGATCGTCGGTGCTGAGGTAACACGGCTTGCCGTCGGCACCGGTCCAGGGGAGCAGCCTCATGCGGAGACCTCCAGGGCGGAGAGGTAGGGGCGTACGAGGCGGGTGTCCATGACGAGGGGCTCTTCGACGAGGTGACGTCGCCCGGGCGGCGGGGGATGAGCGACGGCCAGGACCGGCCCGGCGGCCCGGTGCCGCCCCCGGGCGGGGAGCAGGAGCCGTACGAGGGCGAGCAGCAGGGACTCGCAGAGTTCGGCGATACGCAGGCGCACGGGGGCGTCCCTTCTCAGGGCAGGGGCAAAGGGGGTCTGACGAGCGGAGATCACCGTTCGTGCCCTCATGGTCACCGAATGCCCTTACGCTGCGGAAGGGGCCAGGTGTTGCCTGGCCGCTCAGGCAACGGGGAGGGGTGACGTGGAGCGGGTTGTTGACTCGGGGCGGACTGTTCTCGGGAGCGCCCTCCGGGTTCTCCGTGAGAAGGCGGGCAAGTCCTTGGGCCAGCTGGCCGACGAGACTGGCTACGACAAGAGCTATCTGAGTCGCCTGGAGACCGGCGAACGGCTGTCCAAGGCAGCGGTCATGGAGGATCTCGACAGCTACTACGGGTCCGGTGACCTGCTGGTCAGCCTCTGGCGGATCGCGAGGTACGACGCCTTCAAGGACAAGTACAAGGAGTTCATGCGGCTCGAGGCGACAGCGCGGATCATGCACAAGTACGCGCCGGGCGTCCCAGGACTGCTGCAGACCGAGGACTTCGCCCGTGAGGTGTTGTCTGACGCCGAGACAACGGATGCCGAAGCGATCGAGGAACAGGTGGCCGCCCGCCTGGGAAGGCAGTTGCTGTTGAGCAGGGGCCCGCTTCCGAGTGTCCGTTTCATCATCGACGAGTTGGCCTTTCGGCGGCCCTCGGCCGGTGCGGAGACCTGGGTGTGTCAGGTGCAGCATCTCGAGACCGTGGCTCAGTGGACCAACGTCGTCGTGCAAGTGCTGCCGTTCTCCGTGGGCGTCCACGAGCTCATGGGAAGGGGCTCGTTGACCCTGTTGTGGCAGCGGGACGGAAGCGCCGTCGCCTATACCGAGGGCGACAGCGGCGGCCTGTTGATGGGCGATCCAGAGGACGTCATGCGACACATCTTGTCCTACGATCGGCTGCGAGACCTGGCACTCTCACCGCCGGACTCGCTGACGTTCATCAGGGACGTACTGGAGGAGCTCAGATCGTGAAGCAGACCTCTGACTTCGGCACTGCCGTCTGGCGCAAGTCCACCTACAGCGACGGCGGAGACAACAACTGCCTCGAAATCGCCGACCACTACCCGGACACGGTCCCGGTCCGTGACAGCAAGGTCCCTCACGGTCCGATACTCGTGTTCGGCGCCAGCCCTTGGGCGTCGTTCCTTGAGGGCGTCAAGGCCCTGCGGGCCTGAAAGGAGCCTGTGACCGCGGTGGGAGATCTCAGCGACGCGAAGTGGCGCAAGTCCTCCTACAGCGACGGCGGCGCCAGCAACTGCCTCGAAGTCGCCGACCACTACCCGGACACGGTCCCGGTCCGTGACAGCAAGGTCCCTCACGGTCCGATACTCGTGTTCGGCACGAGCCCCTGGGCGGCGTTCCTCGCGTTCGTCAGGGAGTAGGTGCCGGGGTCTCCGGGGGAGGGACCGACGCCCCCGGTAGCCGGATCGTCGCCACCGTGCCGCCGTCCTCCGCGGGGGAGAGGGACACCTCCCCGCCTGCCTGCTGGACCGTGCGGGCCACGATCGACAGGCCCAGGCCCGAGCCCGGCAGGGCACGCGCGCTCGGGGAGCGCCAGAAGCGGTCGAAGACGTGGGGGAGTTCGTCGGCGGGGATGCCGGGGCCGTGGTCGCGGACCGTGAGCGTGCCGTCGGCCAGGCACACCTCGATCGTGCCGCCCTCCGGGCTGAACTTCACCGCGTTGTCCAGGATGTTCACCACCGCCCGTTCCAGCGCGGACGGCTCCGCGCGGACGAACCAGGGCTCCACGTCCGCCGTGATCGTCAGTTCCGGGCCGCGCAGCCGGGCCCGCCGCAGCGCCGCGTTCACGGTGTCGTGCCAGGCGACGATCTGGGTCCGGCCGGAGTGCTGGCCCGTGTCCGGGCGGGACAGTTCCTGCAAGTCCCCGATGAGCGCGGCCAGTTCCGTCATCTGGGCCTTCACCGAGGCCAGGAGCGCCTTGCGGTCCGCCTCCGGGATGGGACGGCCCGTCTCCTCGCTGCGGGTGAGGAGCTCGATGTTGGTGCGCAGGGAGGTGAGCGGCGTACGGAGCTCGTGGCCGGCGTCCGCGATGAGCTGCTGCTGGAGCTCCCGGGAGCTGGCCAGGGCTGACGTCATGGAGTTGAAGGAGCGGGACAGGCGGGCCACCTCGTCGTCGCTGTCCTCGTCCAGTGGGATGCGGACGTCCAGGTCCTCCGTGCGGGCCACGTGCTCGACCGCTTCCGTCAGCCGGTCGACCGGCCGCAGCCCCGCCCTGGCCACCGTCAGGCCGGCCGCCCCGGCGCCCACCACCCCGATGCCCGACACCAGCAGCAGTATCAGCGCCAGTTCGTTGAGCGTGGACTCCGTGCTCTTGAGGGGGACCGCGATGACCAGCGCGTAGTCGACGGCCACTCCCTTGTCGTAGGGGCCGTCCTTGACGATGACCGCCGTGGTCAGCACCCGCACCGAGTTGCCGTCGCTGTCCCTGCCGTTGCGCAGCCGGGCCGTCCTGGGGTCGGGGTCGCGCGCCACGGCCTTGTCGGCGTCCGTGACCTTCACCTGCGGCATCAGGTTGCTGAACAGGCAGACCCTGCCGTCGACCCGCACCAGCTGCGCGTACGTCTGCGGGCGGGGAGCACCGCCGAGCGTGCTGGACGGCGTCTGGGGGCACGCCTTGACCAGCGCCTCGAAGTCGTCCTGCTGGATGGTCCGGTAGGACGATTTCAGGTCCCCGTCCACCTGGTCGTAGAGCTTCCCCTGCACGATGAACCAGCACGTCACCGACACCGCCGCCACCGCGAACGCCACCGCCGCCGCCACCAGCAGCGCCAGGCGCGAGCGGATCGGCAGCGAACGGAGGCGGCGGACGAGCCTGTTCACTCGGCGCCGCCCTGCCGCAGCACGTAGCCGACCCCGCGCACCGTGTGGACCAGGCGCGGCTCGCCGCCCGCCTCGGTCTTGCGGCGCAGGTACATGACGTAGACGTCCAGGGAGTTGGAGCTCGGCTCGAAGTCGAAGCCCCATACCGCCTTGAGGATCTGCTCCCGCGTGAGCACCTGGCGCGGGTGCGCCATGAACATCTCCAGGAGCGTGAACTCCGTGCGCGTCAGCTCCACCGGGCGGCCGCCCCGCGTGACCTCCCGGGTGGACAGGTCCATGCGCAGGTCGGCGAAGGTGAGCACGTCCTCGTCGGCCCCGTCGCCCGCGCCCACGGCCGCCGCGTAGGAGCTGCGGCGCAGCAGGGCGCGGATGCGGGCGAAGAGTTCGTCGAGTTCGAAGGGCTTGACCAGGTAGTCGTCGGCGCCCGCGTCGAGGCCGGTGACCCGGTCGCCGACCGTGTCGCGGGCGGTGAGCATGAGGATCGGTGTGGTGTCGCCGCCGGCCCGGATGCGGCGCGCCGCCGTCAGGCCGTCCATGCGCGGCATCTGGATGTCGAGGACGACCAGGTCGGGGCGGTAGGCCGCCGTCTTCTCCAGGGCGTCCGCGCCGTCGACCGCGACCTCCGTGCCGTACCCCTCGAAGGCGAGGCTGCGCTGGAGTGCTTCGCGTACCGCCGGCTCGTCGTCGACGATGAGGATGCGCTGGGGGTCACGGTCGCCGTCTGCGGGGCTCATGGGTCCGGGGTCCTCGGGTGTGATGGGGACGGGGGTGCTCTGACGCTCTCAGCGTCGCACGCCGCGGGGGAGTGCCGGCAGGAGCGTCAGCCCCGTACCGCGCGGCGCCGGGCCGGTGCCGGCCCGCCCGTGCGCCGGGCCGCCCCGGCCGGCAGCTCCGGTGCCCGGCCGGTGGGGACGTGCAGGGCGTACGCCACCGCCAGTGCCAGTCCGGTCTCCGCCGGGTCCCCGCCCGGCTCCGTGTGGGTCACCTGCTGGATCATCGCCGCGCTCCTCGGACGCTCGCCGCCCGTACTCAGTCGGTCGCCCCGGCCCGCAGCTTCGCGAGGTCGGCCTTGACGGTGTTGATCGGGATGGCGAAGCCCAGGCCCACGCTGCCCGCCGCGGAGGACGAGGAGGCGCTGCCCGCCGGCGAGTACATCGCGGAGTTGATGCCGATGACGTTGCCGTTCATGTCGATGAGCGCGCCGCCGGAGTTGCCGGGGTTGAGGGACGCGTCGGTCTGCAGCGCCTTGTACGTGGTGGTGTCGTCGCCGGTGTCGCCGTTGAACTGCCGCCCGCCGAACTCGAACGGCCACCCGTCCTCCGGCTGCCCCTGCTGCTGCCCCTGGTCCGCCTCGGTCGGGACCGTCACGTCACGGTCGAGCGCCGAGATGATGCCGCTGGTGACCGTGCCGGACAGGCCCTCGGGCGAGCCGATCGCGACGACCTGGTCGCCGACCCGGAGGCCGGAGGAGTCGCCGAGCGTGGCGGCCTTCAGGCCGGAGGCGTTCTCCAGCTTGATCAGCGCGAGGTCCTTCCTGCTGTCGGTGCCGACGACCTTCGCGGTGTAGGACCTGCCGTCGCTGGTCGTGACCTTGATCTGTGAGGCACCGGAGATCACGTGGTTGTTGGTGACGATCTCGCCGTCGCCGGTGATGATCACGCCGGAGCCGGTGGAGGACCCGGCGTTGGACTGGGCGCTGATCTCGACGATGCTGGGACTGACCGCCTTCGCGACCCCGGCGACCGTGCCCTTCTGGCCGGCGGGCACCACGGTGGTGCTGGTGGAGCTGGAGGCGACCGTGTCGTTGCCGGTCAGTTCCTGGATGCCGTAGGCGGTGCCGCCGCCTATCGCCGCCGCGACGATCGCCACGGCGGCGATCAGGGCCACGGGGCCGCGGCCGCGCTTCTTCTGGTGCGGAGCGTGCGCCGGGGTGTACGCCGGCGGGGGCGGCCACTCGGGGTTCACCGGGGCCTGCTGCTGACCCTCGTGCGGGTGCTCGTACTCGCCACTGCGGTGGAAGCTCTCGGTCATGGCAACGAGCTTGTCGCCCGACCATGAGAGCTTCCTGAGTGCTCGCTGAGAAGCCCGACAGAACCTCGTATGCCCGATATGAAGACGCCCCGGCGGGGGAGGCCCGGCCGGCTACGGGCAGCCGCAGGACTGGCGTACCACCAGCCGGGACGGGAACACCTTCAGCCGCTCGCGCCTGGCCCCCGCGACCCGCAGCCCGTCGTCCAGGACGAGGTCCACCGCGGCCCGGGCCATCGCCGAGCGGTCGGAGGCGATGGTCGTCAGGGGCGGGTCGGCGAGCGCCGCCTCCTTGATGTCGTCGAAGCCGGCCACCGCCAGCTCGCCGGGCACGTCGATGCGCAGCTCGCGCGCCGCCCGGAGCAGGCCGATCGCCTGGTCGTCGGTGGAGCAGAAGATCGCCGGCGGCCGCTCGGGTCCCGAGAGGATCTTCAGGGCGGCCTGGTAGGCGTCGTAGCGGTTGTAGAGGGCCTCGAAGAGGCGGCCCTCCGTGGAGATGCCGGCCTCGTCCATCGCGCGGCGCCAGCCCTCGACGTGGTCGGAGACCGGGTCGCCGACCGCGGGCGTCTCGGCTATGCCGCCCATACAGGCGACGTACTCGTAGCCGTGCTCCAGCAGGTGCCGGACGGCCAGCTCGGCACCGCCCAGGTCGTCCGTGGTGACGGCGACGTCGTCGATGGCCTCGGGGCGCTCGTGCAGCAGCACCACCCGGGCGTCCCAGGCCTCGATCTCGGCGGCGGCCAGGTCGTTGAGCGCGTGGCTGACCAGGATCAGCCCGGAGACCCGCATGCCGAGGAACGCCCGCAGGTAGTGGACCTCGCGCTCGCCCACGTAGTCCGTGTTGCCGACGAGGACCATCTTCCCGCGCTCGGAGGCGGCCTGCTCGACCGCGTGCGCCATCTCCCCGAAGAAGGGCTGGCGGGCGTCGGGGATGATCAGGCCTATGAGGTCCGTGCGCCGGGAGGCCATCGCCTGGGCGACCCGGTCCGGCCGGTACCCCAGTTCCTTGATCGCGGCGAGGACACGCTCGCGCGTGGCCGGGGCGACCGGCCGGGGTCCGTTGTTGATGACATAGCTGACCACGGCAGTGGAGGTCCCTGCCAGCCGCGCCACATCATCCCGAGTCACCTTGGCCACGCGCGGAGTCTACGCGGATATACCCGGTCCGGGCAGGGCGTAAAGGAGGTTCCGTACGATATCCCGACTGCCGTCCGGGGCGCCCCGGTGCGAAGAGGGATGCCCAGGTCGGCGACGGGATACGCCTCCTACGCCTGGGCGCGCACCTCGGCGGCGTCCAGGGCGGCCGGCTCGTCCGTCTTGCCCGGCTTTGCCGTGGCCGCCTTGGCCTTCGCCTCCTCGGCGGCGCGCTCCACCTTCTCCGGCGTAACGAATCGATAACCCACGTTCCGGACGGTGCCGATCAGCGACTCGTGCTCGGGGCCGAGCTTGGCGCGCAGCCGCCGTACGTGCACGTCGACCGTGCGCGTACCGCCGAAGTAGTCGTAGCCCCACACCTCCTGCAGCAGCTGGGCGCGCGTGAAGACGCGGCCGGGGTGCTGCGCGAGGTACTTCAGCAGCTCGAACTCCTTGAAGGTCAGGTCCAGGACCCGGCCCTTGAGCTTGGCGGAGTAGGTCGCCTCGTCGACCGACAGGTCGCCGTTGCGGATCTCCATCGGGGAGTCGTCGCCGCCGATCTGCTGCCGTCCCATGGCCAGCCGCAGGCGCGCCTCGACCTCCGCGGGCCCGGCGGTGTCGAGCAGGACGTCGTCGATGCCCCAGTCCGCGGTGACGGCCGCGAGGCCGCCCTCGGTGACGACGAGGATCAGCGGGCAGCCCGGCCCGGTGGAGCGCAGCAGCTGGCACAGGCTGCGCACCTGCGGGAGGTCGCGCCGGCCGTCGACCAGGATCACGTCGGCACCGGGGGTGTCGACCAGGGCGGGGCCCTCGGCGGGGGCCACGCGCACGTTGTGCAGGAGCAGTCCGAGGGCGGGGAGCACCTCCGTCGACGGCTGGAGGGCGTTGGTCAGGAGCAGCAGAGAACTCATACGTCTGGTTCCTCCTCGGTCCCTGCGAGGACGTTTGTTGGCACAGCACTGCTCTGCGATCCCGAAGGCCCCGTACACCTGCGGTTTCCCGCTTCGTATACAACGCTTCCGAAAGCACAAAAGGACCCGGGGGCTTCGCTGCCCGAGTCCTCTGCCCAGCAGAATAGCCCACATGAGCTCTGGTCCGGCAGGTCATGTGGCACGTTCCACCGATCGTCCGCACTCCGAGACGGCCGGCGGGACGGCCGCTCGGGTGCCGGTGAGGACGTTCCTGCGCACGTCCGACGGCGTGCCGATCGACGCCGTATACGAACCGGGCACGGCCGCGCGCGACGCCGTGGGGACACCCGGCGCTCACCCGGTGTTCGTCGTCGCCCACGGCTTCACCGGAGCCGTGGACCGCCCGCACGTGCGGCGCATCGCCCGGGCGTTCGCCCGGCACGGCGCGGTGGTCACCTTCTCGTTCCGCGGGCACGGGATGTCCGGCGGGCGCTCCACGGTCGGTGACCGGGAGGTGCTCGACCTGGCGGCGGCGGTGGAGTGGGCCCGGGAGCGCGGGCACGCGCGCGTGGTGACGGTCGGCTTCTCCATGGGCGGCTCGGTGGTGCTGCGGCACGCGGCACTGCACCCGGGGCGTACGGACGCGGTCGTCTCGGTGAGCGCGCCGGCCCGCTGGTACTACCGGGGGACCGCGCCGATGCGGCGGCTGCACTGGCTGGTGACGCGGCCCGAGGGGCGGGTGCTGGGCCGGTACGGCTTCCGCACCCGCATCCACCACCGCGACTGGGACCCGGTCCCGCTCTCCCCGGTGGAGGCGGTGCCGCGGATCGCCCCCACCCCGCTGCTCATCGTGCACGGCGACGCCGACGGCTACTTTCCCGTCGACCATCCCCGGATGCTGGCCGCCGCCGCCGGTGACCAGGGCGAACTGTGGCTGGAGCCGGGCATGGGGCACGCCGAGCACGCGGCGGGCGACGGGCTGCTGGCCCGGATCGGGGAGTGGGGCGCCGGCCGGGCGGGCTAGCCTGACGGGGTTCACCGTCGGGTGAGCCCGTTGTGAGTCCCGAGTGAGGAAGCAGATGCCAGAGGTCACGGTCCGCTACTGGGCCGCCGCCAAGGCCGCGGCCGGGGTGGCCGAGGAGGCGTACGAGGCGGCCACGCTCGCCGAGGCGCTCGCCGGGGTGCGCGAGCGGCATCCCGGCGAACTGGAGCGCGTGCTGCGGCGGTGCTCGTTCCTCGTGGACGGTGATCCCGTGGGCACCCGCGCCCATGAGACGGTACGGCTGGCCGACGGCGGCACGGTCGAGGTACTCCCGCCGTTCGCAGGAGGGTGAGCGATGACCAACCAGCCGTATGACGGTTACCAGGGCGGTTACGACGGCCGCGGCGGTTACGACGGCCAGGGCGTCTACGACGGCCGCGGCCATGACGCCCCGTACGGGCAGCAGCAGCCGCAGGCACCGCAGCAGCCGCAGGGGTGGCCCGGGCAGGGGCAGGGGCAGTACGGGTACGAGGACCCGTACGCCGCGCAGCAGTACACCCAGCAGTGGCAGGGGCAGACCTGGGAGACGCAGACGCAGCAGCCGGTCTCCGCGCCGGCCGCCGCGGAGACGGCGTACCTGCCGCCGGTGGGACACGCGCCCGCGGCACCGGCCCCCGCGCCGGATCCCGCCGAGGCGACCGGCCCCGCTCCCGGGTACGGTCCCGCCACCGTCGGCGGGAACAAGCGGATGACCGACGCCCAGCGGGCCCGGGCGGAGGGGCGGTCGCCGATCATCGAGCCCGGGATGCAGCCGGCCGCGCTGACCGCGCTGCTCGGGCTGCTGCTGGCCGGTGCGGCGGCGGCCGGGACGTACGCGCTGCTCGTGCCGCTGGTCGCGCTCCAGGCCGTCACGGCGGCGGGATGGTTCCGGCTGAACGGCATGTGGCCCGCGCGGCAGGGCATCGCGCTGGGGTTCGCCGGGGCGCTGGCCGCGGACGCGGCGCTGCTGGCGTCGGGGCGGTCGCCGTCGGCGATCCTCGGGACGCTGGGCGTGTGGGTGCTGCTCGCGCTGGTCCTGCAACTGCGGTCGCACGCGGACCCGGACGAGCGGATGTACGGCCTGATGGCGACGGTCGCGGCGTCGGCGCTGGCGATCGTGGCGGGCGGGTACCTCGCGGCGGAGGCCGACGCGGTGACGGTGGGCGCGGTGGCCGTGGCGTTCGCGGTCCTGGCGCGTGCGCTGCCGATGCCGACGGCGGCGTCGGTCGTGGTGGCGCTCCTCGCGGGTGCGGGCGGTGGCGTGGCGGCCGGATGGCTGACGGGACTGGGCACGTCGGGCGCCCTGCTGGGCGTGGGCGCGGCGGGGTGCGCCCTGATCGGGCACCGGGTCGCCAGCTACGACTACCCGTCGCGCTTCGTGCACTTCACGGCGGGCGTGGCCCTGCCGCTGGCCGCCGCGGCGCCGGTCGTCTACGTGCTGGGGCGCGCCCTGGGCTAGGGCCTGTCAGACAGGCCTTAGCGCGTCGTCGCCCGCAGCACGCGCCCCGGGTCCCCGCACGGCGGCCCCGGGCCGGGCCTGTCACAGATGATCGACAAACCCCGGGCCCGCGGCCCGCGCGGAGTTACCCTCACCCCATCAGGGACGGCCACACCCGGTCGTCGGGGACCGCTGTCGCACAACGACTGGGTGAGGGACGACACCGCATGCGAGCACTGCGAATACTGCTGATCTTCGTCGTCGTACTGGGCGGGCTCTTCGTCATCGCCGACCGGCTCGCCGTGAACTTCGCCGAGGGCGAGGTCGCCGACCGCCTGCGGACCACCGAGAACCTCGCCACCACGCCCGACGTGTCCATCAAGGGCTTCCCGTTCCTGACCCAGGTCGCCGGCGGTTCCCTGGACGACGTCGAGGTCGGCATCGAGAACTACGAGGCCGCCGCGGGCGACGGCGGCCGGAAGATCCGCATCGACGACCTCCGGGCCGACATGAGGGGCGTCGAGTTCTCCGGCGACTACAGCTCCGCCACCGCCACGTCGGCCACCGGCACCGCGACCATCGCCTACGACGAGCTGCTGAAGACGGCGAAGTCGGAGCCCACCCAGGTCGCCCCGGGCGTCACGGCCAACGTCGTCGGCCTCTCCGACGGCGGCAACGGCAAGATCAAGGTCACCGTCGAGGCCACCGTCCTCGGCACCAAGCTGCCCGAGCCCGTCTCCGTGCTCAGCACCGTGACCGTGGTCGACGGCGACACCGTGCGGGTGAAGGCCGACGGGCTGCCCAGGTTCGCCGGGGTCGACCTCGCCGAGAACCGGGTCCGCACCATCACCGACTTCCAGCAGCGGATCGACGGCCTGCCCGGCGGCATCAAGCTGGACAGGGTGCGGGCCGCCCCCGACGGCGTCGAGATCACGGTGAAGGGTTCCGACGTCCGGCTGGCCGGGTAGGACGGACACGGGCCGGGACCAGGTCTGTCCGGTGGGCGAGACGGCGGAGTCCGCAGCGTAGATGTGACGGCGGTCGCAGCGGGGCGGAGGGCCTGCGGGACGGGGGCCGAAGGGTTTCCCATCCCGGTATACGGACCATCGTGTCTCAATATGCGACACACCGGTGACACGCCCGCCCGACCGTCCCTACGATCGACGGCATGAAGCGACAGGCGGACCTCACGAAGCGGCGGGCAGTAGACCTGTGCCGCGTCGCCGCCATGCTCTGTCGCACCTTCTGAGCGACCGCGCCGGCCCGTGTCCCGGCGCGCGCATCCCCGCCGCCCTGCACGCCAGGGCACCCGTGTGCCGCCCTCGTCATGGGCGCGCCTCGCAGAACCCGCACGCCCCGCCGCAACTGCCCCGGAGGAGAAAGAGCATGAGCCGCAGCGACGTCCTGGTCGACGCCGACTGGCTCCAGGAGCACCTGGACGACCCGACCATCGCCATCGTCGAGGTGGACGAGGACACGTCCGCCTACGAGAAGAACCACATCCGGAACGCGATCCGCATCGACTGGACCAAGGACCTCCAGGACCCGGTCCGCCGCGACTTCGTCGACCAGGAGGGCTTCGAGAAGCTCCTGTCGGAGAAGGGCATCGCCAACGACCACACCGTGGTCCTCTACGGCGGCAACAACAACTGGTTCGCCTCGTACGCGTACTGGTACTTCAAGCTCTACGGCCACGAGAACGTCAAGCTCCTCGACGGCGGCCGCAAGAAGTGGGAGCTCGACGCCCGCGAGCTGGTCCCCGGCGACGAGGTGCCGGAGCGTCCGAAGACGGACTACAAGGCCAAGGCCCAGGACACGTCCATCCGCGCCTTCCGCGACGACGTCGTCGCCGCCATCGGTTCGCAGAACCTGGTCGACGTGCGCTCGCCCGACGAGTTCTCCGGCAAGCTCCTCGCCCCGGCCCACCTGCCGCAGGAGCAGTCGCAGCGCCCGGGCCACGTGCCCAGCGCCCGCAACATCCCGTGGTCCAAGAACGCCAACGACGACGGCACCTTCAAGTCGGACGAGGAGCTCAAGGCCCTCTACGCGGAGGAGAACGTCGACCTGGCGAAGGACACCATCGCCTACTGCCGCATCGGTGAGCGCTCCGCGCTGACCTGGTTCGTCCTGCACGAGCTGCTCGGCGTCCAGAACGTCAAGAACTACGACGGCTCCTGGACCGAGTACGGCTCCCTCGTGGGCGTGCCGATCGAGCTCGGCGCCGGCAAGTAAGCGACCCCGACCGACCTCTCCCGACCCCTTCAGGAGTACGACATGTGTGGTGCGAAGGCCGGCGGCCCCGACGCCTCGACGATCAAGCCCGGTGAGACCACCATCCAGGGCCAGGTGACCAAGGACGGCGAGCCCGTGGTGGGCTACGTCCGCCTGCTGGACTCGACCGGCGAGTTCACGGCCGAGGTGCCGACCTCGGCGACCGGACAGTTCCGCTTCTACGCGGCCGAGGGCACCTGGACCGTCCGTGCCCTCGTGCCCGGCGCCACCGCCGACCGCACGGTCGTCGCCCAGCAGGGCGGACTGGCGGAGGTCGCGATCGCCGTCTGACGGCGACCGGTTCTCGAAGGGCCGCACCCACCGGGTTGGACGCCTGGGGTGCGGCCCTCCGGCCTGCCCGGACCTACGCTGGAGGTATGTACGCGCGGCGACGGCACCGGTACTTCGCCCTGATGGGCCTGTGCGTCGGCCTGTTCGTCCTGGCCTGGTCCGTGGTGCGGCTGTGGTCGGTCCCCGTGGCCGTCGGGATGTGCGTGGTCGCCATGGTCATCCCGCCCGTGGCGGCCATGGTCGCCAACCGGCGGGGCCCGGACGACCGCTGGTGGGACGACCCCTCCGGAGACCCTCAGTCCGACGAGTGGTGGGACGAGCTGGACGGCAGGAAGCGCCCGTGAGGGGAGTCCCGCCGGACGCCCGGGGTATCCCGCCTGCATGAGGCTGACGGAGACGGTGCTGGACGCACCCGACGCACGGGAACTCGCGGACTTCTACTTACGGCTGCTGCCCGGCTGGGGCGTGTGGCGCGACGACGGCGACCCCGACTGGGTGCGCATCCGGCCGCCCGGCGGCGGCGCGGGCCTGGCCTTCCAGACCGAGACCGCCTACGTGCCGCCCGTCTGGCCGGGCCGCCCGGACCGGCAGCGGATGATGGTCCACCTGGACATCGAGGTCGACGACCTGGAGCGGGAGACCGCGCGGGCCCTGGCCGTGGGGGCACGGATCCCCGGCTTCCAGCCGCAGGAGAACGTCCGGGTGCTGCTGGACCCGGCGGGCCACCCCTTCTGCCTCTACACCGAGCCGACCCCGCCGTCCGCGGAGTCTCAGTAGACGAGGGCCTGCGTCCCGTCGGCCAGCGCCTCCTGCACGAAGACCTGGGCGCCCGCGATGCGCACGCCCTCAATGACGTCCTTCTCCGTGATCTCGCGCCGGGCCGCGCACTGCGTGCACAGGGTGACGCGGCCGGCCGCGAGGATCGAGTCCAGCAGGTCGGGCAGGGGCGCCGCGTGCGGCAGCTCGAACTCGGCGGCGCGGCCGGGCAGCGCGAACCAGGCGGACTCGCCGGTCAGCCACAGGGAGACCTCGACGCCGCTCGCCACGGCCACCGCCGCGACCGTGAACGCCTGGGAACACCGCTCGGGGGCGTCCGCCCCGGCCGTCACCTTGATCACCAGCTTCTTCGCCATAGCCGGAATCGTAGTGCGCAGGGGGCCCGCGTAAGCTGGGGCCGGCCCTGTGCTTACATCCGCACCCCGCTCAAGGAGCACCCCGTGGAGCTTTTCTTCGAAATCCTGTTGGTCCTGGTCGCCGTCGGCGTCCTCGCGTTCGCCGGACTGACCGTGAAGAAGCTGTACCAGGGCCAGCGCTGACCCACGTCTAGGAAGTTCTGATGATCGAGATCCCGTCCGACCTCCACAAGGACCTCGTCCCGCTCGCCTTCCTGCTCGGGAACTGGGCGGGCGCCGGTGTGCACGACTTCCCCGGCTCGGAGAAGTGCAACTTCGGGCAGGAGGTCGCCTTCACCCACGACGGCCGGGACTTCCTGGAGTACCGGTCCCACACGTGGGTGCTGGACAACGACGGCAACAAGGTCCGCCCGCTGGAGTCCGAGCACGGCTACTGGCGGATCGACGCCGAGCGCAAGGTCGAGGTCACGATGACCCGCGACGACGGCGTCATCGAGATCTGGTACGGCGAGCTGGCGGACAAGAAGCCGCAGATCGACCTCGTGACGGACGCGGTCGCCCGCACGGCCGCCTCGCAGCCCTACACCGGCGGCAAGCGGCTGTACGGCTACGTCAAGAGCGACCTGATGTGGGTCGGCGAGAAGCAGACCCCCGACGTCGAGCTGCGCCCCTACATGTCGGCCCACCTGAAGAAGGTCGTCACGCCGGAGGAGGTCGAGCGCTGGGCCAAGGCCCTGCCCGACGACATGCCGGACGACGGCATCGCCTTCTTCAAGTAGTCCTAGACTCGTCCGTGTGGTGAGCACCGACTGGAAGAGCGATCTGCGGCAGCGCGGCTACCGGCTGACCCCGCAGCGGCAACTCGTGCTCGAAGCCGTGGACACCCTGGAACACGCGACCCCCGACGACATCCTCGTGGAAGTGAGGAAGACGGCGTCGGGGGTCAACATTTCCACGGTGTACCGGACGCTGGAGCTCCTGGAGGAGCTCGGCCTGGTCAGCCACGCGCACCTGGGGCACGGGGCGCCGACGTACCACCTCGCGGACCGGCACCACCACATCCACCTGGTGTGCCGGGACTGCCAGAGCGTGATCGAGGCGGACGTCTCCGTGGCCGCCGAGTTCACGGCCAAGCTGCGCGAGACCTTCGGGTTCGACACGGACATGAAGCACTTCGCGATCTTCGGCCGGTGCCGCGACTGCACGCTCAAGGCTTCAACTACCGAGTCGTAGGCTTGGGGATATGAAGAGCCCTCTGCTGACCCTGCCCGGTGCCGTCCCCGCCGAGGGCGTGGACGAAGGCGTCGCCGCCCACTACGGCGATCTGTTCCGTGAACAGCGCGCCCTCGCCGACGGTGCCGGCTTCGTGGACCTCTCCCACCGCGGGGTCGTCACCGTCACCGGCGAGGACCGGCTGGCCTGGCTGCACCTGCTGCTCACCCAGCACGTCAGCGAGCTCCCGCCGGGCCGGGCCACCGAGGCGCTGATCCTCTCCGCGAACGGCCACATCGAGCACGCCCTGTACCTCGTCGACGACGGGGAGACGGTCTGGGCCCACGTCGAGCCGGGCACCCAGGAGGCGCTGATCGCCTACCTGGAGTCGATGAAGTTCTTCTACCGGGTCGAGGTCGCCGACCGGACCGCGGACATCGCGGTCGTCCACCTCCCGGCCGGTTCCATCGCCGAGGTCCCCGAGTCCGCCGTCGTCCGGCAGACCCCGCACGGCCGGGACCTGTTCCTGCCGCGCGCCGACCTGGAGGCGTACGCCGCGCAGGCCGGGCCGCCCGCCGGGATCCTCGCCTACGAGGCGCTGCGCGTGGAGCAGCACCGGCCCCGGCTCGGCTTCGAGACCGACCACCGCACCATCCCGCACGAGCTGGGCTGGATCGCCTCGGCGGTGCACCTGCAGAAGGGCTGCTACCGCGGCCAGGAGACGGTCGCCCGGGTGCAGAACCTGGGCAAGCCGCCGCGCCGCCTGGTCTTCCTGCACCTGGACGGCAGTGAGGTCCACCTGCCGGTGGCCGGGACCGAGCTGCGGCTCGCGCAGGACGGCCCGGACGGACGGAAGATCGGCTTCATCACGACCTCCGCACGCCACCACGAGCTGGGCCCGGTCGCCCTCGCCCTGGTGAAGCGGAACGTGGCCGTGGACGCTCCGCTGGTCGCCGGTGACACGGCCGCGGCCCAGGAAGTCGTCGTCGAGCCGTAGGACTTGTAGACCTTTCGGGTCAGATTTCGATCAGCACGGTGAACGGGCCGTCGTTCGTCAGTGATACACGCATCGCCGCTCCGAAACGGCCCGTGGCCACCGTCGCGCCGAGCGAGCGCAGCTGGGCGACCACCTCGTCCACCAGCGGCTCGGCGACGTCGCCCGGGGCGGCCGCGTTCCAGGTGGGGCGGCGGCCCTTGCGGGCGTCTCCGTAGAGGGTGAACTGGCTGATCACCAGCAGCGGGGCGTCGGCATCACTGCAGGACTTCTCCCCGTGGAGCATGCGGATCGACCAGAGTTTGCGGGCCAGCTGGGCCGCCTTCTCCTTGGTGTCCTCGTGGGTCACGCCGACGAGCACGCACAGCCCCTCGCCCTCGATCGACCCCACCGTCTCGCCGTCCACGACGACGCTCGCGCCGTCCACCCTCTGCACCACAGCTCGCATGTGTCCATCATGCCGGGAGGTGACGTCAGTGCCGTGACCGGTGCGCGCATGGCCCGAAAGGGTGGTTTGCGCCGGGCGCCAACTGCCAGCGCTGGACCGTATTTTGCTGCTTAACCGCCCATCTGGGGTCTATCGGGGGCACTCGTTCCCATAGCGGCCACTTGGGGTGGCACGATGCATTCACACACCGGTCGAGGGGACGGTTGAGGCACATGAGCACATCGAGCACCGGGCAGCACCCGGGGGGTGTCCGGTCGGCATACACGGGGATCGGGACGTCGGAGTACCACCGGCCGCCCACCCAGCGCACGGACAGCCCGCGGCTGCCCTCGGACCCTCCCGGGCCGGGTCTGGCCGCGCTGAGCCTGCCCGAACTGCGCGCGCTGCGCCGTGCGGCCCAGCGTGACGAGGCCGACCTCAGCTACCTGCGGCGGCTGCTGCAGGGGCGCATCGACATCCTGCGCGCCGAGCTGGCGCGGCGTTCCCCCGCGGAGGCGTCCGCCGCCGCGGTCCCCGGGGAGGTGTCCGTCGTGGAGCGGCTGGCGGAGATCCTGCGCGACGCCCCGGCCCGGCACCGCTCCTCCGCCCGGCACGTGACCCTGGGCACGCCGCAGGGCGAGGAGTTCCGGCGGCTGGCCGCCGAGATGCTCGCCGAGGTCGAGCTGTCCGACCTGGACGCGCGCACGGACCTGGAGCTGCAGACGGGGATCGGGCGGCTGGTGCGCCACGAGCAGCAGGTCTCCCGGCGCCGGCAGCGGCTGCAGCGCACGGCCGACGAGTGCAGCGCGGAGATCGCGCGCCGCTACCGCGAGGGTGAGGCGCAGGTCGACGACCTGCTGGTCTGAGCCGCCCCGAGGGGCCCGGGGAGAGGCCGGTCGGATATTGCCGCGACACCCGGCCGGCCCTCCTCCTAGCGTGAGCCCATGACCTCTGCCACACGTGCCGACGGCATCGACGTACGCCCCGTCGACGAAGCCGGGTTCGCCGACTGGCTGCGCGCCGTGAACACCGGCTTCCTGCGGGTGCCCGCCCTGTCCGAGGAGGAGATCGAGGGCCGCCGTGAGCGCTTCGTCCCGGGCCGCTACCTCGGAGCCTTCGACGGCGGCCGGTGCGTGGCGACCTTCCGCTCCTTCGACCAGGAACTCACGGCGGTGGGCGGGGCGCGGGTCGCGGCCGACGCCGTCTCGGGCGTCACCGTCCACGCCACCCACCGCCGCCGGGGGCTGCTCAGCCGGATGATGGCGCGGGACCTGGCCGCCGCGAAGGACCGGGGGGACGTCGTCGCGACGCTGGTCGCCGCCGAGTACCCGATCTACGGCCGCTACGGCTTCGGCCCGGCGACGTGGACGGCCGAGTGGACGGTCGACGTGCCGCGCGCCGGTCTCGACGCCCGCTGGGCCGGCCCTCCGGACGGCGGGCGGATCGACCTGGTGGACGGCGAGGAGGTCCGCAAGCTCGGCCCCGACCTGCACGAGCGGCTGTGCCGGGGCATGCCCGGCGCCATCGACCGCGACACGCTGTGGTGGAAGTGGAACACCGGCGCCGTACGGGTCGACCCGTCCTGGAAGGACCCCTTCCACGCCGTGTACCGGTCGGCGTCCGGCGAGGTCGAGGGCATGGCCGCCTACGACGTGGACGACAACTGGGGCGACGCCAAGCAGCCGTTGAACACGGCCACGGTGCGCTGGCTGACCGGTGTCACGCCGGCCGCGGAGCGCGCCCTGTGGCAGTACCTGTGCTCGATCGACTGGGTGGTGCGGGTCAAGAGCGGCTGGCGGGCCCCCGACGACCTGCTTCCCCACCTCCTGCCCGATCCGCGGGCGGCCGCGATCACGTCCCTGGCGGACTGGCTGTGGGTGCGGATCCTGGACGTCGTACGGGCGCTGGAGGCGCGGACGTACGAGGGGGAGGGGACGCTGGTGCTGGAGGTGGCCGGCGTGGACGGGCTGACCGGCGGGCGCTACCGGCTGGAGGCCTCGCCCGGCGGGGCCTCGTGCGCGCCGACCACCGAGAGCGCGGACCTGGCGCTCGGACTGGGGGGTCTGGGGGCGCTGTGGCTCGGGGACGAGTCGGCGGTGCGGCTCGCGGCGCTCGGGCGGGTGCGGGAAGAACGAGCGGGCGCCGCCCGGAAGGCCGACGCCCTGCTGCGCACGCCCAGGCGGCCGTGGTGCCCGGACCTGTTCTGAGCCGCTCCCTTCTGCCGGTGGACAGGGACCCGCATCCGTAGCGAGCTGTTCGGTTGTGGTGGTCGTGCGACGGGGCTCCCGGCTCCCCTCCGGAAGGGAGCCCCCGACCGGACTGGCCAACCCCCTGAAGGTCGGACCATGTCGGGCAAGTTGGTGACCAACTTCTCTGTACTTATCTCCGCTTGGAAGCGTCTCATAACCACCCTCCGCTGAACTGCCCCAAGATGGCGGGAAGTTGTAGCGTTGACGTGTGGACCCCGAACACGCCTCCGCCGGAGGACGCAAGCGGTCACAGCGGCCACGGAGAACACATCACGAGGTGGCCGACGAGCTGCGCGCCCGGATCAGGTCAGGGACGCTGCGGCCGGGGCAACGCATGCCCACCCAGGCCCAGCTGGCCCACGAGTTCGGTGTCGAGCGCGGTGCCGTGCGCCAGGCGCTGCGCATCCTGCAGGCCGAGCGGCTGCTGACCGACGTCTCCAAGGGCAGCCCGGCGACCGTCGCCGCCGACCCGGCCGGGGCGCTGACCGGCCCGGAAGCACCACCGCTGCCGACGACGGTGGCGCTCGCGCCCCGGATCGCGGCGGCGTTCGCGGCGGAACACGTGGAGATCGACGCGGTGTGCCTGACGTCCGTCTCCCTCACGCTCGCCATCGGTGAGCCGCTGCGCCAGATCCACGCCGGGCGGCTCGAACCGGCCAAGGTCGACGTCCGGGTGCTGCTGCCGAGCCGGGACATCGACCTGGCCTTCCCGGTGCCGGTCGAAGGGCGCGGCGAGGACCGGGTGCACGAGCGGTGGCTGGCGATGCGCAACGCCCAGGGGCAGGTGCTCCAGCACAACCTGCTGACCCTGCGCGCCACCCACGGCATCGACGTGCGCGTCAAGTTCCGGGCGCTGCCCTTCACCCCGCCGGTGAAGCTGTACCTGCTCAACGGCGCGGAGGCGCTGTTCGCGTACTACACGCTGGCGCGCCGGGAGGCCGAGTTCGACCACGAGCCCCTGCCGATGTACGACGCGCAGGGCACCCGGTCGATGCTGTTCTCCTTCCGGCAGGGCCCCGGCCAGCGTGACACGACGTTCGTGGAGCAGTCGCACCTGTGGTTCAACGCACTGTGGGAGACGATCAGTTCGGAGCTCGTGCTCACGAACTGAGGCCTCCCGCGGTGGTTGGTCGGGGCCGCCGGGGTCACTCAGAGGGCGGGGCCCGTCATCAGCAGCGCCAGGACGACGGCTCCCGCGGAGCTGACGGCCGGGCTCTTGGCCTTGATGCCCACGGTGAGAAGGAGCAGGCCGACGAGGCCGGCCGGGCCGTACTTCCACTGCACGAGCTGCTCGAAGGCGACGACGAAGGCGGCGGAGAGGAGAGCGAGGGCGGGCATCGGATTCCCCCTTCGGGAGCCGGAAGACCGGAAGTCCGGGACTTCGGAAGCAAAACTTCCGCCAACTCCGAGAAGTTGGCAACCAACTCTGATTAAGTTGTCCCCACTTGGTCGTTGGTCATAAACAACTTCCAGGCAACTCCCGCTAGGTGGATCAGAGTTGTAGCGTTCGGTCGTGGCCCAGGAGAACGTGGCGGAGAACGTGGCAGTGAACGGCAGCAGAAGGCTCTCGCCCCAGGAGATCGCCGACGACCTGCGGGAACGTATCCGCGCCGGCGAGCTCAGGCCGGGGGAGCGCCTGCCCACCCAGGCCGAACTCGCGGGTGAGTTCGGTGTGGAGCGCGGCACCGTGCGCCAGGCTTTGCGCGTGCTCCAGCAGGACGGCCTCCTCAGCAACGTCTCCAAGGGCAGCCCCCCGCGCGTCGCCGCGCCCGCCACGAGCCGGGACGAGCCCCAGCCGACGATGGTGGGCCTGGCGCCCCGCCTGACGGAGGCGTTCTCGGCGACGGCCGTCCAGGTGGACGTCGTCTGCCACACGTCGGAGACGCTGATGCTGGCGCTCGGCGAGCCGCTGCGGCGCATCCACGAGGGCCGCACCCGGCCCGCCTCGATCGACCTGCGCGTCCTGCTGCCGTCCCGGGACATCAACCTCGCCTTCCCGCGCCTGGTCGAGGAGCGGGAGGCGGACGACGCGGTGCACCAGCGCTGGCTGGAGATGCGCAACGCCCAGCTGCGGGTCCTGGAGCACAATCTGCTGACCCTGCGCGCCACGCACGGCATGGACGTACGGGTCCGGTTCCGGGCGCTGCCGTTCACGCCGCCCGTGAAGCTCTATCTCCTCAACGGGCAGGAGGCGCTGATCGGCTACTACATGCTGACCCGGCGCGAGGAGGAGTGGGAAGGGCGGGCCCTCGACATGTACGACGTCCTCGGCTCCCGGTCCCTGCTGTTCTCCTTCCTCAAGCGGGCGGGGCGGCGGGACGCGGCGTTCGTGGAGGAATCCCAGAAGTGGTTCGACGCCCTCTGGGAAACCATCACGACGGACCTGACACTCTCCTAGTGACCTCTGATACGAAGCAGACTGGTGCGGTGACGCCCTCGGCCGAAGAACTGCGGAAGCTGCTCGCTCCGGTCCGTCACGTCCTGTGGGACCTGGACGGGCCGATCTGCCGGCTGTTCGCGGGCCATCCGGCGAACGGGGTGGCACGGGAGCTCGTGAAGGAGCTCGAACGGCTCGGGCTGGACGGGCTCCTCAGCGAGGAGGAACGTTTCGACCCCGACCCCCAGGCGGTGCTGCTGCTGATCGACCAGCGGTATCCCGACAGCGCTCCCATCGCCCGGCTGGAGCAGTGGCTCACCGCGCAGGAGCTCACCGCCGTCCCCCGCGCACTGCCCACGCCGTACGCCGACCCGCTCATCCGGACGTGGTCGGCGCTGGGCGCGCGCTTCGCCATCACCACGAACAACTCCGCCCGCGCCGCGGCCGCCTACATCGAGAGCCGGCGGCTCACGGGCTGCTTCCCCCACATCCACGGCCGCACCGGGAACCTCGCCCGGATGAAACCCGACCCGTACTGCCTGTCCCGGGCCCTGGAGTCCCTGGCCGCGCACCCGTCCCGGGCGCTGATGCTGGGCGACGCCGGGACGGACTACCAGGCGGCGCGGGAACTGGGCGTCCCGTTCCTCGGCTACGCCCGCAACCAGCGGAAGCGGGACCTGCTGGTGGCAGCGGGAGTCGATCCGGCGCACATCGTCGGTTCCCTGGAGGAAGTGCTGGTCGCCCTGCGGGGCACCCGCTGACCGCGCGTGACGGTTACCTCATTGAGATCACGGATCACCTGGCGCGAGTCGTCCGGGCACCGGGGCGGCGCTAGGCTCTGCACCACGTTCCAGAGCTTCGCACAGTGATCCAGGAGCAGCCGGTGCCCCCGCTGGCGGTTTCCCCCTCCCCCTCGCGGAGGTTCCCCGCGCACGATCCTTACGGGGAGTTCGTGCGGCGGGCGCAGACGGACGGCGTGGTGCACGACGGCCATCACAACCGCAACTTCGTCCTGCCCCTGACCGAGCCCATGGCGCGGTACGTGCGGCGCGCGGCCGGCACCCCGGCCATAGTGCGGGTCCGGGCCCGCAACGCGCTGCCGGTGGTGATCCGCACCTGGAAGGAGCACGACGTGCTCCGCGCCATCGGCGGGGTGCTGCCCCGGGCCCCCGAATGCCTCGCCAGGCGGAACGGTTCGGCGGTCCACAGCTACGTGGAGGGCGTTCCGCTCTCCAGCCTCCACCGCGACGGTGCCCCGGTCGACCGCCGGCTGGTCACCTCGCTGATGGAGACGGTCGCCCGCATGGCGCAGGTCCGCAGGGAGGCCCTCCCGCCCCTGCCGGACGCGCGGCCCGGCGGCGACACGGGCAGCCGCGGGTTCCTGCGCGGCCTGGCCCAGCTGGCCGACCGGCAGATCCGCCGGCCCAACTGGCCGGAGTTCGGCGGGCTGTTCGAGGCGCTCGGGGTCCCCGCCGACGCGCTGACGCGACTGGCCGAGCGGCTTCCCGCCATGGCCCGCCGGCCGTACACCCTGCTCCACACCGACCTGCACCGCGGCAACCTCATCGTCGCCGCGGACGGCCGGTCCGTCGCCGCCGTGGACTGGGAGCTCGCCACCTACGGCGACCCGCTGCACGAACTGGCCACGCACCTGGTGCGGATGCGCTACCCCGCCGCGCAGTGGGACGAGGTGCGCGACGCCTGGGCCGCGGCCATGGCGGAGGTGCGGCCCTCGGCGGTCAACGGCCTGGCCAGGGACCTGCGCCACTACGTCGCCTTCGAGCGGGCCCAGTCGCTGTACGCGGACGTGATGCGGGCCGCCCGGTCGCTGGACGACCGGCTCGACGAGCGGAGCCTGACCCGGGCCACGGCCGCCGTCCGCCGCGCGCTGGAGACCGCCGCCGAGCCGCTCGGTCTCGCCCGGGTGCCGTGCGGGACCCAGATCGAGCGGGTGCTGCTGCGCCGGCGGGACTCCCGGCACCGCCGGCCCACCGGTTTCCGCCCCGTCCCGCCGCTGACCTGGACCCCCGACAAGCGGATCCCGGAACAGCCGGACTTCCCGCACCCGGCCGTACGCGACGCCCTGGTCGCGGAGGGCGCGGCCCCGGCCGGCCGGGTCTTCAAGGGCACCGCCCACCTCAACTCCGTGGTCCGCGTGCCGCACCTCGACGTCCCCGTGGTGGTGCGGCGCAGGATCGCCTCGTTCTGCCGCCGGGAGCCGAGCCACCTCAGCGAGCACGCGGTGCTGGGCGCCATCGCCCGTTCCGAGGTGGACGTGACGGCGCCCCGGGTACTGGCGCTGGGCCGCAGTCACGGCGGCGACGCCTTCGCCGTCCACACCTACGCCGGACCGCTGCACGACGACCGCCCCCCGAGCCACCCGGTGCACGGCCTGCTGCCGCACGAGGCCGACGGGCTCGTCTACCAGCTCGGGCAGCTGACCCGGGTCGACCACGCCGGGCTCGACCCGCTCACCGGGCCGTGGGACTTCTACACCTGGCTCAGCGGGCAACTGGTCGCCCTGGTGCGGGGGCTGCCGAAGGAGTCGCAGCGGGCCGCGAAGGCGCTGGGGCTGCCGGACGCCGACCGGCTCGGCGAGATCCTCGCCCGGCACCGCGTCACCCCGCGCAGGCACGCCCTGCTGCACGGCGACCTCAACCCCTGGAACCTCGTCCGCCGCTCCGGGCGCGACCACCTGGCCCTCACCATCATCGACTGGGAGATGGCGATGGTCGGCGATCCGCTCTACGACCTGGTCCGGCACCTCCACCTCACCCCGACCAGGCCGGAGATCAGGGAGCGCATGCTGCGGCAGTGGGAGAACACCCTGCCCGCCGAGTACACCAGGGACTGGCGCGAGGACTGGCGGGTCTACCGCCGGGTCGAGATCGTCCGCTCCGCCTACGTCGACCTCGACCGGCTGGTCACCGGCTCCGGCCTGGACGCGCCCAACGTCCGCCGGGCCGTCGACTCGTACCCCATGACCCTCGCCGCCGCCACCGCCTCCCTCGGCCTCCCGGCCCGCGCCACGGCGAACCCCTACCTCGCCCGCGCCCTCGCCTAGGGCCTGTCCGCCGGAGCACTGCGTAGGCTCCCCCCATGACCCGGCCCGGCCTGCGTGAGCGCAAGAAGCAGCGGATGTACGAGACCGTGTCGGACATCGCCGTCCGGCTCTTCCTGGAGAAGGGCTTCGACGCGGTGTCCGTCGCGGAGGTGGCGGCGGCCGCCGAGATCTCCAAGCCGACGCTGTTCCGGTACTTCCCGGCCAAGGAGGATCTGGTGCTGTACCGGATCGCCGACCACGAGGGGGAGGCCGCGCGCGTGGTGGCGGAGTCCGGGGAGCCGCCCGTGGAGGCGCTGCGGCGGCACTTCCTGGCCGGGCTGCGGCGGTGCGACCCGGTGACCGGGCTCAACGACCACCCCGAGGTGCTGGCCTTCCACGAGCTGCTCTACGGCACGCCCTCCCTGGTGGCCCGGGCGCACACGCACCAGGAGCGGTCCGAGGCCGCGCTCGCCGGGGTGCTCGGGGGCGACCTGGACGCGCGGCTCGCGGCGGGGCAGATCATGGCCGTGCTGCGCGTGCTGGCGCTGGAGAACTGGCGGCGGATCGCGGCCGGGGAGCGGGTGGCGGACGTGCGGCCCGACGCGGTGGCGGCGGCGGAGCGGGCCTTCGGCCGGCTGGCGGCCGCGCTGGCGCCGGGCTCCGCGCCGAATGAAACCGAGTAATAGATTTAACTCGGTAATGTTTTTGCCGTACGCTCGGTGGAATGACGTCGACCGAGCCCGCCCTTCCGTCTGTCCTCGACCGGGAACGCGCCCATCACGACCGGTGCCGGGACGCCCTCGCCGCGATGGTCGAGGGCGCCGGTGAACAGGTCGTCACCGGCGAGGACGTCTCCGCGTCCGGTGCCGACGCCGAGGTCCTCGGGTACCGGCTGAGGAGCCGGGCCGAGGCGCTGCGCGAGCTGCCCGAGGGGCCCCTGTTCTTCGGGGCCCTCCAGGGGGAGCAGGGCGAGCTGCACATCGGGCGGCTGCGGATCTGCGAGCACCCGGCCGAACCGCCCCTCGTCGTCGACTGGCGCGCACCCGTCTCGCGCGCCTTCTACCAGGCCTCCGCCCGGGACCCGCAGGGCGTCGCCGTACGCCGCCGGTTCGGGTGGGCGCCCGGCAGCCGGGGCGACTCCGCCGACCTCACGGGCCTGGAGGACGAGCACCTGGGGCAGGGCGAGAGCCGGGCCGGTGAGATCGTCGCCCGGGAGATCGAGCGGCCCCGGGTCGGACCCATGCGGGACATCGCCGCCACGATCCAGCCCGAGCAGGACGACCTCGTACGCGGGGACCTGGCGCTGTCGGTGTGCGTGCAGGGCGCGCCCGGCACCGGCAAGACCGCCGTCGGCCTGCACCGGGCCGCCTACCTGCTCTACACCCACCCGCAGCGCATCCGCCGCGGTGGTCTGCTGATCCTCGGGCCCAACCGCACCTTCCTGTCGTACATCGCGGAGGTCCTGCCGGCCCTCGGCGAGACGGGTGTGCGCCAGTCGACGCTCGCCGAGGAGATCGCCCACTGGCCGGTCCGCGCCGTCGACGACGACCGCGCCGCCGTCGTCAAGCACGACGCCCGGATGGCCCGGGTGCTGCGGCGGGCGCTGTACGCGCGCGTGCGCACCGAGGGGGCCGGATCGCTCACCGTGCCCGACGGGTCGTACCGGTGGCGGGTGCCGGTGGCGGAACTCGCGGCGATCGTGGCGAGTGTGCGCGAGGAGGAACCGCCGTACGCGGTCGGCCGGGAACGGGTGCGGGCGCGGATCGTGCGGAGCCTGCGCGAGCAGGCCGAGCGGCGGGCCGGACCGCCCCCGAACGCCTGGGTGCGCCGCGTCGAGCGGGCGCGGCCGGTGTCCGCCTGCCTCGACGCCCTCTGGCCCCGGGTGCGGCCCGAGGAGGTCGTCGCCCACCTGCTCGGTGACGCCGCGGCGCTGGCGGCGGCCGCCGACGGGCTGCTCGACGCCGGGGAGCAGCGGGCACTGCTGTGGGCGAAGCCGCCCCGGTCGTGGAGGTCGGCCCGCTGGTCGGCCGCCGACCTGGTGCTGCTCGACGAGGTGGCCGGGCTGATCGAGCACCCGCGGGGGTACGGGCACGTCGTCGTGGACGAGGCGCAGGACCTGTCGCCCATGGAGTGCCGCGCCATCGCCCGCCGGTCGTCGTTCGGCTCGCTGACCGTGCTGGGCGACCTGGCACAGGGGACGACCCCGTGGGCGGCGCGCTCGTGGCCCGGGGTCCTCGCCCACCTGGGCAAGCCGGACGCGGCCGTGGTGGCCCTCACCACGGGGTTCCGGGTGCCGCGGGCCGTGCTCCAGCTCGCCAACCGGCTGCTGGAGCGGCTGGACGTGGACGTGCCCGAGGCCCGTTCGCTGCGCGGGGACGGGGAGGTGCGCCTGCGGGAGACGGCCCCCGGCGCCGTGCCCGCGGCGGTCGCGGACGCCGTCCGGGAGGCGCTGGGGCGGGAGGGCTCGGTCGGGGTCGTCGCCGCCGACGCGGACGTGCCCCGGGTGCGCGCGGCCCTGGACGCGGCCGGCATCGCGGCGGCGGGCCCGGAGGAACTCGGCGCGCGGGTCTCGCTGGTGCCGGCGAGCGTGGTCAAGGGCCTGGAGTACGACCACGTCGTGGCCGTCGAGCCGGCGGCCGTCGCCGAGGCCGAGGAGCGGGGGCCGCACCGGCTGTACGTGGTGCTGACGCGGGCGGTGACCCGGCTGGACGTGGTGCACGCGAGGCCCCTGCCCTTCTGAGCGCCGAGCGGCCCTCCTCCCGGGCGCGGGGCCCCGGCGGCGCGTCGCCGCGCCCGCGACGCGCGACTCAGCGCCGCCCGATGACCTCCGCGATCCGGAGGAAGCCGTCCTGGCCGTGCCCGAGTCCGATGGCGCGGCGGGCCATGCCCTCGGCGGCGCGCATCACCCCGGCGTCGATGCCGTGCTCCTCCGAGACGTGGACGATGTGCGCCATGGACGACACCGCCGAGGTGAGCGGATTGTCCTCGCCGGAGTACGTGCCGGCGTCGGCGTCCGCCGCGGTCCCGGCGAACAGCGGTGGCAGGATCGCGCCGATGCCCTGCGCGAAGGGCGCGAGCTGCGTCGCGGTGACGCCCTCGGCCCGGGCCACCGCCAGGGCGTGGGCGTAGCCCGCCATCGCCGTCCAGAAGATGTCGAGCAGCGCGATGTCGTAGGCCGCGGCCCGGCCCACGTCCTCGCCGAGGTGCGTGTGGGTGCCGCCCAGCGCCCGCCGCACCGGGTCCAGTCGCTCGTAGAGCTCGGCGGGCCCGCTGTGCAGGAACACGGCGTCGGGCGTGCCGATGGTGGTGGTCGGGGTCATGATGGCGCCGTCGAGGTAGCGGATGCCGTGCGCGGCGGCCCAGTCGGCGGTGGCGCGGGCCCGGGCGGGGGTGTCCGCGGTCAGGTTCACCACCGTGCGGCCCTTCAGGGCGGTCGTGACGTCGTCCGCGCGCAGGACGGCGTCGACGGCGTCGTAGTTCACCACGCAGACGACGACCACCTCACTGGCGGCGACCGCCTCGGCCGCCGACGCCGCACCCTGCGCGCCGCGCGTGAGGAGCCCGCCGTCCCGGCCCGGCGTGCGGTTCCACACCGTGGTGCGCAGTCCGGCGTCCAGGAACGCCCCGGCCAGGGCCCGGCCCATCGGGCCGAGCCCGAGGACGGTGACCGTCGCGGTGTCACCCGCGGCCGGCGGGGCGGAATGCGCGGGGCGGGCGGGCGTGCTGTGGGTGGACACGAGGGAACTCCTTGCTGGCAGTGGACGAACAATGACAAAAGGGGTGGACATGGCGCGCCGACGCCAGGACCTGAACGTCTGTGGAGTGACCGCCGCGATCGCCGTGATCGACGGCAAGTGGAAGACGAGCCTGCTCTGGCTGCTGGAGTCGGGGCCGCACCGCCCGGCGGAACTGCGCCGGCGGCTGCCGGGCCTCACCGAGAAGGTGCTGACCGAGGCGCTGCGGGAGATGCAGGCCGACGGTCTGGTGCACCGGGAGGTCCACGACGTGCTCCCGCCGAAGACGGTCTACTCCTTGACCGCGTTCGGCCGTGAACTCGCCGGAGCGCTGGCCCCGTTGTCCGACTGGGGACACCGGCGCCTGGAGAAGCTGGCCGAGACCGCCCGGCCGGCCTCCTGACGCTCACCTCCCCTCCGTCCGCCGTGCGCCCGGGGCCTCACCCGCCGCCACCAGGTTCCCCCGGTGGCCGCGCACTGCCAAGTACCCACAAAAAAGTGGGTGTTCTACGGCCGGGAGAAGGGGCCTGCCTGGGCGAACGCGCGCTCCGCGAAGCGTTCGCCGATGCGCCGGTGGGTGGCGGCGTCGGGGTGGACGCGGTCGGGCAGGGGGAGCTCGGCCGCGTCGGTCTCGCCGTACAGGTCGAGCCCGTCGAGGTAGTGCAGGTGCGGGTCCTCGGCGGACCGCTGCCGCGCGATGCGGGACATCTCCTCGCGGACGACGCCGAGCGTGAGCTTGCCGGCGGGGACCTCCGCCGGGTCCCCCATGGCGGCGAACAGCAGCCGGCCCTCGCCGACCGCGCTCAGGTCCGGGGCGGTGGGCCCGGGCGTGGCCTCGTGGATGGCGCAGTGGATGGGGGAGACGAGCAGCAGCGGGGTGTCGGGGTGACCGTCGCGGATCGTGTCGAGGAAGCCGTGCAGGGCCGGTCCGAAGGCACGCCGCCGCATCGCGTCCTGGTTGACGAGGTTGATGCCCATCTTGACGCTGATCAGGTCGGCCGGGCTGTCGCGGATCGCCCGCGCGGTGAACGGGTCGAGCATGGCGCTGCCGCCCAGCCCCAGGTTGATCAGCTCCACCCCGCCGAGCAGTGCGGCGACCGCGGGCCACACGCCCGTCGGGCTCGCGGCGTCGGTGCCGTGGCTGATCGAGCTGCCGTGGTGCAGCCACACCCTGCGGCCCCGGTCCGGCGCGGGCGCGACGGGCGCGTCCGTGCGCAGGGCGACGAGCTCGGTCGTCTCGTTGTGCGGGAGCCAGATCTCGACGTCCTTCTCGCGCGCGGGCAGGCCGGTGAAGCGGACGGTGCCGACCGGGCCCTCCTGCACCGTGCCGCTCCACGTGTCCAGGTCGATCGTGAGGACGTTGCCGCCGTTGGCCGGGGCCTGGCCGGCCGGGCGGCCGTCGACGCGCAGGTCGTACAGGCCGTCCGGGCGGGGCGGGAAGCCGCTGTAGTCGCGCTTGGTGCGCAGGATGTCCAGCTCGACGGCGGTCGCGGCGCTGCGGAAGGCCAGCCGTACGCCGGACGGCTGGGCCTCGGCCATGGCCAGTTGCGCGTCGGTGTTCTGGGCGCGGGCCCGGGCCGGCAGCCGGTGCGGGAGCAGCCCGTGCTCGGTGCGCTCCACGTCGAGGGCACCGCGCAGCAGAGCCGCGGTGAGGGGCGTGGTGATCCAGTCGGGCTCGGTGTGCATGGTGTCAGCCTCGGGGGTCCGTAGGGGGCTCGCCGGGTGCGGGCCAGTTGCGCAGCAGCGCGTCGAGGGCGTCGAGGATCCGTGCCCAGGTGACGTCGGTGTCGGGGGCGCTGTGGCTGAACCCGCCGCCCAGTTCCAGGCTGACGTAACCGTGGAAGACGCTGCCCAGCAGCCGGACGGCGTGGGTCTGGTCGGGTTCCGCCAGGTCGTAGCCGCGCAGCAGGGCCCGGGTCATCCGGGCGTGCCGGACCCCGTCGCTCGCGGCGGCCGTCTCGGGGTCCAGCCGCAGCTGGGCGGCGGCGTAGCGGCCGGGGTGCTCCCGGGCGTAGTCGCGGTAGACGTTCGCGAGGGCGGCCAGCGCGTCCTTGCCGGACCGTCCGGCCAGGGCCTCGGCGGCGCGGTCGGCCAGTTCGGTGAGCGCGAGCAGGGCGATGCGGGTCTTCAGGTCCTGGGAGCTGCGCACGTGCGAGTACAGGCTCGCGACCTTGACGTCGAACCGCCGGGCCAGCGCCGAGACGGTGACGTGGTCGAACCCCACCTCGTCGGCGAGTTCCGCACCGGCCCGGGCCAGTCGCTCCGGGGTCAGTCCCGCGCGTGCCATGCGCTGCTCCCTTCCACCTGAAGGGATTGTGCACCTGCCTAACACCTTTAGGCAAACTTTCGGCCCTCTTAGGCGCCCTGTCGGGTCCCGCGCGTGAGCGCTCGCAGCCTCTTTCCCCGCCGGGTCGGTCCCCATGGCTTCAGGACCGAGACCGCGGTCATGAAGACGTAGGCGGACAGCGAGACGACCGGTCCGAACAGCACGTCCCCGGCATCGGGCAGCGGCCCGCCCGCGGCGACGGCGGAGACGGCCGCGGACACGCCGGGACGCAGGGTGGACGCCGTGGCGGCGGTCGTGGCGAGGGTCAGCCAGAACTTGGTGACGACCCACCGGTGCCGTGCCAGCCCCCACGGTGTGCCCAATGCCAGTACCAGGCCGCTGAGCAGGGTCAGGAACGCGACGGGCAGCAGCAGCCAGTCGGCGAACAGCCGCATGGCCCGCACCGAGGCCTCCACGCTCACGGCGGAACCGGAGGTGGCGGCGGTGGTGCCGAGCGCGAGCAGCCCGAGCGTGAGCCCGAGCCAGCCCGCGGAGGCGGTGACGTGCACGACGAGCACGGCCCGCCGCGCGGACCGGCCGAGTTTCGGTTTCGAGGTGGTGGTGTTCACCCGGACCACGCTGCCGGGCGGCGGCGCCGCAGACGTCTCACCGCGGGAGTAACCCGGCGTACTGACGTGGGCGTACGGCCGGGGTGTCAGCGGCGGCGGCTAGCGTCGCGCTGTGACTGAGCCCTCGTACCTCACCGCGATCCGCGAGTCCTACGACACCGTCGCCGCCGAGTACGCGCGCCGCGTCCCCGAACCGGCCCGGCTGGACCCGGTGTCCCGTGCGATGCTGGCCGGCTTCGCCGAACTCGTACGCCCCCTGGGCCCGGTCGCCGACCTGGGCTGCGGCCCGGGAAAGGTGACGGCCCACCTGGCCGCCCTCGGGGTGCGGGCGTTCGGCGTCGACCTCTCGCCGAGGATGGCCCAACTGGCCCGCGCGGCCCACCCGGAACTCCCCTTCGCCACCGGCTCGATGACGGCCCTGGGCATCGGCAGCGGCCGGCTCGGCGGCATCCTCGCGTACTACTCCACCCACCACACCCCGCCCCGGTACCTGCCCACCGTCTTCGCCGAGTTCCACCGCACCCTCGCACCCGGCGGCCTGCTGATGCTCGCGGGCCACGTGGGCGACGGCGAGCACCTGAGCCCGACCCGGGCCTACGGCGACCACCCGGTGTCCTGCGAGTCCCACCTGCTCCCGCCGGACCGCATCGCCGGACTGCTGGAGGAGGCCGGGCTGGTGGTCACGACACGCATGGTGCGCGAACCGGAGGGCGGCTCGAAGAGGCGCTCGGCCACGCTCCTGGCGCACAGGCCCGGGACTCAGGTGTCCGCCGCTCGCCCTGGCGGCGTTCGCCGGGAAGGAGCCGGAAGCGTGGTGTGGCGCACTTTTGCAAGCGGGTGCTTGCAATAGTTAGCGAGGTGCTGCACTGTGGAGTCATGGCATCGCTCAACGTCGGCAATCTCGGTGACTACCTGCGCGAGCAGCGGCGCAACGCGCAGCTGTCGCTGCGGCAGCTCGCCGACGCCGCCGGCGTGTCCAATCCGTACCTCAGCCAGATCGAGCGCGGGCTGCGCAAGCCGAGCGCGGAGGTGCTGCAGCAGGTCGCCAAGGCCCTGCGGATCTCCGCCGAGACGCTGTACGTCCGCGCCGGGATCCTCGACGCCGAGCGGGACCGGGACGAGGTGGAGACCCGGGCGGTCATCCTCGCCGATCCCGCGCTGAACGAGCGGCAGAAGCAGGTGCTGCTGCAGATCTACGAGTCGTTCCGCAAGGAGAACGGGTTCGGCAGCGGCGACGGCGTGCCGGCCGCGGACGGCACGGTGGACGGCGAGGTGGACGGCACGGTGGCCGTCGACGGGGACGCGCCCGGCGCCGGACCCGGGATACGCCGGCCCCGCACGGCCGACGGCGACCGTTCCGCGGAGCTCCCCGCCGCCGGCGAAGACGACGGCGAGGTGGACGGCGGGGCGTCCGCCACCGGCCGCCGCGCCGGTGCCGACGGCGGCGGTCCGGCCCCCGCGGTGTCCGCCCGCCGCACCCGCAAGACCGACGGCGGTACGCCCGCCGCCCGCCGCACCCGCGAGGGCACCGGCGGAAGCGACACCGATCCACGGCGGACGGCCGGCTGAGCCGGACCAGGGCACCGGCCGCCGCCACGGATCACAAAAACCCTCAGCCGAACCCTCAGACAGAATCCGGGAGGACCATCACCATGGCCATCACCGACGACCTGCGCAAGACCTTCAGCGACCCGACCCCGCTCTACTTCGCGGCGGGCACCGCCGACCTCGCCCTTCAGCAGGCCAAGAAGGTGCCGGCCCTGGTGGAGCAGCTGCGCTCCGAGGCGCCGGCCCGGTTCGACGCCGTGCGCAACACCGACACCAAGGCCGTGCAGGAGAAGGCCTCCGCCCGGGCCAAGGAGGCCTCAGCCCGCGTCAAGGAGACGCAGGAGACCCTGCAGAACAAGGTCACGGAGTTCCTCGGCTCCTTCGACGTGAAGAAGATCGGCAGCACGATCGACGCGGACCTGAAGAAGTTCGGCGAGAGCGCCCAGGACTTCGCGCTGCGCGGCGTCGGCGTGGCCGCCGAGTACGCCGTCAAGGCCCGGGAGACCTACGAGAAGGTCGCCGAGCACGGCCAGCAGGCCGTCCGCACCTGGCGCGGCGAGGCCGCCGACGGCATCGAGGACGTCGCCGAGAGCGTCGAGGAGCTGGCGATCGCGGTCGAGCCGAAGCCCGAGCCGGTCGAGGTCAAGGAGGAGCCGGCGAAGCCCGCTCAGGTCATCGCCTCCGAGGCCAAGGCCGCCGCGGCGGCGAAGAAGGCGCCCGCCGCCAAGAAGGCCCCGGCGCGCAAGACCACCACCGCCAAGAAGCCGACGCCCCCGGCGAAGTAACCGTCAGGGAGGCACCGACGGCGGGCCGGGCACCCCGGGGGTGCCCGGCCCGTTGTACGGGTACGGTGACCGCAGTAGGGACGAGCCGAGTCGGGTGGTGGACGTTGTGCTGATGCAGGGCTTCGCAGGGTTTATGTGGCTGCTGAGCATGGCTCTGATCGTTTTCAGCGGCTTCGCTTTGCTGGACGCCGCCGTGCGCCGCGAGGACGCCTACCGCGCGGCCGACAAGAAGACCAAGCCGTTCTGGCTGATCATCCTCGGGATCGCCTTCGTGGTGAACCTGCTCTTCCCGATCCTGTCGTTCCTGCCGATCATCGGTCTCATCGCGACGATCGTGTACATGGTCGACGTCCGGCCGGCGATCCGGGCGCTCCCGGGCGGGGGCCGCAGCAGCCGCGGCTCCAGCAGCGACGGCCCGTACGGCCCCTGGAACGGCGGCCGGTAGAACTCCCCGGCCGTCCGCCGGGTCTCGCCGTCTTCGGCTGTCCGCCGGGCCGCCGGGTCTCGCCGTCTTCGGCTGTCCGCCGGGCCGCCCGGTCTCGCCGTCCTCGGCCGTCCGCCGGGCCGCCCGGCCCCGCCGTCCGCCGGACCCGCCCTCCGGTGGCCGCGGACCGGCTACGGCACCCGGTCCAGCAGCAGTACCGCCACGTCGTCCGTCAGCTCGCCGCCGTTGAGGTCGCGGACCTCGTTCACCGCCGCGCGCAGCAGCTGCTCACCGCGCAGTCCCTCGGCGAACTGGCGGCGGACCATCTCGGTCATGCCCTCCTGCCCGAGCCGCTCCCGGCCCTCGCCGACGCGGCCCTCGATCAGGCCGTCGGTGTAGAGCATCAGGCTCCACTCGGCGCCCAGCTCCACCTGCATCCGCGGCCAGCGGGCCCCCGGCAGCAGCCCGAGGGCCGGACCGTTGTTGTCGTACGGCAGCAGCCGGGCCGGCCGGCCGGGGCCGGCCAGCAGCGGGGAGGGGTGGCCCGCCAGGCACAGACCGGCGCGGCGGCCGTCCGGCGCGATGTCCACCGTGCACAGGGTCGCGAAGATCTCGTCGTCGGACCGCTCGTGCTCCAGCACCTGCTGGAGCGTGCCCAGCAGCTGGTCGCCGCACAGGCCCGCCAGCGTCAGCGCGCGCCACGCGATCCGCAGCTCCACGCCGAGGGCGGCCTCGTCCGGGCCGTGGCCGCAGACGTCACCGATCATGGCGTGCACCGTGCCGTCCGGCGTGCGCACGACGTCGTAGAAGTCACCGCCGAGCAGGGCGCGCGAGCGGCCCGGGCGGTAGCGCGCGGCGAAGCGCAGCGAGGAGCCCTCCAGCAGGGGGGTCGGCAGCAGGCCGCGCTCCAGGCGGCGGTTCTCCTGCGCGCGCAGTCTGCCCTCGGCGAGCCGGCGCTCGGCCGACTCGGAGCGCTTGCGCTCCACCGCGTAGCGGATCGCGCGGCTCAGCAGCCGGCCGTCCAGCTCGTCGCGGAAGAGGTAGTCCTGGGCGCCCACGCGCACCGCCTCCGCGCCGCGCTCGGCGTCGCCCGACGCGGTCAGCGCCAGGACGGCGTGCCGGGGCGCGAGTTCCAGCACGTGCTTGAGCACGGCGAGTTCGTCGTCGGAGTCGCTGCGGCCCGGCGCGGGCAGCGCGAGGTCCAGCAGGATGCAGTGGACGTCGTCGGTCAGCAGCCGCTCGGCCTCCGTGAGGTTGCGGGCCGTGCGGACGCGGATCGGCTTGCCGGCCTGGTCGAGCATGTCCGGCACGATCGGCGAACCCGCCGGGTCGTCCTCGATCAGCAGCAGCGTCAGGTTGGTGTGGGCGGTGTGGTGCTCCACCTTGTCCGTGGTGTTTCCGGCGGTGTCCGGGGTGCGCGGGGTCTGTGCCGAGGCGTCCGTCACGGAGTCCTCGGCGGAGCCGCCGCACGCGGACGCGGCCTGCGCCTGACCACTCTCCACGGCCGGGATGGCTCTCTGCCGCGGTATGGGTACGGGCATTGTCGTGGGTTCCTTCCCTCCCCCCGAGGGCATGGCGGGGGCGAGGGACCTCGACCCACCGACCGGGACCATAGCGGGTGACGGCGCCGCAGTGGAATGGTGTGAGCCACGCCGCTGTGCCATCGGCCAGTGTCATATGCCGCGATATGCCCCGCAGTTGGACAGGTGCGGGATGCTGCGGGGATGACGAACGTCACGCCGGCGCGGTGTTCGTACGGGGGTCCGGCGTGGGGTCGGTCACGTGGTCGGGGTCACCGCCGGTGCCCGCTGTCCGGTATCCGGTGCACGGCCGGCCGTTCGGCCGGTGCCCCGCGGGGCCTTCGGCCGGTGGCCGGTGTGACTGGTGCGGTGCCGGTGCGACGGGTGTGGTGCCGGTGTGACAGGGGCGATAGCCGGTGTGACGGCGTGGTGCCTTCAGCCGGCGTCCGGCCGGACCACCCCGAGGATCGGCATGGATCCCGCTCCGGCGACGGTGATCGTCCGGCCGGGTCGCGGGGCGTGCACCATCGCCCCGTCGCCGATGTACATGGCGACATGGCTGGCGTCGTCGAAGTAGATGATCAGGTCGCCGGGCCGCATGTCCCGGACGTCGATGTGCCGCAGCCGCTTCCACTGCTCCTGCGAGGTGCGCGGGATGCCCCGCCCGGCGGAGATCCAGGCCTGTGAGGTCAGGCCCGAGCAGTCGTAGCTCTCCGGGCCCTCGGCGCCCCACTGGTACGGCTTGCCGATCTGGGCCGTGGCGTACTGGACGGCCTTCCTGCCCTGCTCGGAGGCCTTGCCGTCGATCTCGGCGAGGATGCCCGAGTCCAGCCAGGCGCTCTGCGCCCGGTCCGCGGCCTGCTTCTCCAGCTCGGCGAGGCGCTCCTGCTCCTCCTCGCGCAGCTCGGACTCCAGCTTCTCGGCCTGCGCGATCTGCTTCTCGATCTTCTTCTGCGCGGCGGCCTTGGCCTTGCGGCCCGCCTCCAGCTTCTTCCACTGCGCGGAGGCGTCCTTGGCGTACTGCTCCAGGTCCTCCTGGGCGCGCGTCAGTTCACCGATCAGGCCCTTGGCCGCGTGGTGGCCCTGGCGGACGCGGCCGGTGCCGTCGAGGAACTCCTGCGGGTCGTCGCTGAGCATCAGGCGGGCCTCGGGCGGGAGTCCGCCGCCGCGGTACTGGGCGGCGGCCGCGGCGCCCGCGCGCTTCTTGAGCCGCTCCAGCCGCTCCTTGCCCTTGACGATCTTCTTGGCCAGCTTGACGATCTCGGCGGACTGCTTGTCGGCCTTCTCCTCGGCCGCGTTGTACTCGTCGGTGGCGCGGGCGGCCGCGCGGTAGAGCCGGTCGAGCTTCTCGCGCACAACTTCGAGGTCCCTGCCGGGCGTGGGCGCCGGGCTCGCGGTGGGCCTGGGCTCGGGGTCGGGGCGGGGTCCGGCGAACGCCGTGCCCGGTGCCGCCAGCACCGTGACCGCGCAGACCACGGCCACGGCCGTCGCGATCAGGCCACGCTTGCCCGTACCCATACGTCGTCCCCCAACTGATTAACCATCAGTAACATGCGGCTCGCCTGGGGATGCTGCCATGCCGGCGGGCAAAACGACAGGGGTAGTACTTCCCGCCACTCCCGCACCGGTATTCCCCCGCCCGGCGATCTCCCCCCGTGTGTGACGTACGACTCACGGGGATCGTTCCACGGCGTTCGGGCCGCCCTGCCCGGGCACTCTCACCCGCGCGGCGCCAACGCCCCCCAGCGCACCGTCACTTCGCCCTGGCGCCACCGTGCCGGCCCGTCCACGACCGGCCAGTCGCGCGTCAGGTCGCGCACCGCGCCGATCCAGCGCTGGCGGGCGCCGTAGGAGGCGTAGGGCGCGGCGGCGGCCCAGGCGCGGTCGAAGTCGCGCAGGAAGGCGTGCACGGGCTCGCCCGGGACGTTGCGGTGGATGAGCGCCTTGGGCAGGCGTTCCGCCAGGTCGGAGGGGCGTCCCAGGGAGCCGAGCCGGGTCGCGAAGGTGACCGTGCGGGGCCCCTCCGGGCCGAGCGCGACCCACACGTGCCGGCGTCCGATCTCGTCGCAGGTCCCCTCGACCAGCAGCCCGCCGCGCGAGCCGGTCCTGGCGTCGGCCGGGGCGAGCCGCCCGCACAGCCGCTCCCACACGGCGGCGACCTCGTGCTCCTCGTACTGCCGCAGCACGTTCGCCGCGCGGACCAGCAGCGGCCGCTGCGGGATCGGGATCTCGAAGCCGCCGTGCCGGAAGGCCAGCCCCGCCCGCTCGTAGGGGAGTGCCGCAGCGACCCGCGCCGGCTCGATCTCGATGCCCACCACACGCGCGCGCGGCGCCGCCGTGCGCAGCCGCTGCAGCAGCTCGACGGCCGTCCACGGGGCGGCGCCGTACCCGAGGTCCACCGCCACCGGGTCGGCGGCGCGGCGCAGCTCGGCGCCGTGCGTGGCCGCGATCCAGCGGTCCATGCGGCGCAGCCGGTTGGGGTTGGTCGTCCCGCGCGTCACCGTCCCCAGGGGGCGGGTGGCGGCGCGGGAGGTCATGTCTACGAGGGTATGCGGCGCCCTGGGGGCGGGCGGACACGGGCCTGCCCGGCCGTCGAACGGTTGAGCGACGAGCGGTAATGATTCGGTAAAACTCCCGAACCGGGAAATGGAGCGCCTTCCTCCGGTGTTGGACCACGTCGGAGGGCACCGTGCGCCCTGCGAGAGGCATGCCCGGAGCGAGGAGGAACGCCACGTGAGCCAGTACATCGGCAGGCTCGGGCGGCGCTCGGCGTCCTCGCCCGCGCGCCTGCGGCTGCACCGCAGGCCCCGCCGTGTCGCCATGCTCTCCGTGCACACCTCCCCGCTCCACCAGCCGGGCACCGGCGACGCCGGCGGCATGAACGTCTACATCGTGGAGCTCGCCCAGCGCCTCGCCGCGATCAACATCGAGGTGGAGATCTTCACGCGGGCCACGGCCGCCGCCCTGCCGCCCATCGTCGAACTGGCCCCCGGCGTCCTCGTCCGGCACGTCGACGCCGGCCCCTACGAGGGCCTCAACAAGGAGGACCTCCCCGCCCAGCTGTGCGCCTTCACGCACGGTGTGATGCAGGCCTGGGCCGGCCACCGCCCCGGCCACTACGACCTGGTCCACTCCCACTACTGGCTCTCCGGCCACGTCGGCTGGCTCGCCGCCCAGCGCTGGGGCGTCCCGCTGGTGCACGCCATGCACACCATGGCCAAGGTCAAGAACGCCAACCTCGCCGACGGCGACACCCCGGAGCCCGCCGCCCGCGTCATCGGCGAGACCCAGATCGTCGACGCCGCCGACCGGCTCATCGCCAACACCACCGAAGAGGCCGACGAACTCGTCCGGCACTACGCGGCCGACCCCGGCAAGGTCGCCGTGGTCCACCCCGGCGTGAACCTGCGCCGCTTCTCGCCCGCCGACGGCCGCGCCGCCGCCCGGGCCCGCCTGGGCCTGCCCCAGGACGCCCTCATCCCGCTCTTCGCGGGCCGCATCCAGCCCCTGAAGGCCCCCGACGTGCTGCTGCGGGCCGTGGCCGTCCTCCTCGACGAGCGCCCCGAGCTGCGCTCGCGCATCCTCGTGCCCGTCGTCGGCGGCCCCAGCGGCAGCGGCCTCGCCAAGCCCGAGGGCCTGCAGAAGCTCGCCGCGCGCCTCGGCATCGCGGACGTCGTACGGTTCCGCCCCCCGGTCGGCCAGGAGCAGCTCGCGGACTGGTTCCGTGCCGCCTCCGTACTGGTCATGCCCTCCTACAGCGAGTCCTTCGGCCTGGTCGCCATAGAGGCCCAGGCGGCCGGCACCCCCGTGCTCGCGGCGGCGGTCGGCGGTCTGCCGGTGGCCGTGCGCGACGGCCACACCGGCTTCCTCGTACGCGGCCACGACCCGGCCGACTACGCGCGCGTGCTGGGCGCCTTCGCCGACGACCCGCACCTCGCGCCCCGGCTCGGCGACCAGGCCGCCCGGCACGCCCAGTCCTTCGGCTGGGACACCGCGGCAGCCGCCACCGCGGACGTCTACACGGCCGCGCTGCAGGCACACCGCCGTCGCGTACGCTCGCTGCATGGGTGAAACCGATCTCGAACAGCGCGCCGCACAGGTCGTCGAGGGAGTGCTGAAGGACGCCGGCCTGGAGTGGGAGAGTCCCCGGCCCGGCACGTACGTCGCGCAACTGCCCGGCACCCGCAAGCTGAAGACGACGGTCTCGCTGATCGTCGGCCGCCACTCCCTGTCGCTGAACGCCTTCGTCATCCGCCACCCCGACGAGAACGAGCAGGGCTTCCACCGCTGGCTCCTGGAGCGCAACCTCAAGCTCTACGGCGTGAGTTACGCCGTCGACCAGCACGGCGACGTCTACGTCACCGGCCGCCTGTCCCTGCCCGCCGTCACCGCCGACGAGATCGACCGCCTGCTCGGCCAGGTCCTGGAGGCCTCCGACGGCAGCTTCAACACCCTCCTGGAACTGGGCTTCGCCTCGGCGATCCGCAAGGAGTACGAGTGGCGGGTGTCCCGGGGCGAGTCGACCCGCAACCTCGACGCCTTCGCCCACCTGACCCAGCGCCCGGAGCGCTAGAGGGCCGCCCGGTACCTCCCCGGCGGGACACCCACCAGCTTCCTGAAGTGCCGGGTGAGGTGGGACTGGTCGTAGAAGCCGGTCGCCACCGCGACCTCGCCCGGTGACCGCCCCTCCAGCAGCAGCCGGCGCGCGCGTCCCACGCGCAGGGACGTCAGGTACTGGTGCGGGGCGATGCCGTAGGCGGTGCCGAAGGCCCGGACGAGATGGGCGGGGTGGGCTCCCAGGAGCCCGGCGGCCTCCCGCAGCCCGACGCCCTCGACGACCCGCTCGTCCAGCAGCTCGCGCAGCCGGCGGGCGAGGGCGGGATCGGCCGGGCGGGGTCTGCCGTCCCCGCCCCGCAGATGGTCGCGCAGCCGCTCCCCGAGGAACGTCAGCCTGCTCTCGGCCTCCAGTTCCTCACCGGGCCGGGCCAGCGCGCCGTGCACCTGTCCGACGCGCCGCCGCAGCAGCGGATCGCGCAGGTCGGGCCGGTCGACGGCGGCCCCGATGAGCTCCTCGCCCAGGTACGTCCCGTCGAGGTACAGCACCCGCTTGCGGAAACCCTCCGCGGTGACGGGCGAGCCGTTGTGCGGCACGTGCGGCGGCAGCAGGGACACGGTGTCGTGCGGGGTGCCGTGCTCGTGCCGGTCGAGGTCGTACCGCACGGCGCCGGTGTCGACGATCAGCAGCGTCCAGGCCTCGTGGACGTGCATCGGATAGGCGTACTCGGTGAACCGGGCGTGGAAGACCTCGACGACACCCGGGACGGCCGGCCGCCAGGCGGAGACGGTCCGCTGCCGGTCCGGGGCCGTGTGCTGGTCCGGGGCCGCGCGCCGGTCCGGGGCCACGCGCCGGTCCGGGGCCACGGGGGCGGGCTGTGAGGCCATGCAAAGAACGTACAAGACCCGGCCCGCGGCCGCCGGGCACGCTCGGACCATGAACACGATCACCGGACACCCCGGGCCGGAGCCCGTCCGCTTCGACACGAAGATCGCCGTCCTGCTGCGCGCCGACCTGGAGCCCTGGCAGCGCCTCAACGTCACGTCGTTCCTGGTCAGCGGCCTGGGAACGCAGATTCCCGAGGTGATCGGCGAACCGTACGAGGACGCGGACGGCGTGCCCTACCTGCCGATGTTCCGCCAGCCCGTCCTGGTCTTCGAGGCCACGAAGGAAACCCTCACCACGGCCCACACCCGCGCCCTGTCCCGCTCCCTGCCCCGCTCGGTCTTCACGTCCGACCTCTTCGCGACGGGCAACGACCGCGACAACCGGGCGGCCGTACGCGCGGTGCCCACGGCCGAACTGGACCTGGTGGGGCTCGCCGTGTACGGCCCGAGGAACGCGGTGGACAAGGTGGTGAAGGGAGCGCGTATGCATCCGTGAGCGCTGGTGCGGTGGCGGTGGCACCGTGCGCAGGGGGAGCGGCGGCTGACGGCCGGGGTGGGGGGCGCGTCACGGAGTACAGGCCGCCGCGATGGACACGCTGTTCTCGTAGAGGTGGTGCCGGGTGATCCGGCCGTCCTCCACGGTGAGCCGCAGGGCGAAGGGCCCGGAGAAGGACTTCCCGGTCGCCCGCACGGTCCCGGCGAGATGCCCCATCAGCACGGCGTCGGCCCCGTCGACGAGGACGGTGTCGACGGACGCGCGGGCGTCCTCGGGGACGGTGTACCGCGCCAGCTCCTCTCCCTGGGCGGCACATTCGGCGGCCGTCGACCGGGGCCGGATCCAGGGCACGACGGGGTTCTCGGCGAGCATCCAGTCGACTTCGTCGGCGAACAGCGCGGTGAGCCCTTCGGTGTCCCCGGTCAGCCGGAGTTCGAGGAACTTCTGCACGGTGGAGCGGGTGACTTCTGCGGTGGTCGTCATGGGTTCAGCTTGGCGGGGCGGACGGCGGGGCGTCGATTACGTGGGAGGTAAGGCGGCCGGATAAGGCCGCGCTCCCGCCCCGGATCCCCGCCACCGCCGCGAGCCCGGGTGCTCCCGCGGACGATGCGCGGGCCACCGCCGCGAGCCCGGGTGCTCCCGCCGACGGTGCGCGGGCCACCGCTCATCCCGCCCCCACCCCCGGCTGCGGCCGCACCGTGTCCTTCGCCCCCTTCGCGCCCTTCGCCTCCTTCGCGCCCTTCGGGCCCTTCACGGGCTCGGCCGGCTCGGCCGGCTCGGCCCCCGCCGTCACGTCGGCAAGCGCCTCGTCCTCGGGCAGCCGCCGCATGAGCACGCCGTACCCCACCCCGGCGACCGTCCCCACCACCGCGCAGAACCCCCACAGCCACTCCGCCCCGAACCGGTCGATCACGAACCCGGAGAGCAGCGGGGCGACGAGGGCCGCCACCGACCAGGACATCGTGTACATGCCCTGGTAGCGCCCGCGTCCGTGCGTCGGGGACAGCCGTACGACGAGACCGGTCTGCGTCGGCGCGTTCACGATCTCGGCCAGCGTCCACACGCACACCGTCAGGGCGATGAGCCCCACCGACCCCGCGAAGGCGGTCAGCGCGAATCCGTACCCGGCGAGGACGGAGGAGACGACGAGCAGCCGGCGCGGGTCGCGGTGTTCGATGAAACGGGTCACCGGGATCTGCAGGACGACGATCAGCACACCGTTGACGGCGATCGCCATGCCGTACTCGGCCGGGGTGAAGCCCGCCGCGCCCATCGCCACCGGCAGCCCCACCGACCCCTGCTGGAAGATCAGCGCGACGAGGAAGGACAGCCCGACGACGCTCATGAAGCGCCCGTCGCGCAGTACGGTCCCGAGGCCGACCGAGCTGTCGGCGTCGGCAGCTGACCTCTCCGGCTCGGCAGGCCTGGACTCCGGCAGCCGCAGGAAGACGAGGATCGCGCAGACCATCGTCAACGCCGCCTCGATGAGGAAACCGGCGAGGTAACTGACCTCGGCGATGAAGCCGGCGGCCATGGAGGAGACGGCGAAACCGAGGTTGATGGCCCAGTAGTTGAGGGAGAAGGCGCGGATGCGGTCCTCGGGCCGGACGATGTCGGCCATCATCGCCTGCACGGCCGGGCGCGACGCGTTGCTCGCCATGCCGACGAGGAAGGCGACGCCGGCGATCGCGACCGGATCGCGCACGAAGCCGAGCAGCGCGACGGAGACGGCGGTGGAGGCCTGCGCGATCAGCAGGGTCGGCCGCCGGCCCAGCCGGTCGGCCAGCACACCGCCGCCCAGCGAGGAGATCACCCCGCCCAGCCCGTGCAGGGCGGCGACCAGACCGGCGTACGTCGCGGAGTAACCGCGGTCGAGGGTCAGGTACAGCGCCATGAAGGTCGCGACGAACGCGCCGAGCCGGTTGACGAGCGTGCTGGTCCACAGCCACCAGAACTCCCGGGGGAGACCGGAGACCGTCTCCCGGACGGCGCGTCGGGCACGCAGGGCGTACGGCATGGTCTCCCCCGGAGGCGACAGGATGTGGGCGGCGGCACCGAGATGTAAGCGGCGCTGGCAGTAGGCGCAAGTTACAATCGCGCGCTTGACGGGGGCCACTCAATTAACAGATCCCGTCAAACGTCCGCCTGCCGGGCAGCCACGCGAACGGGCGAAAGCGTGGATTACGCTCTGGGGCATGGCCGACGCACCGTACAAGCTGATCCTCCTCCGCCACGGCGAGAGCGAGTGGAACGCGAAGAACCTGTTCACCGGCTGGGTGGACGTCAACCTCACCGCGAAGGGCGAGAAGGAGGCGACCCGCGGCGGCGAGCTGCTCAAGGACGCCGGCCTGCTCCCCGACGTGGTCCACACGTCCCTCCAGAAGCGCGCCATCCGCACCGCGCAGCTCGCCCTGGAGTCCGCCGACCGCCTCTGGATCCCGGTCCGCCGCTCGTGGCGCCTGAACGAGCGCCACTACGGCGCCCTGCAGGGCAAGGACAAGGCGCAGACGCTCGCCGAGTTCGGCGAGGAGCAGTTCATGCTGTGGCGCCGCTCCTACGACACCCCGCCGCCGCCGCTGGACATCGACGCCGAGTACTCCCAGTTCTCCGACCCGCGCTACGCGACCCTCCCGCCGGAGCTGCGCCCGCGCACGGAGTGCCTGAAGGACGTCGTCGTCCGCATGCTCCCGTACTGGTTCGACGCGATCGTCCCCGACCTGCTGACCGGCCGCACGGTCCTGATCGCGGCCCACGGCAACAGCCTGCGCGCCCTGGTCAAGCACCTGGACGGCATCTCGGACACGGACATCGCGGGCCTGAACATCCCCACGGGCATCCCGCTCTCCTACGAACTGGACGCCGAGTTCAAGCCCCTCAACCCGGGCGGCACGTACCTGGACCCCGAAGCGGCCAAGGCAGCGATCGAGGCGGTCAAGAACCAGGGCAAGAAGAAGTAACTCGAAGCCATCAAGCCCTCTACCTGCGACTTTTCCGCGAGTAGGGGGCTTGTTGCTGCACTGGGGCCGTCGCTGGGCCGTGAAAGGGATCTGGGGCCGCTGTCAAGCCCTCTGTCGTCCCTCGGTGAATAACAACATGGCCGGTATGCTGGTCGCGCCTCACCTGATCCTTCCCTGAACTCCGCCCACCGGCGCGTGAGTTCCTAGGCACCGGTCCGACAAGCGGGCCGGTTGAAGGAGGAAGTGAGGCAGTAGAGGTGAGCCTTGAGAAGGACGAGCCTTGTAGGTGGACCAGCGCCGAGAGGTGGCAGGTCTGGCTTACGGGAGCAGGCCTACTGGTGGCCATCGCTACCGGCGTGATGCAGTTCGCTCGATGAGCGAGTCACGCGCGAGGTCGGTCGCGACCGGGAGCAGCTGTATATGCAGCGAGCCCGGTCTTCTGCTGAGCGACCGGGCTCGTTGACTGCATGAGGGCCTGGATCTGGTTGCAGCCGGATCCAGGTCCTCGGTCGTTCTAGAGTCTCCTAGAACTTCCGTGAACCATCTAGAGCCAACTAGATGGCTCTAGAGCTTGGACTTCAATCTCTCACGCGTGAGATCTCAAATCAACTTTGTGAGCTTGTCCGCCAACTCTGATCTGTGCGTCTTCAGCAAGCTTCTTCACTCACTGCTCATGCGGCTAGCGGAGTACCGATCTCTGATTACAGCGTTCATCTCAGCGATGCTCGAAGACCGAAGCCACAGCCTTGCGGGTCCGTTCCTGGCTGGACGGCATCAGGTGCGCGTACACGCGGAGCGTCAGGCCCGGGTCCGAGTGGCCGAGGTACTCGGCGAGGGCCTTGATGTTCTCGCCAGCGTCCAGGAGCACTGAGGCGTAGAAGTGCCGGAGGGCGTGCATGCCGTTCTCGCGGGACTCCGCGTAGGACTCGCCTGGCTTCCGCTCAGGGATCACTCCGGCCGAGGCCAGCGCCCGCTTCCACACTTCCTCGTTGAGGGACGTCCGCCAGACATGACCGCCACGCGGGCCGGTGAAGATCAGCCGCTCGGTCACCGGAGGCCCGTCCGCCACCTTCCACGGCAAGGTGATCTCCACCGGCGGGAACCGCTTCATGTGGTCACGGAGGGCATCAGCGACCGGACCGGGCAGCGGCACGTCCCGCAGCTTGCCACCCTTGGGCGGGGCGAACACAGGCTTGCTGCGGCTCAGCTTGAGCTGCTGGACCACGTGGAGCGTGCCCGCCGCGAAGTCGACCGCGTCGACGGCGATCCCAAGGATCTCCCCCTGGCGGAGACCGCAGCCGCCGCCCAGGTCGACCATGGCTTGGTAGCGCTCGGGCATGGCGGCCCGGACGGCGAAGACCCGCTCGGGCGTCCAGGGCACGACGCGCTTGTTGTCGACGGTCGGCGGCCGGACCGACCGGGCAGCACACGGGTTCCGGGGAAGGTGGCCGTCGTCCACCGCCGCACTGAGCGCCGCGCGCACGTTGGAGTAGATCGTCCGGGCGTACGACCCGCGGACGCCGTTCTCCTGTAACTGCCGCACCCAGTCCCGGAGGTGCGCCGGCTGGAAGGAGCCGAGCGGGCGCGAGCCGAGGTAGGGGAAGGCGTGCAGCCGTAGTTGCGACTCCATCGAGGCCTGGGTGTTCGGGTCGGCCCCCTGCGTGGCAACCCAGCGCTCGGCGTATTGCTGGAAGGTGATTCGGGCGGCGCGCGGGTCGATGTACTGCCCGCGCGCCATGTCCGCCTCGATGTGCGCCAGCCACTGATCAGCGAGCCGCTTCTGACGGTCGGGGAAGCTCTTGGCCTTCTCCGTGCCGTCCGGGCCGACGTAGCGAGCGCGGTAGCGGAGACCGGACCCGTAGCGCTCGGTCTTGACCTTGCGCGCCTTCCCGTCCGGGCCGGTCTCAGTCTTGTACCAGCGATCCTGGACGTGCCCGGCCATCAGGCGGCAGCCCCTTCCCGCAGGGACTCGACCCAAGCTTGGACGTCCGCAGGGTCGTAGCGCAGGTGCCGGCCGACACGGAAGCCGCGGGGACCGGTGCGCTTGCGGCGCCACTGGTAGACCGTCTCAACGCTGGGCAGGTCGAACATCGCCACCAGGTCGTCAGGAGTCAGGTACCGCGACGGCAGACCACGCGGCCCGGAAGCTGCTTCCGCGACAGCGAGGCGACGGCTACACATGGGTGGGCTCTCCTTCCGTTCCGGGAGCGGGTTCGAGGGTTTCTGCGAGCCAGGCTTCGGCGTCGGTGAGGCCGGTCCCGGCGTAGACCCAGTGCGCGAGGACGAGGGTCGTTTCCAGGCCGATCCCGTCCGCTGCCAGGGCCTGTGCGCGGCGCCATTCGGCGCGGGCGTCGCGGAGGGCGCCGAGGGTGGTGGAGTAGCGGCGGGACTTGGTGGAGAAGTGGCCGCGGAAGCCGAGCATGTGGGCCCAGGCGCGCAGGCGGAGGTGTTCGAGGTCTTTGCGTGCGCCGAGGGTCCAGGCGGTGCGGATGAGGCAGCGGGCGTGGTCGCTGATGTCGAGCTGGGCGAGTTCGGCGAGGAACCTCAGCGGCCGGTCGAGGGCTCCCGTGGCGGTCTCGGCTCCTTTGGTGGCGTACTTGGCGATGTACGCGGCGACGGCCAGCTCGGTCAGCTCCTGGCCGCCGTCGAAGTCGGCCGAGCGGATGGTGCGCACGTCGATCTGACGGCCGAAGGAGAAGGCGTGGGCCCGTCCGTCGAGGACCGGGCCGTCAACGCGAACGGCGGCAGCGGCCGACCGAACGGCATCGGTCAGCAGCTCGGCGGTGGCCCAGGCAGGTGGCGGGGTGTCGCCGCCCTCGGGGCCGTCGATGCGGATGACGGCGTGGAAGTGGACGGCTCCGCGCTTCTGGTACTCGGCGACCTTGGCGAAGGACACCCGGGCGTGCTCGCGGAAGGCCCGCTGAGTCAGTCCGGCACGCTTGGCGACCTCCCGGCGCAGGTAGGTCGAGAAGCGCCGCCACAGCGGACCGGCATGCGCGTTCCAGAGCACGGCCGCTTCGTAGTCGTAGGTGTCCGGGTCGAGGGCGGCGCCGAGTGCGGAGTCGTCCTGGTCGTGGAGCGTGCCGCAGCGGCAGCGGCGGACCGAACCTGCCGGGCGGCACAGCTGGCCGCCGACCTCGCGCTCCTGACCGCTCACCGCACCGACCTGGTCACCGACCAGTGCGAACGGTCAACCGGCTCCGCGACGTGCTCACCGGCATGTTCCCCGTCCTGGAGCGAGCCTTCGACTACTCGGCCCGCAAGGGCGCACTGGTGCTGCTGACCGGCTACCAGACCCCGGCCGCCCTGCGCCGGCGCGGCCTGGCCCGCCTGACCTCCTGGCTGGCCAATCGAGGGGTTCGCGACGCGGACAGCGTGGCCGCCACGGCCGTGGAAGCCGCCCAGGCCCAGCAGACCGCCCTGCCCGGCGAAGACGCCGCCGCACAGATCGTCGCCGACCTGGCCACGCAGATCCTGGCCCTGGACGACCGACTCAAGCGCCTCGACCGGCAGATCCGCGACGCCTTCCGCACCCACCCACAGGCCGAGATCATCGAGTCCCTGCCCGGCATGGGCCCCATCCTCGGAGCCGAGTTCATCGTCGCCGCGGGCGACATCACCGCCTACACCGACGCCGGCCACCTCGCCTCAGCCGCCGGACTGGTCCCCGTCCCACGCGACTCCGGCCGCCGCACCGGCAACCTGCACCGCCCCAAGCGATACAGCCGCCGCCTGCGCAGAGTCTTCTACCTCTCCGCGCAGACCAGCATCATCCGCGACGGCCCCAACCGGGACTACTACCTCAAGAAACGCGGCGAGGGCTGCAAACACGTCCAAGCCGTCATCGCCCTCGCACGACGCTGCACCAGTGTGTTGTGGGCCCTCCTGCGCGACGACCGGGCCTTCAGCCCCACACCGCCCATCGCGTAGACGGCCTGAGCAAGGCCACAGAGCCGGCAGCGTGGCTGAGGCCGGTGGGGCTGCAGCGAGACACACGCGCACCTGATCGGTCGGCGTGCCCGCCGTCGTGGCTGGCTTTCGTCGGCTGAGGCACAGACGATCTCCGGGACGAGGTGCCGTCCTCACGGGTGGAGGGCGACCGCAGCCTTGACTCGGTCATTGAAACTCCAGCCCAAAGCCGCTCCGCCGACCTAGGCGATCTTCCGGACCGAGCAAGGTCGAGCTAGCATCGTCCTCCATGGAGAACCGGGGCAACGCGAACCGCCAATCGGACACACCGGCGGTCCTTAGAAGAATCCCCAAGGACCGAAAGAACACCGCCCGCGAAACACGTGCCCGGTTCGAGTATCAAGACGAATGCATCGCTCTATTTGTGCTGGATCACATCTCAGGGGATTTAGAGGGGGTGCTCATTGAGCACTCGACTGATGTCATCGTTCTCCCCATCTCCGGAATGCCTGAACTTGTCTCCATCAAACACCGAGAGGCAAATCGATCAGGAGACGCATCCTGGAGCTGGTCGGCGCTAAGGAAAGACAACGTTCTCAAAGATCTGTACGACGCCTGGTGCGCATCCGGACGGTCCTGCACCGTCGCATTCTGGAGTAATAACGGGTTCTCCGGAACCGCCCATGAAATTTGGCGTGTCTGCACAGGGAAGATTGCTCCAACCACAACTCTGATTGCGAAGTTGTCGAGCGTAATCGGGGCAAGCGCATCAGAGAGTCAGATTTTCCTTCGCCACCTGCACCTGCCAGAATTGCCACTCCCTCGCCGTAATGAAATCAGCGATGTCGGGATCCGAAGGATGGCAAAGTATCTGGAATCGAAAGGTCGTAGCGCCCGGTTTGCCGAGTATAGCTACACGGCTCTGATTCGAGCAATAGGCGCGGCAGGCACGCAACTACCGGAGTCCAGAAGTGGTATAGCGAAACCCTTGAGTGCGACAATTCGAGACGACCTGAAAAGTCGCCCTACGATAGAGGGCTACCTGTCTGCGAGCGCACTCCGGAATATCATCCTTTTCGAAGCCGACAGACAAGCAGCGTCAGGACTTAATCGAACCCCAAGCCGATCTTTCCGTGAGGATTCTCTATTCACCGGCAGGTCTCGCGAACTGGCTCGCATTCGCGAGCTCTTGCGTCCTGGTGAAGCTGATGCAGTTGCCCCTGTCGTGATCCACGGATTAGCGGGAATTGGAAAAACTTCGCTCGCATCACAATTTGCAGCCTGTGAGCAAGAAACTTTACGTCCGATTTTTGTGGATGGCAGCAACAAGGCTGGCCTACTCGAATCTCTTGCTGTGGTGTCTGGGGTGCCCACGAGCGTCCCCATGAGCGGAGAATTCGGAATATCAAAGACCGAAATACCGCCGATCATCGAGTCCTCGGCGACACTTCTAATAATCGACGGGGTGACAGACGCAGCAATCATTCGTGGCATAATACCGAGAGAATCGCTCACTCGGATCATAATCACAAGCACCGCCCCCTATATCGACGAGGGATTCCAATACGTCGCGCTAGAAGCCTGGACGCAAGAAGAGTCGAAATCCTTCGTCGCAAAAGCTCTACCTATGAACCTCGCGGATAGTATTGACGAACTTATAGACTATCTTGCCGGCCATCCTCTGGCTCTCAATCAAGCAGTTAATTACTGCAATAGTTCGCATATTTCACTCAGCGAATACATTTCCCGGTTGAGGTCCCAATCACTAGAATTGCTCAGTCGGGGTGAGGTGAGCAAGCATCCGATCAGTGTAGCCAAATCAATCCTCCTCGCCCTGGATGCGGTTGAGGCTACAGACCGGCACGCAGGGAGCCTGATTCGCATCCTTTCCTTCGTCGGCGCCGAACCAATCCCTGTATCACTCTTCACTGAGGAACCCATGCGCCCATGGGTGACAAACGGACGCGAAAAATTACGCCTCAAAAAGTTCCCATGGCAAAAGGGCAAGCTCCCCAAGTGGGGCGGATGCGCGGATGACGAGACCGGCTGGAATTCAAGGATTGCCCTTTGGGGTGATTTGCAGCGTGACGAATCGGTAACCGCACTGTGCAACTATGGCCTAGGACGGGTAGATGGTGGACATCTAGTGGTTCACCCTCTAGTGCAGCTCATCGTGAGGGAGGCGACAAAGGACAAGGTTCCCTGGATCGAGTCGGCAATCGGCCTGCTTGCCGCCATGATGCCTATGGAACACCATAACGCCGAAGTCGTTCCGATGTATCGGTATACGGGCCACGTTAGGTCTGCCGTCCGATACGCATTGGCGGAGAATCTGACTGGCCCGGCTGTAGTTTTTTCGGCAGTCTCTGTTTGTGATGAGCTACTCAACCTCGGAGATGTAGAAGGAGCAGTAACCCTCGCCACCGAAATCCGCGAAGTCTGTAAAAAGCTTATCCCTCTTGGATTCGTCACCCCTCCTGCCTTCTTCAAGATATCTCAGACTCTCGCAAATGCACTCGCGTATAAGGGTGCCCGAGAAGAAGCTCTGAACGTGGCAATGGAAAATATCTCCATCGTCCTGCATCACTATCCAGATGATCTCACGTCCAAGATGCGTGCGTATGCGGACCTTGGGCGAGTAGCCTGTCGGCTGCATGATGCCAGCCTTGCAGAGATGGCACTCAATCGACTCCCCGATCCAACTTCAGAGGACCCACAGACTGCAGAGGTCCAAACATGGACCCGGCTAATGACGGCTCACATCAAATTCCGAATCCTCCTCCTCCTAAACAAGGAAGAGGAGGCTTCTCAGATCAACCTCTGGTCCCTCGAAAAGATCTCTGAATGGGGCATCAGTGGAGACCCTAATTCGATCTCTGCCGCCATCTACGGTGACGCTGCTGCCCTTGCACTCCATCGCAATGATGCACCGGACCGAATTCTCCATCAGAAGGCGGTGGTAGAGCAACTGGCAAACAGCCTAAGCCACAGTGTTATCTACGCGGAAAACGTCCTCGAACTAGCTGACGCTTACCTGGATGAAGGGAACGTCCCGGAGGCGATTCCTCTGCTAGAAGAAGCGGAACTGTTTCTGAGCACGATACCTGAGGGCAGCAACCTCCTGAAATCGAAGTACCTCTCATGCCGCGGGAGAATGCGTCTTCTCTCGTGCCAGCCAGGCGATAATGGCCTCTACCAGGCAAGACAGGACATGGTCCATGCTCTTGAGTTAATGGAGGGTATGCCTAATGCTGCTCCGTTACCTGCAACTCTCTTGCACCTGGCTCGCACCTATTCCCTGATGGGGGATGAGAAGCAAGCTCTTGAAATTGCGAACAGGGCCCTTCAGCTAGACCTCGAAAGATACGGCCCCGATCATAGCGAAACCCGCATTGATAAACAGGTAATCTCCATCATTCCCTATGAAGCCATGGTAGCGCGGAGATTTATGCGCATGAACCGGAAAGCTTAGCTACCCTTTCGCGAATATTCCGCTCTGAACAGTAATTCGCACAAGCTAGTCGGATTGGCTATGAGGCATGTTCCGACCTGGCCGACGCCCGCTATACAGTCGGCGAGACCGGAGGGAGCCCGTGCCGGATTGTGCGGAGAGCCACGGGCAACACCGGGGAACCCAGCAACAGCCCTCACCATTGGTCGCCGCCTCTGCCCAAGGTCAGCCCGTCAGTGACCCTCGGATCACCTGAGCTTCCCAAGGTGATGGGGTATGCGAGAACGGCTCAACGCCAACCGGCGGTAAAATAGTTGCCCGCTTCGAGCATCCGTCCCCGTGCCTGGGCGCCACACCGATTGACGGCTACCCCAACGGCACAGACCCCAACGAGCGCTCGGCATTGTCAATCAGTTCCTTATAGGTGAGCACCTCTACTCGGTTGACGTGAGTGTTGAGGGTGCGAAGCGCCTCGTTGATCGATTGCTCCGGTACCGACGGTTGGACTGACGGGTGTCCGATCAGCACCACTGCGCTCGCTCGGCGGGTTTCTACGCCCAGCTCCTTGCGGATCCGGTGGCGGTTCTCGTCCAGGTTCACCAGGTAGTTCACAGCTTGACCGACTGCATTATGCACCTCGGCGGTAGGCACCCATGACCCTCGGTACTTCTTCACCAGATTGCCGGCGAGGCTTGCGGCACGCTTCAGCTCAACCACATGGAGTGCACCGTCACCGCGGATGAGAGGTATGTCGACCTCGTCACCCGGCACCAGTCTGCGGTGGGCGGCCTCTCCCACGAACCGCCCTCCGAAGATCCAGTGCTGCCCCTCCAGAGCGCGTTGCAGTTCGAGTTCCGAAGCAGTGGGGTCCTCGACCACCTTGCGCAAGGCCGCCAGGCCGGTCGACCGCCGATGCAACTCAGCCGCCCTGAGAAGCATCTGCCCTTCCGTATCAGCCGCAAGTAGGCCTATGGCGTCCGGTGAGCTGACGATTCGGTGGGCGACTTCGGCCGCATCCTCAACGTCCACACGTTCTTGGAGAACGCGCTCCAGCCACACGGCTCTCTCCGCCCGCCCACGAAGAAGGCGGTAACGCCCAGGTCGGTCCTCCGGTGCATCGAGGAACCGCGCGTCCTCGCTGAGTGTGCCGAAGTATGCGATCAGGTCGTCCACACTCGCCTCGGGGTGCTCGTCCTTGTACTCACGGCCAGCCTCAGCGATGTACCTGTAATTGATCGAGAGGATGTTCCCGACGTGCTTCCGTAGCCTCTCGCTGCGCACACCGTCCTGAAAGAGGCGGTAACGCTCATCGAAATCAGGCTGCAGGATCCGCCCTTCGGCATAATCCAGCGAGTCCTGCACGAGTCGTACGACTGGCCATTCACCGGCATCCGCCGCCCGTTGGCGAGCCGTTTCCAGGAGTTGGATGAGTACCTGCCCGCCTCTGCGATGGCCCCCTTTCCCACTCCTCATGTGTTTGAGAGCAGCGGCGAGGGCGGCCTTCACCTCCGGATGACCTGCTTCCTCAAGGACCTTCTCCACCTGAAGTTCCAACGAAAAGTCTGACCTGACACTCATACGGTGATTGTGGTTGAAGGGTCTGACAGTGGGTGCTCGTGACCTCGTCCGGCTTCGAGACGCCATGTGAAGTCGATGGGGCGAAGGGACCACGCCGTGCCTGCGAGCCATGGTCGAAGCAGACGCTAGGCCGCACCACAAGCGCACCAGATCGAGCGGGGAGCAGCGGGGAACTACGGTGAAAGCAGCCGAGCGCGACGCGACTCCATCCCAACCATTCGTGCAGGTCAGCGCCAAAACCAGCCGCAAATGATCGCAGCTTCCCAAGGTGATGTCTCTAGCATGGCGCGACAGCCACCCTCACCGGTTCCGACGTTTTGCCCTGGCGGACAGGCTCTGGCACCACTATGCGTCTCGTGCAACTAGAACAAGCTGTAGCGGCAACGAGCGCCCTAACCACCCTCATCACCGTGCCGGTCACACTGCTCGCTGCCCACTGGAACAGACGCAGCGCGGACAGGGCCGCTGATGCCACGATGGTGGCAGGCATTGATCAATCTCAGGCCGCAGTGGCGGCTGCCCAACTCCAGGAACGCGCCGTACGCGAGCAGTCGCTAGAGAGTGCACGTCGCTCGGCTTATGCCGGGTTTCTGAGCGCAGTAGACCTTTTCGTTCGGATCGTCACCGAGCTACCGGATATTCCTCGCGCTTCCCGGCGGGAGCTGCTCGATCAGAAGGCGACCGCAGTGGTGCAGGCACGGGCTGGAGTTGCACTTCTGGGGCCTGCGCCAGTCCTCGGGCAGGCGGAGAAGGTGGCCAAGCAGTGCGCCCAGTTAGAAAAGTTGGCACTCCGCAGAGCTGTGCTGAGATCGGCGATCAGTGCTCTGGAGAGCGCTTGGTGCCCTCGTAACGCCGAGTGGTGTCAGGACCCACACCACAACTCAGCGCACGTGGCCTGGGAACTCTTATGTGAGTGGGGGCGTCTGGAGGATGAGGAGCGGTGGGAGAAGCTCGACCTCTTGGAGTTCACCTTGCAGGAGAGTCAAGCTTTGGATGCGGAGCAGGTCAAGCACGTACTTGAAGTGGCCAACAATGTTGCGTCCTGGGACGAGATGATCGGTGGCTTCGTGCGAGACCCACTACTGGAGCGTTTTCAGGCAGTTCGCGATGAATTCGCCGACATCGCGTACGGCTCCCTCGGCCTTGTGGCATAGATGCACAACCGATTCCTGCACGACGTGGCGCTTTACGCGGCCTGAGCACTCTATGGCTGAACACTAGGCACGAGTCTGGGCCGTCTCTGGGCCGTCCGAGGCCGCTCGACAGTGGCCAATGACGACCAACGACGACCACCAGGTGCACGTTCCCACCGCCCCGACCAGCTAAAACCCAGCTCCCCAAGATCCCCGGCAACACCCAGGGCAAGAAGAAGTAAGCCGTACTGATCAAGCCCCCTGCCTGCGGGTTGCCCGCTGGTAGGGGGTTTTTCGGAACTTACGGGACGTCAGTGTTGGTCGTTTCCGGCTCAGGTCACGGACCGCGGGCTCGGTTCCAGCGGCTGGCAGGGGCTGACCCTGCTGTACCGCGACCGGCCCGAAACGGGCAAGTGAGCCGGTGTCGGCTGCCGGCCGGTGCCGGAGCGGCTCACGGCAATTCGGTGGCGGAACGCTTCGCCGGCCGTCCACCATGCCCCCATGGTTGCGGACGAGCACGCCAGGGGCAGCGGCACGACCCGGTGGACCCAGTCGACCGTCTACCCCGACATGTGGGTCGACCCCGACGACGACCCTCGTGAGACCGACGCCGAGCCCGTCGGTGAACACGCACTCCTGCTCGACTACCTGCGTACCTACCGCCTCACCCTGGAGATGAAGTGCGCGGGCCTGGACGCGGAGCAGATGGCCCGGCGGTCCGTTCCGCCGTCCACGATGTCCCTGCTGGGGCTGGTGCGGCACCTGACCGAGGAGGAACGGCACTTCCGCCGCGTCATGGCCGGCGAGGACGCGCCGAAGCTGTACCGCACCGACGAGGACCGCGACGGCGACTTCAACGGCGCGCTGCCCGATCAGGCGGTCGTGGACGAGGCCTGGCACCGGTGGCGGACGGAGACGGAGCGCACCGACCGCTACCTGGCCGGCGTCACCGACCTCACCACCACCAACGCCGGTCACTCCGACCTCGGCCCCGAGCCCGGCGGCCGGCTCCAGCTGCGCGACGTCCTGCTGGCGCAGATCGCCGAGTACGCGCGCCACTGCGGCCACGCCGACCTCCTGCGCGAGCGGATCGACGGCCGGGTCGGGCAGTAGGGGGGCGGGCCGCCGCTGCACTGTAAGGAAGCCCAGACCCCGCCCAGCCCAGACCCCGCCCAGCCCAGACCCCGCCCAGCGCAGACACCACCGAGCCCAGACCCCGCCCCGGCCGGCCCCCTCCCAGCTCGGCCCCCTCCCAGCTCGGCCCCCGCCCCGCCCGGGACACACCCCTCAAGACACCGTCAGCGGCACCGGATGGATCTCGTCCGCCTTGTGCCCCGCCCGCTCGTGCACCCGCTGGACCGCTTCCGCCGAGGGTGCCTCCGAGAGGCAGTAGACGAGGCCGGACTCCGGGTCCGCCCAGGCCTGCTCGAAGGTGACCTGTTCCTCGTCCTGGATGGCGAGGTCCGCGTCATGGGCCTCGCGCAGCTGCTCCTCCGTGATGCCCTTCATGCTGTGGTGGACGTCCATGAACTTGGCCATGGCCCTGCCTCCTTGCCGTACGACGCGCCTGGCGCCACTGCGCCCCCGCACTTCCCATGCTCCGCCCGCACGGTCCCGCGGGCGACCCCAGCGCCGCGGGGCCCCGGCGCACCGCCGGGGCCCCGCTGGTCGTACGAGTCGACGTGCCGGCGTCAGCCGCACTGGCAGGGGCTGCCCGACTGGCACCCGCAGCCGCAGCCGGAGCCGCAGCCGCACGCGGCGATCAGGGGCAGGTTCCTGAGCTCGGCGGGCTGCTCGGTCTCGCGCTGCTGCGTGGGGTCGGGCGCGGTGCTGGGGGATTCGGCCATGGGTCCCTCCTCGAGGCTGGTGCCTGTGCCCATTGGACGCCCGGTCCGCTGGGCGCATCAACGGCGCACGGAGGCGCCCACGCGCCCTGGCCGAACCCCACCCGGCCGTTTCACGCCCTGGCGGGGCTGGGGGTCAGGCCCCCTCCGCCCCCGGGACCGCCTGGATCTCGGGCTGCACGTCCTGCTGGAGCTCGTCCGCGTGCTCGCCCGTCACCAGGTACACCACCCGCTTGGCGACCGACACCGCGTGGTCGGCGAACCGCTCGTAGTAGCGGCCCAGCAGCGTGACGTCCACGGCGGTCTCGATGCCGTGCTTCCACCGGTCGTCCATCAGGTGCTGGAAGAGCGTGCGGTGCAGCAGGTCCATCGCGTCGTCGTCCTGCTCCAGCTGCAGCGCCAGGTCGACGTCCTTGGTGATGATCACCTCGGCGGCCTTCGCCATCAGCCGCTGCGCGAGCTGGCCCATCTCCAGGATCGTGGCGTGCAGGTCGCTCGGGACCGCCCGGTCCGGGTAGCGCAGGCGCGCGAGCTTCGCCACGTGCTGGGCGAGGTCGCCGGAGCGCTCCAGGTCGGCCGACATGCGCAGCGACGTCACGACGATGCGCAGGTCCGTCGCCACCGGCTGCTGCCGTGCCAGCAGGGCTATCGCCCGGGCCTCCAGCTCGTGCTGGAGCTCGTCGACCTTCTGGTCGGCCTCGATCACGTTCTCGGCCAGCTTCAGGTCGGAGTCGAGCATGGCGGTCGTGGCGCGCCCGATCGCCGACCCGACCAGCCGGGCCATCTCCACCAGACCGTCGCCGATCGAGTCCAGTTCCTCGTGGTACGCGTCCCGCATCAGGGTTCCCTCTCGTGCGTTCAGGTCGGGGGTTCAAGGGCCGGGCCCCCACCGACAACCGGCGGTACGACCGTCTTATTACCAACGGTCCGCACCCCACGCTCCCACGTTCCGGCCCGCACGCGTCCGTTTCCGGCATCCCAAATGAACCGGTACTGGCTCCAAGGTGAACTCTGGGCGACGAGTGTTCGAGCTCGCAGCCCGACGGCTGTGGAGCGCGCCCGACCCATGCCTAACCTGGGTGCATGGACGTGAACGCGGCGGTCGCCGCAGTGGCAGCGATCGCCGGGGTGCTCACCGGCGTCATCGCCATGCTGGCGTTCCGCTGGAGTGAGCGCGAGCAGAAGCGCCCGACCCGCAGCTCCCTGCACACGGACGCGGTGCTCCCGCCGGGCGTGGACACCGTCCTGTCGGTGCTCAGGTCCTCCGCCGTGGTCCTCGACGAGGCGGACGGCGTGGTCAAGGCCAGCTCGGCGGCGTACGCCCTCGGCCTGGTCCGCGGCGGCAAGCTCGCCGTCGAGCCGATGCTGCAGATGGCCCGGGACACCCGGCGCGACGGTGAGATACGCCAGGTGGAGCTGGACCTGCCCCGGCGCGGCACCGGACGCGGAGAGGCCCTGGCCGTCTCCGCGCGGGTCGCGCCGCTGGGCTCGCGGCTGGTGCTGCTGCTCGTGGAGGACCTGACCGAGGCCCGGCGCATCGAGGCGGTCCGGCGCGACTTCGTCGCCAACGTGAGCCACGAGCTGAAGACACCCGTCGGCGCGCTCTCGCTGCTCTCCGAGGCCGTCATGGACGCCTCCGACGACCCCGAGGCCGTGCAGCGGTTCGCCGGGCGCATGCAGATCGAGGCGACCCGGCTGACCAACCTGGTGCAGGAACTCATCGACCTGTCGCGGGTGCAGAACGACGACCCGCTGGAGGACGCCGAGCCGGTCCGGGTCGACGAGCTCGTCGCCGAGGCCATCGACCGCTGCCGGCACCAGGCCGGCACCAAGCAGATCACCATGGCCGCGGGCGGCACCGCCGACCTGCACGTGTGGGGAAACCGCGGTCAGCTCGCCGCCGCCCTCGGCAACCTCGTCGAGAACGCGGTCAACTACTCGCCCGCCCGCACCCGCGTCGGCATAGCGGCCCGCAGGGTGAACGCGGCCGGCGGGGAACACATCGAGATCGCCGTGACCGACCAGGGCATCGGCATCTCGGACAAGGACAAGGAGCGCATCTTCGAGCGCTTCTACCGCGTCGACCCGGCCCGCTCCCGTGCCACGGGTGGTACGGGTCTCGGCCTGGCGATCGTGAAGCACGTGGCCGCCTCGCACGGCGGGGAGGTCACCGTGTGGAGCGCCGAAGGCCAGGGCTCCACCTTCACCCTGCGGCTGCCGGAGGCCGCCGCGGCCCGCGACCGCGCCCATCAGCAGCCCGCCCGAGAACGCGCAGGAGGCGCTGGCCTCGACGAGGAGGCCGGGCGGTCCACCCCCACATCCCCCGATTCCACCGCGTACGAAACGCTTCCCGCCCCGGAGGTCCTTCCGTGACCCGTGTGCTCGTCGTCGAGGACGAGGAGTCCTTCTCCGACGCCCTGTCGTACATGCTCCGCAAGGAGGGCTTCGAGGTCGCCGTCGCGACCACCGGGCCCGACGGACTCGACGAGTTCGAGCGCAACGGCGCCGACCTCGTCCTGCTCGACCTGATGCTGCCCGGCCTGCCGGGCACCGAGGTCTGCCGCCAGCTGCGCGGCCGCTCCAACGTCCCCGTCATCATGGTGACCGCCAAGGACAGCGAGATCGACAAGGTCGTCGGGCTGGAGATAGGAGCCGACGACTACGTCACCAAGCCGTTCTCCTCGCGCGAGCTGGTCGCCCGTATCCGGGCCGTGCTGCGCCGCCGGGGCGAGCCGGAGGAGGTCACCCCGGCCGCGCTGGAGGCCGGTCCGGTCCGCATGGACGTCGACCGGCACGTGGTCACCGTCGGCGGCACCAAGATCGACCTGCCGCTGAAGGAGTTCGACCTGCTGGAGATGCTGCTGCGCAACGCCGGCCGTGTGCTGACGCGCATGCAGCTCATCGACCGGGTGTGGGGCGCCGACTACGTCGGTGACACCAAGACCCTCGACGTCCACGTCAAGCGCCTGCGCGCCAAGATCGAGCCGGACCCGGGCGCCCCGCGCTACCTGGTGACGGTCCGCGGCCTGGGCTACAAGTTCGAGCCGTAGGCCGGCGCGGAGCGCGGCGAAGGGCGGGACCTCTCCCGGAGAGGTCCCGCCCTTCGCGGTGTCGGTGCTCCGGGCCTCAGTGCCCGGCGCCGGCCGTCGCGCTCGCGGAGGCGGCGTCGGTCGGCGTGGCCGGCGACTCCTCGCCGCCCGGCGTCTCGCCCGCGGCGGGGCTCTCGCTGCCGGCCGGCGAACCCGAGGGGCTGCCCGACGGCGAGCCGGACGGGGACGCCGAGGCGCCCGGCGCGGCCGGGACCTCGGTCGGGCCCCACTCCTTGAAGTAGTGCTCGGCCGGGACGACGAACGCGCGCAGGCTCACGTCACCGGTCTTGCTGAAGGTGAAGGTGACCTTCTGGGCGTTGCCGTCCCGCACGGCCTCGCGGCTGCTCGGCAGCATCGCCGTGGCGTTGTCCTTGCCGCCCAGGATCAGCGAGCCGCCGGCCGGGATGGTGAGACTGCCGCCCTTGGCCGGCTTGAGCTCGGCGGTCTTGCCGGTGCCGGGCAGGGTGATGGACTCCAGCGTCTGGTCGGTGCGGCCCTCGTTGAAGAAGGTGGCGGCGATCGCGGCCGGGCCGGTCGACTCGAGGTCGGGCTGCGTGATCACGATCGCGTTCTGGATCTTGATGTCCCCGACGCTCGTGGCCGCGTTGTCCGGCTTGATCTCCAGCGTCTGGGCGTTGTGGCCGGCTCCGCACGCGGCGAGCGAGGCGACCGAGAACGCGATGGCGGCAGCGGCGAGGACGCCGCGTCGAAGGCTGCTGCTCACGGCGGCGGCAACTCCTTGACTCGAACGGAGCGGCCGATAAAGCCGCCCTAAGTGTCTGTCAGCGGGCTTTAGGTTACCGAGCCGTTCCGCCACGGCCGCATCCGACCCCCCGGCACCTCTCAGCCCACCTGCGTCTCCGCGGGCACACGTGTCACCGATGACTCGTGCGTCACATTGCCCGGGCGCGCGTCCGGCATTCGCATAAGGGCCCCGGGCGGCAGCGGCAAAACCTCCGTGAAGGAATGCGCGCACCACCAGGAAAATCGATCACCCGCGGCTCCTCCCGAGGTCGCGTGATCAATTCCGGATTCGACCGGAAGCGGGCTCGGGCCGCCGAACGGAGTAGCGGAAGTCGATCACATGGAACCGGACATTTCGGGATGTTCGGGCACTCGGAGGGGGCTCCGGATGCGTGTACCGTACGCGTTTCGCTCGGCCCGGAGAGCCGCTCCCACCTGCGAATACCTTCTTCCACTCCCTGTCCGAAGCACGTTCCTGTCGGAGTTGTCAAGCCCCGAGATATGCCCTGACCTGCGAAAACGCCATTCAGAAGACGCCGTATCCGTGTTACCCTGGATAGCCACGGAAGGGGTACCTGTCACATGACGTTCAAGGTTGGCGACACCGTGGTCTATCCCCATCACGGGGCCGCGCTGATCGAGGCCATCGAAACTCGCCAGATCAAAGGCGTGGACAAGACCTACTTGGTGCTGAAGGTCGCCCAGGGCGACCTGACGGTACGTGTGCCAGCGGACAATGCGGAGTTCGTCGGCGTGCGTGATGTGGTCGGTCAGGACGGGCTGGACCGGGTCTTCGAGGTGCTGCGCGCGCCGTACGCCGAGGAGCCCACGAACTGGTCCCGTCGTTACAAGGCAAACCTGGAGAAGCTCGCCTCCGGCGATGTCATCAAGGTCGCGGAAGTCGTGCGTGACCTGTGGCGTCGTGAGCGCGAGCGCGGACTCTCCGCCGGTGAGAAGCGCATGCTCGCCAAGGCCCGCCAGATTCTGGTGAGCGAGCTGGCGCTCGCGGAGAACACCAACGAGGACAAGGCCGAGGCTCTGCTCGACGAGGTTCTCGCCTCCTGATGAGGTGAGTCGCTCAGCACGCTGCTGATCAACTCCGCACATCGAAATGCCGCGGTGCCCGATGACGACTTCCCCGTCGCCGGGCGCTGCGGCATGTTCGTACTCCCAAGCCGATGCGCTGTCCCCCCGGGATGTGTTATCACTCACGCCCCGGTGTTCGGCGTGCCGGGCCCGGGCAGCCGGCTCGGCCAGCGTCACGGAAGGGTCCGGTCGAGCGCGTCGCGCCCGGCACTCCTCCAGGCCATACCCACGCCGTGCCAGCACACAAACCTGACAGGAACCGATGTCTGACGATTCGCGTCCCTCGCCGCCCGCCGCCTCCGCGACGGCCCGTACGGCGGTCGTGATCCCGGCCGCCGGCCGGGGGGTACGGCTCGGCCCGGGCGCCCCCAAGGCGCTCCGCGCGCTGGGCGGCACCCCCATGCTCATCCACGCCGTCCGCGCGATGGCCGCCTCCCGCGCCGTCTCCCTGGTCGTGGTCGTGGCCCCGCCCGACGGCGCCGCCGAGGTCAAGTCGCTGCTCGACGCGCACGCGCTGCCCGAGCGGACCGACTTCCTCGTCGTCCCCGGCGGGCAGAGCCGACAGGAGTCCGTGAAGCTGGGCCTGGACGCGCTGCCGCCGGGCCACGACATCGTGCTGGTGCACGACGCGGCCCGCCCGCTGGTCCCGGTCGACACGGTCGACGCCGTGATCGAGGCCGTACGCGACGGCGCCCCGGCCGTGGTCCCGGCGCTGCCGCTGGCCGACACGGTCAAGCAGGTCGAACCCGCGCGGGAGCCCGGCGAGCCGGAGCCGGTCGTCGCCACGCCGGAGCGCGCGCGGCTGCGGGCGGTGCAGACGCCGCAGGGCTTCGACCGGGCCACGCTGGTGCGGGCGCACGAGACGGTCACCGGGGACGTCACCGACGACGCCGGCATGGTCGAGCAGCTGGGCCTCACGGTCGTGGCCGTCCCCGGACACGAGGAGGCCTTCAAGGTCACCCGCCCCCTCGACCTGGTCCTCGCCGAGGCGGTCCTGGCCCGCAGGAGGCTCAACGATGGCTTCTGACGCCTTCCCGCTGCCCCAGGTCGGCATCGGCACCGACATCCACGCCTTCGAGGAGGGCCGCGACCTGTGGTGCGCCGGCCTGAAGTGGGAGGGCGAGGGCCCGGGCCTGGCGGGTCACTCCGACGCGGACGTCGTCGCCCACGCCGCGTGCAACGCGCTCTTCTCCGCCGCGGGCCTCGGCGACCTCGGGCAGCACTTCGGCACGGGCCGCCCCGAGTGGTCGGGCGCGTCCGGGGTCACGCTCCTCACCGAGGCGGCCCGGATCGTGCGCGAGGCGGGCTTCCGCATCGGCAACATCGCCGTCCAGGTGGTGGGCCCCCGGCCGAAGATCGGAAAGCGCCGGGACGAGGCGCAGAAGCTCCTGTCGGAGGCTGCCGGAGCCCCGGTGTCGGTGTCGGGGGCGACCACGGACGGCCTGGGCTTCCCGGGCCGCGAGGAGGGCCTGATGGCGGTGGCGACGGCCCTGGTGGTGCGCGCGGACCACGCCTGACGGGCCGGCCGGGGCCGCGCACTCCCCCCGGCCCACTACCCTAGGAACCGTGACCATTCGCCTGTACGACACCAGCGCCCGGCAGATCCGTGACTTCACCCCGCTCAAGCCGGGTTGTGTCTCGATCTACCTGTGTGGCGCCACCGTGCAGGCGGCCCCGCACATCGGGCACATCCGCTCCGGCCTGAACTTCGACATCATGCGCCGCTGGTTCGAGTACCGCGGCTACGACGTCACGTTCGTGCGGAACGTCACGGACATCGACGACAAGATCATCGCCAAGTCGGCCGACCAGAACCGCCCCTGGTGGGCCATCGGCTACGAGAACGAGCGGGCGTTCAACGACGGCTACCGCGCCCTCGGCTGCCTGCCCCCGACCTACGAGCCGCGCGCCACCGGCCACATCACCGAGATGGTCGAGATGATGCGCGGCCTCATCGAGCGCGGGCACGCCTACGTCGCCGACGGCAGCGTCTACTTCGACGTGCGCTCCTTCCCCGAGTACCTGGCGCTGTCCAACCAGGACATCGACGACCTGCGCCAGCCCGACGAGGGCGTCTCGGGCAAGCGCGACCCGCGCGACTTCGCCATGTGGAAGGCGGCCAAGCCGGGCGAGCCCGACTGGGAGACGCCCTGGGGCCGCGGCCGTCCCGGCTGGCACCTGGAGTGCTCGGCGATGGCCCACAAGTACCTGGGCTCCGCCTTCGACATCCACGGCGGCGGCCTCGACCTGGTCTTCCCGCACCACGAGAACGAGATCGCGCAGGCCAAGGCCTACGGCGACGACTTCGCCCAGTTCTGGGTGCACAACGCCTGGGTCACCATGAGCGGCGAGAAGATGTCGAAGTCGCTCGGCAACTCGGTCCTGGTCAGCGAGATGGTCAAGCGCTGGCGGCCCATCGTGCTGCGCTACTACCTCGGCACCCCGCACTACCGCTCGATGATCGAGTACAGCGAGGAGGCCCTGCGCGAGGCCGAGTCGGCGTTCGCGCGGATCGAGGGCTTCGTGCAGCGCGTGGTGGAGAAGGCCGGCGCCGTCGAGCCGGCGCGCGAGGTGCCGCTCGCCTTCGCCGAGGCCATGGACGACGACCTGGGCGTGCCGCAGGCCCTGGCCGTGGTGCACACCACGGTCCGGCAGGGCAACAGCGCGCTCGCCGCCGACGACAAGGAAGCCGCGGTGGCCCGGCTCGCCGAGGTCCGCGCGATGCTCGGCGTCCTCGGCCTCGACCCGCTGGACGCCCAGTGGGCCGGGGAGGGCGACCGCGGCGAGGACCTGCACGGCGTGGTGGACACGCTGGTGCGCATGGTCCTCGACCAGCGCGAGGCGGCCCGGGCCCGCAAGGACTGGCCGACCGCGGACGCCATCCGCGACCAGCTGGGCCAGTCCGGCCTGGTCATCGAGGACAGCCCGCAGGGCCCGCGCTGGAGCCTCGGCCCGCGCTAGCCCGGCCGCGGCCGGAAGATCGATTGTGCCGTCCGGGACTCCGGGCGGCACACTTCATAGACGTACGCAGTTCACCGCCTCACGGCGACAGCAGAGACAGGTAGGTCATGGCAGCCAACAACCGCCGCATGTCCGGCAAGAAGGGCGCGCAGGTCGGCAGTGGCGGCCAGCGGCGCAAGGGCCTGGAGGGCAAGGGCCCCACCCCGCCCGCCGAGATGCGCAAGGGACACAAGAAGAACCGGCTGGCGAACGCCAAGGCGCGCCAGACCTCGCGCCGCCCCGCGGCCCGCGGCCGCGGCGGCAAGTCGGCCTCCGAGCTGGTCGTCGGCCGCAACCCCGTCTACGAGGCCCTGCGCGAGGGCGTGCCCGCCTCGACGCTGTACGTGCAGCAGTTCATCGACAACGACGAGCGCGTGCGCGAGGCCCTGCAACTGGCCGCCGAGCGCGGCGGGATCAACCTCATGGAGGCCCCCCGCCCCGAGCTCGACCGGATGACGAACGGCCTCAACCACCAGGGCCTGGTACTCCAGGTCCCGCCGTACGAGTACGCGCACCCCGAGGACCTGCTCGACGCGGCCGCCGACGAGGGCGCCGACCCGCTGATCGTCGCGCTGGACGGCGTCACCGACCCGCGCAACCTGGGCGCGGTCGTGCGGTCCGTCTCCGCGTTCGGCGGGCACGGCGTCGTCGTACCCGAGCGGCGCGCCGCCGGGATGACGGCCGGTGCCTGGAAGACGTCCGCCGGTACGGCCGCCCGCACGCCCGTGGCCCGCGCCACCAACCTGACGCGCGCGCTGGAGGCGTACAAGAAGGCCGGTGTCGTGGTCGTCGGTCTCGCCGCCGACGGGGACGTCGAACTGACCGAGCTGGAGGCCCTGGAGGGCCCGGTCGCGATCGTCGTCGGCAGCGAGGGCAAGGGGTTGTCCCGGCTGGTCGGGGAGACCTGCGACTTCCGGGTGCGGATCCCGATGCCGGGCGGCGCCGAGTCGCTCAACGCCGGTGTGGCCGCGGGCATCGTGCTCTACGAGGCGGCCCGCCGACGCGCCTGAACAGGTGTGCGGCGGTTCACCTGTGCGGGGTGATTCCGGGGTCAGCCGGGCGACGAGGACAAGCTTGACGGGGTCCGGACAGATAGGGCGGGTCAAAGCAGTGTCCTAACCCGACGTCACTCGGTTAGATGAGTGTGGACACCAGAACACCCCGCACACCCACGGGGGACCGCTCGTCGGGACTCGACGACGCTCCCGCGCTGAGCATGGTGAAGGTGCCGAGCGACCCGGCGCAGGTCATCGTCAACCACGCGAGTTTCCGCGTGCAGTTGGGCGGATCGACGCGTCGCGTCCAGTCCCCCCGGGTCGCACGGCATCTGAACGCCACCGAGGACACCGCCCGCATCCCCGTCGCCACCGCCGGGAGCGCGGCGGACGGGGCCACCGCCCGGCGCCGGCCGGTCGTCTGGAGCGGCAGATCCGCGCCCGACGACACCGGCGCCCACCGGCTCCTGCAGGCCGTGCGGCACGAGAGCGTCCGGCACGCCGAGGAGCCCCCCGCCGACACGGGAGCCACCCAGGTCATCTCCCGCGTGGACGCCGGCCACGACGGCGCGGGCTACGCCACCGGATACGAGGCCGGCGGCTACGAGGACGAGCTCGTCCAGACCGTCGAGAGCCCCGTCGTCGGCCCCCAGCGCTCCCACGACCCCGCCGACGGCACCCGGCTGCTGCCCCCCATGCGCACGGTCGGCAGCGCCTACGACGAACCCGCCTACACCGACGGTGAGTTCGACGACCTCCCCGCCGAGGAGGACCCGGGCGAGCGGCGCCCCAGGCGCCACGGCGACGACCCGGCGCGGCACGCCTACTACCCGGGCCGCCGCATGAACCTCGGCGTCGTCCTGCTCCCGCTGCGCGTCTTCCTCGGCTTCATCTCCATCTACGCCGGCATGGGCAAGCTGTGCGACCCCCTCTACTTCGACGGCGGCGAGCGCGGCTCCATGGTGAAGTGGCTGAACACCCTGCACCCCTGGGAGGTCGCCGAGCCGCTGCGCCAGTTCGCCCTCGCTCACCCGGTGGGATCCGGCCTGGTCATCGCCTTCGCGCAGGTCATCGTCGGCGTCCTGACGGTCCTGGGCTGCTGGCAGCGCGTCGCCGCCGCCTTCGGCGCCCTGCTCTCCGCCGCCCTGCTGGTCACCGTCAGCTGGAAGAGCGTCCCGGCCTACGAGACGCCCGACATCATCTACCTCGCCGCCTGGTCCCCGCTGATCATCGCCGGTGCCCCCGTCTACTCCGTCGACGGACGCCTGGCCGGCAGCGCCTGGCGGCGCCTCGGTCCGCGCGCCGACATCTGGGACCTGCGCCGCTACGTGCTGCGCCGGGGAGCCTTGGTCACCGCCGTCACCGTCGGCCTCACCCTGCTCGTCGGCTCGCTGCTCGGCGGCGCCGTCCGTGACGCCGACCGGGTCGTCGTCCCGGGCCCCGGGGAGGCCCCCCGCAACGAGCTGCCCGGCTCCCCGCTCCCGGGCGAGCCCGGCAAGCGGAAGGAGAAGCGGACCCCGCCGGCCTCCTCCTCCTCGCCCACGCAGGGCGCGACGGCCGGCTCGGCCAGCCCCAGCGCGGGCACCACGACCCGGCCGGACGCCACCCGCGACACCGGCACGGTCACCGGCGGCTCCCCGAGCCAGACGCAGGGCACCGGGGGCCAGGCCCCGCCCCAGCAGTCCTCCCCGGTCGACCAGGCCCCGGCCACGACCTCCGGCCCGACGTCCGGCGGCAGCGCCACGGGCGGTTCGGGCTCGGCCGACGGCGGTGGCACGGGCGACGACGGCTCGTCGTCCACGGGCCGCCCGGGTCTGGTGGGCGGTCTGCTGGGCTAGCCGTCCCGCGCACGCGAGAAGGGCCCCGCACCACGAGGTGCGGGGCCCTTCCCGATGCCCGGGGGGGACTCGGGGGCGGCGGAGTCCCGGAGCTCTCGGCCGGGGCCCTCAGCGGCCCAGCGCCGCCAGCTCCTTGGCCGCCTCCGTCAGGTCCTTCGCCGTGTCGATGGCCCGCCAGTACGACCCCTGGGGAATCGTGAACCCGGCCAGGCGCCGCTCACGGGCCAGGTGCGGGAACGTCGTCCGCTCGTGGTCCCCGCGCTGCGGAAGCAGCCCCGCGAACGCGGGGGAGAAGACGTAGACACCCGCGTTGATCTCGAACGTCGAGGGCGGGGCCTCGATGAAGTCGGTGATGTGACCAAAGCCGTCGGTCTTCACCGCGCCCCACGGCAGCCGCGGGCGCGCGAGGGCCACCGTCGCGACCGCGTCGCGCTCGGCGTGGAAGTCCGCCATGTCCCGCAGCGAGAACCGCGTCCAGATGTCCCCGTTGGTGGCGTACCAGGGCCGGTCGGGGTGGGGGAGACGCGCCGCGGCGTACTTGAGGCCGCCGCCGCGGCCGAGGGGCTCGGGCTCGACGACGGTGGTGACGGACAGGGGCAGCTCGGCCGTCTCCAGCCACTTCTGGAGCACGTCGGCGAGGTGGCCGCAGGAGACGACGACGTCCGTCACGCCCTCCTCGGCGAGCCAGGACAGCTGATGGCCGATGATCGGAGTCCCCGTCCCGGGGATCTCGACCATCGGCTTGGGCCGGTCGTCGGTGTACGGACGCAGCCGGGAGCCCTGGCCGCCGGCCAGAACGACGGCTTGAACGGGGCGGGACGCGGCGTTCGGATCGCTCATGAGACCGAACTGTACGTGGCGTCCCGCCCGGGACGGCGGGGGGGAAGGAGGTCCCGCGCCGGCCGCTGCCGGCCTTCCGATCCGGTCACCCGGCGTCCGGCGCCGGGGCGGCGCGCTCAGCTGTGTGCCGCGGCGACACCTGTGGCGAAGGCCGTGTCGCAGACCGGGCGGGCATAGGACTGGGCGCGGGTCGGGCCGTAGACCCGGACGGCCGCCTCGCCGAGGGCGCGGGCGATGGACTTGCAGTGCTTCGCCAGCGACGGGCGGCCGTTGACGGCCTGCTGGAGGTGGGTGAGGGCGACGCCCGGGTTCTCCTCCTGCAGCTCGGTCAGCAGTCTGTCGCGCAGGACGTCCTGGGGGGCGCGCTTGGCGGCGCGGGAGGCCCCGGCGGACGTGGCGGTGTCCGCTGCGGTGAGCACCGGGTCGGTGGAGTGGCCCGACCAGTTGACTCGGGTGACCGCGAGGGTCCCGGAGAGCACCAGGACGACGGGCAGGACGAATGCGAGGGTGCGGCCGATCCGGCGGGCGGGGCCCCGGCCGCGTCGCGTCTGTGGGTTGTTGGAGTGCTTCACGCGTGTGAGGGTAGCGCCCCGTAGTGGTTTGTAGACATTTAGTCACCGGTTCGGGGGATGAGAGAGTGCCCCTTTCTGGGTAGAGGGTTGACGCACAACGCTCGAAACGTCCGGTCTGCCGGGGTATTTGTCGACAACGTCAAAGGCCCCGCGGCAGTTCGCGGGGCCCTTGACGTCAATCCGGATGATTCACCCGGGGTCGTGCGTGCGCCGGTTGATCAGTCGGACAGGCGCTCGCCGCTGGACGTGGAGAACACGTGGGTCTCACCGGAGCGCGGGACGACGCGCAGCTGGCTGCCCTTCTCCGGGACGTCGCGGCCGTTGACGCGGACGACGAGGTCCTTGGCGCCGTCGCCGAGCTTGGCGGTGCCGTAGACGTAGGCGTCGGCGCCGAGCTCCTCGACGACGTTGACGGTGACCGCGAGGCCCTGGTCGGACTCGGGGCCGGCCACGTCGAAGTGCTCGGGGCGGACGCCGACCGTCACGGTCTTGTCGCTGGTGGCGGCGAGCGCGTCACGCTGCACCGGCACGACCGAGTTGCCGAACTTCACGCCGCCGTCGGTGACCGGCACCTCGACCAGGTTCATGGCCGGGGAGCCGATGAAGCCGGCCACGAAGAGGTTGGCGGGCTTGTCGTACATGTTGCGCGGGGTGTCGATCTGCTGGAGCAGGCCGTCCTTGAGGACCGCCACGCGGTCGCCCATCGTCATGGCCTCGACCTGGTCATGGGTGACGTAGACGGTGGTGATGCCGAGGCGGCGCTGGAGGGACGCGATCTGCGTACGCGTCGACACGCGGAGCTTGGCGTCCAGGTTGGACAGCGGCTCGTCCATGAGGAACACCTGCGGCTCGCGCACGATGGCGCGGCCCATGGCGACACGCTGGCGCTGACCGCCGGAGAGGGCCTTCGGCTTGCGGTCCAGGTACTCGGTGAGGTCGAGGATCTTCGCGGCCTCCTCGACCTTCTGCCGGATCTCCGCCTTGTTGACGCCGGCGATCTTGAGCGCGAAGCCCATGTTGTCGGCGACGGTCATGTGCGGGTACAGCGCGTAGTTCTGGAACACCATGGCGATGTCCCGGTCCTTCGGCGGCAGGTGCGTGACGTCGCGGTCGCCGATGCGGATGGCGCCGGCGTTGACGTCCTCGAGCCCCGCGAGCATGCGGAGCGAGGTGGACTTGCCGCAACCGGACGGGCCGACGAGGACGAGGAACTCGCCGTCCTCGATGTCGATCTCCAGCGCGTCGACGGCGGGCTTGGTGGAACCCGGGTAGATCCGGGTCGCCTTGTCGAACTGCACAGTGGCCATGGTGAGTGAACCCCTTCTACCGGCAGGAACGTGCCGGACGATCCGAGTAGGAAGGCGGTGCCACGACGGTGTTCCGTTGTGGTGCAGCCCACGTGGGTGAGCTGGCTCAGGACGGTACCCGGCGTTCACACGTCTGTCAGTAGTTCCGGGCATGTGAACTTCGCGGAAACTTTCGATCCGCCCCGGCCCGGCCACCAACTCCGTGGCTCCGGGTAACGGCCTCTGTGTACAGTGGTGCCGCCTCGCGCGCGACGCCACAGCGCGCACGCCTCCTTAGCTCAGCTGGCCAGAGCAACGCACTTGTAATGCGTAGGTCGTCGGTTCGAATCCGACAGGGGGCTCTGCTGGAACCCCAGGTCAGATGTGCTCTGACCTGGGGTTTTGTTGTCAGCGGATCCGGCGGCGGCGTCGTGCGCGGGCCGCGCGGGTGTCGGCGGTCTCAGTTCTGGTCTCAGTGGGGCCCGGATTCGGGGCCGACTGAGGCGCTGGCGACGGTACGAAGAACTCGCCCATCCGCCGCATGGCGTCCTTCGAGAGGTGCGACCGGCCCTTGACGTATCGCCGGGTCTGGCTGATCCGGGTGTGCCGCAGGATCTCCATGATCGTGGGCATGTCGACGCCCAGCTCGTTCAGGATCGTGCCGGCGGTGTGGCGGCTCCCGTCGTACAGGCGGCGGTCGTCGATTCCGGCCTCCTTGAGCAGCTCCTTGAACTCCTCGTAGTCGGCACGCGGGTCCAGCGGCCGGCCGTCCGGCCTCGCGAACACGACGTCGTGCTCATGCCACAGCTCCCCGGCGGCTTGCCGTGCCGCTTCCTGCTGAGCCTTGTGGTCCTGCAGGAAGGAAATGAAGACGGGCGGGATCGGCACGGCGTTCCGGCTCTTCTTGGTCTTGGGCCGGGTGAAGGTGAGTCCGCCCCCTTTCCGCTGCGGGCAGGTGCTCGCGTGCTTGGTGCACGTCTTGGTGCACGGCTTCGGGCAGCCGCGCTTGTAGCTCTTGTGCGCGGTGCAGTCCGGCGGGCACGGCTCGAAGCGGTGCAGGCGTCCCCCACAGGCGTGCGGGTCGTCGCAGCCGTGCCGCCACGTGAGCCGCTGCAACTGCCACTCGGGGCGGAACAACTCCGCCTCCAGGTCGACGTATGTCCAGCGCAGCCCGAGCGGCTCGGACCAAGGAGGGTGGTCTGACGCCGATGTGCTACGAAGAACCGAGCGATACGCCGCTGGGATGATGTGAGGCGAGGGTCATCGATGTATGCACCGAGCCAGGCTGCAACGGAGCCTTCCGGCCCGGCGGGGGTGTTGCCCTGGCTCTTCGCCGTATCTTCCAGGGAAGTTCATGGGGGCTGGACTGCTGCGATACTCAATCACCCTCTCTGCTCGCCCGGTGTCAGTCTTGAATGTTGCACCCTCGGCGACCTCTGCGGAGGGGCGAGGACCCGTCCGCCATGCGTCTGCCAGGTCCCCGGCGCTCGGGGATGAGCTGATCCGGCTCCCGCTGCCTGGACGGTGGTGCGGGTTCGACTCAGGGCGGCGTGGGCCGCTGAGGCTGTGGATCAACCGCTTCGCCAACCTCAAGTTTCCCTCAGTAGATCTACTTTCTACGGACTGTCACAGCTGTCACGCTATATATTCCTCTCAGCCCGCCAATCCAGGCGGCAAGGGAGGGGAATCCACTTGCGTAGAGCACCGGTGCGACGCTTACTCGTTTCGGCCACAGTGTTGGCCCTCGGGGCAGCAATGACCGCTACTTCCTATGCGGTTGAGGAGCCGGTTGGTACACCTCCTGAGGAAGTCACGTCAGATCAAATTGTCACCCAGGAGACGAGCAGCACTGCGGTCGAGGGGCCTGTGATGTCGGCCCAAGAGATGGCCGCCGAGAGGGAGCTCAACGCTCTGCCAGAAGTGACGGGCGAGGGTGATGTAGGGACGCAGCGTTGCGACAATCCCTACAAGAAGTGGTACGCGCTTTCGGGTCGGAAGAAGAGCTATCACATCCCGTCCTGGTGGAACGGCACCTCATACAAGGATGGGCCGGGTGGGACGATGACGGTCGAGGTCACGAAATCCGGAAAGATCAGCCTTGAGGTGAGCGGGACCATCTCGGCCGAGGCCGGTGTTCTCCTCGCGAAGGCCAAGACGGAGTTTGGCGCCAAGGTGGTTGGCGAGCTCGGAATTGGAACGGGGCACAAGTACACCCAGCGCATCAGGAGCGGGTACTACGGGCACATGCGGTACGGCTCCTGGGGTGAGAAGTATAACTGGGTAAAGTACGAAACTAGTGCCAACCGCTGCGGCAAGAAGAAGCTTGGGTCCGGTAGCGTGAAGATGCCGACCAGGGAGGAAGGGTGGCGTTACTGGGAAACGCGGACATGATCTACGGAAAGTGGTTCACGCGCCGCGGTGCTACCCTCCTCGTCCCGATCCTGTCTGCTGCCTTCCTCGTTGGATGCAGTGGCGAGTCTGAGGATAATGGCGGGCCGTCAAAGAGTCCCAAACCCAGCGCTTCCCCCTCTGCGACAAGTGACCAGAGGAAGGTTCTCGAGAAGCGGGCGGAAGAGGCGCTAGGGATTGTAGAAATCGACGAACTTGGCGACCTGTTCGTACAGTCGGGATTGGAGCGCGTAAGCGACGGAATCCACCACCGCCCGGTCCTGTCGAGCGGCAAGTCCTACACGCTTGCTGTTGTCTGCTCAGGGGCAGGGGAGGTCCGCCTCACTGTGACCATGAAACGCCCAGAGCGGCAGACCGTGGCATGCGACAGTGTCCCGGTCCGTCAACGTATTATGGATGTCACGGCGCAAATCGAGATCGATGTCGATGGACTTGCGGGATCATCTGGAATCGTTGGTTGGCGGATCGATGAACTAGCCAAGTAGGCATCAGGGACGACTGCGCTCCGCATCAGATACTCTGCTGCGGAGCGCAGTTGCCTGCACGGGGGAGAACCGCATACGTGAATCCTGCCGAGCGTATACATGTGACATTTGCGGAGTGATCCCGGGCCCTTGCTGCTCCTAGGGCTAAGCCGTTCTGCAACAGGGCCGTAGCCGTCGGCACGGGCCTGATGTTTTGGGCGTCTCGGCCGCCCGGACTGGTTCGCGACCGTAGCCACTCGTCCTGGTCTCAATCCTGGTCTCAATCCTGGTCTCAATGTGCCCTGATTCCACTGACGTCCGTTGGTGTCTGAAGCCGGAAGACCTGCCTGAGCGGCGATGTCTCACGCTTCGCGAACTCCGGCGGACACCACCGGATCAAGATCCGACAACTTGTGATGCGTAGGTCGTCGGTTCGAATCCGACAGGGGGCTCTCTCACTGCCCAGGCCGGAGCTTTCCGGGCCTGGGCTTTTGGTTCAGGTGGTGGGCCATGCCCAGGTGGGTGGGGTCGAGGGGGCGTTCGTCCTCGATGTCCCACAGGGCGTTCTGCAGGAGGCGGCCGAGGGTCCAGGCGTGGGCGCGGGGGCGGTCCAGGGCGAGGATGTCGGTCATGGCGTCGAAGCGCCAGCGGACGTCGTCCGGGTCGTAGCGGTTGGCGAGGGCCGGCCAGAGTTCGAAGCCGGGGTCGCCCGCCAGGGGCTTGGGATCGATGGCGAGCCAGGGGGCGCGGTCGGAGGCCAGGACGTTCTCGTCGTGCAGGTCCCAGTGCAGGAGACGGTCGCCCGGTTCGTCGACGACCTCGCGTACGGCGGCCGCGCAGTCGGCGACGAGGCGCCTGGACTCCGGGTCGGGGATGCGGGTGAGGGCCCAGGGGGTCCGGTCGAGCATGTCGTGGGCGATGTCGCCGAGGCGGCGCAGGCCGGGCGGCGCCGGGGAGGCGGTGAGGTGGGCCAGGAGCTCGGCGATGGTGACGACGGCCTGGTGGGGGTCGGGCACGTGGGAGAGCATCCGGGTCTCGTCGAGGCGCTCCAGCAGCATGGTGCCGGTGGTCTCGTCGTGGTCGAGGAGGCGGACGGCCCCGTCGCCGTCCCAGAAGCGCAGGGCGACCGGTTCGCCCTCGCTCTCCTCGTCGAGGACCTGGAGCTTGAGGACCGCGGGCGCACCGTCCCGGCCGCGGACCGGCAGGACCAGGGCGGACGCGCCGTGCATGGGCGGTCCGTCGGGTGTCAGGGCCCAGTGGCCGAGGAAGTGGGCCGTCCGGTCCGGCAGGGCGGCGATGAAGGCGCGGCCCGCCTCCCCGTTGTACTTCTCCTGTGCCACGGCCAGTTCCCGGGGAATCTCGATCACGTCCGGCACGGTAGTGGGGCGCCCCCGGGGCGTCATGTGGATTTCGAGGGGCGGCCGTGCCGGGCCGGACGGGACGCCGGGTCAGGGTTCGAGGACCACCTTTCCGACCGTCCCCCGATTCTCCAGCGCGCGGTGCGCCGCCGCGGCCCCGGCGAGGGGAAAGCGCTGCACGGCCGGGGTGAGCCGGCCCGCGGCGGCCTCGGCGAGGGCGCGCAGTTCGAGGGTGCGCACCGGGTCGGGGCCGCCCGCCCTGTTCAGCATCACGGGGCCGAGGACCTGCTCCGACACCCCTTCGACCAGGTAGGGCCCGCCCTCCCGGATGCCCTCGCCGGACCAGCCGAAGACGATGTGCCGGCCGCCGGGGCCGAGCAGCGCGACGGTCTCGCGGGCCACCTCGCCGCCCACGCCGTCGAAGACGACGGTGGCGGTCCGGCCGCCGAGGTGGGCGCGGACCTTCCCGGGCCACTGCGGGTCCGTGTAGTCGACGGCGAGGTCGGCGCCGCCCGCCCGCACCCGGGCGGCCTTCTCCGGCCCGCCCGCCAGCCCGACGACGGTGGCCCCGGCGTTCCTGGCGTACTGCACGAGGAGGGTGCCGATGCCCCCGGCGGCCGCCGGGACGATCGCGACCGAGTCCGGGCCGAGCTCGGCGAACTGCACGATCCCCATCACCGTACGGCCGGTGCCGATCATGGCGACGGCCTCGGCGAAGTCCAGGTTCCCGGGGATCTCGTGCAGGCGTCCGGCGTCGGTGACGGCCAGCTCGGCGTAGCCGCCGGGGACGAAGCCCAGGTGGGCCACGACCCGTTTGCCGAGCCAGCCCGGGTCGGCCCCGGCGCCCAGGGACTCCACGACGCCGGCGACCTCACGGCCGGGGATGGTGGGCAGGACCGCCGGCTCGTTGGCCGGGCCGCCCGGCATGCCCTCGCGCAGTGCCGCGTCCAGGAGGTGGACGCCCGCCGCCCGTACGGCGATCCGGACCTGGCCGGGGCCCGGCCGGGGGTCCTCGACCTCCTCGTGGACGAGGTTCTCGGCCGGGCCGAAGGCGTGCAGGCGGATGGCGTGCATGGCGGGCTCCTCTTGTGGTCGGGATCTGCGCGCCAAGCCTGCGACCTCAAGCTTGCTTGAGGTCAAGCTCGCGCCGGCCGAGGGCCAGGGACACCGCCGTCAGGGCGCTGTTGAAGGACACCTCCGACAGCACACCGGGGGCCGCGACCTGGTCGCCGGCGAGGTAGACACCGTCGCCCCGGTCCACGGCCGGCCGGTCCCGCCAGCTGGTGCCGGGCGGGTCGACCGCGCCCGTCCGCCCGTTCGCCACGGCCTCGCGCCGCCAGGTGACGCGGTCGCGCCAGCCCGGGAAGCCCAGGTCGAGCAACTGCTCGGCGCGGGCGGTGCCGTCGGCCTTCGTCTCGTGCGGGGCGATCGGGACCTGGCCCTGGATCAGCTGCTCGCCCGCCGGGGCCAGGGTGCGGTCCTGGGCGGTGAACCGTTCCAGCCAGCCGGGCGCGTCCAGGTCCGAGACCACGAAGGCGTCCCCGCGGCGGGTGCGGACGGCCAGGTCGACCAGGACGGTACGACCGCTCGGCCAGGTCAGGGAGGCGTCGCCGAGCAGGCGCCGGGCGGCGTCGAGGGAGGTCGCGACGACCACGGGCGTGTCGGTGGGGAGCGTGTCGACGCGGGACGTCGTCTCCATCCGGACGCCCAGGTTCCAGGCGCGGGCGGCCATCCGGTCGATGACGCTCGCCCAGCCGCCGCGGGGGTAGTGCGCCTCGGGCGGCAGCTTGGTGGCGCGCCGCAGCCGCTCCTGCACGAACGCCGCCGACAGGGAGCCGGGGTCGTGGTGGAACAGGGCGACCGCGGAGTAGTGGGCGGCGGCCCGGGCGCCCTCCTCGCCCGCGATGCCGGCCGCCCAGGTGAGGAAGTCGGCGTCGACGGGCGCCTGCGCGGCGGTCCGGCGCAGCAGCTTCAGCATCGCGAAGGGCGGGGTGCGGCGCAGTACGCCCTGGTGGCGCAGCCGGAGGCGGGCCGCCTCCAGGGGCGGGAGCGGGGCGAGCGGGCCGATGAGGCCGCGCTGCTTGAGCCAGGCCCAGTGCGGGCCGCCGTTGTAGAGGGCGTGCGGCCCCTCGTTGGTGCGGTAGGGGCCCTCGGCGGTGCGGGCCCGGCCGCCGAGGGTGTGGTGGGCCTCGTGGACGGTGACCTTGGCGCCGGCCTCGGCGGCGGTGATGGCCGCGGTCAGTCCGGCGAAGCCGCCGCCGATGACGGTGATGCGGTGCATGACTGGGCGTCTCCCTCGGGTCGTGATGGCTTTCCGGTAGGACGACCGGGTGAGGCCTGCCGAATGTGACATGGGCGGTGTCCGTGCAGGTCGGAGGCGTTGTCAGTGGCGGGGTGCAGCATGGGGGCATGGCGAGGAGAGCGGCGGGCGGCACGGGTGTGAAGGGGGCGCGGCGACCGGAGGTGCGGCTGCCCCGGCTGGAGCCGTACGAGGGGGGCGGCCTGGAGCCGGACGGGGACTACGACGGGCTGGAGTTCCGCGAGCGGGACCTGCGCGGCCAGGACGGTTCGGGCGCGCGGTTCATGGACTGCGCCCTGACCGGGTGCGCCCTGGACGAGACGCGGCTGCGGCACGCCCGGGTCCTGGACTCGGTCCTCGGCGGTGTCCGGGGTGTCGGTACGGACCTCGCCGAGGCGACCCTGCGGGACGTGGAGCTGACCGACGCGCGCCTCGGGGGGCCGCAGTTGCACGGGGCGGTGCTGGAGCGGGTGCTGATCCGCGGCGGCAAGATCGACTATCCGAACCTGCGCACGGCCCGGCTCAGAGACGTCGTCTTCGAGGGCTGCGTGCTCGTCGAGCCGGACTTCGGCGGGGCCCGGCTGGAGCGGGTGGAGTTCGCCGACTGCGTGCTGAAGGGGGCGGACCTGCACGCGGCGACCCTGGTGGACGTCGACCTGCGCGGGGCCGCGTCCGTGGAGATCAGCCGGGGCCTGGACCGGCTCGCCGGGGCGGTGATCAGCCCGGCCCAGCTGCTGGACCTGGCACCGGCGCTGGCGGCGCAGTGGGGGATCCGGGTGGAGGGCTGAGGACTGAGGGCTGATGACTGAGGGCTGACCCTGGGCGGCGTCGACGGGAGGCGGGTCCCGGCGGTCGGTTGCGGCAGGCCCGGGGAGGCGGGCCCCGGCGGGCGGTTACGGCAGGCGGGGGAAGCGGGACTGGAGGGTCCAGATCGCCGGGTTCTCCGCGAGGTCGTCGTGCAGGTCGGTGAGGTCGGCGATCAGGTCGTGCAGGAAGTCCCGGGCCTCACGGCGCAGTTCGGCGTGCGAGACGGTGAGCGGGGGCTCCTCCGCGCGCATCCAGTCGGCCTCGATGTCCACCCACCCGAAGCGGCGCTCGAAGAGCATCCGGTCGGTCGACTCGGTGAAGTCCAGTTCCGCCCGCTGCGGCCGGGACGCCCGGGAGCCCGCCGGGTCCCGGTCGATCCGCTCCACGATGTCGCACAGCGCCCACGCGAAGTCGAGCACCGGCACCCACCCCCAGGCCGTGGACACCTCGTGGTCGGTCCTGGTGTCCGCCAGGTAGACGTCGCCGCAGAACAGGTCGTGCCGCAGGGCGCGGACGTCCGCGCGGCGGTAGTCGGTCTGCGGCGGATCGGGGAAGCGGTTGGAGAGGGCGTAGCCGATGTCGAGCACGCAGGTGATGGTGTCACGTGACCTCTAGGATCACGGGCGTGGCCCGATCCGTACCTGTTGTCCCCGCCCTGCTCGCCTGTCTGCTCGCCCTCACCGGGTGCGGCGGCGGAGTGCACGGCACCCCGGGTGGCTCCGGCGTACGCGACCCGTTCTTCCCGAAGGCGGGCAACGGCGGCTACGACGTCTCCCACTACGATCTGCGCCTCGCCTACGACCCGGACGCGCACCACCTCACCGGCACGGCCACCCTCACCGCACGGGCCACCCAGGACCTGTCGGCCTTCAACCTCGACCTGCTCGGCCTGGAGGTGGGGAAGGTGACCGTCGACGGCGGGACCGCCCGTTTCAACCGCGCGGGGCAGGAGCTCACGGTCCGGCCGCGCGAGGAGATCGGCCGGGACGAGACGTTCCGGGTGACCGTCCGCTACGCGGGCGCGCCCCAGACCGTCACCGACCCGGACGGTTCCCGGGAGGGCTGGCTGCGCACCGCGGACGGGGTGCTCGCGCTGGGCGAGCCGACCGGGTCGATGACGTGGTTCCCCGGCAGCCACCACCCCTCCGACAAGGCGGCGTACGACCTCACGGTGACCGTGCCGCGGGGGCTGCGGGCCGTGTCCAACGGGGAGTTGCGCAGCGAGAGGACCGCGCGGGGGCGGACGACGTTCGTGTGGCGGACCTCCGAGCCGATGGCGAGCTACCTCGCCACGCTCGCGATCGGCCGCTTCGACATCAGCCGGTCCCGGGCCGGGGGCGGGCTGCCCGTGTACACGGCCCTCGACCCGTCGGAGGCGGCGGCGAGCCGGCCGGTGCTCGGCCGGATCCCGGAGGTGCTGCGCTGGGCGGAGCGGTGGTTCGGGCCGTATCCGTTCTCCTCCACCGGCGCGATCGTCGATCACGCGCCCGACCTCGGCTACGCGCTGGAGACCCAGACCCGGCCGGTCTTCCCGGGCGCCCCCGACATCACGCTCCTCGTCCACGAGCTCGCCCACCAGTGGTACGGCGACTCGGTCTCGCCCGGGAGCTGGCGGGACATGTGGCTCAACGAGGGGTTCGCGACGTACGCGGAGTGGCTCTGGGAGGAGGAGCACGGCGGGCGGAGCGCGCAGGAGACCTTCGACGCGCTGTACTCCGGCGAGTACTTCGCCACGGCGGAGGCCGGCGAGGCCGTCTGGGCGTTCCCCCCGGCGGACCCGCCGAGCGCCGCGCGGATCTCCGACCCGCCGGTGTACTGGCGGGGCGCGATGGTGCTGCACGAGGTCCGCCGGGCCGTCGGCGACGAGGAGTTCCGGCGGATCCTCAAGGGCTGGGCGGCCGCGTACCGGCACGGGAACGCCGACACGGCCGACTTCACGGCGTACGTGGAGCGGCGGGCGCCCGGGAAGGACTGGGCGGGCCTCTGGGACGACTGGCTGTACGGGGAGGGGAAGCCGGAGCGGGCCTGAGCTCTGCCCTGGGCCTGACCGCCCTGTGGGGCGGTCCCGCTACGGCGTGAGCAGTTCCTTGCGCAGCACCGCGCAGGGGCGCCGGCGTTGCAGGTCCTCGCGGTGGTCGACGGGCTCGTAGCCGAGGGACGTCCAGAAGGCCAGGGCGCCGGTGTTGCCGTCGAGGACGGCGAGACGGGCGGCGGTGCGGCCGGACGCGCGGAAGCGCTCCTCCACGAGGGCGGCCAGCCGGCGGCCGTGGCCCTGGCCGTGCAGGTCCGCGTCCACCATCAGCAGGCCGATCCAGGGATCGGGGTCGGCCGGGTCGGGGTGGTGGGCGAGGGTGACGGCGATGCCGATGAGCCGGCCGAAGCTGCGGGCGAGCAGGATCTCGGTGCCGGGGTGCTCGCGCTCCTCCGCCAGGGCGGCCGCGACCTGCTCCGGGCGGATGTCCTTCGGGTCGGGGAAGTCGCCGGTGAGGGCGTGGAACTCGTGGTTGGAGGCGTAGAGGGCGGTCAGCTCCGCGAGGAGGGGGTCGCCCAGGGGGGCCGCGGGCAGGGGGTCGAGGATCACGTGGGGAACGTACCCCGGGCGGCAGGGTTTCCACGCGGCACGGGGGCCGGGTGTTCCGCCCGGCGCGGGCCGGTGGTGGCCGCGGTGCGGCTGCCCGCGCCCGTGAACGGGAGTCTCCCCCGGGCCGGCTGTCCGGCCCGGGGGAGACTCCCTTCATCGCGCTCAGGCGTCCGTCAGACGTTCACGCCGAAGTCCTGGGCGATGCCGACCAGGCCGGAGGCGTAGCCCTGGCCGACCGCGCGGAACTTCCACTCGGCGCCGTTGCGGTACAGCTCGCCGAAGACCATGGCCGTCTCCGTGGCCGCGTCCTCCGACAGGTCGTAGCGGGCGATCTCGGCGCCGCCGGCCTGGTTCACGATGCGGATGTAGGCGTTGCGGACCTGGCCGAAGTTCTGGCTGCGGTTCTCGGCGTCGTAGATCGAGACCGGGAAGACGATCTTGTCGATGTCGGCCGGGAGGGCGGCGAGGTTGACGTTGATCGCCTCGTCGTCGCCGGCGCCCTCACCCGTGCGGTTGTCGCCGGTGTGGACGATGGAGTTGTCCGGCGTCTGCTTGTTGTTGAAGAAGACGAAGTGGGCGTCCGAGTAGACCTTGCCCTGGTTGTTGACCGCGATCGCGGAGGCGTCGAGGTCGAAGTCCGTGCCGGTGGTGGTGCGGACGTCCCAGCCGAGGCCCACGGTGACGGCGGTCAGGCCCGGAGCCTCCTTGGTGAGCGAGACGTTGCCACCCTTGGACAGGCTTACAGCCATTGTTGGGAGTCCCTTCCCTCGTGTGCGTGCGGCAAAGAAGCTGCGGCACAGAAGCTACAGCTACCCCCAACAACGTGGAGAGGGGTACGCGAGGTTCCAGGTCCTTTACTTTCTTTACCCGCCGATATTCGGGTGACGTGGACCGGACAGGAGCGGGAACATGGACGGCATGTCCGGTCCCCATGTCATCCGCGGCTCCGTCTCCCTGCCCGAGGCCGAGCTCATGTGGCGTTTCTCGCGGTCGTCGGGGCCGGGCGGGCAGCACGTCAACACCAGTGACTCCAAGGTCGAGCTGAGCTTCGACCTCGCGCGCACGCAGGCGCTGCCGGAGGTGTGGAAGCGGCGGGCCCTGGAGCGGCTGGCGGGCCGCCTGGTGGACGGCGTCGTCACCGTACGGACCTCCGAGCACCGCTCGCAGTGGCGCAACCGCGAGGCCGCCGCGGTGCGCCTCGCCGCGCTCCTGGCCGAGGCCACCGCGCCCCCGCCCAGGCCCCGCAAGCCGACCCGTGTCCCGCGCGGCATCAACGAACGCCGCCTGCGGGAGAAGAAGCAGCGCGCCGAGACCAAGCGCGGGCGCTCCGCGCAGAACTGGAGCTAGGGCCCGTCTGACCACTCCCGCCTGCCTCGCGGGCGACGACGGGAATGGTCAGACAGGCCCTAGGACAGCTCCAGCACCCCCACCCGCTGGCCCCCGCTGGTCTCGCCGGTCGGGCGGAAGCCGAGGCGCAGGTAGAAGTCCTCGGGGCCGTCCGGGCCCGGGTGCCAGGTGACGTGGAGCTGCCCGGTGCCGCGCCGGCGCAGTTCCCGCGCGACCGACTCGACGGCGAACCGGCCGTACCCCATGCCCTGCTCCGTGGCCGCGATGTTCAGCCGCCACAGGCCCGACCGGCGGACGCTGCCGTCCCCGTACCAGTCGACGCCCAGGAAGGCCATGAGGAAGCCGACCGGGCGGCCCTCGTCGACGATCAGGCGCGGCCAGGCGACCCCCGGGTGGACGTAGGCCTCCGCGAGCGACTTCACGACCGGGGCGACCGCGTGCTCCTGGACGGGGTGGACGCGGATGCCGAGGGCGGCGTCGAGGTTCGCCGGGGTGATCTCCTCGAGACGCGGGCCGGTCGTGGTCATGGGCGCACCCTAGACGCGCGGCCCGGGCCCGGTGAAACGGTTTCTCAGCCCAACTGCCGGTAGCGGCCCCGGAAGTAGGTCAGCGGGCCGCCCTCCGTGCTCGGCACGCGGGCGGTGAGGACCCGGCCGACGACCAGGGTGTGGTCGCCCGACGGCACGCGCTGTTCGGTGCGGCACTCCAGGACGGCCAGGGCGCCGCCGACGAGGGGCGCGCCGGTGTACTCGCCGCGCGTGTACGGGATGTCGGCGAACAGCAGCCGGTCGCTGACGCGGCCCTTCATGGCGAACCGGCCCGCGATGTGCCGCTGGCTCTCCGACAGCACCGACACCGCCCACAGCTCCTGCTCCTCCAGCAGCTCGTCCATGCGGGAGCCGTTGCGCAGGCTCACCAGCACCAGGGGCGGGTCCAGGGACACCGACATGAAGGCCGTGGCCGTCATGCCCACGTCCTCGCCGCCGGGCGCCGCGGGGTCGTCCGGGTCGAGCGGCGCCTCCTGCGCGGTCACCAGGACCACGCCCGAGGCCAGCCGGGACATGGCGGCGCGGAACTCGTCGTTGCTCACCCCCTCAGCATGCCCGGGACTGGGCGGCGGAATGATCGGCGACGGGGCGGCGGGAGTATTCGGCACGGTGGAAACGCTAATCTCCCTGGCGCGCGCCGCGCATCGGGCCCCCGCCCGATCACGGTCCTAGGACCAGCGGCGGACGCCGGGGCCGGCCGGAGAAGAACACGTGCGCAATCCGACAAAGTCCGCGTTCGGTGGCCGCACGTGAAGAACGCAGAAACTCCACGCAATTGTTCATGTTTGCCTGTGACTTGAGTCACAAGGGGCAGGAATTGTTGACCCTGTGTACCGAGTGGGCAGCGCGCTGTGATTCAGTGGCGGGGAAGCTGCCAGGACAGTACGCCGATGAGAACCCTTGATTCTTGATTCGCTGCGAGGTACTCGGGGGGAGGGCGAGCATGGAGACCGAGTCGGAGCCCTACGTCCGCCTTGCCTCCCTGCGACAACTGCACCAGGTCATGGCCGACATGAACACGGCCCGCAGCCTGGCGGACACACTGCAGACCGTCGCGGAGGGCGTCGTCGCCGCCCTCGGGTACGAGCTGGCGTGCGTGAACCTCGTACGGCCGGACGGCGACCTCGTCGTCGCCGCCTTCGCCGGGAACCCCGCCGCCGAGGCCCTCATCACCGGCCGGGTCGGCTCGCGCGAGTCCTGGGAGCGCCGCCTCGGCATGGGTGAGCACTGGGGCGACCTGGTGTTCATACCGCACACCGAGGGCTGGGTCCTCGACGACGACGACGTCCCGCAGTGGTACACCGACGGTCCCGCCCCCCGCTTCGAGGACGAGTGGCACCCGTCCGACCGCCTCTTCGCGCCGATGTACGCGCCCGGACCGCAGGGCAGCGCGGCCTGCGGCGAGCTGATCGGCGTGCTCTCCGTGGACCGGCCGCGCAACGGCCGCCGCCCCGGCGCCTGGGGCCGCGAGGCGCTCCAGATGTACGCCTTCCAGGCCGCCATCGCGATCAGCAACGCCCGGCTGCGCGCCAACATGCAGCGCGCCCTGGTCCGCCTGGAGCGCGAGCAGCAGGCCCTGCGGGCGAGCGAGGAGAGCTTCCGGCAGGCCTTCGAGTACGCCCCGTCCGGCATGGCCATCGCCGAGATGGGCGGCGACCAGCACGGCCGGATCCTGCGCACCAACGACGCCCTGTGCCGGCTGCTGGGCCGCCCCGCCTCCGCGATGCGCCGCTACTCGTTCTCCGACCTGGTCCACCCCGAGGACATAGGCACGCTGCTGCGCACCTCGGCGGAGGGCGGCCGGGCCGAGCTGCGCCTGGGGCGCCGGGACGGCACGTACGTGTGGGTCAGCCTGCGCAACAGCGTGGTCGCGGACGCCGCCGACGGCCCGCGCTTCCTGCTCACCCACGTCGAGGACATCGAGGAGCGCAAGCGCCGCGAGCTGCAGCTCGCCCACCGCGCCTCGCACGACTCGCTCACCGGCCTGCCGAACTCCGCCGAGCTGCGCTCCCGGCTCTCCGCGCGCCTGTGCCAGCGCGCCACCCCGCACCCCGCCGTCGCCGAGTCCCACGACGCGGCCTACGGCCACCCCGCCTTCGACGTGGTCGGGCCCGGTTTCGACTTCCGGCAGGGCGTGGAGCCGTACGACGCCTACGACCACCACGTGCACACCGTCGCCCCGGACGGGGACCACGACGACGGCACCAAGGGCCTGGCCGTGCTCTTCTGCGACCTCGACGGCTTCAAGTCGATCAACGACCGGTTCGGGCACAACGCGGGTGACGCGGTGCTCATCGAGGTCGCCCGGCGGCTGAGCAACGGCGTGCGCGACGGGGACACGGTCGCCCGGCTCGGGGGTGACGAATTCGTCATCCTGGCCGACGGGCTCGGCCGGGCCGACGCGCAGGACCTCGCGGTCCGCCTGCGCAACGAGATCATCCAGCCGATCCGCGCCGAGGGGCGGGCCGTCCGGGTGGGCGCCAGCTTCGGCATCGGGTGGGCACACTGTGGAATGACGGCGGACGAAGTGTTGAAATCCGCTGACGAGCGGATGTACGTCGAGAAACGATCTCGTCCCAAACAACACAGACGCGCGGGCTGAACCCCTGGTCAGCGAGTTGATGCGGTCTGAGTCACCCGTTTGGGTCACTGGGAGCGGGTAGGCTCGCGTTCTCACGACCCGTACCGCATGCACCGCACCTGACTGAGGAGACCAAGGGATGACGCCCGGCAACAACGGCGCGAGCACGCCCGAGGACGACGACCCGTTCGGCTATCTCTACGCCGACGGGCAGGCCAACGGAGCCCAGCCGCCGTCCGGTGGCTACGGCTACCCGAACTCGGTCAACCGGGTACGCACGGTCGGCACGCGCCAGTACGGCCAGCAGGCCCAGCAGGCGCCCTACGGGCAGGCCCCCCAGCAGGGCGTCTACGGCCAGCCGAACGCGCACTACGCCGCGCCGGAGACGCTGCCCGGCGGCGCCCCCACCACCCAGACGGCGATGGCCTCCGGCGGCCACGGCGGCGGCCGGGGCGGGCGCGGCCCGAACACCAAGGGCCTGCTGATCGGCGCGATCGCGGTGGTCGCCGCGGTCGTCATCGGCATCGGCGTGGCGATGGTCGGCGGCGACAAGGACAAGGGCGAGTCGGACAACGCGGGGGGCACGGCCCCGACCCAGTCCGAGGAGCCGACGCCGAGCGCCTCGGCCAGCAAGAGCGGAGCGGCCGAGACCGAGCTCCCGGAGATCGACGCGAAGGCCCTGCGGCTCGGCCCCGGGGTGACGACGGCCTCGGACTTCAAGGGCGCGAAGGCCGACGGCGGCGTCTACGTGACGGGCTTCAACCAGGTCGGTGCCAAGGTCACCTGGACGGTGAACGGCATCGACAAGGCCGACACCTACCGGCTCTACGTGCGCTACGGCATCCCGGGCGTCGACGCCAACGCGACCCTGCTGGTCAACGGCGAGGCCCAGTCCCGTCCCGTGAACATGAAGAACTTCGGCGGGACGCCCAAGGGAGACTGGGAGAAGGGCTGGCAGGAGACGTGGTCCAACGTCAACCTGACCAAGGGCACCAACACCATCGAGCTCGCCTGCAACGAGGGCAACCAGTGTGACGCGGTCCTCGACCAGCTGTGGATCACCCCGGAGCAGGGCTCCTAGGGCAGCGGCAGTCCGGCGAAGGGGGCCGGGACCGCTCAGGCCGCGCTGACCTCACCGGTCACCGCCACCCTGCCCAGCAGTTCCTCGTACACCTCCCGGTCGAACTCGCCGGCCACCGGTGCCGCCACCGTCGCCGCGGACAGCGCGGTCGCCCGGGTGAGGCGGTCCGGCCAGGGGAGGTGGTCGGTCAGGGCCGACAGCAGGCCCGCGACCGCCGCGTCGCCGGCGCCCGTCGGGTTGCCCCGGAGAGGGGCCGGCGGGGTGGCTCGCCAGCGGCCCTCGCGGGTGGCTGCCAGCAGACCCCCGGGGCCGAGGGACGCGACCACCGCCCCGGCGCCCCGGCGGCGGGCGTCCTGGGTGGCGCGCAGCGGCTCGTGGGAGCCGGTCAGCTCCGCCAGCTCGTCCGCGTTCGGCTTGATGATGTCGGGGCGGGCCGCGACGCCCCGGCGCAGCGGTTCGCCGCTGGTGTCGAGGACGACCGGCACCCCGGCGGCCCGCGCCGTGCGCACCAGGCCCGCGTACGCGCCCACCGGCACGCCCGGCGGCAGGCTGCCGCACAGGGCCACGGCGGTCACGCCGTGGAGCAGGTCCGCGTAGGCCTCCTGGAAGGCCGACCATTCGGCGGGTGTGATCGTCGGGCCCGGTTCGTTCAGCTGCGTCGTGTCGCCGGCGTGCTCGTCGACCACGGCTATCGTGCGCCGGGTCGCGCCGGAGACCGGCACCAGGGCGTCGGCCACCCGCGGGACCGCCGCGAGCTGCTCCTGCAGGACGCGGCCCGTCGCCCCGCCCGTGAAACCGGTCACCGTCACCTCGTGCCCGAGCGCCGCCAGGACCCGGGCCACGTTGACGCCCTTGCCGCCGGGGCGTTCCGTCACCTCGGAGACGCGGTGGGAGGCGTGCGGCCGGAGGGACCGCACGCGGTAGGTGATGTCGAGAGCGGTGTTCAGCGTGACCGTGAGGATCACCTGGGCCGACCTCCCCCGATGCGCTGGCTGACGTGAACTGTCCGGAAGCCCGATCATGCCAAAGAGACGGCGGCCGGCCCAGTCCCGGCGTCGGCCACCGTCTCCCGACTGCGGGATGGATCAGCCCAGTTGGGGACCGACCACCCATTCACCCCGGCGCATCACGCCCTTGAGCTCGTACGCGGAGTCCAGGAGCACCAGGTCGGCGTACTTCCCGGGCTCCAGTGAGCCGATCGTGTCGTCCATGCCGAGCAGCCGGGCCGGGGTGGCCGACAGTGCCGCCACCGCGTCCTCCACGGACAGGCCGTCGACGGTCACCGCCCGCTGGAAGGCCCGGTCCAGGGTGAGGGTCGAGCCGGCGATCGTGCCGTCGGCCACCAGCCGGGCCACGCCGTCGGCGACCTCCACCTCCAGGGGGCCCAGCCAGTAGCGGCCGTCGCCGAAGCCGGCCGCGTCCATCGCGTCCGTGATGAACGCGACCCGGTGGGCTCCCGCGTGGTGGAACGCCAGCTGGAGGGCGGCCGGGTGCAGGTGTGTGCCGTCGTTGATCAGCTCGACCGTGATCCGCTCGTCCTCCAGGAGGGCGGTGATCGGGCCGGGGGAGCGGTGGCCGAGCGGCGGCATGGCGTTGAAGAGGTGCGTGGCGACGGTGGCGCCCGCGTCGATGGCCTCCACCGTCTGCTCGTAGGTCGCGTCCGTGTGGCCGACGGCAGCGATCACCCCGTGGTCGGCCAGCAGGCGTACGGAGTCCAGGCCGCCGGGCAGTTCGGTGGCCAGGGTGACCATCTTCGCCCGGCCCCGGGCCGCGTCGACGAGCTTGCGGACCTCCGCGGGGTCCGGGTGGCGCAGCAGCGCCTCGGAGTGGGCGCCCTTGCGGCAGGGGGAGATGAACGGTCCCTCGAAGTGGACGCCGGCGATCTCGCCCTGCTCGGCGAGTTCGCTGAGCAGGCCCGCGCGCCGGGTGAGGGAGTCCATGTCGCCGGTGACGGTGGAGGCGACCAGGGTGGTCGTGCCGTGCAGGCGGTGGGTGTGGATGCCCTTGAGGATGTCGTCGACCGAGCCGGAGGTGAAGGAGGCCCCGCCGCCGCCGTGGTTGTGCAGGTCGACGAAGCCGGGGAGCACGTAGTGGCCCGTCACGTCGATGACCCGGGCGTGTTCCGGGGCCGTGGGGGCGATCCGGGTGCCGTCGACGGTCACCTGGCCGTTCTCGACGGTTCCGGTGGGGAGGACGACGGTCGCGCCGGTGAGGACCGTGGGGTGTCCGGCCGTTGCGGGGTGCGGGTGGTCTGTGGCTGGTCGCGCAGTTCCCCGCGCCCCTGGGGGCGTTGCCATCAGGTGGTTACCTCCGAACGGTCGGTCGATGCCAGAAGATCCCAGGCCAGCAGACCCGCCCCCAGACAGCCGGCACCGTCGCCCAGCGCCGCCGGGACGAGGGACGGCTGCTTCTGGAAGGTGATGCGGCTGCGGATCGCTTCCCGCAGGGGTGTGAACAGGGTTTCCCCCGCCTCCGCGAGACCGCCGCCGATGATCAGGGTGCGCGGGTCCAGCAGTGTCAGGGCCGTCACCAGGCCGTCGGCCAGGGCGTCCACGGCCTGCTGCCAGACCGCCCGGGCCTTCGGGTCGCCGGCGTCCACCGCCTTGGCGCAGTCCGCCGCGTCCGCGCCCGGGGTGCCGGAGGCCGCCGCCCAGGCCTCGCTGACGGCCGCCGCCGAGGCGAAGCGCTCCAGGCAGCCGCGCTGGCCGCAGGGGCAGGGGGCGCCGCCGGGGCGTACGACGATGTGGCCGATCTCGCCCGCGAAGCCGTGCGCCCCCGCCTCCACCCGGCCCTCGACACCGATGGCGCCCGCGATGCCGGTGCCCAGTGCCACGAACAGGAAGCGGTCGGCGCCCCGGCCCGCTCCGACCCGGCCCTCGGCGAGGCCGCCGGTGCGCACGTCGTGCCCGAGGGCGACCGGGAGGCCCAGCCGCTCGGCCAGCAGCCGGCGCAGCGGGACGTCGCGCCAGCCGAGGTTGGCCGCGTAGACGGCGATGCCCCCGGTCTCGTCGACGATGCCCGGGACGGCCACGCCGGCGGCGGACGCGGGCGTGCCGAGCTGCTCGGCGCCGTACGCGCGCAGCTCGGCCGCGAAGTCGAGGATGTGGGCGACGACGGCGTCCGGGCCCTGGGCGCGCCCGGTGGCCCGGCGGGCGCGGTGCAGGACCTCGCCCTCCGGCCCGGTCAGGGCGGCTTTCATCCCGGTGCCGCCCACGTCGAGGGCGATGACATGTCTCACGGAGAACAGTGTGACCCGGGGACCCGCAAGAGGTCTAGTCCACTCACGTGGTGTAGACCTTACTCCGGATATCGAAAAGTTTCGGGTGGCGGGCCGTGCCGGAGTGCGGCGCGGGACGCCAGGGTTGGGGAAGAACAGCGGTGCAGCGTCGGCGAATGGCAGGAACGATCGCGGTGGTGTCCGCCCTGGGCATGACGGCGGTCCTCGGCGGCTGCGGCGTCACGGGGGGCTCGGAGGACGTCACCCTGAAGCTGGTCGCCGCCGACTACGGCGACAGCGCGGCCAACAGCTCGAAGAAGTACTGGGACAAGCTCGTCGCGGAGTACGAGGCCGACCACCCCGACGTCACGATCGACGTCAGCGTCTACTCCTGGAACGACGTCGACCGCAAGGTCCGGGAGATGGTCTCCGCCGGTGACCCGCCGGACATGGCGCAGATCGGCGCGTACGCCGACTACGCGGCGCAGAACCAGCTCTACAAGGCCGACGACCTGCTCTCCATACCCGTGCAGGCCGACTTCGTCGGGCAGCTGGCCTCCGCCGGCCAGGTCAAGGGCGTGCAGTACGGCATGCCGTTCGCCTCCTCCACCCGCGTGCTCTTCTACAACAAGACCCTCTTCGCCAAGGCCGGCATCACCCCGCCCGAGAGCTGGGACGACCTGGCCGACGCCGCCGAGGCCCTCAAGGGCGAGGGCGTGAAGTACCCCTACGCGCTGCCCCTCGGCCCCGAGGAGGCGCAGGCCGAGACCATGCAGTGGATGCTCAGCGGCGGGGGCGGCTACACCGACAGCGTCGGCAGCTACGGCATCGACTCCGCGGAGAACATCGACACCTTCACCTGGCTGAGGAACGAGCTCGTCGGCAAGGACCTGACCGGACCGGTCGCGCCGGGCGAGCTGAACCGGGCCGACGCGTTCGCCGCCTTCGCCAAGGGCCAGGTCGGCATGCTCAACGGCCACCCCTCGCTGATGAAGATCGCCGGGGAGAAGGGCGTGAAGTACGGCATGGTGCCCATGCCCGGCAAGGAGGGCCCGAGCAAGTCCACGCTCGGCGTGGCCGACTGGATGATGGCCTTCAACGAGCACGGTCACCGCGACCAGATCGGCGACTTCCTCGACTTCGTCTACAGCGAGAAGAACGTGCTGGCCTTCTCCCGCGAGTACGACCTGCTGCCGGTCACCTCCTCCGCGTCCGCGACCATGACCGCCGCCGACCGGGACAAGCACCTCCGGCCGTTCCTGGAGGAGCTGCTGTCCTCCGAGCTGTACCCGGTCGGCAAGACCTCCTGGGCCGACGTCAGCGCCCAGGTCAAGACGCAGATCGGCAAGGCCGTCGCCCCCTCGGGCAGCCCCTCGGGCGTCCTGGGCCACCTCCAGGCGTCGGCGGTGCGGGCCGAGAGCGCCGAGTAGCCCCGCTGTCGGTGGCGGGCGTTACGGTGCCGTCCATGGACGAGCACGCCGACGATGACGCGGACGGCCGGGGTCTCGGGCGCAGGGAGCGGGACATCCTCGCGCTGGAGCGCCGCGGCTTTCCCGGGCCGGGCGCGAAGGAACGGGCGGTCCGTGAGGAGCTGGGCCTGGCCCCCGTGCGCTACTACCAGCTCCTCAACGCCCTGCTGGACGACCCGCGGGCCCTGGCCCACGACCCGGTGACGGTCAACCGGCTGCGCCGGATACGGGACAGGCGCCGGGCGGAACGCTGACCCCCGGGCGGCGGGTTCAGCCGATCCGGCCGGCCAGCTCGCGCAGCAGCGTCACGACGCCCTCCGGGCCGTCCACCACCACGTCCGCGCGCTCGCGCAGCTCGGTCACCTCGTCGCTGCCGCTGCACACCAGCAGGCCCGCGGTGCCCTCCGCGCGCAGGGCGTCGACGGCCCCGTAGGCGGGCAGGTCGCCCAGGTCGTCACCGGCGTAGAGGACCGACCCGGCGCCGGTCTCCCGGGCGAGGGCGTGCAGGGCGACGCCCTTGTCCATGCCGGGCGGGCGCAGTTCCAGGACCATGCGGCCCGGCTCGACGATCAGGCCGTGCCGCCGCGCCAGCCCGGTCAGCGGTGCGCGCAGGGCCTCGAAGGCGGCCTGCGGGTCGGGGGCCCGGCGGGTGTGCACGGCCACGGCCCGGCCCTTGTCCTCCACGAACGTCCCGGTCCCGTCGAGCAGCCCGGGCAGCTCGGCGCGGACGGCCGCCACACCCGGATGCGGCTCGGGGGTCCTCACCTCGCCGCTGCGGGCGTCCCACCGCTCGGCGCCGTAGTGGCCGAGGACGACGAGGTGCTCCAGGCCCGGCACGCCGGCGAAGGCGCCGTTGCGCACGGCGACCGCGGCGGGCCGGCCGGTGATCACCGCCACGGCGGCGACCTTCGGCGCGAGCGCGGCCAGCGCGGGCACGGCGTCGGCGTGGGCCCGGGCCAGCTCGGGGTCGGCGACGATCGGCGCGAGCGTCCCGTCGAAGTCCAGGGCGATCAGCGCCTTGCCGGGACGGGCGAGCAGCGCGTCCAGGCCCTCCCGGCCCGCCTCGGTGACGGGGGTGGGCAGTGACGGCGAGGCGGGCATCGGGCCGCTCATCCCTTCAGCGCTTCCAGCTGGTCCACGAACCACCGCGCCGGCGGCAGTGCCGTGGCCGCCGCCGCCAGCCGCTTGCTGCGCTCGGCCCGCTCCTCCGGGCGCATGGACAGCGCCTCGTGCAGGGCCGCGGCCGTGCCCGTGATGTCGTAGGGGTTGACCGTGATCGCGTCCTCGCCGAGCTCCTCGTGCGCCCCGGCCTCCCGGGACAGCACCAGCGCGCAGCCCGCGTCGGAGACCACCGGGACCTCCTTGGCCACCAGGTTCATGCCGTCGCGGATGGGGTTGACCAGGGCCACGTCGGCCAGCCGGTAGGCGGCCAGGGAGCGGGCGAAGTCGTCCTTGACGTGCAGCACGACCGGCGTCCAGCCCGGTGTACCGAACTCGGCGTTGATCTCGTCCGCCAGGCGCTGCACCTCGGCCGTGTAGTCCCGGTAGACCGCGAGGTCCTGCCGCGAGGGGTAGGCGAAGGCGACGTGCACCACGCGCTCGCGCCACTCGCCGTGGGCCTCCAGCAGCCGCCGGTAGGCCAGCAGGCCGCGCACGATGTTCTTGGACAGCTCGGTGCGGTCGACGCGGACGATGGTGCGGCGGCCCTCGCCGATCTCCTCGCGCAGCGCCGCCATCCGCTCCTCGACGTCCGGCCGGTGCGCACGCTCGCGCAGGAAGTCCGCGTCGGCGCCCAACCCGTGCACGCCGATCCGCGTGCCGCCGAGCCCGCCCGCGAACCGCTCCGCGCACGCGGTGAAGGCGTCCGCCCAGCGCTGCGTGAGGAAGCCCAGCCGGTCCGCGCCCAGCATGCCGCGCAGCACCTGCCCGGCCACGTCGTCCGGCAGCATCCGGAAGTACTCCGGCGGCGCCCACGGCGTGTGCGAGAAGTGGCCGATGCGCAGGTCCGGGCGCAGTTCGCGCAGCATGCCCGGCACCAGCGTCAGGTGGTAGTCCTGCACCACGACGACCGCGCCCTGCGCCGCCTCCTCGGCCAGCGCCTCGGCGAACGCCCGGTTGTACGTCTCGTAGGACGCCCACTGGCGCCGGAACTCCGCGTCGAAGACCGGCTCCAGCGGCGTCTGGTAGAGCATGTGGTGCACGAACCACAGCACCGAGTTGGCGATGCCGTTGTAGGCGTCGGCGTGCACGTCGGCCGGGATGTCCAGCATCCGCACGCCGTCCTCCCCGGCCCCGCGCCGGACCGCCTCCCGGTCGCCGTCGGACAGCGCCGAGCACACCCACAGGGCGTCCGCGTCCGAGCCGATCGCGGAGAGCCCCGAGACCAGCCCGCCGCCGCCCCGCTTGGCGTCCAGCGAACCGTCCTCACCGACCGTGTAGGAGACCGGGCCCCGGTTGGAGGCCACCAGTACCCGTGCAGAACCGTGCGTCGAACCCATAGGCCTCAACCTAGCCCGCCTGTAAACGCTCAAACGTACGGACCTGCCGCGTCCGGCCGAAAACGGTCCCGGTCAGGCGGCCCGCCGGGCCTGGTACTCGGCGATCTCCACCATCGGCGGGCGTTCCTCGGTGTCGACGGAGTACGTCCGCGGCTCGAAGCCGTCGCCGCCCCGCTCGAACTGCGTCAGGGACGGCCGGATCAGGTGCCCGCGGGCCAGCCGCAGCTGGGCCGTGCGGTAGATCTCGGCGGCCATCCGGCCCAGCGCCTGCCCGTCCTGGTGCCGGTGCTTGCGCACCCCGACGTCCACCTGCGCGAGGGCGTCCAGGCCCACCAGGTGCAGGGCGTCCACCAGCATGCCCAGCTCGACGCCGTACCCGACGGGGAAGGGCAGCTGCTCCAGCAGTGAGCGGCGGGCCGCGTACTCCCCGCCCAGCGGCTGCACGAACCCGGCCAGCTGCGGCCAGTGCATGTTCAGCAGCGGGCGGGCCATCAGCTCGGTGACCCGGCCGCCCTGCCCCGCGGCGCCGCCCAGCGGGCGGTCGTACATGCCCTTGACCAGGTCCACGTCCGGGTCGGTCAGCAGCGGGCCGACGATCCCGGAGACGAAGTCGGACGAGAAGTCCCGCAGGTCCGCGTCGACGAAGCAGACGACGTCGCCGCGCGTGACCAGCAGCGAGCGCCACAGCACCTCGCCCTTGCCGGGGGCGGCGGGCAGGCGCGGGAGTATCGCGTCCCGGTGCACCACCCGCGCGCCCGCCGCGGCGGCCACCTGCGCGGTGCGGTCGGTCGATCCCGAGTCCACGACGACCAGCTCGTCGACGAGCGGGACCTGCAGCATCAGGTCGTGCCGGATGACGGCGACGATGTCGCCGACCGTCTCCTCCTCGTTCAGCGCGGGCAGCACCACGCTCACCGTGCGGCCCGCGCGCTGCTTGGCAGCGAGGATCCGGTGGAGCGGACGCTCGGTCGCGGACCAGGAACGGGTGCTCAGCCAGCGCTCGACTTCTTCCAGCACCGTGGCGGCTCCTTAGCGTTCTCTCGGCGGGACGGACTGTGAGCCATCTCGCGGTTCGGACGACTATCTCAACTGTCCTGGTCGTCGGTTACAGTCTTGGACAACGCGGGTGACCATCGCATGTCCGGGGTCGCCCTCGTTCACAACCACATACAGCTCATCCAGAGGGGCAGAGGGAAACGGCCCGATGAAGCCCCGGCAACCCTCCAGTCGGTTCTCGTAGGTCACTGGCGACCACAGCGCGAGGCTCCCGGCTAGGGAAGGTGCCAAATCCGTCTCACGGCGAGATGCGTCGTGAGGAAGATGAGGAGAAAGGGCCTCGCCTCACATGGCTGTGCAGACTGTTGCAAGCACCACGAACTCCACCGTAGACCTCGGCCCGGCCGCCGCGCTGAGCTGCCGCGAGTGCGGTCACCGCGTGCCCCTCGGCCCGGTCTTCGCCTGCGAGGAGTGTTTCGGCCCGCTGGAGATCGCCTACGACTTCTCGGGCTACGACACCGAGGAGCTGCGCAAGAAGATCGAGGCGGGCCCCGCGAACATCTGGCGTTACGCCCCGTTGCTGCCGGTCCCGGCCGACGTCGCGGACAAGCCGAACATCAACCCGGGCTGGACCAAGCTGGTGCGGGCCGACAACCTCGCCCGCGAGCTGGGGGTGGACGCCGGCAAGCTCTTCGTCAAGGACGACTCCGGCAACCCGACGCACTCCTTCAAGGACCGCGTCGTCGCGCAGGCCCTGGAGGCCGCCCGCGCCTTCGGCTTCACCACCCTCTCCTGCTCCTCCACCGGCAACCTGGCCGGCGCGGTGGGCGCCGCCGCGGCCCGCGCCGGCTTCCGCTCCTGCGTGTTCATCCCGCACGACCTGGAGCAGGGCAAGGTCGTCATGGCCGCGGTCTACGGCGGCGAGCTCGTCGGCATCGAGGGCAACTACGACGACGTGAACCGCTTCTGCTCCGAGCTGATCGGCGACCCGGCCGGCGAGGGCTGGGGCTTCGTCAACGTCAACCTGCGGCCGTACTACGCCGAGGGCTCCAAGACGCTGGCGTACGAGATCTGCGAGCAGCTCGGCTGGCGGCTGCCCGAGCAGATCGTGGTGCCGATCGCCTCCGGCTCCCAGCTCACGAAGATCGACAAGGGCCTGCAGGAGCTGATCAGGCTCGGGCTGGTCGAGGACAGGCCGTACAAGATCTTCGGCGCGCAGGCGCTCGGCTGCTCCCCGGTGTCGACGGCGTTCAAGGCCGGGCACGACGTGGTGCGCCCGCAGAAGCCGGACACGATCGCCAAGTCGCTGGCGATCGGCAACCCGGCGGACGGGCCGTACGTGCTGGACATCGCGCGGCGCACGGGCGGTGCGGTGGAGGACGTGACGGACGAGCAGGTCGTCGACGCCATCAAGGTCCTGGCCAGGACCGAGGGGATCTTCGCGGAGACCGCCGGTGGTGTGACGGTGGGTGTCACCAAGAAGCTGATCGAGAGCGGGCTGCTGGATCCGTCCAGGACGACTGTGGTGCTCAACACCGGGGACGGTCTGAAGACGCTGGACGCGGTGGCGGGCACGGGGCTGACCGCGACCATTCGGCCCAGCCTGGAGTCGTTCCGTGAGGCCGGGCTCGTCTGATCGTTGCCATCTGCGGGCCGGTGGGGGTTGTTCGCGCAGTTCCCCGCGCCCCTGGGTTCGTCACCAACCGGAGGTTCCGAAGTCATGAGCGTCACCGTTCGCATCCCCACCATCCTGCGTACCTACACCGGCGGGCAGGCCGAGGTCGCCGCCGAGGGGGCGACCCTGGGCGAGGTCATCGCCGACCTGGAGAAGAACCACACCGGGATCGCCGCCCGGGTCCTGGACGACCAGGGGAAGCTGCGCCGGTTCGTCAACGTGTACGTGAACGACGACGACGTGCGGTTCGAGCAGGGGCTGGAGACGGCCACCCCGGACGGCGCCGGCGTGTCGATCATCCCGGCCGTCGCCGGAGGCTGAACCGGCCCTGGCGTTACCTGGAGTAATGCCGGTTACCGAGCGTGCATCGAATTGCCCCCACCGTGAGAGAAGCGGAGGGGGCAATTCTGTGTGATTGAGCGCGGTACAGTTGGGGAACGCGGTTCCGATCGCCTGACCGGAACCCTGAATTCCTGCCGCGAGCCCGACAAGATGTAGCCAAAGTGTGCGCGTCTTTCGTGGCTTTTGCGTATTTTGTGTGGCCCGACTTGCCCTGAATTCAGGCGAATTCTCCCCACATTCCGGACCCGGTGCGTCCAGAATTCTCGTCCGATTGACCTGTTGCAGACGGCAGTTGGACAGATACATTCAGCCGCGGTCGACGCGTTCCGGCGCACGCCCCCAACCGTGGGGGGTGAGGTCTGACCCGGGTCCGCGAAGTGTGGATCTGTGCAAGGGCCAGTAATAGGGGAGTTAGGCATGGCTCAGGGCACCGTCAAGTGGTTCAACGCGGAGAAGGGGTACGGCTTCATCGCGGTCGACGGTGGTGCGGATGTTTTCGTCCACTACAGCGCGATCCAGATGGACGGCTACCGCACCCTGGAAGAGGGCCAGCGGGTCGAGTTCGAGATCTCGCAGGGCCAGAAGGGCCCGCAGGCCGACATGGTTCGCGTCACCGCCTGAACGCGCACCACGACCAACGCGCAAGCGACAGGTCTTCTCTGAAGGGCCCGCACCCCCCGGGGTGCGGGCCCTTCGGCCTGCTCGCAGGGGGTGCAGGGGGGTGTTCGCGGGTGGCTGACGCCCCCGCCCGATCCCGGGGAGGCGCTTGCACTCACCATGCCCGAGTGCTAATCATTGCGTTAGCACTCTGAAGGTGAGAGTGACAACGTAAGGACCGGGTCGGTGAGGCCGCGGACCAGGTGGGGCAAGGAACCACCGGTCGGGGGCCGTCCGTCGCGGGCGCGGGCGCGGTCCGAAGTAATCACCCCCAGTCCTGGAGGGACCACTTCACATGGCCAAGATCATCGCGTTCGACGAGGAGGCGCGGCGCGGCCTCGAGCGCGGCATGAACCAGCTCGCGGACGCCGTGAAGGTGACGCTCGGCCCCAAGGGCCGCAACGTCGTCCTCGAGAAGAAGTGGGGCGCGCCCACGATCACCAACGACGGCGTCTCCATCGCCAAGGAGATCGAGCTCGAGGACCCGTACGAGAAGATCGGCGCCGAGCTGGTCAAGGAAGTCGCCAAGAAGACGGACGACGTCGCCGGTGACGGTACGACCACGGCGACCGTCCTCGCCCAGGCCCTGGTGCGCGAGGGTCTGCGCAACGTGGCCGCCGGTGCCAACCCGATGGCCCTGAAGCGCGGTATCGAGAAGGCCGTCGAGGCCGTCTCCGCCGCCCTGCTGGAGCAGGCCAAGGACGTCGAGACCAAGGAGCAGATCGCCTCCACGGCCTCCATCTCCGCCGCCGACACCCAGATCGGCGAGCTCATCGCCGAGGCCATGGACAAGGTCGGCAAGGAAGGCGTCATCACCGTCGAGGAGTCCCAGACCTTCGGTCTGGAGCTGGAGCTCACCGAGGGTATGCGCTTCGACAAGGGCTACATCTCGGCGTACTTCGCCACCGACATGGAGCGTATGGAGGCCGTCCTCGACGACCCGTACATCCTGATCGCCAACTCCAAGATCTCCAACGTCAAGGACCTGCTCCCGCTCCTGGAGAAGGTCATGCAGTCGGGCAAGCCGCTGCTGATCATCGCCGAGGACGTCGAGGGCGAGGCCCTGTCGACCCTGGTCGTCAACAAGATCCGCGGCACCTTCAAGTCCGTCGCCGTCAAGGCCCCGGGCTTCGGCGACCGCCGCAAGGCGATGCTGCAGGACATCGGCATCCTCACCGGCGGCGAGGTGATCTCCGAGGAGGTCGGCCTCAAGCTGGAGAACGCCACGCTCGACCTGCTGGGCAAGGCCCGCAAGGTCGTCATCACCAAGGACGAGACCACCATCGTCGACGGTGCCGGCTCCGCCGAGCAGGTCCAGGGCCGGGTCAACCAGATCCGCGCCGAGATCGAGAACAGCGACTCGGACTACGACCGCGAGAAGCTGCAGGAGCGCCTGGCGAAGCTCGCCGGCGGTGTCGCGGTCATCAAGGCCGGTGCCGCCACCGAGGTGGAGCTCAAGGAGCGCAAGCACCGCATCGAGGACGCCGTGCGCAACGCCAAGGCGGCCGTCGAGGAGGGCATCGTCGCCGGTGGTGGCGTGGCCCTGCTGCAGGCCTCCCAGGTCTTCGAGAAGCTGGAGCTCGAGGGTGACGAGGCGACCGGCGCCAACGCCGTGAAGCTCGCGCTGGAGGCCCCGCTGAAGCAGATCGCCGTCAACGGTGGTCTCGAGGGCGGCGTCGTCGTGGAGAAGGTCCGCAACCTCCAGGTCGGCCACGGCCTGAACGCCGCGACCGGTGAGTACGTCGACATGATCGCCGAAGGCATCATCGACCCGGCGAAGGTGACCCGTTCCGCGCTGCAGAACGCCGCCTCCATCGCCGCGCTGTTCCTCACCACCGAGGCCGTCATCGCCGACAAGCCGGAGAAGGCCGCCGCGCCGGCCGGCGGCGGCATGCCGGGCGGTGACATGGACTTCTGATCGACCCCGTCGATCGACGTCCTTTCCCAGGGCGGCACTTCCTGTTCGCAGGGGGTGCCGCCCTTCGGCGTGTGCGGGATCACAGGAGGCACGGGATGGCGGCGGCGGGCCGCATGGTTGAACCTGGGGTCCGATGCACGTGCACATACTGCCTGGTATGAGCATACTGTCCGTATCCGAAGGAGCCCCCACGTGACCGTCGCCTCCCGTGCCGCCGCAATCCTGTCCCGGCCCGTCACCCTGGGCGGGCTGACCGTCCCGAACCGGATCGTGATGGCGCCCATGACGCGCATGTTCTCCCCGGGCGGCGTGCCCGGCGAGGACGTGGTCTCCTACTACGCGCGCCGCGCCGCCGCCGGGGTCGGCCTGATCGTCACCGAGGGCACCTACGTCGGCCACGAGTCGGCCGGGCAGAGCGACCGCGTGCCGCGGTTCCACGGCGAGGAGCAGCTCGCGGGCTGGGCGAAGGTCGCCGAGGCGGTGCACGCCGCGGGCGGCACGATCGTGCCGCAGCTCTGGCACATCGGCATGGTCCGCAAGCAGGGCGAGCCGCCCGTCGCGGACGCCCCGGCCGTCGGCCCCTCCGGGCTGCGCATCGGCGCCGACGAGCCCACCGGCAAGGCCATGACGCAGGCCGACATCGACGCCGTCGTCGGTGCCTTCGCCGAGGCCGCCGCGGCCGCCGAGCGCATCGGCTTCGACGGGGTGGAGCTGCACGGCGCCCACGGCTACCTGCTCGACCAGTTCCTCTGGGAGGGCACCAACCGCCGCACCGACGCCTACGGCGGCGACCGGGTCGCCCGCACCAGGTTCGCGGCGGAGATCGTCGCGGCCGTCCGTGAGAGCGTCTCGCCCGGCTTCCCCGTCATCTTCCGCTACTCCCAGTGGAAGCAGGACGTCTACGGCGCCCGCCTGGCCGAGACCCCTGAGGAGCTGGAGTCCATCCTCACCCCGCTGGCCGCCGCCGGAGTCGACGCCTTCCACGCCTCCACGCGCCGCTACTGGCTGCCCGAGTTCGACGACTCCGACCTGAACCTCGCCGGCTGGACCAAGAAGCTCACCGGCAAGCCCGCCATCACCGTCGGCTCCGTCGGCCTCAACGGCGACTTCGTCAAGGCCTTCCAGGGCCAGGGCGCCGAGCTGGGCGACCTCGACAACCTCCTGGACCGCTTCGAGCGCGACGAGTTCGACCTGGTCGCCGTCGGCCGCGCTCTGCTGCAGGACCCGCAGTGGGCCGAGAAGGTCCTCGCCGGCCGCCTCGACGAGCTGGCGCCGTACGACGCGGCGTCGCTGAAGACCCTCAGCTGACACGGAGGTCCGCCCACGGGTGTCTGGATCCGGTTGCCCCGGTCAAGCACACTGGCCGAGCGCCTGATCACCGGCACCCGTGAGGAGACCCAGATGACGACGACCGAGTCCCACCCGCCCGCGGAGAGCCCCTCCGGACAGCCCGGGCCGGTGGTGCGCACCACCGCCGGCGCGGTGCGCGGACTCCGCGAGGAAGGGCTCGCGGTCTTCCGCGGCGTCCCGTTCGCCGAACCCCCGGTCGGCGAGGCCCGGTTCATGGCGCCGCGCCCCGCCCGACCGTGGGACGGCATACGGGACGCGGACGCCTTTGGCCCGCCGCCCCCGCAGGACCTCGGCCTGATGGGCGGCCCGGCGCTGCTGCGCGCCCCCGAGGGCGACGACTGGCTCACGGTCAACGTCTGGACCCCCGACCCGGACCCGGCCGCCCGCCGCCCGGTCATGGTGTGGATCTACGGCGGCGCCTACAAGCTCGGCCACGCCGGCAGCCCCGGCTACGACGCCCGGCGCATAGCGGCCGACGGCGACGTCGTGGTCGTCACCTTCAACTACCGCGTCGGCATGGAGGGGTTCGCCCACATCGAGGGGGCGCCCGCCAACCGCGGCCTGCTCGACCAGGTGGCCGCGCTGGAGTGGGTGCGCGACAACATCGGCGCGTTCGGCGGCGACCCGCGGCAGGTGACGGTCTTCGGCGAGTCGGCGGGCGCGGGGTCGGTGGCCTCGCTGCTGGTGATGGACCGCGCGGCCGGGCTGTTCCGGCGGGCCATCGCGCAGAGCGTGCCGGGGACGTTCTTCTCCGCCGCACTGGCCCGGGACATCGGCACCGCCCTCGCCGCCGAGGTGGGCCTGCGCCCCACGGTCGCCGACCTGTCGACGGTCGACCCGCGCCGGCTCACGTCGGCGGGGGAGGCCCTGGGCCCGAAGATGCCGCAGTACCTCGACCGGTGGGGCCGGGCGGCGCCCACGGTGACCCCCTTCTCCCCGGTGGTCGACGGCGAGGTCCTGCCGGCGACGCCGTGGCAGGCGCTCGCGTCCGGGGCGGCGCGGGAGGTCGACCTGCTCGTCGGCCACAACCGCGACGAGTACCGCCTCTTCGCCGCCCTGGCCGGGCAGCTCGGACAGATCACCGACGAGCGGGCGAGCGCGGCCCTGCGCCTGTTCGCCCCCGGCCCGGGCGGGGAGGCGGCCTACCGTACGGCCTTCCCCGGCGCCTCCCCGGGCGAGCTGTACGAACGCGTCCAGACGGACTGGCTCTTCGCCATGCCCTCCCTGCACCTGGCCGAGGCCCACCGGGCGGGCGGCGGCAGCGCGCACGTCTACGAACTGACCTGGCCGGCCCCCGGCAACGGCGGCGCGCTCGGTGCCTGCCACGGCCTGGACATCCCGCTGCTGTTCGGCACGTACGGGGCGGACCTGGGCGCGCTGGTGTTCGAGGGCGCCGAGCCGCCCGCCGAGGCCCTGGCGCTGTCGTCCCGCTTCCGCTCGTCCTGGACGGCGTTCGCGAGGACCGGCGACCCGGGCTGGCCCGCCTACGACGAGGAGCGGCGGCTGGTGCAGGTGCTGGACGCGGAGCCGGTGGTCACGGCGTACCCGGAGGAGGCGGCGCGGCGCCTGTGGCAGGGGCACGACTTCGAGGCCCTGCCCCTGCTGTGATCTACAGGTTGCCCATCGGCTCGATGTCGATCCGCACGGGCGTGCCCCACACCCGCAGCACCTCGTAGTCGGTGAACTCGTGCACCAGCCGGTACGCCATGGCGGCCCGGGGCGCGCGGCGCTGGGCGGCGATGTACAGCTCGGCCTCGCGGCGGTCCCGGCGCGGGGTGCCGCACAGCTGCCAGGCCTGGCCGTTCCACAGCTCCGGCAGCCAGCGCTGCTGGGGCTGCGGGCGGTCGCCGCGCACACCGTAGCGGGACTGGACGGGCTCGGTCTGCGGCTGGTGCGGGGCGGGCCCGTTGAACTCGTTCCGGCGGGCCGCCCGGCGCCGGGTCTCGCACAGCAGGCACAGGTCGGGCGCGGCCTCGTCGACCGGGCCGTTCGGGTGCTCGGGGCACCGGGTGCTGGGCGCGGCGTTCGAGACGCTCTCCTCCAGCAGGTCCAGGGCCCGCCGCAGATCCGCCCTCACCTCGTGCAGCTTGGCGTCCGGGGTGTCGGCGGTGAGGGCCTCCCCGTGCTCACCGAGAAGCCGGAGGGCACGGCCGAGTGCGGTCAGCTGGGCGTGGTTCATGCCGTCCATTGTCCCCGGTCGGCGGATTCCGCTCCCGGCGGCGTTGGGACATCGCGGCGCGGATCCCGGCCGCGTGCTCGTGCACGGACGGGGCGGGCAGGGGTGCGGGGGGTCGTGCGGGGTCGCTTTCACCTCGGCAGGCGCTGCAACGCCCGCCCGGCAGGGACTCCGGGCGTCCCGGAGCGCCGCAGCTCGCGCACTCCAGGACCCGCAGCGGCGGACGCGGGGCCGGTGGAGGCGGGAGTTTGCCGGTCAGGCGGGTGCGGACGAGGGCGGCGGGGTGGTGGACGGGTGTCGGCAGGCCGGCCGTGAGGGCGTGCAGGACGTCGTCCTCCGAGGCGCCCCGCTCGAACCACTGCGTGACGAGAGGGGCGAGCGCCGCGCAGTCGGTCTGGGAGAGCGACAGCACGGGTGCGGTGCGGCCGAGGGCGGCCAGCAGGATCTGCGCCCGGGAGCGGGTGGGGCGCTGCGGTGCCTGCGGCACGTCCCCGCGCGTGAAGGCCGCCCACCAGTCGTCGTCCCGGGCCGTGCGGGACCACCACGATCGGGTGATCCAGCGGGAACCGCCGTCGTCGGCCGTGACGCACTCCCGGCCCCGGCGCAGATGCCCTGCCTGCTGGAGGCGGTTGAGGGCGGTGCTCAGGGCGCACTGCCCGTACGGCAGCTGTTTGGCCAGCGTCTTCACGGAGATGTCGGCGCCGTCGGGGAGTCGGTCGAGGTAGGCGGCGATGGCGGCTTCGCGGGGTGGGAGGTGCGCGAAGTCGTGTCCTGTGGCGCGGAGTTGATCGGGAGTGGAGCGTTTGCCGTAGCCGGGGGCCGCCATTGGATGCGCGGACGGGAGGGCAGCACTAAGCTGGGACTCAGCCATGGGACCGAACTGTTCCTTCGATCTCGTTGGTTAAGCCCCCGCAGGTGTTGGCGCACCGGGCGGGGGCTGTTGCTTGTCCAGGAACGTTAGAGGCAGGTGACTGTCCGTGGCAAGCCGGACGCGTCGCGTCAACTCGCGGGGCGGGAGGGCGGGTTGAGGCCCTCCTCCCATTCCTTGAAGAGAGGGCTCGAAGCCCGGGTCCCGAAGCTCAGGCCGTCTCGTCCTTGAGGTTCGCGACGAACGCGGCCCAGGCGGAGGCCCGGAACACGAGCTTCGGGCCGTGGGGGTTCTTGGAGTCGCGGACGGGGACGAACGCGGTTGGGCCGTCCGCTGTCTCCAGGCAGTCGCCGCCGCTGCCGCCGCTGTAGCTGGACTTGCGCCAAGTGGCCTCAGTGATGCTCCTCATGGCCGTAATCCTGCGCGATGTCCTCGATGAGGGCCAGGGAGTCGGCCGGAGAGAGGGCGCAGGCGGAGAGGAGCTGGAAGGTGCGCCGCTGGTACCGGACGATGGTCGGGTCGTCCTCCAGTCGTCCCGTGCCGACTCCCTCGAAGTACAGCAGCGGAGGCGCGTCCTCGAAGTCCATCAGCTTCATGGAGCCCTCCATCGACGCGTGGGCACCGGCACCGAACGGCAGCACCTGCACGATGACCCGGTTGCGGCGGATCAGGCTCGCCACGTGGCGCAGTGCCTCCGCCATCACCTCCCGGCCGCCGGTCCGCCGACGCAGGGCCGCCTCGTCAAGGACCGTCCACAACAACGGGCCTGTTGGATCGTCGAGGAGTGCCGTCCGGTCCATCCGGGCCGCGACCAGCTCCTCGATCACCTCCGCCGGTGCCGTCGGCCGGTATGCGCGGAACACGGCTCGTGCGTAGGCGGGTGTCTGCAGCAGCCCGGAGATCAGGAGCGGCGCGTACTGCCGGATCTCGGTCGCCTCCGCCTCCGCTTCCGCCGCCTCCGCGAAGTGCTCCGGATACCTCGACTTCGCCGCCGCCCCGCAGTGCCGCTGGAAGAAGTCCTCCGTCCCCAGCGCCTCGTCCAGCAGGCGCGCGTACTCCCGCTGCATCCTGCGCGTGCCCGCCTCCAGTTGGCCGATGAACGAGCCGCTCACGAAGAGCCGCTGGCCGAGTTCCTCCTGGCTGAGGCCGGCCTTCTCGCGGGCGTGGCGGAGTTCGGCGCCCAGGAGGGCCCGCGGTGAGGAGGAGGGGTCGAGGTCCCTGGGTCCGGGCATGGGCAACTCCCTGTCGTACACATCGGGTTGTTGGACCGCCGTATCTGGCCAGGTTAGAGGCGGATCGGACACGCTGTGTGGCGAATAGCCAACTCAGCGTGGAGGTAGGGAAGCGTGCGCTCGACCGAAGAGATCGTGGAGTCACTGCGGGACGCACTCGCGGGAGTCGGTGTCGTGCTGCCGTCCCTGTGCGTCGACCCCGTCACGGCCGCGCGGGACGAGCCGTTCGCCCTGGTCGATCTGGGGCGGTGCAACGTGCGGACGGCCGAGCACCTGACCGACGTGCTGCGGTCGCTGCCCGTCGGGGAGGCGCTGCGGGCTCGCGTGCGGCAGGTCAATCGGGAGGTGAAGTCGCGGTGAAATGACAGTGATCGGCGGGTGGACTACAACCATTGGCCCGGCATCGTCGTCGAACAGGCGTATCGCGCGTACACCCCGGCGTCCGCCCCACCGCACGCCACTCCGGAAGACCGAATTCCTCAGAGAAAGCCTGCCATGACGCTCCGTTGGTGGTGCGGTGTCCTGCGTGTGCGTGGGAAGACCGACCTGTTTCTCGTCCTGCTGTTCGGCGCCGCTTTCGCCGCCCTGCCCGTCTTCGCGCTGCTCCCGTCGCTGTGGGGCTTCGCCGCCGCCTCGGCTGTGAGTTACGCCGCCGACGAGGTGCTGCACACGCGTGCCCCCGCCTTCGTGCGGCGGCTGGCCGCGCTGCAGCTGACGCGCACCATGCGGTTCGCCGTGCGGACGGTGATGCTGCTCGCCCTGGCCGACCGGATGGACGCGCCGGGTGCCGTGCTGGTGGCCGCGCTGGCCGTGTTCAGCGTGCACTTCGCGCTGGTGGTGCTGTACACGGCCGTGCATCACGCCATCCGGCGCCGGCGCGTCCTGCCGGTGGTCGTGCGCAACCTCGACATGAGCGGGGCGGGCATCCCGAAGTCGCCGCCCGCGCTCCTCTACCGGCGCTTCCTGCGCAAGCTGCTGCACCTGGACCTGCCGGCCCACGCCGGTCTGCTCGCCGCGCTCGCGGTGGGGGCGTGGCAGCCCGCCGGTGCCGGGTTCGCGCTGACCGCCGGGCTCACGGCGGCCGCCGTGCTGGCGCTGCTGGGCCAGCTGCGCCGGGCCCGCCGGATGCCGTCGGACGAGCAGGTGATCGGCGAGGTGAACCGTCAATGGCCGCGTACCGGCCCGAGGTGGCGCTGTACTTCAGCTTCGCGTCCGTGTCCCGGGACTTCATGTACCAGGTGAACATGTGGATCGAGACGCTGGAGCGGCTCGACCGGCGGCCGCTGATCATCCTGCGGGAGCGGGCCTCGTTCCGCTATCTGAGCCGTACCTCGATCCCGGTGCTGTGCGTGCCGAAGGCCGACGACGTGGCCCAGCTGGAACTGCCCGAGCTGCGAGTCGTGCTCTATCCCGGCAACGCGGGCAAGAACGTGCACATGCTGCGGGTCGCCGAGGCCAAGCACGTCTTCATCGGGCACGGCGACAGCGACAAGCTCGCCAGCAGCAACCGGGTGAGCAAGGTGTACGACGAGATCTGGGTCGCCGGGCGGGCCGGCCGCGACCGGTACCGGCGGGTGCGGCACGCCATCGACGACCGGGCGATCGTGGAGGTGGGCCGTCCGCAGCTGTCGTCGATCCGGCTGCACGCGGACCACGTGCCCGGGCCGCTGCCGACCGTCCTGTACGCGCCGACCTGGGAGGGCTGGAGCGACGACGACTGCCACACGTCCCTGATCCCGATGGGCGTGACGCTGGTCGAGAAGCTGCTCGCGGAGAACGTGCGGGTCCTCTACAAGCCGCATCCGCTCACCGGCAAGCGCTCGCGCGCCGCCGCCGAAGCCGACCGGGCGATCCGGGAGTTGCTGCGCGCGGACAACGAGCGGCGCGACGGGGAACGGGGTGACCGTGAGCGTGTGGAGGCCGCCGTCGCCGCCGCCCGGCCGCGGCTCGCGGAGATCCAGGCCCGGCTCACCGAGCTGTCGGGGCGGCTCGACGGCGACGACGCCGAGCAGACCCGCGAGGCCCGTCTGCCCGATCGGAGCGGCGAGGCCGAGTGGCACGAGCTGCGGGCCGAGTGGCACCGGATCTTCTGGGAGAGCCGGGGCGCCGTCCGGCACCAGGTGATCCTCAAGCAACTGCCCGCGCTGTACGACTGCTTCGACCAGGCCGACCTGCTCATCAGCGACGTGTCGTCCGTGGTCGCGGACTTCGTGGCGAGCCTCAAGCCGTACGTCCTGACCAACGCCGACGACCTGCCCGACGAGGCCTTCCGGGCCGCCTACACCACCGCCGGGGGCGCCTACCTCCTGGACCGGGAGTGCGTCCGGCTGCCGGAGATCCTCCGCGCGGTCCGCGCACCCCTGCACGACCCGATGGCACCCGAGCGCCGCGTCCTCAAGGAGTACGTGCTGGGCCCGGACCACCCCACCTCGACGGAGCGGTTCAACGCGGCCGTCAACGCCCTGGCCGACCGGGCCGCGGCGGAGCGGGAGCAGCAGTCGGAGGAGGTGCGGCAGGCGGTCGTGCAGGTCTCCGGCTGAGCGGGCCCTTCAGTCCGGCCCGCCGCAGGACCGGTCCGGTCTACGCACGGGCCTCCAGGGCCGCCCGCAGGTGCCCGTCGGAGTCCTCCAGGAGGCGGGCCGCCGTCGGGCCGTCCACACCGGCCAGGATCGTCAGGATCGCGTTCTTCACCTCGCCGCCGGTGGCGGCCAGGGCCCGCTCGATCTCCTCGTCGGCGGCGCCGGTGGCGAGGGCGACGATGCGGTGGGAGCGGGCGCGGAGCTTGTCGTTGGAGGCGCGGACGTCGACCATCAGGTTCCCGAAGGTCTTGCCCAGCCGGATCATCGTGATCGTCGACAGCATGTTCAGGACGAGCTTCTGCGCCGTGCCGGCCTTCAGGCGGGTGGAGCCGGTGAGCAGTTCGGGACCGACGACGATCTCGATGCCGTGCTCGGCGGCGGCCGCGAGCGGGCTGCCCGGGTTGCAGGACAGGCCGACGGTGAGGCAGCCGCGGGCCCGGGCGTGCTCGACCGCGCCGACGGCGTAGGGCGTGCGGCCGGACGCCGAGACGCCGACCACCGTGTCGTCGGGGGTCAGGCCCAGCGGCTCCAGATCGGCCCGGGCCAGCTCCCGGGAGTCCTCGGCTCCCTCGACCGAGGTGACCACGGCTCCCGGGCCGCCCGCGATCAGGCCGACGACGCGGGAGGGGTCGGTGTTGAAGGTGGGCGGGCACTCGGAGGCGTCCAGGACGCCCATCCGGCCCGCCGTGCCGGCGCCCGCGTAGACCAGGCGGCCGCCCCGGGCCATTCGCTCGGCCACGGCGTCGATCGCGGCGGCGATCTCGGGCAGCCGTGCCGCGACCGCCCCGGCGACCGTCGCGTCCTCGCCGTTCATCAGCCGCGCGATGTCCAGGGTGGGCAGCCGGTCGATGTCGGCGAGCTCCGGCCGGAAGGCCTCGGTGGTCAGGGACTCCAACTCGGCTCGGACGTCACGGGGGTGGGAGGTGGGGGTCATGGACGGCTCTTTCCGTGTCTTTCCGGTGCGGTGCGGGGCGGCGGCCTTCAGGGGCGGTGCCGGTGGGCCAGCGCCTCGTACGACGCGGAGAGCGCCGGCGCCGCCGTGTCGTACGTCCGCTGCGCCACCCCGACGAACAGGCAGTCCACCACGAGGAGCTGGCCGGTCCGGGACGACATGGCCGCGGGGCGCAGCTCGCTCTCGCGGGCGGTGGACGTGGTGAGGACGTGGTCGGCGTACTGCGTGACCGGGCCGTCCGGGCGGCCGGTGATCGCCACGGTCGTCGCCCCGCGCTCGAAGGCCACCCGCAGCGGTTCGATGACGTCCCCGGTCGAGCCGGAGTGCGTGATGGCGATCGCGACGTCGCCCGCGCGCAGTTGCACGGCGTTGGTGACGGCCAGGTGCGGGTCGCTGTGGGCGTGCGCCATCAGCCCTATGCGCAGCAGCTTCTGCGTGAGGTCCTGGGCGACGAGCCCGGACGCCCCGACCCCGTACACATCGGTGCGGCGGGCGCCGGCCAGGGCGGCGACGGCCGCGCCCAGCTGGGCCGTGTCGAGCCCCGCGGCGGTGTCGGCGAGGGTCTGCTGCTCGTCGTGGGCGAGCTTGGCGACCACGTCGGCGATCGGGTCGTCCACCGCGATGTCCGTCGTGATGGCCGGGGCGCGGCCGGACTGCTGCTGCGCGGCGAGGCCGGCGAGGGCCAGCCGCAGGTCCCGGTAACCCGGATAGCCCAGCAGCCGGGCCGTGCGTACGACGGTCGCCTCGCTGGTGCCGGTGAGTTGGGCGAGGCCGGTGACCGTGAGGGCCGCGCAGCCGGCCGGGTCGCCCGCGACGGCCTCGGCGACGCGCTGCATGGAGCGCGTCATCGACGGGGCGAGTGTGCGGACCTTGGCCGCGAGGGCGGCCGGAGCGGGCGGGGCGCCGCCCGTGCCGCCCGGGCCTGAGCGCTCGCTCGCGAAAATTTCCTTCACTCTTCGGGTCACCTCTGAAAGATATTTTCGGCTCGGCGCCGGGGTCAAGAGTGCGCACAATGGGGGCATGGACCCCATCAGCCCCCTGGAGCAGACGCTGCACGCCGCGCGCGCCCTCGTGCTCGCCGACCTGGTCGCGGGACGCGTCGCCGACGCCGACGTCGTGTCGCTGGTGGAGGAATCCGTCACCCAGCGGCGGTGGTGGGTCGAGCAGTGGCCGGAGGGCGCGCGGTTCGTCGCCGGCCTGGTCGCGCAGGACGTCCAGGACGCCCTGCTGGAGCGCTACGGCCGCTGGCCGCTGTGCCCCGTGTGCGGCACCGGCGACCCGCACGCGCTGGACGTGGAACCGGAGTTGGGGCCCGACCCGCACTGGGTGTGCGGCCAGGCCGGGGTGAAGGTCGCGGCGGTGGGCTCGCTCGGCGAGGCCCTCGGCGGACCGGCGTCCTCGTGAGACCGGCGTGACGATCTACATCGACCCGCCCACCTGGCCCGGCCACGGCCGTCTCTGGTCCCACCTGGTCAGCGACGTCTCCTACGACGAACTGCACGCCTTCGCCGCCCGCCTGGGCGTGCCCCGCCGCGCCTTCGAACGCGACCACTACGACATACCCGCGCAGCGCTACGCGGAGGTGGTCGCCGCCGGGGCGGTGGAGGTCGGCAGCCGCGAGGTGGTGCGGCTGCTGCACGGCTCGGGGCTGCGGCGGCGCAAGGGGCGCTACCGGCCGCCGGACGCGCCCAGTTCGTAGGTCAGGAGCTCGGGGTCCTCGGCTACCCGGGTGAACCCGGCCCGGGCGAGGACGTGCTGCGAGGGCAGGTTGCCCCGCTCGACGTTGGCGACGACGATCCGCGCCTCCGGCCGGGCCAGCGCCCACGACGACAGCGCGCGCAGGGCCTCGGTGGCGTAGCCGTGGCCGCGGGCCGCCTCGACGAGGTCGTAGCCGACCTCGACCCGGCCGGCCTCGTCCGGGACGCCGTGGAACCCCATGGCGCCGAGCGCGCGGCCGTCCTCCCGGCGGACCAGCGCGTACATGCCCCACTCCGGCCGGTGCAGGCCGTCCTCGTACTGCTTGTACACCAGCCCGGCGCCGATCCGGGTGCCTTCGACCGGCCCGCCGTCGAGCCAGGCGAAGCCGCCGTCGCCGACCGTGGACAGATCGGCGGCCGCCGCCGGGGTGACGCCCTGGAGGGTGAGCCGCTCGGCGTCGATGACCAGGTTGTTGCTCCACCGCCACTCGGTGACGGGCGCGCGCCCGGGCAGCTCACCGCGGCCGGTGGCCCACAGCAGGGTCCGCCAGGGGGTGGGGCCGGGCCGGACGTGCGGGAAGATCCGCGTGAGGACGAACGCGCACAGCGCCGGGTCGGGTTCGTACGCGACGCCGAGCCCCTCGGCGATGTCGTGGGTGTGCAGCAGCACCTCGGCCACGCCCATGGCGGCGAAGCCCTCGCGGTTGGCGCTGCGGAACGGGTAGGGGTGGAAGGCCCGCACCTCGCGCGGGGTGGTGCGGACGGCGGCGGCCAGCAGCGCGCCCATCGCCGCGATCACCCGCAGCGCGCCCGCGTTGCCGGTCCCCTTCTCCAGCGCGATCTCGAACGGGCCGTACTCCTCGGTCTCCCGCCCCGCGAGCTGCCCCGCGTACGCGATCAGGTCGTCCGCGATGTGCTCGGCGGCCTCCCGGCAGCTCCACTCCAGCCGTCCGGCCCGCACCCCGGCCCAGTCCCGCCCGGTGACCGGCCCCAGCACGCCCACGCACTCCGCGACGGCCTGTTCCACCTGTTCCGCGCCCGTTGTCCACATGGTGGGCAGGCTACGAGGGATCGTGCGCGGGGAGCGAGAGCATTTCCAGCTCGGCGGTGAGGTTGTACCGGGCCGTCGCCTCCCAGCGCTCCGCCCCGTACGGGGTCCGGAACAGGCGCGGCAGGGCGAGGAGTTGGCGCAGGATCGCGGCCCGGCCCGTGCGGAAGGCGTCGTTCGGGACGAAGTGGTACTCCTCGCGGACGGCGGTCGTGTACGCGGCGTACGCCGACGGCGGCGAGGCGAGGACCGCCAGGTCGGCGTCGCACAGGACCTGGCCGTCGGGGTCGTCGTCCGCCGGGTCGTGCGTGACCGTGAGGCGGACCAGACGGGCCACCTCGGCCGTCCTCGCCTCGGGCACACCGGCCTCCGCCAGGGCCCGTTCGGCCAGCCGCGCGGAGCGTTCCTCGTTCTCGGAGCGGTCGGGCAGGTAGACCGCGTCGTGGAACCAGGCCGCCAGCCGCACCGCCTCCGGGTCCCGCGCGTACTCCTGGAGCAGCTCGACGCGGTCCAGGACCGCCGCCAGGTGCTCGACCGTGTGGTAGCGGCGCTGGGGCTCCCGCCAGCGGCCGAGCAGGTCCTCGGCGTAGGGCGCCGGGTCCGGACCGCCGGCCGGCCCCCGTGCCGCTTCCAGGGTGCGGGCGAAACGGGTGCGCAGGGTGTCGAGATCGGCCATGGGGTCATTCTCCCGCCGACCGGGGCGCGGCACCTAGCGTGGGGTCCATGACGACTCCTGCCGATGTGTACGACGTACGGGACCCCGAGCAGCCCGGGCGGCTGCTCACGATCGAGCGTGACGCGCTGATCCCGCTGCTGCGGGGCAGGGCCGGGGAGGACTTCGCACGGCCCGTCGCCGCGTGCCCGGGCTGGACGGTGCGGGACGTGCTGGCGCACTGCTCGGCCGCCCTGACGCGGGTGGCGCGGGGCCGGTTCGAGCCGGGCGTGTTCTCGCCCGAGTCCAACGACCGGGACATCGCCGAACGGGCCGGCTGGAGCGACGCGCGGGTCGTCGACGAACTGGAGCGCGGGATGACCGAGGCCGGGCCGGCGATCGCCAAGGCGGACGGGAAACTGGACGGCCTGGCACTGGGGGAGTGGGTGCACGCCGGTGACGTGCGCGAGGCCCTCGGCGAGCCGGGGGCGTACGGCGGGGCCGGGCTGCCGGACGCGCTCGCCCTGCTGGCCCGGCTCACCCGCGAGCGCGGGCACGTGCCGCTCCACGCCGACCTCGACGACCTGGACGAGCCGCTGCGGCTGGGCGAGAGCGGCGGGGAGCGGCCCCCGGGGCGGTTCATCGGGGACGGGCCGACCCTGGTGCGGCTGTACACCGGGCGGCCGGTGGACGGGGCGCCCGCGTTCGAGCTGGCCGGGGTGGAGGCGGCGGAGCTGAACATCTACGGGTGACGGCCCCGGGGTCCCGAGGGTGCTTGGGAGCCGGCCGGAGTGGGCAGCGTAGTCTTTGATTGGACTAGACCTGTCACCGAACGCCGACGCCATGCCGACGAAGGGGCCCCATGAGCAAGCGTGCAGTCCTGGAGGTGATCGCCCTCGGCGTCGAGGACGCCGTCGCCGCCCAGGAGGGAGGCGCGGACCGCCTTGAGCTGGTCACCGACATGGCGGCCGACGGGCTCACCCCGTCGGCAGCGACCGTCGCCGGGATCCGGCGTGCCGTGGACATCTCGCTGCGGGTGATGATCCGGCTGGCGGACGGCTTCGCGGCCGGGGACGTCGACCGGCTCGCCGGTGCGGCCGCGGAGTTGCGCCAGGCCGGGGCGGAGGAGTTCGTGCTCGGGTTCCTGGACGAAGGGGGCTCGGTGGACCTGGCCGCCGTGGAGCGGGTGGTGGGGGTGCTGGACGGGTGCCCCTGGACGTTCCACCGGGCCATCGACCGGGCCGCCGACCGGGACGCCCTGCGCAAGCAGCTGGACGGGATGCCCGGTCTCGACACGTACCTGACGGCCGGCTCGGCGGACGGGGTCGACGGCGGGCTGCCCGTGCTGCTCGCGGAGGCCGGGCGGGCCGGGGAGCCGGGCTACGGGCAGCAGCTGCTGGTCGGCGGCGGGCTGCGGCTCGACCATGTGCCGGTGCTGCGCAAGGCCGGGGTCGACGGGTTCCACATCGGCGGGGCGGCCCGCCCCGGGGGCTGGGACGAGCCGGTCTCCGCCGGGGCCGTCGCCCAGTGGCGGGCCGCGGTCGACGCTTCCTGAAGCGTGCCCGGCGCTTACCCGAGCTGCTCCGGCAGGGGCGCCGCGTGGGTCACCGTCAGGCCCGAGACCGCTCGGGTCAGGGTCACGTACAGGCGGCGCAGGCCCGTGCGTTCGTCCGGTTCGCCGTCGACTACCGCGCCGGGCTCGTCCAGGACCACGTAGTCGTACTCCAGGCCCTTGGCCAGCGATGCCGGGACCAGGGTCAGGCGGGTGTCCCGGGTGGTCTCCTCGCCGGGGCCGAGGTACGGGATGCCGGCGTCCGTCAGGGCCGCGGCCAGTGCCGGAACGCGGGCGTCCGCCGCGATCAGGCCCGTCGAGCCCTCGTGGCGCAGCGACTCCCGGCAGGCGGTGACCACGTCGGCGGCCCCGGAGACCCGGCGGACCTCGAAGCGGCCCGGGTTCTCGCGGATCGACACCACCGGCGTGAGACCCGGGGCGATGTGCGGCAGCAGGCGTGAGGCGTAGGCGATGACGTCCGTCGGGACGCGGAAGCCGGCCGTCAGCTCCTCGATCACCGCGTCCCGCTTGCCCAGGTGGGTCAGCGCCTCCTGCCAGCTGCGGGTCGCCCACGGCGTGGTGCCCTGCGCCAGGTCGCCGAGGACCGTCGCGCTGCCCGTGGTGCAGCGGCGGCCCACCGCCCGGTACTGCATGGGGGACAGGTCCTGCGCCTCGTCGAGGACGACGTGCCCGAGGGAGTGCGTGCGCCGGACCAGGTCCGTGGCCTCGTCGATCAGCACGGCGTCCGCGGCGCTCCACCGGGCCGACTTCACGCTGCGCGCCGGCTTCGCCCAGAGGATCGCCTTCTGCTCGTCCGCGTCGAGGATCCCCTCCGCGTGCGCGGCGAGGAACTCCGGGTCCGACAGCAGCCGCAGCACCAGTTTCGCCGGGTCGACGGGCGGCCAGACCGCCTTGACCGCCGCCTTGACCGCGCTGTTGCGGGCCACCGCGTCCTGCACGCGGTCGTCGGGCGCCTCGCCCGAGCGTTCCATCCGCACCAGCACCGCGTGCGCGATGCGCTGCGGCAGGGCCTCGCGGGCGGCGCCGTAGCGCATGTCGCGCTCGAGCAACTCGCGGACGATGTCCTGCAGTTCGTGGGCCGGGACCCGCCAGCGGCGCGAGCCGCGCACCACCACGACCGGCTCGGTGGGCGGCGTGACGTGCGAGTAGAGGGCCCGGCGCAGCACCTCGGCCATGCGGGCGTCGCCCTTGACGACCGCGGCCGTCGCGTCGTCCGTGCCCCTGATCTCGACGTGCGCGACCAGGTCCTCGACGGTGGCCTGCCGCACGGTCAACTCGCCGAGAGCCGGGAGCACCTGCTCGATGTAGTGCAGGAAGGACCGGTTGGGTCCGATGACCAGCGTGCCGGTGCGGGCGAGGCGCTCGCGGTGGGCGTAGAGGAGGTAGGCGACCCGGTGCAGGCCGACGGCGGTCTTGCCGGTGCCGGGGCCGCCCTGCACGCACACCGTGCCGGCGAGGCCGGACCGCACGATCTCGTCCTGCTCGGGCTGGATCGTCGCGACGATGTCGCGCATCGGGCCGACGCGCGGCCGTTCGATCTCCTGCTGGAGCAGCCTGCTCGTGCGGGCCGCCTCCGCCGGGTCCGACAGGTGCTCGTCCTCGTAGGCGGTGAGGTCGCCGCCGGTGTAGCCGAAGCGGCGGCGCAGCGCGACGTCCATCGGGTCCTTCCTGGAGGCCCGGTAGAACGGCTGGGAGACCGGGGCGCGCCAGTCGACGACCATGGGGTCGCCGTCCTGGTCGTGCACGTGCCGCCGCCCGATGTAGAAGCGCTCCCCGTCCGCCCCTTCGGCCCGCTCGCTCCCCGGCGCGTGCAGGTAGTCGAGCCGGCCGAAGAACAGCGGGGTGTCGCTGAGGTCGGCCAGGGCCTTGACGCGTTCCTCGATCTGGCGGGCGAGGACCTCGGCGTTGACCCAGTTCGCGGTGACGTCGCTGATGTCGAGGGCCTCGACGTCCTCGCGCATGGCGCGCAGGGCGGAACGGGACGCGGCGAGGTGGGAGCGCTCACGCGCGAGCGGGTCGTCGACGGGCGTGGACAAGGGAGTGCCTCCGGAAGGGACCTGCTGGGAAGGGCGGTGAGATGCCGGCCGGTTTCCGTCCGGCCGGCGGCACTCCGTCGAGGGAGGCGGGCAAGAGCGGAGATCCTAGCGAGCGGGCGCGGCCGACGCGAACGGTTTTCCCGTCCCCTAGGGGACGCCGCCCTCCTCCCTGGGTGCACGCGTCAGCCCGGGGACGTACGCGGGGCGCTCGCAGGTTCGGCCCCGAGGCCGACGCGGGTCTTACGGGGCGAAACGCACCATGGAGACATGAGCGCAGCAACCATCCACCCCGCCCCGGCACCGGGCCGCCCGTCCGGCGCCACCGCCGTGTCCGGCAGCCACCGCCACCGCCTCGGCGACGCCCTGCGCGCCGTCAGGGTCTTCGCGGGCGCCGCCTTCGAGGTGGTCGTCCTCGGTCAGTACGGAGAGGAAGTCGGCGTGGTCCGCCGCAAGTGACCGGCCCGGGCCGGTCTCAGCTCTCCGCGAGCAGCTCGTCCGCGTCCATGATCCGGTACGCGTACCCCTGCTCCGCCAGGAAGCGCTGCCGGTGCGCGGCGAAGTCCTGGTCGATGGTGTCCCGGGCGACCACGGAGTAGAAGTGCGCCTGGTGGCCGTCCGACTTGGGCCGCAGCACCCGGCCGAGGCGCTGGGCCTCCTCCTGCCGGGAGCCGAAGGTGCCCGAGACCTGGACGGCGACCGTCGCCTCCGGCAGGTCGATCGAGAAGTTCGCGACCTTGGACACCACGAGCACGCTGATCTCGCCCTCGCGGAAGGCGTCGAAGAGCTTCTCCCGCTGCGCGTTCGACGTCTCGCCCTTGATCACGGGCGCCCCGAGGTGCTCGCCGAGCTCGTCGAGCTGGTCGATGTACTGGCCGATCACCAGGATCTGCTGCCCGGCGAAGCGGCGCACGATCGCCTCCGTGACCTTCCGCTTGGTCGCGGTCGTCGCACAGAAGCGGTACTTCTCCTCCGTCTCGGCCGTGGCGTACGCGAGCCGCTCGGAGTCCGTCAGGTTGACCCGGACCTCCACGCAGTCGGCGGGCGCGATGTAGCCCTGCGCCTCGATCTCCTTCCACGGCGCGTCGAACCGCTTGGGTCCGATGAGGGAGAACACGTCCGACTCGCGGCCGTCCTCCCGCACCAGGGTGGCGGTGAGGCCGAGCCGGCGGCGCGCCTGCAGATCCGCCGTGAACTTGAAGACCGGCGCGGGCAGCAGGTGCACCTCGTCGTAGACGATCAGCCCCCAGTCCCGCGAGTCGAACAGCTCCAGATGCGGGTAGACGCCCTTCCGGCGGGTCGTCAGCACCTGGTAGGTGGCGATCGTGACGGGCCGGATCTCCTTCCTCGTCCCGCTGTACTCGCCGATCTCGTCCTCGGTGAGCGAGGTCCGCCTCACCAGCTCGTGCTTCCACTGCCGGGCCGAGACGGTGTTCGTGACGAGGATCAGGGTCGTCGACTTCGCCTGGGCCATCGCCCCGGCCCCCACCAGCGTCTTGCCGGCACCGCAGGGCAGGACGACGACGCCCGAGCCGCCGTGCCAGAAGTTCTCCACCGCCTGCTTCTGGTACGGCCTGAGCGCCCAGCCGTCCTCGGCCAGCTCGATCGGGTGCGCCTCGCCGTCGACGTACCCGGCGAGGTCCTCGGCCGGCCAGCCCAGCTTCAGCAGCGTCTGCTTGATCTGTCCCCGCTCGGAGGGGTGCACGGCCACCGTGTCGGGGTCGATGCGGGCGCCGACCAGGGGGGCGATCCGCTTCGACTTCAGGACCTCCTCCAGCACCGGGCGGTCCGTCGTCGTCAGGACCAGGCCGTGCGCCGGGTGCTTGGAGAGGGTGAGGCGGCCGTAGCGGTCCATCGTCTCGGCGACGTCGACGAGCAGCGCGTGCGGCACCGGGTAGCGGCTGTACTGCACCAGCGCGTCCACGACCTGCTCGGCGTCGTGCCCGGCCGCGCGCGCGTTCCACAGCCCCAGCGGGGTCACCCGGTAGGTGTGGATGTGCTCCGGCGCCCGCTCCAGCTCCGCGAACGGCGCGATGGCCCGACGGCAGTCGTCGGCCTGCTCGTGGTCGACTTCCAGGAGCAGGGTCTTGTCGGACTGGACGATGAGAGGTCCGTTCAACGCGGGTCCCTTTCTGGAGGCAGCACCCCGGCGCGAGTGCTCGGCCAAACGTCCAGTGTGCCTGATCGTCCGCGTGCGGTGGTGTGACGTACGCGTCCCGGGAACGACTCCGGTCATACTGAATGCCTATTCATCCCAACGTGTGGTGTGAATTCAGTTTTTCCATGGCGGACCCCGAGAATGGCGCAGGTGCAGAACCCGCCGACCACCACGCTCGGATACGCCCTGTTCGCCACCCGCTGGCTCCAGGCCCCCCTGTACTTCGGGCTGGTGGCCGCCCAGGGCGTCTACGTCTACAAGTTCTTCAAGGAGCTGTGGACCTTAATCGTCATGTGCGTGAGCGGGCACGCCACCGAGACGTACGTCATGCTCGCCGTCCTCAAGCTGGTCGACGTCGTGATGATCGCCAACCTGCTGATCATGGTGATCGTCGGCGGCTACGAGACGTTCGTCTCCCGCATCGGCCTCCAGGGCCATCGCGACCAGCCCGAATGGCTCTCGCACGTCAACTCCAACGTGCTGAAGGTCAAGCTCGCCACGGCGATCGTGGGCATCTCCTCGGTCCATCTGCTCCAGATGTTCGTGGACGTCCACCACACCTCGCGGCACGCCCTGCTGTGGGGGACGGTGATCCACATGGCGTTCATCGTCTCGGCCGCGATCCTGGCGTACATGTCGGGACCGATGGCCGCGCTCGGGGACCGCGGGCACGCCGCCCGGACCGCCGTGGAACACCCCCGGCCCGGGCACGCCCCCGAGCCCCAGCACGAGCCGCGGCCCGAGCACGTCCTCGAGGCCCGGCCGGCGGCGGCCGCGGCGGCCGTCCCGGCCGTGCCCCGGCAGCCCGCGGGCCCGGACGACGGGGCGGAGACCAGGATCCGCGCCGCCGGCTTCCCCGCCCGCAAGGTGCTGGAGGACTTCGACGAGCGGCACCCGCGGGGCTTCGACCGCGAGACCGTGGCCCGGCTCGGCAAGGCGGAGTTCGTCACGGCCCGGCGCAACGTGGTGTTCGTCGGCCCGCCCGGCACCGGCAAGACCCACCTGGCCGTCGCCCTGGGCGTGCGGGCCTGCCAGGCCGGGCACCGGGTGCTGTTCGCGACCGCGGCCGAGTGGGCCGCCCGGCTGACCGACGCCCGGGCCGCCGGGCGGCTCGACACGGAGCTGGCCGCGCTCGACGATCACCCCCTCCTGATCGTCGACGAGGTCGGCTACACGCCCTTCGACCCGGACACCGCCGGTCTCCTCTTCCGGCTGGTCGCCCACCGCTACGAGCGCGCCTCCCTGATCGTCACCAGCGACCGCCCCCTCGGCCGCTGGAACGAGGTCCTCGGCGCGTCCGCCCCGGCACTGACCGACCGCCTCGCCCACCACGCCGAGATCGTGCGGCTGGACGGCGACAGCTACCGGACGCGGCGGCCTAGCGCAGCGTGGGCAGACTGACGTTCTGGATCAGCGGGCCCTCGACGGTGACCCCCTCGGTGACCAGCGACTCCGCAGCGGCCACCGGCAGCGGCAGGGGCAGCGCCCCGGCCGCCGCGGCGGGAGGCGCGAGCGCGCCCACGAGGACGACGGCGGTGAGGGCGACGGCGGGCAGCTTTTCACGCATGCGGACGGCAGGGCCTTTCTGGGACGGCTCCGGGTGCGACGGACAGGTCCGCGGGCCGGCCCGGGGACGCCGGGGCCGGCCGACGGACGTGCGGCGCGGCGGTCAGATCTGCGGTGTCTCCAGCACGAGGCCGGCGACATCGATGCTCACCGCGGCGGCCGGCGTGGCCAGCCCCCCGAACGTCATCAGGGCGGCGGTGGCCAGGACGGCGGCGACTCGACGAACAGCGCGCATGCGGGGAGTTCCTTTCGACAGCGCTCACAGGGACACCCGGTGGCTGCCCCCGGACTCCCGCAGTGATGCGGCAGGCCCGGCAAGGTCGCCCGAGGGTGGGACATCCCCGGCGTGGCGTGCATGAACGCCGCCGTGCACCCGAACGGGTGAGAGGACCGGGCGGGCGCCGTCAGCCCGCGTCGTCCGCCAGCTCCGCGACCCCGGTGATCCGGTGCAGCGGATACGTGCGGACCTCGTCCGCGGTGTGGTCGTAGGCCGTGACGAAACCGCCCTCGACGCGGATCGGGGCGATGACTCGCTGGCTGGCGGCGCCCTCGGCGTTGACGTAGCCGATCCACAGGGCCTCACCGGTCAGGACGGCGGCCTGCACGGTGGCGAGCGTCTCGGCGGAGCCGGTGCGCGGCGGCTGCCCGTCGGCGGCCGGGACCGTGCCGGGCTTGCGCGGCGCGGTGGAGGCGAGGTCGCCCGCGCGGATGGCGCGCAGCGCCGCCGCGAGGAGGGTGTCGTCCGGGACGGGCGGACCGTCCGGGACCGGCTCGGGCGCGGACCGGGGCGGGGTGCGGTGGGCCAGGGCGCGGGTGATCAGCACGTCGCCCTCGGCGGACTCGGCGGCCGGCGCGAACCCCATCGCCCGCAGCCCTTCCAGGAGTCCCGCCGGGTCGGCCTGCGCGGCCAGCACGGTCGGGGCCAGCCGGCGCAGCCCCAGGGAGGCGGCCCGCTTGTCGGCGAGGATCTCGCCCAGCGTCGCGTCGTCGTCGCAGCGCACGTACGCCGACGCCGCGCCCACGCGCAGCTGCCCGTGCCTGCGGGCCACGTCGTCGATCAGGTACGACAGCGGCTGCGGCACCGGCGTACGGGAGTGCGCGGCGAGGAAGGCGTGCAGGTCGGCGGCGGTCTGCCCGGCGTCCAGGGCGCGCCGCACCGACCCGGGCGTGAACCGGTAGACGGTGGCCCCGCCCTTGGACTCGACGTCCGCCAGCACGCCCAGCATGTCGGCGAGCGGCCGCTCCAGGGGCCCGGGCGCCACCGCCGTGAGGTCGGCCTGGAGCAGCACGTGGTCCAGCGGCTCGGGCAGCAGCGGGGCGAGCAGCCGGGCCGCGGCGGCGGAGGCGACGGCCTGTTCGGCGGGGGAGAGGGGCGTGAGCGGGGCGGTGCGGTGGTGGTGGACGGGCAGCTTGTCGCCCGGGCCCGAGGGCTCCGGCTGCGGGTCCTTCGAGGGAGCCGGGGGCGCGCCCAGCAGGGCCCGGCCGTGGGCCGACAGCGCGCCCCGGCCGGTGACGCCCAGCAGCTCCGCCTCGGACAGCGCCCAGCGGGCGAGCCGGCCGCGCAGGTCGTCCTCGGGCCGGGCCCCGCGCAGCGGGCGCTCCCAGCGCAGCCGGGCCAGCACCGACTCCGGGTCGGGCGCGGCCCCCTCCGGCAGCGCGGCCAGCAGCGCGAGCACCCGGTGCCGTACCTCCGGCGCCGCCGACCGGTCGAGCCCGGGACCGAGCGCCGACAGCGTCCGGTCCTTCGCGTCCCGGCCGCCGGCCAGCCCGGCCGTCCGGGTCGCCGCGAGCCACGCCGTGACCAGCGCCGACCAGCGCTCGGCGGGGGGCTGCTCGCGCCACTCGTCGTAGGCCGGGGTCGCCGCGTACCGCTCGTCGGCCGCCCCGTCCGAGGCGATCAGGCCCGCCGCGTACGCCAGCTCCACCCAGAAGGCGGCGACCGGCTCCGGCACGTCCAGGGCGACGGCGGTCCGCTTCAGGTCCCGCACGCTCAGGCCCCCGGCCCGCAGCACCGCAGGGCCGCCCTCGTCCCAGTCCTTCAGCAGCTCCTCGACGGTGGCCAGCGCGGTGTACGCCTGCCCGGCCGCCGTGCTGTCCACAACCTGTGGACGGTGCGCCGCGGCCACCTCCACCGCCGGCGGCACCGGCTCGGGCGTCCGGTGCGCCAGCCCTCGCCGCAGGTGCAGGGCCACCTCGCGCGGCAGGACGACCGTCCCTGGCGCCGTCGGCAGCAGCAGCCCCCGGTCCAGCAGCCAGCGCAGCCGGGGCGCCGGATCGGCCGTGACCTGCCCGTAGGGCGGGCCCCACACCAGCCGCTCCAGCACCTCCAGGGAGTCGGCCGGGGCCTGCGCGAGCAGCGCCGCCATCCGCTCGCGGTCGCCGAACAGCCCGGTCAGGGCGGTCACCGCGGAGACCGAGTCGTGCGTCGAGGGCAGCCCAGCCGTCGTGACGATCTCCTGGATCCGCCCCGGGGACATCCCGGCGGTGGCCTCCTGCACGGTGGGCCCGAGCCCCGTCGGCGAGGGGTGCTGCGGCGAGGGCGCCAGCAGCTCACGGGCGGTGCGGACCAGCCGCAGCCGGTCGTCGCCGCCCCACACCAGGGCCTGCTCGCGCAAGGTGTCCACGGCGTGCGGCAGGGCGGCGACCACGGCCGGGTCGGCCGCGTCGCCCGCCATGAGCCCGAGCAGGTCGTCGTAGGCCGCCGGGTCCGGGGCCACGGCCAGTGCCTCCGCCGTCTGCAGCGTGAACCGGTCCAGCCGCTCCAGGGCCCGCACCACCGAGGCGCGGGTGCCGGCGCGGGTCGCGAGCTGCGTGAGGTCGGTGGGCACGGGCGTGATGAGGTCCGGTCGGCTGCGCAGGAGCGCGCCCAGCGCGGCGTCGCCCCGCGCGCGGAGCGCTTCCGCGAGGGAGCGGGGGGCCACGGGCCTGTCCTCGGTGCTCATCCGGTCCACGGTAGCGGGTCGCCTCCGGCGCCCGGGCCGACCGTGCGCGGGCTCGCACCCGGACACCCCACGGCCTTTTGGAAGCCGCGCCGGTCCGCGCGGTACCGTCGTCCGACGGCGTCACGCAACGCACCCGCCCCGGAGGGGACTTCGTGGGGATTGAGAGCGACCAGGTCGTTTACGAGTATCTGAGCCGCGTCGGCGACGTGGCCCAGCAACAGCAGCTGTCGTCGGCCACCCGTATGCGCCTGGTCGCCGGCCTGCGCGACGAGATCGACCGGCGGCGCGCCAAGGCCACCGTCGACTCGCCCGCCGCCGTCCGCCGCATCCTGACCCGCCTGGGCAGCCCCGACGAGGTCGTGGCCGCCGCGGCGGACGGGCGTCAGCCGCAGGGCGCCGCCCCCGCCGCCGTGCCCGCGCAGCCCGACCGCGAACCGCAGGGGCGGGAGCGGCCCAAGGGGATGGCGCGGCGCGTCGTGCCGCGTCCCCGTCCGGCGCGGCCCGCCGAGCAGGCGCGGCCCGCGCACGCCGACGGCCCGGCCCCGCCCCACCTGGCCACCGGGCACGAGCTGGGCGACAGCGCGGTCCAGCCGGACTGGTGGCGGGTCGACAGCAGCCCCTTCGGCGTGGGCGACGAGGTGCCGGGCTTCGTGGGCGGGGTGGAACTGCCGGACCTGCTCAAGCCGCCGCCGCAGCGGAAGGCGGAGCCGGAGACGAGGGAACCGGCCCCCGCCGTCGAGGCGGCCGAGCCGGTGGAGGCCGTGAAGGGGGGCCGTCGCCGTCTGGCGGGCCTGCCCGCCGCCGGGAGCTGGAGCAACCCGCTGCTGCTGGCCGCCGCCGCCCTCCTCGTCGCGGGTGCCGTCCTCGGCAACTGGTTCGTGCTCCTCCTCGGCTGGCTCATCGCCTACGCCTCCCGCCGCCTGAGCCCGGCCGAGACGAAATGGGCGGTGGTGATCCTGCCGGGCACGGCCGTCATGGCGGGCCTGGTGTGGCTCTGGGGCAGGACGGACGGCCGCTGGGGCGACCCGATCGCCGAGGGCGCGATGAACGACGCGGTGGCGCAGACCTGGCCCTGGGTGGTCCGGGGCGCGGCGGTGACGTCGGCGCTGTTCCTGGTGTGGCGTTCACAGCGCGGCCGCTAGCTCCCCGCGGGCGCGCGTCTGCCGTGCGCACCCGCTGGGCACAATGGCCCATATGGCATTCACCGTCGGTTTCGACCTGGACATGACCCTCATCGACTCCCGCCCCGGCATCCGGGCCTGCTACCAGGCGCTGTCCGAGCGGACGGGGACGTACATCGACGCCGACCTGGCGGTCACCCGGCTCGGGCCGCCGCTGGCCGAGGAGCTGGTCAACTGGTTCCCGGCCGAGGAGGTCGAGGCCGTGGCGGACGTGTACCGGGAGATGTACCCGACGATCGCCATCGCGGCGACCCCGGCCCTGGCGGGCGCCCGGGAGGCCGTCGCGGCCGTACGGGAGGCCGGCGGGCGCGCGATCGTCGTCACCGCCAAGTACGAGCCCAACGCCAAGCTGCACCTCGCCCACCTGGGGCTGGAGCCCGACGCGGTCATCGGCGACCTGTGGGCCGAGCAGAAGGCCGAGGCCCTGCGCGAGCACGGCGCGTCCGTCTACGTCGGCGACCACGTCGGGGACGTGCGCGGGGCCCGCACGGCCGGCGCGCTCTCCGTCGCCGTGGCCACCGGCCCCTGCTCCCCGGAGGAACTGCGCGCGGCGGGCGCGGACGTGGTCCTCACCGGGCTGGGCGAATTCCCCGGGTGGCTTTCGGACTACCTCCCCGCGCGCGCCTGACGCCGGCCGGCCGAGACGGAACGCAGCACCCCCACGCCGGCCATCAGGAAACCGACCGCCATGAGCATGCTCAATCCGAACATGTACGTCGGAAAGGGCGTCGTTCCGAGGAACAGCGGGGCGACCGTGACCAGTGTGGCCACGGCACCGATGAAGAAGACGACGGCTCCGGCACGGACCAGACGGTCACCGGGCGCGGCGGAATTCGTTTGGGTTTTGTCACGCACCCGACCAGGGTAGTTCCCAGCGCGAAGGAACAACCGGGTGACGTCTTGTCACCGGCTGCAAGAGCATTAGCCTTGGTACCGGCGGGTCGTACGACCCGCCCGAGTGCTATCAAGAGCCGTTTCAGAAGCAGTTTTCCGACGAGTACGAGGACGAGGACAGACGTGCCTACCGGCAAGGTCAAGTGGTTCAACAGCGAGAAGGGCTTCGGCTTTCTCTCCCGCGACGACGGCGGTGACGTCTTCGTCCATTCCTCGGTCCTCCCCGCCGGAGTCGAGACGCTCAAGCCGGGACAGCGCGTGGAGTTCGGGGTCGTGGCCGGACAGCGCGGCGACCAGGCGCTGTCCCTGACGATCCTGGACCCGACCCCGTCCGTCGCGGCGGCGACCCGCAAGAAGCCCGACGAGCTGGCCTCGATCGTCCAGGACCTGACGACGCTCCTGGAGAACATCACGCCGATGCTGGAGCGCGGCCGCTACCCCGAGAAGACCGCCGGCAAGAAGATCGCGGGCCTGCTGCGCGCGGTCGCCGACCAGCTGGACGTCTGAGCCTCGCGTCAGGGGAACCGCAGCGCGTCCGGGCCGAGGGGCGGGACGAGCCCCTCGGCCGCCGCGCGCGTCAGCAGCCCGCGTACGGCGGCGTAGCCGTCCTCGCCGAGGTCGGCGGTGAACTCGTTGACGTACAGCCCGATGTGCTGGTCGGCCACGGCCGGGTCCATCTCCTGGGCGTGCTCCATCACGTACGGCCGGGACGCCTCCGGGTCGTCCCAGGCCGCCCGCACGGACGCCCGGACCGCGTCGGCGAGCAGCCGCAGCGTCTCCTCGCCCAGCGACCGCTTGGCGATGATCGCGCCGAGCGGGATCGGCAGGCCGGTGGTGTGCTCCCAGTGCTCGCCCATGTCGGCGAGCTTGTGCAGGCCGTAGGTGCGGTAGGTGAAGCGGGCCTCGTGGATGACGAGCCCCGCGTCGACCCTCCCGTCGCGCACGGCCGGCATGATCTCGTGGAACGGCATGACGACGATCTCGCCGACCCCGCCGTCCAGCGTGTCCGCGGCCCACAGCCGGAACAGCAGGTACGCGGTCGACTTCTCGCTGGGCACGGCGACGGTCCGCCCGGTGAGGTCGGTACCGGCCTCCCGCGTCAGCACCAGCGGCCCGCAGCCCCGCCCCAGCGCGCCGCCGCAGGGCAGCAGGGCGTACTCGTCGAGGACGTAGGGCAGCACCGCGTACGACACCTTCAGCACGTCCGACTCGCCGCGCTCGGCCATGCCGTTGGTGATGTCGATGTCGGCGAAGGTCACGTCCAGCGCGGGGGCGCCGGGCACGCGGCCGTGGGCCAGGGCGTCGAAGACGAACGTGTCGTTCGGGCAGGGGGAGTACGCGATCTGCAGCTGTTCAGCGGTCATGCCGGTTCCAACCCTCCAGTACGGGCGCGAGCTTCCCGAAGCCCTCGGTCAGGGCCGCCAGCGCGTCGGGGATGCGCCAGGCGTCCCGGTCCCTGGGGCCGACCGGATTGGACACCGCCCGGATCTCCAGCACGGGCACGCCCTGCGCGGCGGCGGCCTCGGCGACCCCGAACCCCTCCATGGCCTCGGCGAGGGCGGTGGGGTGCCGCTCACGGAGGGCGGCGGCCCGGGCGGCCGTCCCGGTCACGGTGGACACGGTGAGCACGGCACCGGCCCGGGCCCCGGTGGCCTCGGCGACCCGCCGCACCAGCTCGCCCGGCGGCTCGTGCCGGACGGTCCCGAACCCCAGCTCGGTGACCGGCAGGAACCCGTCCTCGGTCTCCGCCCCCAGATCGGCCGCGACGACCTCGTCGGCGACGACCAGCGACCCCACGGGCGCCTCGGGCTGGAACCCGCCCCCGATCCCGGCGGACACGACGAGGCCGTAGGGCCTGCCCCGGAGGGCGGCGGCGGTGAGGGCGGCGGCGGTGGAGGCGGCGGCGAGCGCGGGCCCCACACCGGCGGCGATCACATCGCCGTCGCCGTCGCCGACACCGGCGGCCGCACGGCCGAGGCCCGCCGCCACCGCGTCCCTCTCCACGGGAACCGCGGTGGCGACCAGCACCCGGCCAGGCCCGGCGGCAGCGATCAGGCGTCCTTCTTGAGCTTGAAGTTCCAGAGGCCCGACGGCTCCTTGTCGCCCTCCTTGATGGAGACCAGCGTCGAGTTGCCCTGCGCGCCGTACTGGGCGTTGAAGAACACGCTGCCCGGAATGGTGCGGTACGTCTTCTTGCTGGCGTCGGTCAGCGGCTGACCGTTCATCAGGATCGTCCAGCCCTTGTCGGCGATCTCCGGGTCGACGCCGAAGCGGACGGTCTCGTCCGGGTCGACGGAGATGCTCTTGATGCCCTTGTCCTTCAGGCACTGCGTGAGGTCGGACTGCTTCAGCGCGTCGCCCTCACCACCACAGGTGGCCTCGGTGTTCACCGAGTCGCTGCCCACGGTCACCGTGGCCATCGGCGTCGGCTTGTCACAGGCCGACAGGACGAGCAGTCCGGCGGATACGACACCGGCGACGGCGACGGCGCGGCGGCGTCGCACAGCGGATTGCAACGTGTTCATGGCGGAAGGCTATCGGGCGGGCCGGGCGGAGCTCCCACGCGGGGTGTGACGTGACCGCGCGGTTACGCCACACGCGCCCGTCCCGAGCCCCCGCGCCTGGCCGAGCCGACCAGCCCCCGCACGGTCGTCAGCCACCCGGTGCCGACGATCGCCGCCCCCACCGCGAGCCCGAGCGTGCCGTTGAGCGGCATGGCGATGCCGACCGCCCCGCCCAGCACCCAGGACATCTGCAGCAGCGTCTCGGAGCGGGCGAAGGCCGAGGTCCGGACCAGTTCGGGCACGTCCCGCTGGATCAGCGCGTCCAGGGAGAGCTTGGCCAGGGCCTGCGCGAAGCCGGCGATCGCGGCCAGGCCGGCGACCAGGACCGCGCCGAAGAACACCGCGGCCGTGAGCGCCGCGCCCAGCACGCACGCCACGACCGTCACAATGATGATCTCCGGCGCCCGGGAGCGCAGCCACGCCCCGACCGCCGTGCCGAGCGCGTTGCCCACGCCCGCGGAGACTCCCACTATCCCCAGGGACACGGCGGCGCTCTGGCCGGAGATCGGGTGCTCGCGCAGCAGGAAGGCGAGGAAGAAGATCAGGAAGCCGGTGAGGCAGCGGATGGCGGCGTTGGCGCCCAGGGCGTGGGTGACGGCCGGGCCGACGGTGCGCAGTCCGGGGCGCTTGACCGGTTTGCGGTGCGGTCCGTGCAGGTGCTGTTCGTCCGCCGCCAGCAGCGCCCGGTCCTCGCCCTTGGCGGAGTCGACCTTCGGCGGCAGCGTGAACGACAGGACCGTCCCGGCGACGAAGATCAAAAAGGCCCCGTAGAGCGGCCAGCGCGGTCCGATCTGCTGGAGCCCGGCGCCGATGGGCGCGGCGATGCCGGTGGCCAGGAGCCCGCCGAGCGTGACGCGCGAGTTGGCCTTCACCAGGGAGAAGCGGGGTGGCAGCAGCCGGGGCACGACCGCGCTTCGGACCACGCCGTACGCCTTCGACGCGACGAGCACGCCGAGCGCGGCCGGGTAGAGCTGGATGCTGCCGCTGACGACCGCGCCGGACAGGATCAGCGCGAGCAGCGCCCGGGCCAGCATCGCCCCGGCCATCGCCGCCCGGCGGCCGTGCGGGATGCGGTCGAGGAGCGGGCCGATGACCGGCGCGAGGAGCGTGAAGGGCGCCATGGTGATGGCGAGGTACAGCGCGACGCGCCCGCGGGCCTCGTCGGTCGGGACGGAGAAGAAGACGGTCGAGGCGAGGGCGACGGTGATCATGACGTCGCCGGCGCCGTTCACACCGTGCAGCTCGATCAGCTTGCCGAGGCCGGACTCGCCGGCGCCGTGCGCGTGGGTGGCCTTGCGGATGCCGCGCGCCGTGCCCGTCACCGGGAAGTGCAGGGCACGGCCGACGGCGCGGAGGGGGCCGCCCACACGGCCCGGTCCGCTCGGTCGGCTGTTTCCTCCCTTGACCCCTTTCGACCCACCGGTCCCGGTGGCGCCCTGGGGCGTCTTCGCGGCTGCCACGACGTCATAGTGCCCCGAGAACGCTGTGGGTAGTGCCATTACCGCTTGTATAGGGCCTGTGGGGTGACTGTCCGGGTTGTCGCTCATGGAACCGGTCGGTGTACGCGAAGTGGGGCGGAAGGGTAGCGTGCGTATCTCAGCCATCCCGCAGAATGGATGAAGGACGTCGACGCGGTCCCCTGGTCCGCTCCGTCCCGCCTTGGCGCTGGGAGTGGCGCACTCGAGACGGCGTATGGAGAGAAGCGATACCTGTGAGCGCAGCGACAACGCGAAGCCGCACCCCCGACCGTCTGTGCGCCGAGGCCGTCGACCTCGCGCGTGCCGCAGCCGAGGAGGCCGCCGCGCCCGGGATCGTCGGTGAGCACGTGGGCCTGGTCTCCGAGGGCGACCGCGTTGTCACGCACTTCTTCGAATGCCGGGAACTCGGATACCGGGGCTGGCGCTGGGCCGTGACGGTCGCCCGGGCCTCCCGCGCCAAGGTCGTCACGGTGGACGAGGCGGTGCTGCTGCCCGGCCCGGACGCGGTGCTCGCGCCGGAGTGGGTGCCGTGGAGCGAGCGGCTGCGCCCCGGCGACATGGGTCCCGGCGACCTGCTGCCCACGGACGCCGACGACCTGCGCCTGGAGCCCGGCTACTCGGGCGAGGACGAGCCGGCGCCCAACTCGCCCGTCTCCCACGAGATGGCCGACCTGGTGGAGGCCGAGGACGCCGACGTCACCGAGGGCCCCCCGTCCCGCCTGCCGGTCACGCCGTCCCGCGGCTCCATCGCGGCGGTCGCCGAGGAACTGGGCATGCGCCGGGCCCGCGTCCTGTCCCGCTACGGCCTGCACACCGCGGCCGACCGCTGGGAGGAGGCCTTCGGCCCCAAGACGCCCATGGCCCAGTCCGCCCCCGCGGCCTGTGTCAGCTGCGGCTTCCTCGTGCCCATCGGCGGCTCCCTGGGGCAGGCCTTCGGCGTCTGCGCCAACGAGTTCTCCCCGGCCGACGGCCGCGTGGTCTCCCTGGGCTACGGCTGCGGCGGCCACTCCGAGGCCGCCGTCATGCCGCGTCCCCCGCAGCCGGCCCCGCCGGTCGTCGACGAGACCCGGGTGGACCCCTTCCCGCTGCGCCCGGCCTCGGACTCGGGGTCCGTGCCGGAAACGGAGGACGAGTCGGCGGCGGACCTCGGTCACTCCTGACGCTCGGCCGCGGCCGTCCCGGCCGCGTCATGGCTGTGGTGGTCGTTCCGGGGGGCGCCGTGCGGCCGTGCTCGCCGCAGGGGGGTTCGTCTGGTCCCGACGGGGCCGGAGGATCCGTCTGCGCCGGTGTCCGGCCTCGGACTCGGACTCGGGGTTCGTGCCGGTCGCGGGCCTGGGGCACCCCTGACGCTCGGCCGCGGCCGCCCCGGTCGGTGGGGGCATGGCTGTGGTCGTCGTTCCGGTGGGCGCCGTGCGGCCGTGCTCGCCGCAAGGGGTTTCGTCCGGTGGTTGAACGGGACCGGCGGAGCCGTTCCCGCTGCGTCCGGCCTCGCCTGGGCGCGGAGGTCGGGCGCTCCTGGTACCTGGTCCGGGGGCCCCGCCGGGTCGCGGTACCTTCAACCTCACGGCCCCCGCCGCCGATGAGGAGAGTCAACGTGAGCAAGTTCGTGCGCCCGGCCGCCGAAGGTGCCGACCCGTTCGGTACGGCACGACTGCGGCGCGGAGTCCTGGACGCCTGGGCCACCAGCCCGGCCCGGTTCCGCGAGGACGCCAACGCCGAGGAGGACCTGGCCCTCGGCGGCTACCGGGACCGGCTCGTCGTCGAGCTCGCCCAGAACGCCGCCGACGCGGCGGCCCGGGCCGGATCGCCGGGACGGCTGCGGCTCACGCTGCGCGACGGGGTGCTGGTCGCCGCCAACACCGGCGCCCCGCTGGACGCGGCCGGCGTCGAGTCGCTGTCCACGCTGCGCGCGTCCGCCAAACGGGACACGCCCTCGATCGGCCGGTTCGGCGTCGGGTTCGCCGCCGTGCTGTCCGTGACCGACGAGCCCGCCGTCGTCGGACGGCACGGCGGGGTCCGCTGGTCCCTCGCCGAGGCCCGGGATCTCGCCTCCGACACCGCCCGGCACAGCCCCGGGCTCGGCGACGAGATCCGGCGGCGGGACGGGCACGTGCCCCTGCTGCGGCTGCCGTTCGCCGCGGAGGGCACCGCCCCCGACCCGTACGACACCGCCGTCATCCTGCCGCTGCGGGACGCGGCCGCCGCCGACCTCGCCGAGCGGCTGCTGCGGGCCGTGGACGACGCGCTGTTGCTGACCCTCCCCGGCCTGGAGGAAGTCGTCGTCGAGATCGGCGGAGAGGAGCCGCGCACCCTCGGCCGCCGCACCGACGGCCCCTTCACCGTGGTCGACGACTCCGCCGGCGGCGTCACCCACTGGCGCACCGCCGCCGCCCACGGCACCCTCACCCCCGAGCTGCTCGCCGACCGGCCCGTCGAGGAACGGCTGCGGCCGCACTGGTCCGTCACCTGGGCCGTCCCCGTCGACCGCGACGGCGGCCCGGTCCGGCCGCGCACCACCCCGGTCGTGCACGCCCCGACCCCCAGTGACGAGCCGCTGGGCGTGCCCGCCCTGCTCATCGCCTCGTTCCCGCTGGACTCCACCCGCCGCCACGCCGCCCCCGGCCCGCTGACCGACTTCCTCGTCCAGCGCGCGGCCGACGCGTACGCCGGACTCCTCGGTGAATGGCGCCCGGTGACCACCGGGATCGTCGACCTCGTGCCCGGGCCGCTCGGCAAGGGCGAACTGGACGGCGCCCTGCGCCAGGCCATCCTGGAGCGGCTGCCGCGCACGTCCTTCCTGCCGCCCGCCGTCCCGCCCCGGGACGGTGACGACCTGCCGGAATCCCTGCGGCCGCGGGACGCCGAACTCGTCGAGGGCGCCGGAGCCGACACCGTGCGGGTCCTCGCCGAGGTGCTGCCCACCCTGCTGCCCGCCGGACTGGAACGCCGCCCGGAGCTGCGGACCCTGGCGGTCGCCCGGGTTCCGCTCACCGACGCGATCGACCGGCTGGCCGGCCTGGAGAAGGACCCGGGCTGGTGGCGGCGGCTCTACGACAGCCTGGCCGGGGTCGATCCGGACCGGCTTTCGGGACTGCCGGTGCCGCTGGCTGGGGGCACCTCCCAGGCTTTCGGCACTGGGGGAGGCCGGACGACCATCGGGCCCCGGCAGGTGCTCCTGCCCGGCGCGGACGGCGCCCGGATCGACCCGGAGGTGATGGCCCGGCTCGGTCTGAAGGTCGCCCACCCGGACGCCGCCCACCCGATCCTGGAGAAGCTGGGCGCGCTGCCCGCGACCCCGCGGGCCGTCCTCACCACCCCGCAGGTGCGGGCCGCCGTCGCCGCGTCGCTCGACGACGAGGGCGGGGTGAACTGGGAGGAGGACACCCTCGACGCCGAGGAACTGGCCGACACCGTCCTCGCCCTGGTGCGGGACGCCGGCCTGGAGCCCGGCGACGAGCCCTGGCTCGGCGCGCTCGCCCTGCCCGACGAGGACGGCGAACCGGCCCCGGCCTGCGAACTGGTCTTCCCCGGCGGTCCCTTCGCCCAGGTCATGCGCGAGGGCGAACTGGCCGCCGTGGACGCGGACCTGGCCGCGAAGTGGGGCGAGCAGCCGCTGGCCGCCTGCGGGGTGCTGGTGGACTTCGCGCTCGTCCGCGCCACCGACGTCGTCCTCGACCCGGACGAACTGGAGCCCCGCGAGGGCGACTTCGCCGAGCCCGACGACGCGGGCCTGCTGGACGCCGTCGACGTGTGGTGCGAGGACGTCCTGGACCGCTTCCCGGACAGCCCCGTGCCGCCGGTCGCGACCGAGATCGTCGCCGTGCGGGACCTGGACCTCGTGGACGAGGACAAGTGGGCGCAGGCGCTGGCGCTGCTGTCCCGGCCGCCGTTCCGGGACGCGATCGTGCAGCCCGTGCGGATCCTGCTGCACGACGGCACGCACGAGGCCGTCCGCCCGTACACGGCCTGGTGGCTGCGCGGGAACCCGGTGCTGGACGGCCGCCGCCCCGCGGGCCTGCGCGCCGCCGGCGGCGACCCGCTGCTGCGCGGCCTCTACGACGAGGCCGACGCCACCGGCTTCGAGGACGAGCAGGTCTTGCGTGCGCTCGGTGTGCGCACCTCGGTCGCCGCGCTGCTGGACGAGCCCGGCGGCGCCGCCGAGCTGCTCGACCGGCTCGCCGACCCCGAGCGCGAGGTGACGGACGCTCAGCTGCACGCCCTGTACGGGGCGCTGGCCGAGCTGGACCCGGAGCGGGTGACGCTGCCGGACGAGCTGCGGGCCGTCGTCGACGGGCGGGTGGAGGTCGTGGACGCGGCCGACGCCGTGGTGTGCGACTCGCCCGACCTGCTGCCGTTCACCGAGGGCGTCCCGCTGCTCCCCGTACGGCCGTCCCGCGCCGCCGACCTGGCCGAACTGTTCCAGGTGCGGCGGCTGAGCGAGTCGGTCACCGGGCGGGTCGACTCCGAGGGCGCCGAGCACGAGGTGCCCGAGCCGGTGCGGGTGCTGCTCGGTCCGCGCACCCCGGCCTCCTACGTGGAGCACGACGAACTCGTCGTGGACGGTGTGGAGATCGACTGGCGCCTCACCGACGACGGCGTCCTGCACGCCGCGACCCTGGAGGGCGTCGCCGCGGGGCTGGCCTGGGCGGCGGGGCAGTGGCCGCGGCGGTTCGAGGTGGCGGCGCTGCTGGAGGACCCGTCCCGTACGCGGGAGTTGGCGCGGGACCGGTGGTTCGACTGAGGCGCTGACCGGGTGCGGCCGGGCGGGGGCGGCGTTCACCCGGCCGGTGAAAAGTCCCGCACAAATTTTTCACCCGTCGTACAACCAAGCGACCTCCTCACGAATCTGATCATGTGAGTCAACAGACTCCACGATCACTTGGGCCCCGAGAGCCGACGACGAGCACCGGGGTCCCTCTCCACCTGGAGAACGCATGCGTATCCGAGCCACCGTGGCCGCCGTCACCGGCGCCCTGGCCCTTTCCGCCCTCGCCGTGCCGGCCGCGCAGGCCGCCGAGCCGAAGGTCCCCGCGGACATCGCCGCCGCCAGTGAGGTCATCCACGCCGACTCCGGCCGGTCGGCCTTCGCCGCCGCCGAGAACGGCCTGCCGTACGCCCTGAACGCGACCTTCTCCTCGGTCAAGGTCAACAACGGCAAGAACATCGCCGTGGGCACCACCAACGTGGTCAAGGTCCCCGTGTCCTTCACGCTGACCCACGGCAAGGAAGTGAACATCCACGCCGCGGACTTCTTCGCGGGTGTCGAGCTGTACCGCGGCGCCTCGTTCGAGGAGTCGATCTTCTACTTCGACAGCAACGACGCGACCTGCACGGACTCCTCCGCGACCGTCGCCAACTGCAAGGCCACCGTCCAGATCGACCCGTTCGCGCTGCTGAACGAGGACGCCGGCTCCTGGAAGGCGGCGGCGTTCGCGGTCGCGTTCAACGGCGAGGACCCGGAGGACCCGAACATGGACAACGTCGGTGTCGCGGTGAAGGACCCGACGAACTCCTTCAAGGTCCAGCGCTACTCGAAGCTGACGGTCAACGCCTCGCCCGAGCCGGTGAAGAAGGGCAAGACCATCACCGTCACCGGCAAGCTGTCCCGCGCCAACTGGGACGACAACAAGTACCACGGCTACACCAACCAGTCGGTGAAGCTGCAGTTCCGCAAGAAGGGCAGCAACACCTACACCACGCTGAAGACCGTCAAGTCGAACAGCACCGGTGAGCTGAAGACCACCGTCAAGGCGTCGACCGACGGTTACTACCGCTGGTCCTTCGCCGGCACGACCACGACCCCGGCGGTCAACGCCGCGGGTGACTTCGTCGACGTGAAGTAAGCCGGACCCGCGACGGTCCGGCTAGGCCGGGAAGCGGCGGTCCACCCACCTCCAGGTGAGTTCCAGGGTGGCCGCCGCCACGACCGAGATGCCGACCGCGGTCCACGGCATGGTCATCCCGACCAGCTTCAGCGCGAAGAAGTCCTGGAGCCACGGCACCACCAGCACCAGCAGGAACGCCCCGCCCATCGCGGCGACCAGGGCGATCCGCCACCAGGTGTACGGGCGGGCGATGATCGCCAGCACCCACATCGAGATGAGGAACAGGGTCAGCGTCGCCACGCTGGTCTCCGCGTCCAGCGCGCCCGCGCCCCGGTAGTGCTCCCGGGCGACCAGGTACGTCGCGAAGGTCGCCACCGCCGCCACGACCCCGCCCGGGATCGCGTACCGCATGACCCGCCGTACGAAGTGGGGCTTCGCGCGCTCCTTGTTCGGCGCCAGCGCCAGGAAGAACGCCGGGACGCCGATGGTCAGCGTCGACAGCAGGGTCAGGTGGCGCGGCAGGAACGGGTACTCGACCTGCGAGCAGACCACCAGCACGGCCAGCAGCACCGAGTAGACCGTCTTGACGAGGAACAGGGTCGCGACCCGGGTGATGTTCCCGATGACCCGGCGGCCCTCCGCCACCACCGACGGCAGGGTGGCGAAGCTGTTGTTCAGCAGCACGATCTGCGCGACCGCCCGGGTCGCCTCCGAGCCGGAGCCCATCGCCACGCCGATGTCGGCGTCCTTCAGGGCCAGGACGTCGTTCACCCCGTCACCGGTCATCGCGACGGTGTGCCCGCGCGACTGCAGCGCGCCCACCATGGTCCGCTTCTGCTGCGGGGTGACCCGCCCGAACACCGTGCCGTCGTCCAGGGCGTCCGCCATGCCGTCCGGGTCGGCGGGGAGCCCGCGGGCGTCCACGGTGGTCCCGGACAGGCCGAGCTTGGCGGCGACCGCGCCGACCGACACCGCGTTGTCCCCGGAGATGACCTTGGCCCGGACGTTCTGGTCGGCGAAGTAGCGCAGCGTGTCGGCGGCGTCCGGGCGCAGCCGCTGCTCCAGCACGACCAGGGCGGTGGGCCGCGCGTCCTCGGCCACCTCGGGATCGTCCAGGTCCCGCTCGACCCGGGCGAGCAGCAGCACGCGCAGGCCCTGCTCGTTCAGCCGGCCGGTCTCGGCCAGGGCCGGATCGTCCTCCGGCAGCAGCACGTCCGGCGCGCCCAGCAGCCACGTACCGCTCCGCCCGTCGTCCTCGCGGAACGCGGCGCCGCTGTACTTGCGGGCCGAGGAGAAGGGCAGTGCCCGCGTGACGCGCCAGTCCGGCACGGCCGGGCAGGTGTCGATGATCGCCTGCAGCGAGGCGTTCGGCCGCGGGTCCGACGCGCCGAGCGCGCCGAGCACCTTGCGTACGTACGTCTCGTCGGCGCCCTGCAGCGGCCTGAGCTCGGTGACGTCCATGCCGCCCTCGGTGAGGGTGCCGGTCTTGTCCAGGCAGACGGTGTCGACCCGGGCCAGGCCCTCGATCGCGGGCAGCTCCTGCACCAGGCACTGCTTGCGCCCCAGCCGGATCACGCCGATGGCGAAGGCGACCGAGGTGAGCAGGACCAGGCCCTCGGGGACCATCGGGACGATGCCGCCGACCGTGCGGGCGACGGAGTCGTCGAAGGCGTTCTCCTTCACGACCAGCTGGCTGATGATCAGGCCGATCGCGGTCGGGACCATCATCCACGTGACGTACTTGAGGATCGTGGAGATGCCCGAGCGCAGCTCCGAGTGGACGAGGGTGAACCGGGAGGCCTCCTCGGCGAGCTGCGCCGCGTACGCCTCGCGGCCGACCTTCGTGGCCTGGAAGGCGCCGCCGCCCGCGACCACGAAGCTGCCGGACATCACCTGGTCGCCGGGCCGCTTGACGACCGGGTCGGCCTCGCCGGTGAGCAGTGACTCGTCGATCTCCAGCCCGTCGGTCTCGACGCAGACACCGTCGACGACGACCTTGTCCCCGGGACCGATCTCGATCAGGTCGTCCAGCACGATCTCGGACGTGCTGACCTGCGCGGCGGCCCCGTCCCGGCGCACGGTCGGGCGCACCTCGCCGATCAGCGCGAGCGAGTCCAGCGTCTTCTTCGCCCGCCACTCCTGGACGATGCCGATGCCGGTGTTGGCGAGGATCACGAAACCGAACAGGCTGTCCTGGATCGGCGCGACCACCAGCATGATCAGCCACAGCACGCCGATGATCGCGTTGAAGCGGGTGAAGACGTTCGCCCGGATGATGTCGACGGTGGACCGGCTGCTGCGCACCGGTACGTCGTTGACCTGACCGCGTTCCACCCGTTCGGCGACCTGAGCACTGGTCAGGCCCGTCTCGCGTGGGGTGACCGTCGCCGGAGGCGCGGAGTCGGGCCGGGCACCCGCGTCGAGATGCGTCATGCATTCGACGGTACGTGCGGATTTGCCGCTTCACCCGCTGAACGGAGCGAAGATCCGACCTGGGAAGGACGGACTTCGTGCCGTGGTCGTACGGCAGTTGTACGCCGTGGTACCTCGGTGCCCGGCTGCGTCAGCCGGCCCGGCGGGCGGTGCAGAGCAGGTACTCCCAGTCCAGGACCGTCCCGCCCGAACCCGTCCCGAGGTCGGCGCCGCGGGCGAGGTCCGTCAGCTCGCGGTCCAGGGCGGCGGCCCGTTCGGGCGCGCCGGCGAGGTTCTTGTAGACGCTGATGGTCGGGCCGTAGCGCTCCTTGAAGTAGTCGCGGAACATCTCCGGCGTCGTGAAGCGCTCGACGCGGACGGTCCGGCGCTCGGCGCGCAGGTCCGTGACGCGGTCGCCGAGGAGGGCGCGCACGTGGTCCTCCTCGCCCCACAGCGGGGGCGGCTGGGCGCCCGGCGGGGGCGGGGGCGCATACGGCTTCATGATGGCGAACATCCGTCCGATGAACCCCTGGGGCGTCCAGCTCAGCAGCCCGATGGTGCCGCCCGGGCGGCAGACCCGGAGGAGTTCGTCGGCGGCCCGCTGGTGGTGCGGGGCGAACATGACGCCCACGCAGGAGAGCACGGCGTCGAACTCCGCGTCGCCGAACGGCAGGGCCTCGGCGTCGGCCTCCTGCCAGGTGAGCCGGACCCCCTGCCGTTCGGCCGCGCGCCGGCCGGCCTCGAACAGCTCGGGCGTGAGGTCGGAGGCGACGATGTCGGCGCCGGCCAGGGCCGCCGGGATCGCGGCGTTGCCGGAGCCGGCGGCGACGTCCAGCACGCGTTGGCCCGGGCCCACGCCGCACGCCTCGACCAGGGCCGTTCCCAGGCCGGAGATGATCTCGGCGGCCAGGGACGGGTAGTCGCCCTGGGCCCACATCGCGCGGTGCTTGGTCTTCAGGGCGCGGTCGGCCTCGGCCGTGTCGTTCTGCGTCGTCATGGCTGCGCTCCTCACCGGTCGGGCGGCGGTGCTGCGCGGGGGGCTGCGACACGTCTCGCCGCCTTCTTCGAGCGTAGGGAGGGGGCGGGGTCGTGTCTCGCCGGGTGGTGGGGTGTGGTGGCTGTTGGGTGGGGTGCGCTTGCCTGGGCCTGGGCCTGGGGGTGGGGGTGGGGGTGCGCGTCTTTCGCCTGACGGTGGGGGGTGGGTCGGGGCCGCGCCGGGGGGTGTCCGTCCTCGGAACGGCGCGATGGGGTTGGACGCCGACTGACTGTCCGTTGACGCGCCAACCGCTGCGGGCGGACACCCCCCGGCACGGCCCCTTGCGCCGTCCGGCGGGTGCGGGACCTACTGCGCGGTGGGGGCCTCCTGGGCGGCCGCCCGCTTCAGTGCCGCGTCGCGGCGGCGGACGTACCAGATGCCGATGAGGCCCAGTCCGCCGCCGGCCAGGCAGGTCCACACCCACCAGGTCTGCCCGCGGTCGTCGAACCAGCCGTAGAAGGGGAGCTGGACGAGGAAGAGGACGAACCACAGGATCGTGCCGCCGGTGATGGTGGCGACCACGGGGCCCTCCAGGGGCTCCGGCGCCTCGTGTCGGGGGGTCCACTTCGCCATGGGGACAGCTTACGAGGCGATCAGGTCTACGCGCGGAGATGGCCGAGTGGGGCGTTATATGTTCATACTGAAACGGTTTGTGTCTGACCACTTCTCTTCGTAGGAACCGCCAAACACATGTCCTCCTCGGCTCCCGCCAAGGTCCCCGCCCCTGAACAGCCGGGAGCCGGGCCCACGAACGCACTCGACCGCTTCTTCCGCGTCTCCGAGCGGGGCAGCACCGTGCCCCGCGAGGTCCGGGGCGGTCTCGCCACCTTCTTCGCGATGGCCTACATCATCGTGCTGAACCCGATCATCCTCGGCAGCGCGAAGGACATGTACGGTCACCAGCTGGACAACGGGCAGCTGGTCACCGCGACGGCCCTCACCGCGGCGCTCACCACGCTCCTCATGGGCGTGATCGGCAACGTCCCGATCGCGCTGGCCGCCGGCCTGGGGGTCAACTCGGTCGTCGCCCTCCAGCTCGCGCCGCGCATGTCCTGGCCGGACGCGATGGGCATGGTGGTGCTGGCCGGTTTCGTGGTGATGCTGCTGGTCGCCACGGGGCTGCGGGAGCGCGTGATGAACGCCGTGCCCTACGGGCTGCGCAAGGCGATCGCCATCGGTATCGGCCTGTTCATCATGCTGATCGGACTGGTCGACGCCGGGTTCGTCTCCCGGATCCCCGACGCCGCCCGGACCACCGTCCCGCTCCAGCTCGGCGGCGCCGGGCACCTGAACGGCTGGCCCGTGCTGGTCTTCGTCCTGGGTGTGCTGCTGACGCTGGCGCTGATCGTGCGCAGGGTGTCCGGCGCGATCCTGATCTCGATCGTCGCCATGACGGTCGTCGCGGTGGTCATCGACGCGGTGGCGAAGGTGCCGAGCTGGGGTCTGACCACGCCCGAGTGGCCGGGCAATCCGGTCGCCACCCCGGACTTCGGGCTGGTGGGGCAGGTCAGCCTGTTCGGCGGCTTCGGCAAGGTCGGTGTGCTGACCGGGGTGCTGTTCGTCTTCACCGTGCTGCTGTCGTGCTTCTTCGACGCGATGGGCACCATCATGGGTGTCTCCGACGAGGCGAAGCTGACCGACGGCGAGGGGCAGATGCCCGGCATCAACAAGGTGCTGTTCGTGGACGGCCTCGCGGTCGCCGCGGGCGGTGCCAGCTCCTCCTCGGCGACCACGGCGTTCGTGGAGTCCACGGCGGGTGTCGGTGAGGGTGCCCGGACGGGTCTGGCGAACGTGGTCACCGGCGGTCTCTTCGCCGTGGCGCTCTTCCTGACCCCGGTCGCCACGATGGTGCCGTCCCAGGCGGCCACCCCGGCGCTGGTCGCGGTCGGCTTCCTGATCCTGGCCGGTTCCGTGAAGGAGATCGACTGGGCGGACTACACGATCGCCGTGCCGGCCTTCGTGACGATGCTGATGATGCCGTTCACCTACTCGATCACCAACGGCATCGGCATGGGCTTCATCACCTTCGTGGTGCTGCGGCTGGCGGCCGGGCGGGGCCGGGAGGTGCCGCCCGCGATGTACGCGGTGGCGGCGGTCTTCGCGTTCTACTACCTGATGCCGGCGCTGGGTCTGACCTGATCCCCGTCCTCGGAGCCGGACGGGCCGTAGAACCGCTCCGTCTCCTCGACGGCGGCCTGGAACCGTTGGTCGAAGTCATCTCGAATGAGCGTCCGGACGACGTAGTCCTGGACGCTCATTCCTCTTTTCGCGGCATGGCCGCGGAGCCGTTCGAGCAGGTCGTGGTCTATTCGCAGGCTGAACACGCTGGTCCCCATGACCATGAGGGTCGCGGCACCGTTCGGTGCGGTGTGTCCGGTTCCCCTGCGGGATCACCCATATGAGTGATGTCTCGGACCAGTGGCGGGTGTCACGGACGTTCGGCGTGTTCCCGGTGGTCTTTAGCGAGAGTAATGAGTTACGCTAAAGAACATGCCGGACCTCAGCCATGGCGACGACGCAGCCGCCGTGAACTCCCTCCGATCCGCCGTGATGCGGCTGTCCCGTCGGCTCAAGCACCAGCGGGTCGACGAGTCCCTCAGCCCCACCGAGATGTCGGTGCTCGGCACCCTGTCCCTGTGCGGCCGGGCCACCCCCGGCGAGCTCGCCCGCAAGGAACACGTCCAGCCGCCGTCGATGACCCGCATCGTGGCGCTGCTGGAGGCCAAGGGCCTGGTCCGTCTGGAGCCGCACCCCGAGGACCGGCGCCAGAAGGTCGTGACGCGCACCGAGCAGGCCGAGGCCATGCTCGAGGAGAGCCGCCGCAAGCGGAACGCGTTCCTGTCCTCCCTGGTGGAGAACCTCGACGAGGACGAGTGGGCGAAACTGCGCGCCGCCGCCCCCGTGCTGGAGAAGCTCGCGCACCTGTAAGCCGTACGTAGCAAGGAGGCGAACCCTTTTGAGTTCGGGACCCGGAACAGCTTCCGCCCCCGCACCTGAATCCCACGACTCCCCGCCCGCCCGCAAGTCCTCGATGTTCTCCTCCCTGAAGGTGCGCAACTACCGCCTGTTCTTCCTGGGGCAGGTCGTCTCCAACATCGGCACCTGGATGCAGCGCATCGCCCAGGACTGGCTGGTGCTCAGCCTCACCGGCTCCTCCGCCGCCGTCGGCATCACCACCGCCCTGCAGTTCCTGCCGATGCTCCTCTTCGGCCTGTACGGCGGTGTCCTCGTCGACCGGCTGCGCAAGCGGCCCACGCTGCTCGTGACGCAGTCGGCGATGGCCCTCACGGCGATCGCCCTGGCCGTCCTCACCCTCAGCGGACACGTCCAGGTGTGGCACGTGTACGTCGCCGCCTTCGCGGTCGGCCTGGCCACCGTCGTCGACAACCCGGCCCGCCAGTCCTTCGTCTCCGAGCTCGTCGGGCCCGGCCAGCTGCAGAACGCGGTCAGCCTGAACTCGGCGAACTTCCAGTCGGCCCGCCTGGTCGGCCCCGCCGTCGCGGGCCTGCTGATCACCGGCGTCGGCACCGGCTACGCCTTCCTCTTCAACGGCCTGTCCTTCATCGCGCCGCTCACCGGCCTGCTGCTGATGCGCGCCCGCGAGCTGCACGCCGTCGAGCGCGCCCCGCGGGGCAAGGGACAGCTGCGCGAGGGCGTCCGCTACGTCACCGGCCGGCCGGAGCTGATCTGGCCGATCGTCCTGGTCGGCTTGGTCGGCACGTTCGCCTTCAACTTCCCCGTGTACCTCTCGGCGTTCGCGGACGACGTCTTCCACGCGGGCGCCGGCGCCTACAGCATGTTCAACACGCTGATGGCGGTCGGTTCGGTGGCGGGCGCGCTGCTCGCCGCGCGGCGCGGGACGGCCCGGCTGCGGCTGCTGATCGTGGCGGCGCTGGCCTTCGGCGCGTTGGAGATCCTGGCCGCGGCCACCCCCGCCCTGTGGATGTTCGCCCTGCTCATGGTGCCGCTGGGCCTGTTCGGCATGACGGTCAACGTCACGACGAACACCAGCATCCAGATGTCCACGGACCCGGCCATGCGCGGCCGGGTCATGGCCCTCTACATGATGGTCTTCCTCGGCGGCTCCCCGGTCGGCGCCCCGATCGTCGGCTGGGTCACCGACACCTACGGCGCCCGGGTCGGCCTCGCGGCCGGCGGCGCGGTGGCGGTGGCGGCGGCGGCCGTGATCGGCCTGGTCCTGGCCCGCGTGGGCAACCTCCGCCTGTCGGTCGGCTGGCACCGCGGGCACCCCCGGGTGCGGTTCGTGCCGCGGGAGCGGACGGAGGAGCTGGCTCCGGCGGCGTGACGGGGCCGTCCCTCGCCGTCCTGCACCGGGCGGCCCGTGAATGCCGCCGCAGGTGCGAGGCAGGCCCCGGACCTGTGAGGGCGGGTGCGGGCAGACTGGCGGCATGAGACTCTTCGCCGCCGTACTGCCCCCCGACGCGGTGTGCCGTGAGCTGCGGGCCGTGGTCGACGAACTGCGCGGGCTGCCCGGGGCGGACGGCCTGCGGTGGACCGGGCGGCCCGGGTGGCACTTCACGCTCGCCTTCTACGGCGAGGTCGACGACGCGCTCGTGCCGGAGCTGTCGGCCCGGCTGGCGCGGGCCGCGCACCGGACCGCCCCCTTCCCGCTGGCCGTGCGGGGCGGCGGGCAGTTCGGGCACGGCAGGGCGCTGTGGGCCGGGGCCGAGGGCGACCTGGCGACGCTGCGGCTGCTCGCCGAGCGGGCGGAGGCGGCGGCGCGCAAGGCGGGCGTGCCGATGGGGGAGCACCGGCGGTACCAGGCCCACCTGACCGTGGCCCGCAGCCGGGAGGCGCGGGACACGCGGCCGTACCTGGACGCGCTCGCGGGGTTCACCGGCCGGACCTGGACCGTCGAGGAGCTGGTGCTGGTGCGGAGCAACCTGCCGACGTCCGGTGTCCCCGGCGAGCAGCCCCGGTACGAGGCGGTCGGGCGCTGGGCGCTCGGGAGTGCCGGTTAGGCTCGGATCCGTGGACCCGAAAACCCGCAACCGGATCATGGCCGGTGTGCTCGTGCTGATGTTCCTCGTCGTCGCCCTGGCTTCCGTACTGGGCCGGTAGGGGGGCGGCGGGGCCGGTCGCGTCCGCACGCCCGGCCGGCCCCGCGCCCCTCACGGGGTGTTCACCAGGCGAAGGCCTCCGGGCTCGGACCCGGGCCGGGGAAGATCTCGTCCAGGCCGGCCAGGAGCTCCTCGGACAGCTCCAGCTCGGTCGCGCGGACCGCGGACGCCAGCTGCTCGGCGGTGCGCGGGCCGACGATCGGGCCGGTCACGCCGGGGCGGGTGAGCAGCCAGGCCAGGGCGGCCTCGCCGGGCTCGACGCCGTGCTTGTCGAGCAGGTCCTCGTAGGACTGGATCCGGGCACGGGTGGCGGGGTCGGCGAGCGCGTCGGCCGCGCGGCCGGAGGCGCGGCGCCTGCCCTCGACCTCCTTCTTGAGGACACCGCCGAGCAGACCGCCGTGCAGCGGCGACCACGGGATGACACCGAGCCCGTAGTCCCGCGCGGCCGGGACGACCTCCATCTCGGCGCGGCGCTCGGCCAGGTTGTACAGGCACTGCTCGCTGACCAGACCGATGGTCCCGCCGCGCCGGGCGGCGATCTCGTTGGCCTGGGCGATCTTGTACCCGGGGAAGTTGGACGATCCGGCGTAGAGGACCTTGCCCTGCTGGATCAGGACGTCGATCGCCTGCCAGATCTCCTCGAACGGGGTGTCCCGGTCGATGTGGTGGAACTGGTAGAGGTCGATGTATTCGGTCTGCAGCCGCTTCAGGCTGGCGTCGACGGCCCGGCGGATGTTGACGGCGGAGAGCTTGTCGTGGTTCGGCCAGGCGGGGCCGTCGGCGCCCATGTTGCCGTAGACCTTCGTGGCGAGGACGACCTTGTCGCGCCGGCCCCCGCCCTTGGCGAACCACGTGCCGATGATGCTTTCGGTGCGGCCCTTGTTCTCGCCCCAGCCGTACACGTTGGCGGTGTCGAAGAAGTTGATGCCCGCGTCCAGCGCCGCGTCCATGATGGCGTGGCTGTCGGCCTCGTCGGTCTGCGGGCCGAAGTTCATGGTGCCGAGGACGAGCCGGCTGACCTTGAGTCCCGTGCGTCCGAGCTGCGTGTACTCCATGCCGACCAAGCCAACGTGTTGGAGTGCGCTCCAGGCAAGCGGCCCTAGGCGGGCGGGCCTTCCTCCAGACCCTCCGCACGGCCGTACAGCGCCGGCTCGTTGACCTCCAGGTCGTTCACCAGGCGCAGGCAGGCGGTGATGCCGCGGCCCACCGGCTCGCCGGCCGCCTCGGCGTACTCGATCCGGAAGAACAGGCGCGCCGCGCCGCCGACGGTGCCGATCTCGGTGGCGGCGCGCAGCATGAAGGCCAGAGCGTGGGCCTTGTCGCGGGGGAGGGTGACCGTGAGGGCGACGCGGCGGGGAGCGGACTTCGTCCGTGGCTCGTCGTGGAGCAGCGTCCAAAGGAGTTCCCTGGCCTCGCGCAGGAGGTCCTCGCCGGCGGGGGAGCGGTGGCAGGGGCCGATGAGGGGCCCGCCCCGGGCCGGCGGGTCCACCAGCAGGCCCTCGGCCTCCAGACGGGCCCGGGTCCAGGAGGCCAGCCGGGCGGCGCGGGCGTCGAGAGCGGCGTGGTCCGACTGCCCGGCCGCGCGCCGGGCCGGTTCCCCGGCGGTCGGGTGTGTCGCCATGCGGGGACCGTAGGGCGGGGAGGGAAGGGGACGGGGGCGGGCGGTGGGCAAACCCCACGTGGGGGTGAACCTCCGCCACGCGTCCCCGGGCCGCGAGACGACAGGAGCAGCGCACATGCCGGAACGGCCGGACTCCGTCTGCTGAGGAGCACCCTCGGCGACTCCCTGCTCGGGGTGTACCTGCACGGCTCGGCCACGCTGGGCGGCCTGCGCCCGCACAGTGACGTGGACGTGCTGGCCGTCGTGCGCGAGTCGGCGAGCCACCGGCAACGCCGGGTGCTGGTCGAGGAGTTGCTCAGGGTCTCCGGCGTCGGGCCGGGGCTGCGGCCCGTCGAGCTCACCCTCGTCGTGCAGGGCGACGTACGGCCCTGGCGGTACCCGCCCGTCTGCGACTTCCTGTACGGGGAGTGGCTGAGGGGGGACTTCGAGCGGGGCGTGACGCCCGGGCGCGGACCCGGCCCCGATCTGGCCCCGGTCCTGACGACGGTGCTGCTGGCCGGCGCCCCGCTGTACGGGCCCCGGCCCGCCGAGCTGCTCGACCCGGTGCCGGCCGCCGATCTGCGGCGGGCGATCGTCGCCGGGGTGCCCGAGCTGCTGGGCGAGCTGGCGACGGACACGCGCAACGTCCTGCTCACCCTGGCCCGCGTGTGGAACACCCTCGTCACGGGAGGCATCCGGTCCAAGCAGGCCGCCGCCGAGTGGGCCCTGCGGCGGCTGCCCGGCGCGCACCGGCCCGTCCTCGCCCGCGCCCGGGCCGTCCACCTCGGGGACGAGGAGGAGCGGTGGGACGGCCTGGACGTCACGGCCTGCGCCGAGTACCTGGTCCGGGTGATCGCCGAGCGTCAGCCCTCGTAGGGCTCGCCCAGGTCCCAGCCCTGGTACATCGCCTCGGCGAAGGCCGCCGCGATCTTGTGTTCGCCGCTCGCGTTGGGGTGGGTTCCGTCGTAGGTGTCGGCGGCGACGTCGTAGGCGGGCGGGGTCGAGGCCAGGAGGACGGGGGAGGCCGGCTCGTCGAGGTCGGCGGCCGTCTTGGCGAGGAGCTCGTTGAAGCGGGCGACCTCGCCGGCGAAGGCCTCGTCCGTCTGGGCCCGGACGTTCGGCGTCACCGGCAGCCACACCATCCGCACCCGCCGGTTCGCCGCCCGCGCCGCGGCCGTGAACGCCCGGACGTTGTCGGCGGTCTGCTCCGCGTTCGTGTAGAAGCCCAGGTCGATCAGGCCCAGGGAGACCAGCAGGACGTCCGCCCGGCAGGAGCGCACCGCGTCACCGATCAGCGGCGCCATGTGCTGCCAGCCCTCGCCCCAGCCGGCCAGGTGCGCCCGGGGGAAGTCCGGTTCGGCGTAGGCGTACGACGTCGGGGCCTCGGCGAGCTTGTCGTAGAGCGTCTCGCGGGGGCCGACGAGGGTGAAGGGGCCGCCGTGGGAACGGCACAGGTGCTGCCACATCCGGTAGCGCCACGTGTGTTCGCCCGCGCTGCCGATCGTCATGGAGTCACCGACGGGCATGAACCTGAGCATCCGCTCATCATGGACGATCAGCGCGCCGGACGGGGTGTGAGTCGGGCCACGCGCCCTCCCCGGCCCCGGCGAGGAGGGCGGTCCGAGGGGAACCGCCTGATGAACCGCCCGGCGGGATGGCACGCTTGGGGCATGCGCAGACCCTTCGCCCTCCTTGCCGCGGCCCTCCTCACGGGCGCCCTCGCCGTGCCGGCCGGCGCCGCCGACGGGGACGGGAAGTTCACGATCAGGGATCCGCGCATCACCGAGTCCAGCGGCCTGGCCGCCTCGCGCCTGCACCCCGGGATCTACTGGACGCACAACGACAGCGACGACGGGGCCTACCTCTACGCCGTCGACAGCAGGACGGGCGAGACGGTCGCGACGGTCACCATGACCGGCGTGGGCAGCCCGCGCGACGTCGAGGCCATCTCCGTCGGGCCGGACGACCAGCTCTGGGTCGGCGACATCGGCGACAACCTCGGCGGCACCTGGCCGCACGTCTGGCTCTACCGGCTGCCCGAGCCGAAGACCCTGCGCGACCAGAAGATCCGGGCCACGCAGTACGTCGTGAAGTACTCCGACGGGGCGCGGGACGCCGAGTCCCTCGTGGTGCACCCGAAGACCGGCCGCGTCTACATCATCGACAAGAACGACAAGGGCGGGCACCTGTACGAAGGGCCCGCCGACCTCTCCGCGGGCGGCACGAACGTGTTCCGGCCCGTCGCGGCCGTCCCCGACCTGGAGGCCACCGACGCGACGCTCTCCCCCGACGGCGAACACCTCGTCGTGCGCAGTTACTTCGGGGCGATCGCCTACGACTGGAACGGCGGGAGGATCAAGCGGAAGGAGCGGCTCGGCGTGCCGTTCCTCGGGCAGGGGGAGTCCGTCACCTACACGGCCGACGGGACCAGGCTGATGTACGGCGCGGAGGGCGCCGACAGTCCGGTGGAACCGCAGGACGCGCCAGGGGGAGGCGGCTCCGGCGGGCCGTCCGGGAACGGGGGTTCGGCATCCTCGGAGGGCGCCGGGGGCGAAGGGCTGAGCGGCGACCTCAAGACGGGGGCGATCGCCGCCGGTGTCGCGCTGGTCGTCGTGTTCGGCCTGCGCAGGCTGCGGCGGCGGGGCTGAGGACGGCGGGACGACCCGCGAGCACCGCACCCGGGCCGCGCGTCCGGCCGCGCGGCCCGGCCGGCACTCCGGCCGTTCCCGCCCTGCTCGACTCCGCGGTCGTCCGGATGAACGACCGTGGCGGCACCGAGCACCGGGCCAGGACGCCGTACTCGCGAAGGCCCGGCGGGGCGGGGCGGGTCGAGCGCTGCCCGGCGCGGACCCCCCGCAGCGCGGAGTCACGCGGGACGCCCGTCGGAGCGGCCGTGCCGGACTCCGGACTCCGGACCCGGCCCGCAGCTGCGGATCGCGCCGGCCGGGTCACCCGAGCGGCAGGTCCGGCCGCCGGTCCCCGGCCGCCGGTCCCCGGCCGCCGGTCCCCGGTCGGCGGCACGCGGGCCCGGGCACCGGGGCGGCGCTGCCGCCCGTGCCGCCGAGGAGACGCGGCGGGCCGGCTGACGCGGGGACCGGCTGACGCCGGTGGGGTCACCCGGACCGGTGGCCGGGGCACCGCCCCCGCGCCGTGCCCCGGTCCGGGTCCCGCCGCCGCTCCACCAGGACCTCCAGGCCGTCCAGGATGCGCTGCAGCCCGAACTCGAAGTGGTCGAAGTCGGGTCCGAAGGTGTCCTCGGACAGGGACGCCATGACGGGATAGCGGCCCGACGCCATGGCCTTCTCCAGGACCGGCACCTGCGCCTGCCAGAACTCGGCGTCCGTCAGGCCCGTCCGGCGCTCCGCCTCCAGCTGGTACAGCTGCGTGCGCGCGGCCCCGACGACGTACCCGTCGATCATGATGATCGCGGAGACCAGTTCGGGGTCGCTCAGCCCCATCGGGCGGATCCGGGTGAGGACCTTCTCCATGCCGTCGAGGGCGCTCGGGCCGAGGATCGGGCGGGACTGGTTGACGTGCAGCAGCCAGGGGTGGCGGCGGTACAGGGCGAGGGTCGCCCGGGCCAGCGCCTCCAGGGCCGCGCGCCAGCCGCCGTCGCCCAGGTCGGCCGGGTTCTCCGAGGGGCGCTGGACCCGGTCCAGCATGAGGTCGAGCAGCTCGCCCTTGCCGGGGACGTACCGGTACAGCGACATGGTGCCGGTGCCCAGCTCGGCCGCGACACGGCGCATGGAGAGTCCCTCCAGGCCCTCGGCGTCCGCCACCTGGACGGCCGCTTCCACGATCCGGTCCAGGGTCAGGGTCGGCTTGGGCCCGCGGCTCGGGCGCCGGCCGGTGTCCCACAGGAGCTCCAGGGTGCGGGCGATGTCGCCGCTGCCGCTGGTCTCCGTACCGCCACTGCCACGCGTACCGCTCGTCATGAGCCCAGCTTAGGGCCCCGCGCAAAAAACTGAGTACGATGTACGCGTAATCGGGTACGCTGTACTCAGTTCAGTGCCGCGACACGGCACGAGCCACGGGAGGGGCGACATGGACGGATACGCGGTGCGCGCCGAGGCGCTGGAGAAGCGGTACGGCGACAAGCGCGCCCTGGACGGTTTCGACCTCGCGGTGCGCGAGGGCACGGTGCACGGCCTGCTCGGGCCGAACGGCGCGGGCAAGACCACCGCCGTGCGCATCCTGTCCACGCTGATCCGGCTGGACGGGGGCCGGGTGACGGTCGCCGGCCTCGACGTGGCCCGGCAGCCGCGCGAGGTGCGGGCCAGGATCGGGCTCACCGGCCAGTACGCGGCGGTCGACGAGGTGCTGACCGGCCGGCAGAACCTGGAGATGTTCGGCCGCCTGTTCCACCTCGGCGGCAGGCGCGCCAGGCTCCGGGCGGCCGAGCTGCTGGAGCAGTTCGACCTGACCGACGCCGCCGACCGGGGCGTCGGCAAGTACAGCGGCGGCATGCGGCGCCGCCTCGACCTCGCCGCGTCGATGATCCTGGCCCCGGCCGTGCTCTTCCTCGACGAGCCGACGACCGGCCTGGACCCGCGCAGCCGCGGCGAGGTCTGGGACTCCGTCCGGGCCCTGGTGGCGAGCGGCACGACCGTGCTGCTGACCACGCAGTACCTGGAGGAGGCCGACAAGCTCGCCTCCCGCATCACCGTCATCGACCAGGGCCGGGCCATCGCGGACGACACCCCGGACGGGCTGAAGGGCCTGGTCGGCGGCGACCGGATCGAGGTCGTGGTCGCCGAGCGGTCCGAGATCCCGCGGGTGGTGAAGGTCGTCGCCCGGGTCACCGACGGCGAACCGGAGGCGGACGAGGCCGAGTCGCGGGTGCACGCCCCGGTCGCCGACCGGGTCGCGGCCCTCACGGAGGTGGCGCGGACCCTCCAGGACGAGGGCGTCCGCGTGGAGGACATCGGACTGCGCAGGCCGAGCCTCGACGACGTCTTCCTGCGCCTGACCGGACACCGGACCGAGAAGGGGGCCGCGGCATGAGCGCCGTCGACCTGAGCACCCCGGGCACGCGGAGCGGCACGTACTGGCTGCTCGCCGACTGCTGGAACATCGTCCGCCGCGGCCTGACCCACTACCAGCGCCAGCCGGTCAACATCGCCTGGCAGCTGGGCTTCCCGATCCTGTCCGTGCTGCTCTACGGCTACGTCTTCGGCAGCGCGATGACGGTGCCGGGCGGCGGGGACTACAGGGACTTCCTGATGCCGGGCATGTTCGTGATGACCATGGCGTTCGGCTTCATCAACACCGCCACGGTCGTGGTCTACGACTCCACCAAGGGCGTCATCGACCGCTTCCGCTCCATGCCGATGGCGTCCTCCGCCGTGGTGGCCGGCCGCGGGGTCACCGACCTCATCGTCGCCTGCGCCGAGCTGGCCATCATGATGCTCACCGCCCTCGCCATGGGCTGGCGGCCGGACGGCGGCCTCGGCTTCCTCGCCGCGTTCGGGCTGCTGCTGTGGCTGCGGTTCGCGCTGATCTGGATCGGCGTCTGGCTGGGCCTGCTCGTGCCCAACCCGGAGGCGGCGGGCGGCCTGTTCGCGGTGGCCTTCCCGCTGACGATGATCTCCAGCATCTTCGTCGCGCCGCAGCTGATGCCCGACTGGCTGGGCTGGGTGGCGGCCTGGAACCCCATCTCCTCCACGGCGGCGGCCACCCGGGAGCTGTTCGGCACGCCGGTCGGCGGCGGCGACAGCTGGGTGGAGCAGCACGCGCTGCTGATGGCCGGGGTGTGGCCGGTGATCCTCACGGCGGTCTTCCTGCCCCTGGCGGTACGGCGGTTCCGGAAGCTCAGCCGGTAGCGCAGGCGGCGTGGGCGCTCGGTGGCGGCCGGGCGCCCCCGCGTAGGGTGGCCGGTCATGGGGGACCCGGAGCGCGCGATGGTCACCGTCCCGGCCGGGCGGGTGACGCTGTCGGACCGGCGGACCGAACGCAGCTGGGCGGTGGACGTCGCGCCGTTTCGGCTGTCGGCCTTCCCGGTCACCCAGGAGTGGTACGCCGAGATCACCGGTCGCACCCCGAGCACGGCCCGGGGCGAGCGGCTGCCGGTGGAGGGCGTGTCCTGGTGGGACGCCGTCCACTTCTGCAACGCCCTGTCCCGGAGCGACGGGCTGGCCCCCGCGTACCGCGTGCGCGACGGCGGGACGGTCGGCTGGGACGCCTCCGCCGACGGCTACCGGCTGCCGACCGAGGCCGAATGGGAGCACGCCTGCCGCGCCGGCGGCACCGGCCCGCGCTACGGCCCCCTGGACGAGATCGCCTGGTACCGGGGGAACGCGGGCGGCAGGATCCACCCCGTGGGCGGCAGGCAGCCCAACGCCTGGGGCCTGTACGACATGCTCGGCAACGTCTGGGACTGGTGCTGGGACCTCTACGACCCCGACGTCTACGGCACCTACCGGGTGCTCCGCGGCGGCGGCTGGTCCGACGAGCACTGGAGCTGCCGCGCCTCGGTGCGCCGCCGGAGCCATCCGACGTTCCGGATCGACGACGTGGGTTTCCGCGTCGCCCGGTAGCCGCGCCGCGGACGGGGGAATGACAACGGGGGAGGGGGCGTCCATGGAGAAGTGGTTGCCGTCGGCGTGGCTCCGTGCGGCCGCAGCGGTGTTCGGCTCGCGCGATCCGGTGGGGGAGGACTCGCACCTCTGGGTCCGCGTGCGGGCGAGGCAGGAGCGGCTGGAGCGCTACCGGCGCCTGCCGGAGCCGGTCTTCGAGCTGGACTCCGTCGCGTTCGCGGAGTACGTCGCGGACCTGTGCCGCCGGGACGGCTGCACCGACGTGCGGCAGGTCACGGGCCGGGCCCCGCAGGGCGCCGACGTGATCGGCACCCTGCCGGACGGCCGGAAGGCGGTGGTGCAGTGCGTACGGGAGTGCGCGGACCAGCCGGTGGATCCGGGGGACGTCCGCGCGTTCTGCGAGAACGCTCGCCGGCGGCTCGGGGCCGAGGTGACCGTCCAGGTCGTCCTGGGCCCCCTCGGCGGGCGCGTACGCAGGACCGCCGCTCGCTGCCGCTCGACGCTGATCGACGTCGACCGGCTCGACGCGTGGATGAACGGCACCCCGCTGAGCGCGCTCCTGGCGCACGGGACGGCAGGGCCGGTCACCGACGGGCGGGCGTGACGCGCCGCGACCGCTGGGCGGCCGGTTTCAGCCCGGCGGCACCGCGTTGCCCCGAGCCGCCGTCTTCCCCCGCCCCCGGCCCACCTGGGTGCGCACCGCGCCCATGCTCGCCGCGATGACCAGAGAGATCGCCGCCGCCTCCGGTGCCGTCAGGGACTGGTCGAGGATCAGGAAGCCGGCCGTGGCGGCGATGGCCGGTTCCAGGCTCATCAAAATCGCGAAGGTGGAGGCGGGCAGGCGGCGCAGGGCGAGCAGTTCCAGCGTGTAGGGCAGGACGGAGGAGAGCAGGGCCACCGCCGCGCCCAGGCCCAGGGTCACCGGGTCGGCCAGCTTGATGCCCGACTCGGCGATGCCCAGCGGCAGGAACAGCACCGCGCCCACCGCCATCGCCAGGGCCAGCCCGTCCGCCTGCGGGAAGCGGCGGCCCGTACGGGCGCTGAAGACGATGTACGCCGCCCACATGGCGCCGGCCCCCAGGGCGAAGGCCGCTCCGGCGGGGTCGAGCCCGCTGAAGCCCCCACCGCCGAGGAGGAAGACACCGGTCAGGGCCAGGGCCGCCCAGACGAGGTTGACCGCGCGGCGGGACGCCAGGACCGACAGGGCGAGCGGGCCCAGGACCTCCAGGGTGACCGCGGGGCCCAGCGGGATGCGGGCGACGGCCTGGTAGAACAGGCCGTTCATCGCGGCCATGGTGATGCCGAAGACGACGACCGTGCCCCAGTCGGCGCGCGAGTGGCCGCGCAGGCGGGGACGGCAGATCAGCAGCAGCACCACCGCGGCGACGAGCAGGCGCAACGCCACCACCCCGAGGGCCCCGGCCCTCGGCATCAGCGTCACCGCCAGGGCGCCGCCGAACTGCACGGAGATGCCGCCGGCCAGGACGAGACCCACGGGTCCGAGGGAGCCCAGCCGGCCCGGGCCGGGGGCGGTGCCGGACGCGGGCGACGCGGTGGTCGCGGACGGGGGCGTGGTGACGCTGTCGGGGGTGGTCACGGGCGGTCCTGTGCTCGTCGGCGCGAAGGGGGGGCGGTCCGTACACCGGCCTGCACTCCGCGTACATCCCGGTGTACTTCGCAGTCCAGAGTAATGGACTGGGTCAGGTGCGTGAAGCCCTTTTGCCTCTGTCTCGCGCGGTGAGACGCCCGCCCCGGTGCTCCCGCTGCCTCAGCGGCGGGACAGGTAGAGGGCGAACGCCTTGTACAGCGGCCGGTTGAGCGGGTAGTCCCATTCGCCGAGGTACTCGACGGCCTCGCCGCCCGTGCCCACCTTGAAGCGGAGCAGCCCCAGCAGGGGGCTGGACTCCTCCAGGGTGTCGGTGATGCCGCGCAGGTCGTAGACGGCGGCGCCGAGTTCGTGCGCGTCGGTCATCATGCGCCACTGCACGGCGCTGCTCGGCTGGACCTCGCGCCGGCGGGCGGTGGAGGCGCCGTAGGAGTACCAGACGTGCTCGCCCACGGTCAGCATGGTGGCGGCGGCGAGCACCTCGCCGTCGTGGTGGGCCAGGTAGAGCCGCATCCGGTCCGGGTGCTCGGCGGTGAGCGCGCGCCACATGCCCTGGAAGTAGGAGAGCGGACGCGGGAGGAACCCGTCGCGCCCGGCGGTCTCGGTGTACAGCTCGTGGAAGGCCGGAAGGTCCTCCAGGTCGCCGCGCACGACCTTCACGCCGGCCTTCTCCGCCTTCTTGATGTTGCGCCGCCACTGCTGGTTGAGGCCGTTGTGGATGTCCTCCAGCGAGCGGCCGGCGAACGGCACCTGGAAGACGTACCGGGGCTGGCCCGCGGCGAAGCCGGACGCCCCGCCGCTCCCGTCCTGCCGCCAGCCCATGCGGCGCAGGGCGTCCGCGACCTGCCCGGCCCGCGGTTCGTACGACGTGGCCCGTACGTCGCGCAGCCGGCGGGCGGCCGGGTCCGCGATCGCCGCCTTGACCGTCTCGGCGCTCCAGCGGCGCACCACGACCGGCGGGCCCATCCGCACCGCGAAGGCGCCCCGCCGCCGCAGGTGGGCGACCATCGGCTCCAGCAGGCGCTCCAGGCCGGGCCGGTGCCAGTCGATCAGCGGGCCCTCGGGCAGGTAGGCCAGGTACCGCCGCAGGCCGGGCAGCCGCGGCCCCGGCAGCGGGCGCAGCAGCACGAGGCCCGCGCCGACGAGCTGCCCGGTCGTGTCGAACCAGCCGAGGCTCTCCGCCTCCCAGTCGGGCTTCACCGCGCCCCAGGACGGGACCTGGGTGTGGCTGGCGGAGGGACGGGCCGCGACGAACGCGAGGTGCTCGTCACGGGTGATCGGCTGGACGCGGACGCTCATGCGCGGGCTCCTTCGAGCAGCGGCCCTGGACGGGCGGGGACTGGTGCCGTGAGCCTAGGAGCGGCCCCGCCGCTGCCGGCCCCGGACACTCGGGTCCGCCCGCCGTGTGGCCCGAACGCCTCACTCGCCCCCGCGCGCCGCGGGGGCGTCCTCCAACGCGTCCTCCAACGCGTCCGCCAGCACCTCCGCCAGATGCCTGCCGCGCACCCCCGCCAGCTGCTCCAGCTGCGTCCGGCAGGAGAAGCCGTCCGCCAGGACCACCGTGCCGTCCGGGGCGTCCCGCACCGAGGGCAGGAGCTGGTCCTCCGCGCAGGCGGCGGACACCGCGAAGTGGCCCTTGGTGAAGCCGAAGTCACCCGCCAGACCGCAGCAGCCGCCGCTGAGTTCACCGGTCAGCCCGGCGGCCCGGCGCAGCCGGCGGTCGGCCGCGTCGCCGAGCACCGCGTGCTGGTGGCAGTGGGTCTGGCCGGCCACCGGGCGGTCCACGCGCGGCGGCGCCCAGCCGGGGGCGTGCCGGGCCAGCACCTCCGCGAACGTGAGGACCTGCGCGGCGAGGCGGGCCGCCCGCGGGTCGTCGTGCAGCAGCTCCGGGGCGTCCGTGCGCAGCGCGGCCGCGCAGCCGGGCTCCAGCACCACGACCGGCGCGCCGGTCTCCAGCACCGGTTCCATCAGGTCGAGCGTGCGCCGCAGGACCGCCCGGGCCCGGTCGAGCTGCCCGGTCGAGACGTACGTCAGACCGCAGCAGACCCGGCCCCTCCCGCGCAGCAGCGACACGGGGTCGAGGGCCACCGTCCTGCCGTCGCCCACGGGCGGTCTGCGCAGGTGCACGGTCGGCGGCAGCGCCACCCGCAACCCGGCGGCCTCCAGCACCCGCACGGCGGCCCGCCCCACGGAGGGGGAGAAGTGCTCCGTGAAGGTGTCCGGCCACAGCACGACCAGGTCCCCGGCCGCGTCTCCGCTCCCCGCCCCGCCCCGCCGCCGCTCCCACCACCGGCTGAACGTCCGCCGCGCCACCCGCGGCAGCTGCCGCTCCGGTGCGATCCCGCCCAGCCGCTTCGCCGGCGCGGCGAAGAGCCGTACCCGGGACAGCGCGTTGACCAGCCAGGCCGTGCGGGTGCGCGACACCGCCCTGAGCCACAGCGGCAGCCGTCCCATCGAGTGGTGCGCGGCGGGGCGCCGGCGCCCGGCGTAGTGGTGGTGCAGGAACTCCGCCTTGTACGTGGCCATGTCGACGCCGACCGGGCAGTCCGAGCGGCAGCCCTTGCAGGACAGGCACAGGTCCAGCGCGTCCCGCACCTCGGGCGAGCGCCAGCCGCCGGTGACCACCTCGCCCGCGAGCATCTCGTGCAGCAGCCGGGCCCGCCCGCGCGTGGAGTGCTCCTCCGCGCCCGTCGCCCGGAAGGACGGGCACATCACGGCCGGGCCGGACACCGACGCGGTGCGGCACTTGGCGACGCCCACGCAGCGGCGCACCGCTGCCGTGAAGTCACCGCCGTCGCCGGGGTAGCCGAAGGCGACGTCGACGGGCTCGCGGGGCAGGACGGCGAAGCGCAGGCCGGAGTCCAGGGGCGCGGGCCGGACCAGCATGCCGGGGTTGAGCAGGTCGTCCGGGTCCCACAGGCCCTTCACCCGCTCGAACAGGCCGACCAGGCGGGGCCCGTACATCTTCGGCAGCAGTTCGGCGCGGGCCTGCCCGTCGCCGTGCTCCCCGGACAGCGACCCGCCGTGCGCCACCACCAGGTCCGCGAGTTCCCCGGAGAAGCGGCGGAAGCGGGCGACCCCGGGACCGGTGAGCAGGTCGAAGTCGATGCGGACGTGGATGCAGCCGTCCCCGAAGTGCCCGTACGGCGCGCCGCGCAGGCCGTGCGAGGCGAGCAGGGCCCGGAAGTCCCGCAGGTAGGCGCCCAGCCGTTCCGGCGGCACCGCGCAGTCCTCCCAGCCCGGCCAGGCCTCGGTGCCGTCCGGCATCCGGGTCGCCGTGCCGCTCGCGTCCTCCCGGATCCGCCACAGCGCCCGCTGCCCGGCCGGGTCGGTGACGACCAGCGCGTCCAGGACGTCCGCCGCCCGCACGATCGTCTCCGCACGCGCGCGTGCCTCCGCCTGCGACTCCCCGCCGGTCTCCACGAACAGCCAGGCCCCGCCCCGCGGCAGCTCGACGGCCGACGGCACCAGGTCCGCCGCCATGCCCTCCACCGTCAGCGGCCGGTACGGCAGCAGTCCGGAGGCGGCCTCGGCCGCCGCGCCCTCGTCGGCGTACGCCAGCACCGCCAGCGCACGCGCGCGTGGCGCCTCGACCAGACGCACGACCGCCTCCGTGAGGACGCCCAGGGTGCCCTCGCTCCCGCAGAAGGAGCGGGCCACGTCGGCTCCCCTCTCGGGCAGCAGGGCGTCCAGCGCGTACCCGGAGATGCGGCGGGGCAGGTCCGGGAAGCCCGTGCGCAGCCCGGCCAGCTCCCCCTCCACCAGCGCCCGCAGGCCCTCCGGTGCCCCGGCCCACTCCCGCCCGAGCCGCAGCCGCTCCCCGCGCGCGGTGAGGACGTCCAGCTCGCGCACGCTGTCGGCGGTGGTGCCCCACGCGACCGAGTGCGAGCCGCACGCGTTGTTGCCGATCATGCCGCCGAGCGTGCAGCGGCTGTGGGTGGAGGGGTCGGGGCCGAAGCGCAGTCCGTGCGGGGCGGCGGCCTCCTGGAGCCGGTCCAGCACGAGCCCCGGCTGCACGACGGCCGTGCGTCCCCCGGGGTCGAGGGCGACCAGCCGGTTCATGTGCCGGGTGAAGTCCAGGACGACACCGGTCCCGGTGGCCTGCCCGGCGATGGACGTCCCCCCGCCCCGCGCCACGACCGGCACCCCGTGCTCCCGGCACACCGCCAGCACGGCGGCCACGTCCTCGGCGTCCACGGGGGCCACGACCCCCAGCGGCACCCGCCGGTAGTTGGACGCGTCCATGGTCACCAGCGCCCTGGCCCCGGCCCCGAAGGCGACCTCGCCCCGGACGGCCGCGCGCAACTCCGCTTCGAGAGCCGAGAGATCCGTCATGGGTCCAGGATGCATCCGGGCACCGGCCGTGACCGGCGGCGGGTCGCGCGGGCCGGCGATCAGTCGCCGACGGCCGCCGCGTACAGCAACGCGAACAGCACGGTGCAGCCCATCGCCGTTCCCGCACCGGTCAGCAGGGTCGTCCACCAGGTGAAGTGCAGGTTCACCGCGACCAGGACCGAGGAGAGGCCGGCGAGCAGCAGCGTGGTCAGCGCGGCCTGCACACCGGCTCCCTTGTTCGTGCCGCCCACCTCACCCAGGGTCCCGGCGGCCATGCCCAGGAAGAACTCGCCGAGACTGATCCCGAAGCCGATGGCGAGGTCGTTGTACCAGCGGAAGTCGGCCTTGGCGGCGACGAGCCACACTCCCCCGACCAGGGCCGGGAGCCACAGCAGTGCCACGCAGCCGGACAGCGACTCCTCCGCCTCGTACGCCTCGGACTGCGTGCCCACGCCCACCAGGAGGAGAGTCAGCGAGGCCAGCAGCCCCCACACGGCCGAGGCCCGCGTACCCACCCCACCTGCTCCGAGCAGCAGACCGAAGGTGCCGAGGCCCGCGATCAGGGCCGAGCCGGCCACCTCGTAGCGCACCGCGAGGCGAACGCGGATGTCCCAGTAGGCCTGGGCAGGGGAGGGACCGGACGGCTCCTCGGCCGGCGCAGGCGCCTGGGAGCCGGTCGCCCGCTCGGGCGCCGCGGGCTCCTCCGGCTCCTCCCCGCCCTCCTCGGGATCCGGCCACCAGTCGGGCAGTTCGGTCCGGAAGACCTTGTCCGCCCACGGAGGGGTCCCGGCCCCGACCCCGGGGGTGGGGACCGCGGGGGGAGACGGAAGGGGCAGCGAGGGGAGGGAGGGAGTGGACGACGGGGCCGGTTCCGTGGCGGGGAGCGCGGCCACGTGGGCGGGCCGGACCCGTTGCCGCTCGATCCGCGCCCCGACCTCACCGAGCCGGGCGTGCACCTCGGCCGCCGAGGCCGGACGTGCCTCCGGGTCCTTGCGCAGAAGGTCCATGACGAGACTGTCGAGCTCCCACGGAACCGAGAAGTCGTCACGGCGGGACCCGGGTCTGCGCGGCTCGGCGTTCTGGTGCTGCCACAGGACGTCCCCGTCCGTGAAGGGTGGCCCGCCCGTCAACATCGCGTACAGCAGGCACCCGAGCGAGTACAGGTCCGAAGCGGCCCCGACGCGTTCGCCCCGGCTCTGCTCGGGAGACACGTACTCCTTGGTGCCGACGATCCACCCCGCGGGGGTGATCTGGGTGCGGCCCTGCCCGTCCTCCTGGAAGCAGGCGATGCCGAAGTCGAGGAGGACCGCCTTGCCGCGCGCGGTGATCTGCACGTTGCCGGGCTTGAGGTCGCGGTGCACCAACCCGCGCGTGTGGGCCGCCTCCAGCGCACGGCAGACGTGCCGGCCCCAGCGGATGACGTCCGCCAGGGGCACTGTCCCGTTCCCGGCACGCTCCCGGGCGACGAGGTCGCCCAGCGACGTGCCGTCGAGGCGCTCCATGACGAGGAACAGCAGGGGCCGGCCGTCCTTCTCGTCCACGCCGGAGTCGTAGACCCGCACGACGTTGTCGTGTTCCAGACCCGCGGTGATCTTGATCTCCCGCAGGAACCGGGCCTGCATGTCCGCGTTGCCCAGGTACCCGGGCCGCAGGAGCTTGACCGCCACCGGCCGCTCCAAGTGCCGGTCCTCGGCCAGATGGACCTCCCCCATCCCGCCGCCGCCGAGCCGCTGGGTCAGCACGTACCGCCCGTCACCCAGATCCACTACGGGACCTCCTCTGCCCGTCCTGTCGCAGAGTGTCACCCGGAACCCAAGATTCCACGAGGGGCCTGCCGTCCGCCCCGGGCCCGCGGAGACCGGGGCTCGGGGCCCGTCCGGCTCGTCTCATCGAACGGACACGTTTTCCGTCCGGTTTCGCCGAAGAGATACGCTCCGGCTCGTGGCTGAGATCCAGATTCCCTCTGACATCAAGCCCGCGGACGGACGTTTCGGCGCGGGACCCTCCAAGGTGCGGACGGAGGCGCTGGACGCCCTCGCCGCGACCGGCACCTCCCTGCTGGGCACCTCTCACCGCCAGGCTCCCGTCAAGAACCTGGTCGGCCAGGTCCGCGAGGGCATCAGCGAGCTGTTCCGGCTCCCCGACGGCTACGAGGTGATCCTCGGCAACGGCGGCTCCACCGCGTTCTGGGACATCGCGACGCACGGCCTGATCGAGAACAAGTCGCAGCACCTCAGCTTCGGCGAGTTCTCCTCGAAGTTCGCCAAGGCCGCCAAGCTCGCCCCGTGGCTGGCCGACCCGGACGTCATCTCCGCCGACCCGGGCACCCACCCCGAGCCGGTCGCCGAGGCGGGCGTGGACGTCTACGCGTTCACCCACAACGAGACCTCCACCGGTGTCGCCATGCCGATCAAGCGCGTGGCGGGCGCCGACGAGGGCGCCCTGGTGCTGGTGGACGCCACGTCCGGCGCCGGCGGCCTGCCGGTCGACATCAGCGAGACGGACGTCTACTACTTCGCCCCGCAGAAGTCCTTCGCCTCCGACGGCGGCCTGTGGATCGGCGTGTTCTCCCCGGCCGCCATCGAGCGCGCCGAGCGGATCCACGCCTCCGGCCGCCACGTCCCGGAGTTCTTCTCGCTGCCCACGGCGATCGACAACTCCCGCAAGAACCAGACGTACAACACCCCGGCTCTGGCCACCCTCTTCCTGCTGAACCAGCAGCTGGAGTGGATCAACGGCCAGGGCGGCCTGGACTGGTCGGTGCGCCGCACGGCCACGTCCGCGCGGACGCTGTACGGCTGGGCCGAGGACGTGAAGTTCGCGAACCCGTTCGTCACCGACCCGGCCAAGCGCTCGCAGGTCATCGGCACGATCGACTTCACGGACGAGGTCGACGCCGCCGCCGTCGCGAAGGTGCTGCGCGCCAACGGCATCGTCGACACCGAGCCCTACCGCAAGCTCGGCCGCAACCAGCTGCGCGTCGCGATGTTCCCGGCGATCGACCCGGCCGACGTCGAGGCGCTCACCAAGTGCGTCGACTACGTGATCGAGAAGCTCTGACCGTCGCGCGTACGTGACCGAGGGCGCCCCGCACGCGGGGCGCCCTTCGTCGTCCTCGGGCGGACGCGCTCGCCCGAAGGCGCCCTCCAGCTGCTCCGGCCACGCCTCCCCGTCACCGCCGTCTCGCACATTTTCATGCAAGCACGCTTGATTGTTTCCGGCCCCGCTGCCATGCTCCTCAGCACGCCGCACCACCCCGAACCACCCGGCACCGACCCCGCACACCGCCGTGCCCCGAGGGGAGCGTCCCGTGTCCGATCCGACGTCCGTGCTCGACGACCTGCGCCAGGAGAGCGAGGAACTCGACCGCCTCGTCGCCGGGGCGGACACGCGGCACTGGGCGCTCGCGACCCCCGCCCCCGGCTGGACCGTGGCCCACCAGATCGCCCACCTGGCCTGGACCGACCGCTCCGCCCTGCTCGCGGTCACGGACGCCGACGCCTTCCACGCCCTGGTCGAGAAGGCCCTCACGGCGCCGGACTCCTTCGTCGACGAGGGGGCCGAAGAGGGCGCCGCGCTCCCGCCCGAGGCGCTGCTCGCCCGCTGGCGCGAGGGCCGTGCGGCGCTGGAGCAGGCCCTGCGCGCTGCACCGCCCGAGGCGCGCTTCCCCTGGTACGGGCCGTCCATGTCCGCCGCATCTATGGCGACGGCCCGCCTCATGGAGACCTGGGCGCACGGGCAGGACGTCGCCGACGCCCTGGGTGTGGTGCGCCCACCCACCGACCGGCTGCGGCATGTGGCCTGGCTCGGGGTGCGGACCCGGGACTTCGCCTTCGGCGTGCACGGGCTGACCCCGCCCGGCGCGCCCTTCCGCGTCGAGCTGCGGGCGCCCTCCGGTGCGGTGTGGACGTACGGCCCGGACGACGCCCCGCAGCGGGTCACCGGCCCCGCCCTCGACTTCTGCCTCCTGGTCACGCAGCGCGCCCACCGCGACGACCTGGCCCTGCGCGCCGACGGCCCCGACGCCGACCGCTGGCTGGACGTCGCGCAGGCCTTCGCGGGACCGCCGGGCGGCGGCCGCCCGCCGCGGGGAGCCGCCTCGTGACGACCCTTCCCACCCGGGGGGAGACCCGCCCGGAGCCCTTGCGCGTCGGCAACGCCTCCGGCTTCTACGGCGACCGGTTCGACGCCCTGCGCGAGATGCTCACCGGCGGCGAACTCGACGTCCTCACCGGCGACTACCTCGCCGAGCTGACCATGCTCATCCTCGGCCGGGACCGGCTCAAGGACCCGGGCGCCGGATACGCCCGCACCTTCCTGCGGCAGCTGGAGGAGTGCCTCGGCCTCGCCCACGAGCGGGGCGTGCAGATCGTCACCAACGCCGGCGGGCTCAACCCGGCCGGGCTCGCCGGCGCCGTACGGGCGTTGGCCGACCGGCTCGGCGTCCCCGTGCGCGTGGCCCACGTCGAGGGCGACGACCTCACCGCCGCGCACCCGGGCAGCCTCGCCGCCCACGCCTACCTCGGCGGCTTCGGCATCGCGGCCTGCCTGCGCGCGGGCGCCGATCTCGTGGTGACCGGGCGGGTGACGGACGCGGCCCTGGTCACCGGGCCCGCCGCCGCCCACTTCGGCTGGACTCCGGCGGACCACGACCGGCTCGCCGGGGCCGTCGTCGCCGGGCACGTCCTGGAGTGCGGGGCGCAGGCCACCGGCGGCAACTACGCCTTCTTCCGCGACGGCGACGTGCGCCGCCCCGGCTTCCCGCTCGCCGAACTGCACGAGGACGGGAGCTGCGTGATCACCAAGCACCCCGGCACCGGCGGCTTCGTCGACGTCGGCACGGTCACCGCCCAGCTGCTGTACGAGACGGCCGGTGCCCGGTACGCCGGGCCCGACGTCACCGCCCGGCTGGACACCGTACGGCTCGGCCAGGACGGGCCCGACCGGGTGCGGATCGACGGCGTGCGCGGCGAGGCGCCCCCGCCCACCCTCAAGGTCGGGCTGAACAAGCTGGGCGGCTTCCGCAACGAGGTCGCCTTCGTGCTCACCGGCCTCGACATCGAGGCCAAGGCCGCCCTGGTGCGCGACCAGATGGAGCCCGCGCTGCGGGAGGTGGCGGACGTCCGCTGGGAGCTGGCCCGCACCGACCGGCCCGACGCCGACACCGAGGAGGGCGCGAGCGCGCTGCTGCGGCTCGTCGTACGGGACCCGGACCAGCAGGCCGTGGGGCGGGCGCTGAGCGGGGCCGCGGTGGAGCTGGCGCTGGCGAGCTACCCCGGCTTCCATGTGCTCGCGCCACCCGGGAAGGGCGCCCCCTATGGGGTGTTCGAGGACGTGTACGTCGCCCATGGTGCGGTCGACCATGTGGCCGTCCTCGATGACGGACGCCGGGTCACCGTGCCCCCGCCCCAGGACACCCGCGTACTCGACGACGTCCCGGAGCCGCCCCTGCCGGAGCCGCTGCCGCCCGGGCCGTGCCGGAGGGCCCCGCTCGGGCTGGTCGCGGGGGCCCGCAGCGGCGACAAGGGCGGCAACGCCAACGTCGGCGTCTGGACCCGCACCGACGACACCTGGCGGTGGCTCGCACACGAGCTGACCGTCGAACGGTTCCGGGAGCTGATCCCCGAGAGCCGCCCGCTGAAGGTGACCCGGCACGTGCTGCCCCGCCTGCGCGCCCTGAACTTCGTCGTCGAGGGGATCCTCGGCCGGGGCGTCGCCGCCCAGCACCGCTTCGACCCGCAGGCCAAGGCGCTCGGCGAATGGCTGCGCTCCCGCCACCTGGAGATACCGGAGGCCCTGCTGTGACCGTCCTGACCTCCGCGCTCGACACCACCGGAGCCGACTTCCGGGCCAACCGCGAGGCCATGCTCGCCAAGCTCGCCGCCCTCGACGCCGAGCACGCCAAGGCCCTCGCGGGCGGCGGCGAGAAGTACGTCGCACGGCACCGGGGGCGCGGCAAGCTCCTCGCCCGCGAGCGCGTCGAGCTGCTCCTCGACCCCGACACGCCCTTCCTGGAACTGTCCCCGCTGGCCGCCTGGGGCAGCGACCACACCGTCGGCGCGTCCCTGGTCACCGGCATCGGGGTCGTCGAGGGCGTCGAGTGCCTGATCACCGCCAACGACCCGACCGTGCGCGGCGGGGCGAGCAACCCCTGGTCGCTGAGGAAGGCCCTGCGCGCCAACGACATCGCCCTCGCCAACCGGCTGCCCGTGCTCAGCCTGGTGGAGTCCGGCGGCGCCGACCTGCCCTCCCAGAAGGAGATCTTCATCCCCGGCGGCGCCATCTTCCGCGACCTCACCCGGCTGTCGGCCGCCGGCATCCCGACCGTCGCGGTCGTCTTCGGCAACTCCACCGCGGGCGGCGCCTACATCCCCGGCATGTCCGACCACGTGATCATGGTCAGGGAGCGGGCCAAGGTGTTCCTCGGCGGCCCGCCGCTGGTGAAGATGGCGACCGGGGAGGAGAGCGACGACGAGTCCCTGGGCGGCGCCGAGATGCACGCGCGCGTCTCGGGCCTCGCCGACTACTTCGCCGCCGACGAGCACGACGCGCTGCGCCAGGCCCGCCGCGTGGTCGCCCGCCTCAACCACCGCAAGGCGTACGCCGATCCGGGCCCGGCCGAGCCGCCCGAGTACGACCCCGAGGAGCTCCTCGGCCTCGTCCCCGGCGACCTGAAGAGCCCCTTCGACCCGCGCGAGGTCATCGCCCGGGTCGTCGACGCCTCCGACTTCGACGAGTTCAAACCGCTGTACGGCACCAGTCTGGCCACCGGCTGGGCCACCCTGCACGGCTATCCGGTCGGCATCCTCGCCAACGCCCGCGGGGTGCTGTTCAGCGAGGAGTCCCAGAAGGCCGCCCAGTTCATCCAGCTCGCCAACCAGCGCGACGTCCCGCTGCTCTTCCTGCACAACACCACCGGCTACATGGTCGGCAAGGAGTACGAGCAGGGCGGCATCATCAAGCACGGCGCGATGATGATCAACGCCGTCAGCAACAGCCGCGTCCCGCACCTGTCGGTCCTCATGGGCGCCTCCTACGGCGCCGGCCACTACGGCATGTGCGGCCGCGCCTACGACCCCCGCTTCCTCTTCGCCTGGCCCAGCGCCAAGTCGGCCGTCATGGGCCCGCAGCAGCTCGCGGGCGTGCTGTCGATCGTCGCCCGCCAGTCGGCCGCGGCCAAGGGACAGCCGTACGACGACGAGGCGGACGCCGCGCTGCGCGCCATGGTCGAGCAGCAGATCGAGTCCGAGTCGCTGCCGATGTTCCTGTCCGGGCGGCTCTACGACGACGGCGTCATCGACCCGCGCGACACCCGCACCGTCCTCGGCCTGTGCCTGTCCGCGATCCACACCGCCCCCTACGAGGGCGCGCGCGGCGGCTTCGGCGTCTTCCGGATGTGAGGAACCTTCAGTGATCACTTCTGTGCTGGTCGCCAACCGGGGCGAGATCGCCTGCCGCGTCTTCCGCACCTGCCGCGAGCTGGGCATCCACACGGTCGCCGTGCACTCGGACGCCGACGCGCACGCCCTGCACACCCGCGTGGCCGACGCGAGCGTCCGCCTGCCGGGGGAGGCGCCCGCCGACACGTATCTGCGCGGCGACCTCGTCGTGAAGGCCGCCCTCGCCGCCGGCGCGGACGCCGTGCACCCCGGCTACGGCTTCCTCTCCGAGAACGCGGACTTCGCCCGGGCCGTCCTGGACGCCGGCCTGACCTGGATAGGACCGCCCCCGGAGGCCATCGAGGCCATGGCGTCCAAGACCCGCGCCAAGCGGCTCCTGGGCGTCGAGCCGCTCACCGAGGTCACCGAGGCCGACCTGCCCGTCCTCGTGAAGGCCGCGGCGGGCGGCGGCGGCCGCGGTATGCGCGTCGTACGGCGCCTGGCGGACCTGGACGCCGAACTGGCCGCCGCCCGCGCGGAGGCGGCGAGCGCCTTCGGCGACGGCGAGGTCTTCGTCGAGCCGTACGTGGAGCGCGGCCGTCACGTCGAGGTGCAGATCCTCGCCGACACGCACGGCACGGTCTGGCCGCTGGGCACCCGCGACTGCTCCCTCCAGCGCCGCCACCAGAAGGTGATCGAGGAGGCACCGGCCCCCGGTCTGCCCGGTGAGCTGTGCGAGGAACTGCACGCCTCGGCCGTACGGGCCGCCCGGGCCGTCGACTACGTGGGCGCCGGCACGGTCGAGTTCCTCGTCGCCGACGGCACGGCGCACTTCCTGGAGATGAACACCCGCCTCCAGGTCGAACACCCGGTGACCGAGGCCGTGTTCGGGCTCGACCTGGTCGCGGAGCAGATCCGTGTCGCCGAGGGCCACCCCCTCGCCCCCGAGCCGCCCCGGGCGCGGGGCCACGCCGTCGAGGCCCGCCTGTACGCCGAGGACCCCGCCCGCGACTGGGCCCCGCAGACGGGCACCCTGCACCGCCTCGCGGTCCCCGGCTCGGTCCGCCTGGACACCGGCTACACCGACGGCGACACGATCGGCGTGCACTACGACCCGATGATCGCCAAGGTCGTGGCCCACGCGCCCACCCGCGCGGAGGCCCTGCGGAAGCTGGCCTCCGCCCTGGAACGGGCCGCGATCCACGGCCCCGTCACCAACCGCGACCTCCTGGTCCGCTCCCTGCGCCACCCGGAGTTCACCGCGGCCCGCATGGACACCGGCTTCTACGACCGCCACCTCGCGGACCTGACCGAACCGGCCCCCGACCCGCACGCCCCCCTGGCCGCCGCCCTCGCCGACGCGAGCGCCCGCGCCCGCCCCGGTTTCGGCGGCTGGCGCAACGTCCCCTCGCAGCCGCAGACCAAGCGCTACCTGATGGCGGGCGAGGAGCACGAGGCCCGCTACCGGCACACCAGGCGGGGCCTTGAGGCGGACGGGGTGCGCGTGGCGCACGCCGAGGCGGGTCTGGTCGTCCTCGAAGCGGACGGCGTCCGGCGCCGGTTCGAGGTCGCCCGCCACGGCGACCGGGTGTACGTCAACACCACGGCCCTGACGGCCCTGCCCCGCTTCCCCGACCCCACCGCCCACCACGCCCCCGGCTCCCTCCTGGCCCCCATGCCGGGCACGGTCGTCCGCGTCGCCGACGGCCTCACGGCGGGAGCACCGGTGAAGGCCGGCGAGCCCCTGCTCTGGCTGGAGGCGATGAAGATGCAGCACAAGATCACCGCGCCGGTGCCAGGGACCCTGACCTCCTTGCCGGTCGCACCCGGTCAGCAGGTCGAGCCGGGGATGCTGCTGGCGGTTGTGCAGGAGGCCTGAAGGGGCGCGGGGAACTGCGCGCCCAGCCACATACGACCCGCACCCGAAAGGACGTCCCATGGACACCGAAGACCACAAGGCGCTCCGGGCAGCCGTCGCCGCCCTCGGCAGTCGTCACGGCCCGGGCGCCGACCCCGATCACCTCTGGTCCGAGGCGGGCAAGCTCGGCTACCTGGGCGTCAACCTGCCGGAGGCACACGGCGGCGGAGGCGGCGGCATCGCCGAACTCTCCATCGTCCTCGAAGAACTGGGCGCGGCGGGCTGCCCCCTCCTCATGCTGGTGGTCTCCCCGGCCATCTGTGGCACGGTCATCGCCCGCTTCGGCACCGACGCCCAGAAGGAGACCTGGCTCCCGGGCCTGTCCGACGGCACCCGCCGGATGGCCTTCGGCATCACCGAACCCGACGCCGGCTCCAACTCCCACCGCATCACCACCACCGCCCGCCGCGACCAGGACACCGGAGGCTGGATCCTCACCGGGCGCAAGGTCTTCGTCTCCGGCGTCGACATCGCGGACGCCACCCTGATCGTCGGCCGCACCGAGGACGCCCGCACCGGCCGCCTCAAGCCCTGCCTGTTCATCGTCCCGCGCGACACCCCCGGCTTCGCGCGCCGCCCCATCGACATGGAACTCCACGCGGCGGAGAAGCAGTTCGAACTGGTCCTGGACGACGTGCGCCTGCCCGCCGACGCGCTCGTCGGCGACGAGGACGCGGGCCTGCTCCAGCTGTTCGCCGGTCTCAACCCCGAGCGGATCATGACGGCCGCCTTCGCGATCGGCATGGGCCGCCACGCCCTCGGCAAGGCCGTCGGGTACGCCCGCGACCGCACCGTCTGGAACGCCCCCATCGGCGCCCACCAGGCCATCGCCCACCCCCTCGCCCAGGCGCACATCGACCTCGAACTCGCCCGCCTGATGATGCAGAAGGCCGCCGCGCTCTACGACGCCGGTGACGACACGGGCGCGGGGGAGGCCGCCAACATGGCCAAGTACGCGGCCGGGGAGGCCTGTGTGAAGGCCGTCGACCAGGCCGTGCACACCCTCGGCGGCAACGGCCTGACCCGCGAGTACGGCCTGGCCCGGCTGATCACAGCCGCGCGCGTGGCTCGTATCGCCCCGGTGAGCCGGGAGATGATCCTCAACTACGTCTCCCACCAGACCCTGGGCCTGCCCAAGTCGTACTGAGGCGAACCGCGCCGCGAGGAGGAAGCCGCCATGTTCCGCAGCGAGTACGCGGACGTCCCGCCGCCGGACGCCGCCGGGGAGACCATGAGGTACGTCGCCGAGCGCGTGGCCCCCTGCCGGCGGATCCGCCGGGGCACGTGCGTCGACGGCGTCCCGCGGGCGGCCTCCGGCAAGATCGTCCGCCGACGGCTCCGGGAGCGCGCATGACCCTGATCGCCCGCAGCCGCGCGCGTGCCGTGCAGACCCTGGCCCTCGACGCGCCGCCGCGCCGCAACGCCCTGTCGGCGGCCCTGGTCGGCGAACTGGCCGACGCGCTCGCGGACGCCGGCCGGGACACCGGCGTCCGCGCGGTCGTCCTCACCCACACCGGCACCACCTTCAGCGCCGGCGCCGACCTGAAGGACCCACCGCCCCCCGAGGCGCTGGTCGCGCTGCTGCGAAGGATCGTCGAGCTGCCCAAGCCGGTCGTCGCCCGCGTCACCGGCCACGTCCGCGCGGGCGGCCTCGGCCTGCTGGCCGCCTGTGACATCGCGGTCGCCTCCACCGCGGCCACCTTCGCCTTCACGGAGGTCCGCATCGGCGTCGCCCCCGCGGTCATCTCCCTGCCGCTGCTGCCCCGCGCTGACCCGCGTGCCCTGTCCCGGTACTACCTCACCGGCGAGCGCTTCGACGCGGCCGAGGCCACCGCGACGGGCCTGCTCACCGCGTACGCCGAGGACGTCGACACGGTCCTGGCCCCGGTCCTGGACAGCCTGCGCAGGGCGGCCCCCGACGCCCTGGCCGAGACGAAACGGCTGCTCACGGCTAGGGTGCTGGAAGCCTTCGACCGGGACGCGGCCGACCTGACCGCGCTCTCGGCCCGGCTGTTCGCCTCCCCGCAGGCACGCGAGGGGATGACGGCCTTCCTCGAACGACGGGATCCGGCATGGGTGGTGTGAGCACGGTCGACCGTGCGGAGAGAGTCCCCAAGCAGGACCGCAGCCGGGCCACCCGGCAGCGGCTCCTGGAAGCCGCCGTGGCCTGCCTCGCCGAGCACGGCTGGGCGGGCTCCACCGTCTCCGTCGTCGCCGAGCGGGCCGGGGTCTCCCGGGGCGCCGCCCAGCACCACTTCCCGACCCGCGAGGACCTCTTCACGGCGGCCGTCGAGTACGTGGCCGAGGAGCGCTCCACCGCCCTGCGCGCCCTCTTCCCCGAGGGCGCCGCCGGGGACCGGCACGCCGTCGTCGCCGCCCTGGTCGACCTCTACACCGGTCCGCTGTTCCGCGCCGCCCTGCACCTGTGGGTGGCCGCCTCCAACGAGGAGCAGCTGCGCCCCCGCGTCACCGAGCTCGAATCCCGCGTCGGCCGTGAGACCCACCGCATCGCCGTCGACCTCCTCGCCGCCGACGAGTCCGTGCCCGGCGTCCGCGAAACGGTCCAGGGCCTGCTCGACATGGCCCGCGGCCTGGGCCTGGCCAACCTCCTCACGGACGACGCGGCCCGCCGCGAACGGGTGGTCACCCAGTGGGCGCGGCTCCTGGACGAGGCGCTGGGCTGACCGCGGGGACCACGGGGCCTCAAGGGCTCAGCCGCTCCACCCGCCAGCTGCCGTCCGGCTGCTCCACGTAGCGCAGGCGGTCGTGCAGGCGGTTCTCGCGGCCCTGCCAGAACTCCACCGCCTGCGGGGCGACCCGGAAGCCGCCCCAGTGCGGCGGCACCGGCACCTGCTCGCCCTCCGGGTAGCGGGCGGCCAGTTCGGCGTAGGCGCCGTCGATGTCGGCCCGGGTGGGGACCACCGAGGACTGGGCGCTGGCCCACGCCCCGAGCTGGGAGCCGTGCGGCCGGGTGCGGAAGTAGGCGGCCGTCTCGTCCCGGCCGGTGCGCCGCGCGACCCCGGTGACGATGACCTGGCGGGCCATGGGGTGCCAGGGGAACAGCAGCGAGACGTACGGGTTCTCCGCCAGGTCGCGGGCCTTGCGGGAGTCGTAGTTCGTGTAGAAGACGAAGCCCTGCTCGTCGAAGTGCTTCAGCAGCACCGTGCGGGAGCTGGGCCGGCCCTCGGCGTCGGCCGTGGAGACGATCATGGCGTTCGGTTCGAACAGCCCGCCGTCCGTCGCGGCCTGCTTGAACCAGCGCGCGAACTGCGCGACGGGGGTGGCGGCCAGCTCGGTCTCGGAGAGCCCCTCCGCCCGGTACTGCTTGCGCATCGAGGCCAGGTCGAAGGGGACGTCGTCGCGGTCGGTCACCCGGTCATCTTGCCGTACGGACGGTGTCCTTCGTCACTGCCTGGCACTGAGTGCCGCGAACCCTCCCCAACCCTGGCACTCGGAGATATCGTTTCCGTGCCGTTCCGGTTGGGTGACCGCCGACCGTTCGGGGCATCACAGGGGCAACCGGCCAGGACCGCGAGTCGCCGCGGACGACCGTGGATCCACTGGACGGCCGCCCGCTGCACCAGCTGACTGACACATGGTTGGTACGACCCACCCCACCTCACACCATCTGTCACTTACATCACGAGGAGCCGCCTGATGTCCGACTTCGTACCCGGTCTCGAGGGAGTCGTCGCGTTCGAGACGGAGATCGCCGAACCGGATAAGGAGGGCGGCGCACTCCGGTACCGGGGCGTCGACATCGAGGACCTCGTCGGCCACGTCTCCTTCGGCAACGTGTGGGGCCTGCTCGTCGACGGCGCCTTCAATCCGGGCCTGCCCCCCGCCGAGCCCTTCCCCATTCCCGTCCACTCCGGTGACATCCGCGTGGACGTCCAGTCCGCGCTCGCGATGCTCGCCCCGGTCTGGGGCCTCAAACCGCTGCTCGACATCGATGCCGAGCAGGCCCGTGAGGACCTGGCCCGGGCGGCCGTCATGGCGTTGTCGTACGTGGCCCAGTCGGCCCGCGGCCAGGGCCTGCCCATGGTGCCGCAGCGCGAGATCGACAAGGCGAACTCGGTCGTCGAGCGCTTCATGATCCGCTGGCGCGGCGAGCCCGACCCCAAGCACGTGGCGGCGGTGGACGCCTACTGGACGAGCGCCGCCGAGCACGGCATGAACGCCTCCACGTTCACGGCCCGGGTCATCGCCTCCACCGGCGCGGACGTCGCGGCCGCGCTGTCCGGCGCGGTGGGGGCCATGTCGGGCCCGCTGCACGGCGGCGCCCCGTCCCGGGTCCTGCACATGATCGAGGAGATCGAGCGCACCGGCGACGCCGAGGCCTACGTCAAGCAGACTCTCGACAAGGGCGAGCGCCTCATGGGCTTCGGGCACCGCGTCTACCGCGCCGAGGACCCGAGGGCGCGGGTCCTGCGCCGCACGGCCCGCGAACTGGGCGCCCCGCGCTTCGAGGTCGCCGAGGCCCTGGAGAAGGCGGCCCTGGCGGAACTGCACGCCCGCCGCCCCGACCGCGTCCTCGCCACCAACGTGGAGTTCTGGGCGGCCATCGTCCTGGACTTCGCCGAGGTCCCGGCGCACATGTTCACGTCCATGTTCACCTGCGCCCGCACGGCCGGCTGGTCCGCCCACATCCTGGAGCAGAAGCGCACGGGCCGGCTGGTCCGCCCCTCGGCCCGCTACGTCGGCCCGGGCAGCCGCAACCCCCGCGAGATCGAGGGCTACGGGGACATCGCCCACTGACCCGCCCCGTCCACGGCCGGCCTCACCCGTCCCCGGGTGGGGCCGTTCCCGCGCCCGGGTCCGTGAGCCGGTCCAGTTCCTCCCCGATCGCCGCGCGCAGCGGCCCGTGCCGGGCCCCGAGGGCGTACCGCTCCTCGGTCCACATCCCGCGCGGGTAGAGCCACACGGGCAGCCGCACGCGCTCGGGAGGCTCCCAGCCGTACCGCGGCCACACGTGCGCGTGCAGGAACCCGTCGGTGTTCCCGAGGATCTCCAGGTTCACCCGCCGGAACGCCGGATCCATCCGCCGGCAGGCCCGCTCCACGGCTTCCCCGAGCCGGTCCATGCCGTCGAGGAACGCCAGCCGCCGACTCCGCGGCAGCTCGGACAGCCGCCGCACCGCCGGGTCGTCGGTGAGCAGCACCGAGTATCCGGGCAGGAACTGCACATCGCCGATCGCCGCGAACCCGGCGTCCAGCCTCCGTATGACGGCCGGATTCTCGCCCCGCAGGGCACTGCCCACCCGGTCGCGGTGCCAACTGCCCGGCATGATCGCCCCCTGGAAACGCAGGCGACCCGCGAGTCTGGGTCCTCCAGGGGAGGAGCCGGCCGGACGTACCGGCGACTCGCGGGTCGGGTGACTGCTTGAGATTGGGCCGGCTGCACGCGTCGCTCACGCGCTGGCTCGGCACCGCACAAGTGTGGTGACGGGCCGCTAGCCCGCAGCCACCTCACGCGTCCGGTTTCCATACATCTGCCGAACCACCTCCTCTCTCGTGTACCCGGAACCCTAGGGAACGGTCCCGGCCCGCATCAACCGTTTTTCTGAGACCTTGACCCCATGACGCGACGGCAGGCGATTCTCAGCGGTTCGGTGTACGAGGAGCGGATCGGGTACGCCCGGGCCGTGGTGGACGGTGACCAGGTGCACGTGTCCGGCACGACCGGGTTCGACTACGCGACGATGACGATCTCCGAGGACGTGGTGGAGCAGGCCGAGCAGTGCCTGCGCAACATCGGGGACGCGCTCGCGAAGGCCGGCTGCTCGTTCGCGGACGTCGTGCGCGTGCGGTACCTGCTGCCCGAGCGGGAGGACTTCGAGCCGTGCTGGCCGGTGCTGCGCGCGTGCTTCGGCGAGGTGCGGCCGGCCGCGACGATGATGGTGTGCGGCCTGGCCGACCCCCGGATGAAGATCGAGATCGAGGTGGACGCGCGCCGGGGCAGCGGGGGTGTCACGGGCCGTTGACGTGGGGATTGCCCGCGTACAACGATTCCTTCAATGTTGTGGGAACTCGGTGTGCGCCGGGTCACGTTCCAGTTCAATGAGGGCAAGGAGCGAGCCGGCGTGCCGTACGTGCGGACGCAGCCTGCAGGGGGTCCAGGTGAGTGCTTCCCGGCGTAGTGGGACCACGGACGAGCTGGGGCCGGACGAGCCCGAGCGGGACGGCGCGGACGGCTCGGATCTGCTCGCCGCCCTGCTGGACGGGATGGACGCGGCGCTGTGCGCCTTCGACGCCGACGGCGTCGTCACGCACTGGAACCGCGAGGCCGAGCGGATCCTCGGCTGGAGCGCCGACGAGGCCGTCGGCAAACGCGGCCTGACCGGCTGGGCGGTGCGCAGCGCTGACGCCGAGGAGGTCGAGGAGCGCCTGCTGTCGGCCATGCACGCCCCGGGCCGGCAGGTGCACGAGTTCGCGCTGCTGACGAAGGACGGCGGGCGGGTGCTCGTCCGGACGCAGTCGGCGGCCGTGCGCGGGCCCGACGGGAAACCGGCCGGGGTCTACTGCGCCTTCAGCGAGGTGCACGCGCAGATCGACCTGGAGCGGTCGATCGCGCTGAGCGAGGCGCTGTTCGAGGACGCCGGCTGGGGCGTCGTCCTGGTCGACGTCGACCTGCGGCCCGCCGTGGTGAACGCGCACGCGGCCCGGGCGCTGGGCACGGGCCGTACGTCGGTGCTCGGGCGGCCGCTCGGGGAGCTGCTCTCGCAGGGCGTGGAGGAGCTGGAGAGCGCGTTGCAGCACGTGCTCGCGGAGGGCGCGCCACCGGCGCCGGCCGAGGTGTGGGTGAGTGTCCGCACGCCGGAGGGGGAGCGCCGGCGGTGCTGGCGCAGCGGTTTCCTGCGGCTGGCCTCGCCGCTCGCGGAGGAGCCGGTTCCGCTGGGCGTGGGCTGGCTGTTCCAGGACGTGACGGAGACCAAGCAGAACGAGCAGGAGGCGTCACTGCTGCGCTTCCGCACGCAGCAGCTGCACCGGGCCGCGCGGGCGGCCGCCGAGTGCGAGGACCCGGCGGAGGCGGCGACGGTCCACCTGGAGTTCGCCCTGGCCGGATTCGCCGACCACGCGCTGATCGACCGGGTGGCCGGCGGCGCGCTGACCGACCCGGAGGCCGAGGGCCCGGTCCGCCTGGTGCGGATCGCCGCCACGCCGTCCGGCGCCCCGGGCCCGAGCAGGCTGGCGGGCCGGGCGGGGCTGCCCGTGCGCTACGCGGAGGGCCATCCCGCCCTGCAGTGCGTGGAGCGCGTCGGGGCGCTGCGGGCGAGCGCGGGCGCGGCGCCGCCCGAGCGGGCCCGCGAGTGGGCGCTGGCGCGCCAGTGGCCGCCGGACGCGGTGCACGCCCTGTGCGCGGTGCTGCGCAGCAGGGGGCGCACCCTGGGTGTCGTGACGTTCCTGCGGGGGGCGGGCCGCAGCGCGTTCGAGCGGTCCGACGCGATGTACGCGGAGGACGTGGCGCTGCGCATCGCGTCGGCCCTGGACCTGCTGGACCTGACCGAGCCACCCACGCACACCTGACCGGCCACCGGCGTTCCCGCTCAGTGCCGGTAGAAGATCCGGTCCGCGTACTGCTCCATCACGCGGGCGTTCCAGTCGTGCCCCCCGTCGACGTTGCCGGAGCGCAGCAGTGGCGGCTCGACGCCCCGGTCGGCGAGGGTCGTCGCGGTCGTGGCCATGACGGCCTGGAGCAGGGCCGAGGTGACGACCGTGGAGGCGGGGGCGAAGGGCGCGGGCACCTTGTCGTGGGTGAGTTCCGCGTCGCCGACCGCGATCTTCGAGTCCAGGACGAGGTCGCAGTGGTCCTTCAGGTACGTGCCGGAGGCGTGGCGGGAGGTCGTCTCCGACGCGTAGGCCACCGACGTCACGCCGATGACCTTCACCCCCAGGGCGCGCGCGTGCAGGGCCATCTCCACCGGCAGGGCGTTGCGCCCGGAGAGGGAGACGATGAGCAGGGCGTCGCCCGCGCGCAGCGGGGAGCTGTCGAGCACGGCGCTCGCGAGGCCGTCGACGCGTTCCAGGGCGGAGCCGAGCGGCGCGGGCATGACGTCGACGCCGACGACGCCCGGCACGGCGAGGAGGTTCATCAGGGCGAGTCCGCCGGCCCGGTAGACGAGGTCCTGCGCGGCGAGGGAGGAGTGCCCGGCGCCGAAGGCGAAGAGCCGGCCGCCGCCGGCGACGGTGTCCGCCAGAAGGGTCCCGGCCGCCGCGATGCTGTCGGCCTCCTCGTCGCGCACCCGCCGCAGCAGGTCGATCGCGGCGTCGAGGAACTGGCCGGCCGGCGTGCGGTCGCTCATACGGATCCCCTTCGAACTGGCCTCACGGGCTCGTGTCGCGCATCACGGTGCGGTCTGGACCAGCGCGGTGTCAACACGGCAGCGGAGGCCGCGCCGCGCGACGGCCCCGGGGCACGCGAGCGGAAGTCCGTACCCTGCTTCGGGGCCCGCAATCTCCGCTCTCCCTCCCGCGGCACGGTTGTCGGTGGTATCCGGCAGAATTGGGTGCAGGGCCAGCGCACACGCCGGTGAGCCGTCCAGCCTCCGGCAGATCTCATTCGAGGGGCACGTATGTCCGGACTGATCGACACCACGGAGATGTATCTCCGCACCATCCTCGAGCTGGAGGAAGAGGGTGTGGTCCCCATGCGCGCCCGTATCGCCGAGCGGCTCGACCAGAGCGGCCCGACGGTGAGCCAGACCGTGGCGCGGATGGAGCGCGACGGCCTGGTGTCCGTCGCGACCGACCGGCACCTGGAGCTCACGGACGAGGGCCGCCGCCTCGCCACGCGCGTGATGCGCAAGCACCGCCTCGCCGAGTGCCTGCTGGTGGACGTGATCGGTCTGGAGTGGGAGCAGGTCCACGCCGAGGCGTGCCGCTGGGAGCACGTGATGAGCGAGGCCGTGGAGCGCCGCGTCCTGGAGCTGCTGCGGCACCCGACGGAGTCGCCGTACGGCAACCCGATCCCGGGCCTGGAGGAGCTGGGCGAGAAGGACGGCGCCGACCCGTTCCTGGACGAGGGCATGGTCTCGCTGGCCAGTCTCGACCCCGGTACGGAGGGCAAGACGGTCGTGGTGCGCCGCATCGGCGAGCCGATCCAGACGGACGCGCAGCTGATGTACACGCTGCGGCGGGCGGGCGTGCAGCCCGGCTCGGTGGTGAGCGTGACGGAGTCGGCGGGCGGTGTGCTGGTGGGCAGCGGCGGCGAGGCGGCCGAACTGGAGTCGGACGTGGCCTCCCACGTGTTCGTCGCCAAGCCCTGAGCGGGCCGCGGCTGCCGAGGCCGGTCGGGCCGGTCCGTCCGGTGAAGGCCGCCGCTTCGGGAGCGGCGCTCGCGGCGTTGGCGTGATCCGTACCGCGTCCCGGACGCAGTCCGTCGAATGGCAGCGCTCGTCCGCTTCCCGTGCGACGCTGTCGCGTGGGGCATATGACCTGTGGAGGCTCTGGGCCGCGGTCTGACAGCGATGTCACCCGGCCGGGGAGGGGGCGGGAGGATGTGCCGTTCGGACGGAGAGAGCCCCGGCGCCGTGCGGCGCCGGGGCCTGTCCTCCCCCGTGTTGACCCGGAGCCCCGAGCTCTCAGGGTCATTCCCCGCGGACCGGTTTCCCCGAGCGGTCCGCCCCCCGCTGAAGATCTCCCCCCGGCAGCGGCCATCAATCCCCGGGGGCGGTCACTCGAACGAGGGGTGTTGCCCGCGAGAACCGCATCTTCGAAAGCACATTCGATAGTCTGCGGGCGACGCAGGGCACGGGTGCCACCACGGACCCGGCACGACAGGCACAGCAGGCAGAACACGGTTCACAGGACCGTCCGGCCGAGGAGGCCGCGGTCCGCGCGAAGCTTGGGGGGTGCCAGACATGGCGCGACGCATCGACGTGACCGGGACGGGCGGCGTACGCCTCGCGGCCTGGGAGTTCGGCGACCCGCCCAAGACCGACCCGGCGCAGGACGGGCCGGACGCGGACGGGCACGGCGGGCGGAGTGGGGCCGGCGGCTCCCCGGGCGTGCTGTTACTGCACGGCCTCATGGGCCGCGCCTCGCACTGGGCGCCCACCGCCCGCTGGCTCTCCGGCCGGTACCGCGCGGTCGCCCTCGACCAGCGCGGCCACGGCCGCAGCGAGAAGCCCCCGCGGGGCGCCTTCACCCGGGACGCCTACGTCGACGACGCCGAGGCCGCCCTGGAGCAGCTCGGACTCGCCCCGGTCGTCCTCATCGGCCACGCCATGGGCGCGCTGACCGCCTGGCAGCTGGCCGCCCGGCGTCCCGACCTGGTCCGCGGCCTGATCATCTGCGACATGCGGGCCTCCGCGCTCGGCGCCGCGTCGCAGCGCGAGTGGGCCCAGTGGTTCGCCTCCTGGCCGCTGCCGTTCGCCACGCTCGCCGACGTCCGCAAGTGGTTCGGCGAGGACGACCCCTGGGTGGAGCGGCCCAACCCGGCCCGCGGCGAGTTCTACGCCGAGGTGATGGCCGAGTCCCCGGACGGCTGGCGCCCCGTCTTCGACCCGGAACAGATGCTCCGCTCCCGCGAGACCTGGGTCTACGACGCCCACTGGGAGGAACTGGCCCAGGTGCGCTGCCCCGCCCTGGTCGTGCGTGGCCTCGACGGCGAGCTGGGCCGCGCCGAGGCCCAGGAGATGGTCCGGGTCCTGCCCCGGGGCCAGTACGCGGAGGTCGCCGACGCCGGTCACCTCGTGCACTACGACCAGCCGGAGGCCTGGCGCGCGGCCATCGAGCCGTTCCTGGACTCACTCGGCGACGGCTGAGCCCGGCCGCCGGCGGAGGCCGGCCCGGCCCGGCCGGCGGTCCTCACCCCTTGCTGACCGCCTGGAGGATCTCCGGCAGCCGCCGGGCGGTCCGGGGAGCGGCGAGCCGCAGGCCGACCGCCGTGAGCACCGCCCCGTACAGCGTGCCCACGGGCAGCAGCAGCCAGGCGAGGCCGTCGCCGTCCGCGCTCACGTTCAGCCAGATCGTGAGCGCGATGACGGGCGCGCACAGCAGCGCGGCCCCGATCATCCCGCCGAAGATCGAGATCCACGCGAGCCCGGTCTGGCCGGGGGCGACGTTCTTGTAGCCCTCCTGCGGGATGGAGTACGGGAAGCGGGCGGAGGTCCACGCCCCGGTCGCGAGCATCGCGCCGAGCAGCGCGAAGGACAGCCCCAGCACCTCGGGCAGCCGCTGCCAGTCGCCGAGCATGGCGGTGGTGAGGACGGTGACGAGCGCGGCGTACGGCAGGGTGATCAGCAGCAGGGCGTAGGCCCGCGCGCGCAGTTCGGCGTAGGCGTCGCGGGTGGAGGAGATCGTCATCGCGACCATCCAGAACGCCGAGGAGTCCTGACCGAACTGGTTGTACATCTGGATGCCGAGCATCCCGGCCGCGAAGCACGCGAAGTACACGGACCCGGTGCCCTGCCAGGCGTTGAACACCGGCACGATCAGCCCGATGGCCAGTGAGGTCACCCAGGCCGCCTTGGTCTTCGGGTCGCGCCACACGTAGCGCAGGCTGCGCTCCATGACCGTGCCGGTACGGCCGGCCGGCAGCAGCCCCGCGAGCCCGGTCGACGACCGCTCGCGGGCGGCCGCGTCCGCCGTCGGCAGGGTCGAGCCGTCCGGTGCGGTCATCAGCCGGGTCAGATGCCGCGACCACACCGCGAGCAGCGCCGCCAGCGCGCCCGCGCTGAGCGCCAGTTGTGCCACGGCGCGCCCGTACGAGCCCTCGCTCACCGCGTGCACGGCGCCGATCGCCGAGGCGGGCGGCACCCACTGCAGCGCGTCGCCCGCCGGGTCCAGCTCACCGAGCCCAGACGCCCCGATCCGCTGCGCGCCGAAGTTGACGACCTGCGCCCCGACGGCGATGACGAGCCCGCTCAGCACCGCCAGGTCGCGCCCCTTGCGGCTGGTCAGCAGCCGGACGTTGGCGGCGGCCACGGCCCGAGCGAGGGCCACGCACACCAGCAGCGCCAGCGCGACGGCGACCACGCCCACCGCGAACGCGGCTCCGCCCCGGGCCACCGCGATCACCGAACCGGCCAGCAGGCACAGCGTGAACAGCGGCCCGATCCCGACCAGTGAGGCCGTGAGCAGCGCCCGCACCAGCGGCCGGGGGCGCAGCGGCAGCATCACCAGCCGGGTGGGGTCGAGGGTCTCGTCGCCGCTGGGGAAGAACAGCGGCAGCACGGCCCAGCCGAGCCCCAGCACCGCCACGGCCAGCACGACCACCGACTCGGCGTGCGCGTGCCCGCGCAGCGCGATCAGGCCGATCAGCTGGAGCGCGGCGAACAGCAGGGCGAAGACGGCCGAGGTGATGTACGCGGCCTTGCGTCCACCGGACTGCCGCAGTCCGTTGCGCAGCAGGGACAGCTTCAGCCGGACGAGGACGGGCGTGATCGCGCCGGCGCTCACCGGGACCCGCCGCCCAGCCAGTCGAGGTCGGACCCGGCGTCCCGGCCCTGGGCGCCGACGAGTTCGAGGAACGCCCGCTGCAGCGAGGGCGCGTCGCCGCGCACCTCGGCGAGGGTGCCGGTGGCCCGGATCCGCCCGGCGGCCATCACCGCGACCCAGTCGCACAGCGACTCGACGAGCTCCATGACGTGGGAGGAGAACACCACGGTGGCGCCCGAGGCGGTGTACCGCTCCAGCACGCCCCGGATGGTCTGGGCCGAGACGGGGTCGACGCCCTCGAACGGCTCGTCCAGGAAGAGCACTTCGGGATTGTGCAGGAGCGCGGTGGCCAGGCCGATCTTCTTGCGCATGCCGGTCGAGTAGTCGACGACGAGCTTGTGCTGGGCACCGGCCAGGTCGAGGACGTCGAGGAGCTGGGTGGCCCGCTTGTCGACCTCGGCGCCGGGCATCCCGCGCAACCGGCCGGAATACGCCAGCAGTTCCCGCCCCGACAGCCTCTCGAACAGCCGCAGCCCCTCCGGCAGCACCCCGATCCGGGCCTTGACCTCGACGGGATCCCGCCACACGTCGTGCCCGACGATCTCGACGGTTCCCTGGTCGGGCCTGAGCAGCCCGGTCACCATGGACAGCGTGGTGGTCTTCCCGGCCCCGTTCGGCCCGACGAGCCCGATGAACTTGCCCGCGGGCAGCTCCAGATCGATCCCGGCGACAGCGACCTGCTGCCCGAACCGCTTCCACAGCCCCCGCACCCGTACAGCGCTGGATCCCACCGCGTCTCCCTCCGTCACCCTGCACCCTACGGTTTCGGCGGTACCCAAGGGGCGCGGGGCACTGCGCGAGCAACCGACGACCACTCGCGGCCGCCACGCAACGGCAACCAGGCAGACGCTCAGGCGCTACCGATCCCGCCCGCACGCGTAGGCCAGCGGCGAGATCAACTCCTCCGCGTCCGGCAGCCACCGATTGGCGGGGGTCGGCCGGCAGGCCCACTGCACGGCCCCGCGCGACCCGAAGCGCGTGGGCGGCGCGGCCACGTACGCGCCCTCGCCCAGCACCGTCAGGTCCAGCGACGACACCGACCAGCCCAGCTTGCGCACCAGGTCGGGCACCTTCACGGCGGCCCCCGGCAGCACGAAGAACTCCATCCGCCGGTCCGGCGTGAGCGTCACCGGCCCCAGCGTCAGCTCCATCCGCTCCATCCGCGCCAGCGCCAGGAACCCCGCGGTCTCCGGCACGGAGATCGCGTCGAACGTCCGCCCCGTCGGCAGCAGGATCGACGCCGTCGGCTGCTTCTGCCACATGCGCCGCGCGACCGTCGCGCTCCCCGTCGCCTGCGTCGCCCAGTCGGGACGCGCCGGGTGCGAGCCGGGCGCCGGGCACGCGGCGTCACCGCACGAGCAGCGCTGACTTCCGTCGACGGCTTCCAGCCAGGTGCCCGGAAACACGTCCCAGTGGCGCTCCTCGGCGTAGCGGACGGCGGTCTCCAGCAGCGATTCCCCGCGCTGCTTCGGGATCTGAGCGGCTTCGGTGCCGGCGATCGTCTCTTCCACGATGAACACAACTCCGGTCGTCACCAGGGGTTACGCCCGTCCGCGTGCGCGGGGGAGAGCACCGCGTCCGTGGCCGGGGCGCATGGGTGCATGTGCGGGGGCGCGCAGGAGGATCCGTGGCCGGGGATGGGTAGCCACGAGTGGGGCCGGCACCAGCCGTTACCCCGGCAATCCTCACATGCCTCGCATTTTCGCCTGGTCGGCGGGGCATTGATCTTCACGGCCGGATCTGTTCGCCGGGACGCGAGGGACCCGGCCGCGGAAGACACGTCAACTCGGTGCGTGGGCAGGCACCGCAGCCACAGGGGGTACGCCATGGCCGCAAGGCCGCTCGTCGCCCGGCAGCCGAACGAACGGCTCCAGGCGCTCATCCAGGAAGCCGGATGCTCCAACGCCGGCCTCGCCCGCCGGGTCAACATGTGCGGAGCCGAGCACGGACTCGACCTGCGCTACGACAAGACGTCCGTGGCGCGCTGGCTGCGCGGGCAGCAACCGCGGGGCCGCGCCCCGGCGATCATCGCCGAGGCGCTGGGCCGCAAACTCGGCCGGACGGTCACGATCGACGAGATCGGCATGGCCAACGGCAAGAACCTCGCCTCGGGGGTCGGCCTCCAGTTCTCGCCGACGGTGCTGGGGGCCATCGAGCAGGTCTGCGAGCTGTGGCGCAGCGACGTGGGGCGGCGGGACTTCCTGTCCGGCTCCTCCGTCGCCGCGTCCGCGCTGGTCGAGCCCAGCCGCGACTGGCTGATCTCCGCGCCGGACTCGCAGGTGTCGCGGTCGGCCGGGCCGCGGGTGGGGCAGTCCGACGTCCAGGCCGTGCGGGCGATGACGCAGGCGCTGGTGGACCTCGACCACCAGTACGGCAGCGGACACGTGCGCCCGGTGGTCGTGCACTACCTCAACAGCGTCGTCTCCGGGCTGCTGGCGGGGTCGTACCGGGAGGCGGTGGGGCGGGACCTGTTCGCCGCGGTGGCGCGGCTGACCGAGCTCGCCGGGTACATGGCCGTCGACACGGGGCAGCCGGGGCTGGCCCAGCGCTACTACATCCAGGCCCTGCGGCTGGCGCAGGCGGCCGGGGACCGCGGCTACGGCGGCTACGTGCTCGCCGCCTCCATGAGCCACCTCGCCGCGCAGCTCGGGAACCCGCGGGAGATCGCGCAGTTGGCGCGCGCGGCCCAGGAAGGGGCGCGGGGGCGCGTCACGCCGCGCGCGGAGTCCATGTTCCACGCGGCGGAGGCGCGCGGGCACGCCCTGCTGGGCGACGCGCGCGCCGCCCAGGCCGCGGCCGGGCGCGCGGTGAGCGCCCTGGAGGCGGCCGACCCGGCCACCGGGGACGACCCGGTGTGGATCGCGCACTTCGACGAGGCCTACCTCGCCGACGAGTTGGCCCACTGCCACCGGGACCTCGGGCAGGCCGAGGCGGCGGCACGGTGCGCGCAGGAGTCGCTGGCCGGGCATCCCGGGACGCGGGCCCGCCGCCGGGCCATCGGCTATGTGCTGCTCGCCACGGCGCAGGTGCAGCAGCGCGAGATCGAGGAGGCGTGCAGCACGGGCATGAAGGCCGTCGAACTGCTGGAGGGCCTGCGGTCCAACCGGGGCGCCGAGTACCTGGAGGACTTCCAGCAGCGGCTGGAGCCGTACCGGGACGAGGCGGTGGTGCGGGAGTTCGGGGCGCGGCTCGATGTGCAGGCGGCGGCGTGAACACACGGTCCGCGCATGCGTGAACGTCCGGGAAACGGCTGCTCGACGGGCGGGAGGTGACGTGAGAGGCGGGCCGTGACCCGGTTCTGTTACCGCGCTCACAGGGCAGGCGGTCGCGCCCTGTGCTGCGTGGCACGGGGCTCAGGGGACCCGGTAGCGTGACCCGACGATTCACAAGGTCCCCCATTAGTAGGAGTCCCGGTGACGCAGAGTGGACAGGGCGAGGAGCCCTCGGCGCGCCCCGCGCGCGAAGGCATCGTGCTGCCCTCGGACGGTGGCGAACCGCTGCTGCCGGGCATGACGGGCGGACCGGGCGACGCCCCGGGCCGCCGGCCGGCCCCGCCCCCGACGGGGCAGGCCCCCGCCGAGGGCCAGACCTGGGGAGAGCCCTGGGGCCCCGGGCAGCAGACGCCCCCGCAGCCGGACCGGACCTGGCAGTTCCCGCCGCCCCAGCAGCAGTGGCACGCCCCGCAGCAGCAGCCCTGGGACGGCCCGCAGGACCCGGGAGCGCTCCCGCGGCAGAACACCCCGCAGGACCCGTACGGCCGGTCGGCGCACCACGCCCCGTACGACGCGCCCCAGCAGCCGTCGGGTGCCTACGGCGCCCCCGGCGGCGGAGCTCTGCCCCCGGAAGGGACCGGCGGGCCGCACGGCGCCGGGGCGCACGGACCCGCGGAAGGGGACGGCCGGCCGCCGGCCTCCGGCGCGTACGGCGCCGCCGGGGCAGACCCGCTGCCGCCCGCCACGGACTCCTACGGGGGCCTGCCTCCGGCCTCGGGCGCCTACGGCCCTCCGGCCGGCGCGCACGGACACGGACCCGGGGGCGCACCCCTGCCCCCGGCCGCCGACGAGGGGGCGACCCAGTACCTGCCGCCCGTCGCCGCGGACGGGTCCGCCGCAGCGACCCAGTACCTGCCGCCGGTCCCCCCGGCCGCCGACGAAGGGGCCACGCAGTACATACCCCCGGTCGGACCCGGGGCGCTGCCGCCCGAGTCGGCCACCGGGGAGGACCCCGAGGCGACGCGGTTCCTGGGGACCGGGCCGCGCGCCGGAGCCGGGCCGCTGCCGCCCGCCTCGAACCCGGACGCCGAGGCCACGCAGTACATCGCGCCGGTGCCCGGTGGCGCGGACAAGCAGCCGCCCGCCGAGTTCGGCCACCTCTTCCGCGACGACCGGGCCGCCGCCCCTGCCGGGGCCACCCAGCAGCTGCCCCGCGTCGAGCAGCACCGGGCCCAGCCCGCCCGCGGCGCCGCCCAGCCCTCCCACGCCGCTCCGGCCGCGGGCCGCTCCCGCGGCGGCCGGACCGGTTCGCGCGTCCCCGTCATCGCCGCCGTCGGCATCGGCATCGCCGTCCTGGGCGTCGGCGCGGGCGCGCTGCTCGCCGGCGGAGGCGGGGACGACGGCGGCGACGACAACAAGACGGTGGCCGCCTCCGCGCCCGCGACGGACGGCTCCGCCTCGCCCTCGCCCTCGGCCGACCCGGCCCGCGCCCAGGCCGTCGAGCTGGACAAGCTGCTCGCCGACAGCGGCGACAGCCGCAGCGCGGTGATCAAGGCGGTGGCCGACGTCAAGGGCTGCGACAACCTCGCCCAGGCCGCCAAGGACCTGCGCGACGCGGCGAAGCAGCGTACCGAGCTGGTCACCCGGCTCGACGGCATCCAGGTCGACCGGCTGCCCGGCCACGCCGCGCTCACCACCGCCCTCACCAAGGCGTGGCAGGCGTCCGCCTCCGCCGACGACCACTACGCGGCCTGGGCCGACCAGACCGCCGGCAAGAAGGGCTGCAAGAAGGGCCAGGCCCGCGTCACCGGCCAGACCCAGGCCGGCAACCGGGCCAGCGGCGTCGCGAGCGCCGAGAAGGCCAAGGCGGCCACGCTGTGGAACAGGATCGCGAAGACGTACGGGCTGACCGAGCGCACGCCGACCCAGTTGTGACGGACGCCGTGACGAGCTGAGCCGGCGGGAGCCGCGGGGCCGCGCCTAGTAGGTCACGTCGGCGTCCTGCAGCGTCCGGGTCGTGTCGACGAAACCCTTGCGGGCCGACACCAGCCGCCCCTCGCGCACCACCTGAAGGGTCACGTTCGCGTTGACCAGCCGCGGGAAGCCCACCGAGGCCAGCTTGTCCTGGAACCGCCACCGCAGGGTCGGCGTGAGCCCGCCCGTGTCGGCCTCGAAGCCGTCGTCGAGGGCCTCCGTCACCGTGTCGGCGCTGATCTCGCCGTCACCGAGCGACTCGACGACCCGGTGGAAGACGGTGTAGGCGATCCACGTGGTCTGCACCCCGGCGTCCGCGGGGTCGATCCGGTTGTCGCCGAAGGCCTCCTGCCTGATCACCCGCTTCATCGCGTCCCAGCGCGGATCACTCGCCACGGGGTACCAGCCGGTGATGTACGAGCCCTCGTACGGACCCGACGCCCCGCCGGTCGCGTCGATCACCGTCTGGTCGACGCTGCCGAGCACCGCGGCCGTCCGGACGTCGGGGTGGTCCTCCCGGGCCCGGCGGAAGGAGTCCATGAACGTGCCGTTGCGGTCCCCGAGCGCGGGCACCACGCAGCCCTCGTCCCGCGGATCGGTGGTCGTCGAGCGCAGCGCCCGCTCCGCCTGGTCGTCGTACTCGGTGGCGTCCTCCGGCGCGCGCTGGTCCCGCGCGGGCTCGTGTCCGCCCGCCTTCAGGCCCGAGTCGAGCAGCGGCGGCAGCTGGTCGCCCGCGATCGTGTCGGGCCGGATCAGCGCGACCGGCCCGCAGTCGGCGAGCGCGCGGCCCAGGCCGGCGAGCAGCGCGGGCTGGCCGCCGTTGACCGGGTAGGACAGCGGGCTGGTGAACTCGGCGTTCGTGATGCCGTAGCCGCCTATGTAGGGGATGCCCGCGCTCTCCAGCGACGGGAAGAAGGAGTCGGCGTGCTGGCTGTAGGATCCGACGACCGCGACGACGTTCTCCTTGGCCGCCTGCCGGGCGCACTTGGCGGCGGCCACGCTGTCGTTGTGGTCGTTGCAGGTCAGCACCTTCAGCTCGCGGCCGTTGATGCCGCCGTTGGCGTTCACCCAGCGGGCGTAGGCGGTGGCGAAGGCGGGCATGCCTGGCTTGTTGGTGGCCTTGGTCTTCTCGGGCGCCCACGTCATGACGGTGATGGGCGCGTCCCCGGCACCCCCCGTGGTACCGGGCACGACCCCGCAGCCGGCGAGGAGTGACGCGCACGCGACCGCCGTGCCCGCGGAGAGGACGCCTTTTCTGGCGTGACGGACGAGGAGGCCGGGGAGGGATGTGCTGCGGGTGCGTCGCCTGCCGGTCATGGTTCCGCACGATTCCGTCACATGGCTAACCCATGAGTGATCCGCGGTCGACGATCGGTGACGTACAGGTGAATTACGGGGGCCGGTGTGACCGATGTGGAGGGGAACGTACGATCGATGACCGTGCAAGCTTCGGAGAACTCTTCCCGACGTGGCCGTCGCTCATCCACCATGGGCGGCATGCCCGTCAACGACATGCCGTGGTGGCGCTGGCGCAGCAACGTGCGCTCGGCGCTGCACATGCTCTCCGACCCCGTGTTCCAGCGGGACGTCTGGCTGGCCGGCGTGGACGGCTACGGCGACGTGACCGACGCGGTGTACCGGCTGGTGGAGGACACCTGGCTGGACCACTGGTCCGCCGAGAAGTACGTCGGCACGATCTTCCGGGACACGCAGGAGGCGGCCCTCGTCGACACCGCCGTGCTGCGGGTGCTGCGGATCATGCACCAGGTGGGCCCGGACGCGCCGGTCGCCGCCTACCTGGAGCACGAGGCGTGGCCGGAGGCGGTCCGGGCCGCCCGGGAGGCGCACGTGCGGCTCGCCACGAGCGACGGCGAGGAGCCGGACGCGCCGCCGCGCAGCCTGGAGGTGCTGCGGATCATGACGAGGTCCGCCTAGCGGGACGATTGCCGGTGGCGTCGCCCCTTGTGGGACCCTGTCCCGCATGAACGAGCAGTCCACCAGTGCCGCGGTCCCGGCCGACCAGTACGTCCTCACCCTCTCCTGCCCTGACCGGAAGGGCATCGTGCACGCCGTGTCGAGCTATCTGTTCATGACCGGCTGCAACATCGAGGACAGCCAGCAGTTCGGCGACCACGACACGGGACTGTTCTTCATGCGGGTCCACTTCTCCGCGGACGCGCCGGTGACGGTGGAGAAGCTGCGGGCCAGCTTCGCCGCGATCGGTGACTCCTTCCAGATGGACTGGCAGATCAACCGCGGCGACGAGAAGATGCGCATCCTGCTGATGGTCAGCAAGTTCGGGCACTGCCTGAACGACCTGCTGTTCCGCGCGCGGATCGGGGCGCTGCCGGTGGAGATCGCCGGCGTGGTGTCCAACCACACGGACTTCGCCGAGCTGGTGGGCTCCTACAACGTGCCCTTCCACCACATCCCGGTGACGAAGGACACCAAGCCGGAGGCAGAGGCGCGGCTGCTGGAGATCGTGCGCGAGGAGGGCGTGGAACTGGTCGTGCTGGCCCGCTACATGCAGGTCCTCTCGGACGACCTGTGCAAGCAGCTGAGCGGGCGGATCATCAACATCCACCACTCCTTCCTGCCGAGCTTCAAGGGCGCGAAGCCGTACCACCAGGCGCACGCGCGCGGGGTGAAGCTGATCGGGGCGACCGCCCACTATGTGACGGCCGACCTCGACGAGGGGCCGATCATCGAGCAGGAGGTCGAGCGGGTCGGGCACGACGTGACGCCGGACCAGCTGGTGGCGATCGGGCGGGACGTGGAGTGCCAGGCGCTGGCGCGGGCCGTGAAGTGGCACGCCGAGCGCCGGATTCTGCTGAACGGGCGGCGGACCGTGGTGTTCGCCTAGCAGCCCCCACGGCCGCGTTCTACATCCTGCTCAGTGACGCCGCCGCGAACAGGACGTCCCTGATCGCCTCTCTGTCGCCGACCTGGCCGGCCGCCGCCTCCTGCGGGGGGACGTGGCCCGCCGCCAGACGGCAGAACTCGACCCCGTCCAGGGCCACGTGGGCCACCTCGTGCTCGGCGGAGCCCTTGGCGGCGGGGGAGTCCAGGGGGATCAGCCACTCGCCGCCGCCCGAGCCCTCGATCTCCAGGCGCAGGCTGCGGCCCGGTTCACCGGCCGCGACCAGGTGGCGCTGGTGGGCGGGGGCCGCGAGGCCGGCCCGCCTGCGGTCGGCCAGGGCCGTCGGGAGCATGCGCGCCGCCAGGTCGATCATGCGGTGCAGGTGGCGCGGCGAGGGCGGGTCGTACGGGTAGTCGACCGCGTCCGCGATGTCCTCGGCGTGCACCCAGCACTCGAAGGCCCGGTCGAGCATCGCGTCGTGCAACGGCAGGTCGAAGTCGCCGTACGGGATCGGCATCCTGCCCGCGCCGCCGCCCGTGAAGGACACCGTGCGGACCAGGTTGTGGCTCTGTTCCCGCCAGGGGGCGCGCACGGCGCGCGTGGGCGGGAAGTGGGAGGCACGCCAGTACGCCTCGGTGCGGGCCGCCGGGGTCGGCCGCGCGGCGGGGACGTCGCCCAGCGGGTCGTCCAGGCCCAGCGCGACCGCCACCAGCCCGTCCACGCTGAGCAGATGCGCGATCACCCCGGCGACGGTGGTCCGGCGGGTCGTCGCCCCGTCGGCGCGGAACCAGCGCAGCCGTACCGGCGCGTGCCACTCGGCGTCGCCGAAGTCCTGCAGCAGGGCGTCCAGCCGCGCGGTCTCGGCGTCGTACGCGGCGGCCCAGTCCGGCACCGGGATGCGCGGCGGGCGCCGTTCCAGGCACGTCTGCAGGACGCGCGTGCGCAGCCCCGGGTCGAGGTCGAGGCTCTCGGGGCGCTGCAGCAGCCCGACCGCCTCGCGCAGCCGCCGGGCCTCGTCGGCGCACGCGCCGCACGTGCCGAGGTGCTCCTCGACGGCCGTGGCCTCCTCGGCCGAGCAGGCGGCCAGCGCCCAGGCGCCGAGCAGGGACTTCAGCACGGGATGCTCGAACACGGGCCGTTCCGGTGGTGGTGGCGCGGGCAGGGGCAGCCCGCCGTCCTCGACGGAGGCCCGGGGCAGGGGTATCCGCGGCGGCTGCCCGTCCTCGGCGTCCCGGGCCTCGCCGTACCGGGATCCGCCGGGTCCGTCCGCGCCCTCTTCATCGCGAATACCGTTCTCTTCCCGCGTGTCGTCCCGCTCCGCGCGGCCGCCGTCCTCGTCCCCGTGGCCGTCGTGGTCCCCGTGGTCCCCGTGGTGGTCGTGGTGGTGGTCGTCGTCGTACGGCTCGTAGGGGTCCGGTCCGTTCACACCGCACCCCCGAATCCGGGCGGGGCGCCCGGGGCCTCGGTGTCGTGGGCGGTGGAGAGCAGTTGCAGGCCCAGGCGCAGGCGCCGGCGGGCCTCGTCCTCGGTGATGCCGAGGTCGGCGGCGGCCTGGCGGTAGTCGCGCCGCTGGAAGTAGGCCCGCTCCAGGGCCGAGCGCAGCGGCACCGGCATGGACTGGACGATGTAGTCGGCGCGGGCGGCGACCGCGGCGCTGCGCACCCGGTGTTCCAGCTCCTCCGTGGTGCCGGCGCCGTCGCGGGCGAGGGCGGCGGTCTCGGTGGCGCGCAGCCGCTGCACCGCGAGCCGGTGGGTCAGCGCGGCGACCCAGGTCCGCAGCGGGCCCTGCCGGGGGTCGTAGGAGTCGGGGTGCTCCCACACGTGCACGAAGACCTCGCGGGTGATGCCGTCGGCCGCGCTCTCGTCGCCGAGGACGCGGTGGGCGAGGCCGTGCACCAGGGAGGCGAACCGGTCGTAGAGCTCACCGAGCGCGGCGGCTTCCCCGCGGGCGAGCCGCTGCTGCATCTTCCGGTCCCAGCGAGGCGGTACGTCCCTCTTCGCCATGCGGCCCCCTCACCCCCTGCTCGTGCTCCGCGCCCGTGCCCTGTCCAGCCTGTGCCTCACGTCTCCTCGAATGTAGTCGGCACGTCCGGTGGCGCACGCCCCTTTGTGGCAATGTGCGCCCCCCGGAGGGCCGTGGATGGTAGGGGGACCCACCGGCGCCCGCTCCGTATGCGTTTGGTGCGCGCCTACCCCGTCACCCTTCGATCAGACATGACTGATTAGGATCGAAGCGGATCGAAGTCGACTAAAACAAGCCTCTTTTGCGAGGCATCCGTTTTCCGGCCCGTGTTTCGGGGAACGGCCGGTGGGCAGCCGCGCTGCAAGGAAGCGTAGGTACTGCTTCCGTTTCGGCGAGCGAGGGGCGTGGTGGTGACCTTCAAAGTGACCGGCGGCGAGCAGGGCGAGTGGGCCGTGCTCCGGGTGTCGGGCGAGCTGGATCTGGTGACGTCGCCGGTGCTGCGTCAGCGGGTGCACGACGTGGTGGCCGAGGGGCACCACTGTCTCGTCCTGGACCTGTCCGAGGTGTTCTTCTGCGACTCCAGCGGCGTCGGCGTGCTCATCGCCGCCCGCCGGCTGATCCGCTCCTGCCAGGGCCGGCTGCGCCTGGTGCTCCCCGCCCGGGGCGCCGCCGACGGCTCCCACGTCAACCGGGTCCTCGGCGCGCTGGGCGTGCGCCGCCTGTTCGACGTGTACGGCGACCTCGACGCGGCCCTGGGCGACGAGGGTGAGCCCCTCTCGGCGTGACGCCCGCGTGACGTCCCCGACACGCGAGGCGGCCCGGTTGTGTCCCCGTTCCGGCACAGTGTCGTCCCGGAATCTCCCCGCTCCCGGCACAAGTGACGTTTTCCCACGCCCGAACCCCTCCCTCCGTCGTACGCTCCGACCGAAGAACGCACCCCACCCGACGTAAGGCGGCCCGAGACAGACATGGTCAGCAGCGAGTACGAGCGCAGGATCGCCGCCCGGTTCGCCACCTTCGACCAGGACGGCAACGGCTACATCGACCGCGAGGACTTCTACGGGGCGGCCAAGGCGCTGCTCACGGAGTTCGGTGTCGCGGCCCGCTCCGACCAGGGGCAGGCGCTGTACGGCGGAGCCGAGGCGTTCTGGCAGGGCATGGCCGGGATAGCGGACCGCGACGGCGACCAGCGCATCACGCGCGAGGAGTTCGTCAACGGCGCGGTCAAGCGCCTGCGCGACAACCCCGACGGCTTCGCCGAGATCGCCCGTCCCTTCCTGCACGCGGTCCTGGACGTCGCCGACACCGACGGCGACGGCGCCGTGACGGTCGAGGAGGCCGCACGCGTGCTGAAGTGCCTGGGCGCCCCCGGGGAGACGGCCGCGCCGGCCGCCGCCGCGCTCGACGCGGACGGCGACGGCAAGGTCGGCGAGGCCGACGTCGTCCCCGCCTTCGCCCGCTACTTCACCGTGCCCGAATAGCACGCCGGGCGCCGGGCGTCAGGTGCCGGCGTAGCGGTCGCGCAGCTTGTACTTCAGCACCTTCCGCAGGGTCTCGCCCCGCGGGAGGGCGTCCACCACCTCCAGCCGCTCGGGCAGCTTGTGCACCGACAGTCCCTCGGCGCGCAGGAACGCGGTCACGGCGCCGAGCGTCAGGACCGGGGCTCCGGGCGGCTGTTCCACCACCGCGCACACCAGCTCCCCGCGCGCCGCGTCCGGCAGCCCGATCACGGCGGCGTCCGCGACCGCCGGGTGCCGGTGCAGCAGGTCCTCGATCTCCCGGGCGGAGATGTTCTCGCCCTTGCGGATGATCACGTCCTTGAGCCGGCCGGTGAGCACCAGGTGCCCGGTCGCCGTGAGGTGCCCCAGGTCGCCGGTGCGCAGGAAGCCCTCCTCGTCGAAGGCCGCGGCGGTCTGCGCCGGGTCCAGGTACCCCCGGCACACGGCCTCCCCGCGCAGCCGCACCTCCCCGTCCACGATCCGGACCTCCATCCCCTCCGGCGGCCGCCCCTCGGTCGTCGCCAGCAGCTCGGGGTCGTCGTCCGGCGCTCCCATGGTGATCATCGGCACCTCGGTCATGCCGTACCCGTGGGCGAGACGCACCCCCATCTCGCGCACCACCGCGTGGTACAGCTCCGGCGGCCTGGGCGCCCCGCCGCCCGCCAGCAGCCGCAGGGACGGCAGCAGCCGCTCCCCGGGGCGGTCGCGCTGCTCCGCGAGGAACATCGAGTAGAACGCCGTCGACCCGCCCGCGATCGTCACGCCGTGCGCCCGGTACGCCGCCAGCGCCTCCGGCAGCGCGAACCGCTCGGACAGCACCGCCGGGAAGCCGTACAGCAGCAGCATCACCGTGTAGTCGGGGCCGCCGATGTGGGCGTACGGGAAGGCGATCGACCCGACGTCCTCGCCCGTGGGGCGCAGCGCGTGGGCGAGGCAGGAGCCGCCCGCGAGCAGGGAACGGTCCGTGTGCAGCACGCCCTTGGGGTCGGAGGTGGTGCCGGAGGTCCAGTAGATCCAGCGGACGGCGGTGCCGTCGGCGGGCGGCGGGGGCAGCACGGACGGATCGCCGTCGGGCAGGTCGTCGTAGGCCTCGAAGGCGCCCCTCGCGCCGAGCCGCCGGGCCATCTCCGTGTGGTCGAAGCCGCGCCACACGCCCGGCACCGCGAAGAACTCCGCCTTCGACTCCCGCAGCGCGAAGCCCACCTCGCGGTCCCGGTGGAAAGGGATCACCGGGGTCTGCACGGCGCCGAGGCGGGCCAGCGCGAAGGAGAGCAGGGCCGTCTCGATGCGGGTGGGCAGCTGCCAGGCGACCACCGTGCCGGGGCGCACGCCCATGCCGTACAGGCCGGCCGCGACCCGCTCGGCGCGCGCGGCCAGCCCGCCGAAGGTGAGCGCGCGGTCGTCCTGCAGGAAGAGCGGGCGGCCGGGCGTGAGGGCGGCACGGCGGGCCACCAGCTCCCACAGGGTGCGGGACGAACTCAGAGTGTGCGGGGTGTCGTTCACGGCTGCCCCCTGCGGCTTGGCTGGCGAGTCGTCAGATGGGATGCTAGCTGACGGTCCATCAGATAAGTACCGTCCGGCGGAGGGCACCCATGGCGACCGAACTGCCCCGCATCATCAGCGTCGACGACCACGTGATCGAGCCCGCCCACCTCTTCGACACCTGGCTGCCGGCCAGGTACCGCGACCGCGGGCCCCGGCCGCTGACCGCCGGGATCGGCGAACTCGCCTACGTCGGCGGCAAGTACCGCATCACCATGGACCCGGACGGTCCGCCCACCGACTGGTGGGTCTACGAGGACCTGAAGTTCCCGTACAAGCGCAACATCGCCGCCGTCGGCTTCGACCGCGACGAGATGACCCTGGAGGGCATCACCCGCGAGGAGATGCGGCGCGGCTGCTGGGACCCCAAGGCGCGGCTGGAGGACATGGACCTCAACCACGTCGAGGCCAGTCTCTGCTTCCCCTCCTTCCCCCGGTTCTGCGGCCAGACCTTCGCCGAGGCGCACGACAAGGAGGTCGCGCTGGCCTGCGTGCGCGCCTACAACGACTGGATGGTCCAGGAGTGGTGCGGCGACAGCGGGGGGCGGCTCATCCCGCTCTGCCTGATCCCGCTGTGGGACGTCGGCCTCGCGGTCGCCGAGATCCGCCGCAACGCCGCGCGCGGGGTGCGGGCCGTCACCTTCTCCGAGATCCCCACCCACCTCGGGCTGCCGTCCATCCACTCCGGCTACTGGGACCCGTTCTTCGCGGTCTGCCAGGAGACCGGCACGGTCGTGAACATGCACATCGGGTCCTCGTCCCAGATGCCGGCCGCCTCCCCGGACGCCCCGCCCGCCGTCCAGGCCTCGCTCAGCTTCAACAACGCGATGGCCTCGATGATGGACTTCCTGTTCAGCGGGGTGCTCGTCCGCTTCCCGCGCCTCAAACTGGCCTACTCCGAGGGCCAGATGGGCTGGGTGCCGTACGCCCTGGAGCGGGCCGACGACGTCTGGGCGGAGCACCGCGCCTGGGGCGGCGTACGGGAGACGGTCCCCGAGCCGCCGTCGACGTACTACTACCGGCAGATCTTCTGCTGCTTCTTCCGCGACAGGCACGGGATCGCCTCGATCGACGCCGTCGGCCGCGACAACGCCACCTTCGAGACCGACTACCCGCACGTCGACTCGACCTTCCCGCACACCAAGGAGGTCGCGCTCGACCACGTCAAGGGCCTCGACGACGAGACGGTGTACAAGCTGATGCGGGGCAACGCCATCCGGATGCTCGGCCTGGACCTCGACCGCTGATGGACCTGTCGGACACGCCCGAGGAGGAGGAGTTCCGGGCCGGTCTGCGCGCCTGGCTCGCCGCGGTGCTGCCCGGTCTCCCGCCCAGGCCGTCGCCCGGCGACTGGCCGGCGCGGCGGGCGTACGACCTCGGCTGGCAGCGCAGGCTCCACGACGCCGGGTACGCGGGCGTCCACTGGGACGCCTCCCCGGCGATCCGGCTGATCCTCCTGGAGGAGACCGAGAAGGCCGGTGCACCCTACGTGGGCGCGAACTTCGTGGGGCTGCTGCACGCCGGGCCGACCATCGCCGCCGAGGGCACGGCGGAGCAGCGCGCGCGCTGGCTGCCGCCGATCCTGCGCGGCGAGGAGGTCTGGTGCCAGGGCTTCAGTGAACCGGAGGCCGGCTCCGACCTGGCGGCCCTGCGCACCCGCGCCCGGCGCGACGGCGACACGTACGTCGTGACCGGCAGCAAGATCTGGACCTCCCACGCGCAAGTCGCCGACTGGTGTGAGCTGTTGGTGCGCACCGACCCCGAGGCCCCCCGGCACCGGGGCATCACCTGGCTCGCCCTGTCCATGGACGCGCCCGGCGTCACCGTACGGCCGCTGCGCACGCTCGCCGGGTCGGCCGAGTTCGCCGAGGTCTTCCTCGACGAGGTGCGCGTGCCGGTGGCGAACCGGGTCGGGGAGGAGAACGACGGCTGGCGCGTCACCATGGTGACGCTGTCCTTCGAACGCGGCACGGCCTTCGCCGGCGAGGTCGTCGCCTGCCGCCGCGTCCTCGCCGAACTGGCCGCCGAGGCCCACCGCAACGGCCGCTGGGACGATCCCGCCCTGCGGCGCAGGCTCGGCAGGCTGGGCGCCGAGTTCCGGGCGCTGTGGCGGCTGACGCAGTGGAACGTGAGCGCGGCGGAGGCGTCCGGCGGCGTGCCCGGTACCGGCGGCTCGGTCTTCAAGCTGCGCTACTCGCACGCCCGCCAGGAGCTGTACGACGCCGCCGCCGACGTCCTGGGCGACGACAGCCTCGACCTCGACCGCCCCTGGACCCTGGACCGGCTCTCCTCGCTGTCGTACACCATCGCGGCCGGCACCTCGCAGATCCAGCACAGCATCATCGCCGAGCGGATCCTCGGCCTGCCGAAGGGACGGTGAGGGGCCGTGCGGTTCCGGCTGACGCAGGACCAGCGGGTGCTGCGGGACGCGGCACGGCGGCTGCTGGCACGCCACTTCGACGGGGCGGCGCTGCGGGCGGCCGTGGAGGGGGCCGGTGGGGGAGGGAGCCCGGCGGGCCGGGGGCCGGGGCGGGACGGCGGTGGGGCGCGCGTGCGGCTGGACCGGACGCTGTGGCGGGTCCTGGGTGACGCCGGTTTCTTCTCACTGCGACTGCCGGAGGCGGACGGTGGCGCCGGACTCGGGTTTCCGGAAGCCGTGTTGCTGTTCGAGGAGGCGGGGCGGGCCCTGCTGCCCGGGCCGCTCGTCGCCACCCACCTCGCGGCCGGTGCCGTGGCGGGCGCGGCCACCGGTGAACGCGTCGTGACGGACGTCGACGGCGGCCTGGTGGAGTGGCTCGCCGCGGCGGACGTCGTGCGCGGGGACGCCACGGGAGCCGTGCCGCTGCGCTCGCTCGACCCGCTCACACCGCTGCACCGCGTGCCCGCCGAGCAGCCCGGACGCGACCCGGCCGCCGTCCTCCTCACCGCCGCGGAGCAACTCGGCACGGCCGGCCGCGTCGGCGAGCTGGCGGCGCAACACGCCCGGGCCCGCGAGCAGTTCGGCCGGCCCGTCGGGGCCTTCCAGGCCGTGGCACACCTGTGCGCCGGAGTGCTGGTCCGGACGGAGACGGCCCGCGCGGCGGTGTACGCGGCCGCCGTCACCGGCGACCCGGTCGACATCGCCGCCGCCCGTCTGCTCGCCGACGAGGCCGCCGTGCGCGGCGCCCGCGACTGTCTCCAGGTGCACGGCGGCATGGGCTTCACCTGGGAGTCCGAGGTCCATCTGCATCTGAAACGCGCATGGGTTCGAACCCGACGTGGCGGTGGGGTGACTCAGAGTGAGGAGGCTGTGGCGGCGGGTCTGCTCGCCGGAACGGTCTGACAGGCCGCCTGGCTGCACCGTCGCCGCAGGGGGCCGAGAACGTGTCGCGGATCGTGGCACTCCATGATCACGGAGCGTTGACACCGCCTCGTGTCCTCCGCGTGACTCGTCACGGCCCGAAGCCGACGGCGCGAACCGGTACCTTGTGTGAGATGCGAGTGGCTCTGAGCGCAGTGCGACCCAGTGGCGCCGCCTGTTCGACTGCCCCGGGTGAGCGTCGCACAGTATGCCGCACGGGTAATCCTTCGCGCTGGAATATGCCCGAAGCGCTTGTTGGGGTGACTGTACGTCAACCATGCTGTCCCACAAGGGATTCACGGTCCGTGATCCCTGACCCGGCCGTTGTTCTGGCCATGCAGAAAATGGCTACGATCGTGGCCTTCGTGAGGCGCGAGCCTAAGTGTCCGCCGGTTCGGATGGTGTGAGCGGTGCAGGTGCTTCAAGTGCAGCTGGAGATCCGGCCCGACCCCGCAGAGGTGGGGCGGGCCCGGCGGTGGGCCCGCTCGCGCCTGGCCGGGTCGGGTGTACAGGCCGATGAACCGCTCGCCGAGACGCTGGTCCTGCTCGTCTCCGAGCTCGTCACCAACGCCGTGGTGCACACCGGCCGTCCCGCCGTGCTGCGGCTCTCCCTGCCGCCCGCGGTGACGGAGGAGGCCACGGTCCGCCTGGAGGTCGCCGACCGCAGCGGCCGGGCCCCCGTGCCCCGGTGTGCGGGCGACGAGGCGACCGGCGGCCGGGGCCTCGCCCTCGTGGACGGCCTCGCCGACCGCTGGGGCTGGACCGTCGAGGCCACCGGCAAGCGCATCTGGTGCGAACTGGACCGGTGTGCGAAGTCCCGCGACCTCACGGGGTCGTGCGGGGGCGGCACGGTGGCGTACGGCGGCGCGTCCCTCGAAGGACTCGCGGCGTACGAGGCGGTGTAGGGTGCGCCCGCCGCCGGCGGGGCGCGGGGCACATGCCGAGCGGTCTTGCGGCGGGCCCGGGGCGCGGAGGCGCGAGGAGCAGGCCGGTCCCTGGCGGATATGCGGCGGTGCGCCGGGACGTGCTTCCGTGCGCGCCTGCGGGAAAGGCCCCCAAAAGCGACAAACCGCCGAACCGGTGTTGACGCCTCGTGACCGGATGTTCACGCTGGTGGGCAGCGATTCGCCGTGAGGGGACGGCGAGGGCCGCGACGACGGCGGTCCTCGGCGAGTGTGAGTCGTGACTCGGCGTCGGCTTCTTCAGGGCCATGGAAGCCGGGGCGGGAGCGCCGGAGTCGGGTGGCGGCGCGCGCTGACGTGCTCGGGGCGGGCAGCGCGGCGCCGCCATCCAGCTTCCATCCAGCTTCAGGAGAGGTGCTTCGCAGGGGGTGGTCGCCGGCCTACAGGACCGCGACCGGGGCCACCGGCGATCCGGTCGCCCCGGTGAACGGCTCGGGGGTGGCCGACAGCAGGAAGGTGTAGCGGCCGCTTTCTCCACAGGCTGTGGACAACTCTTCGAGATTCCAGTTCTGGCCCTGTGGCATGCCCATCTCCACGAGATGGAGGGCGTGCACCGGCAGCCACAGGTCCTGCGACTCGGGCGGGAACACCTCGAAGGTGAGGGTGTCGTTGGCCACGGCGGCGACATCGCGCGCGTGGAACCACTCCGGCGTCCGCACGGACAGCCCCGGCGAGGGATACGCGTAGGCGTGCCGGTCCCCGGCCAGGCAGAACCGTATATGCCCGGTGCGCACCAGCACGACGTCACCGGCCCGCACCCGGGTCCCGGCCAGCTCCTCGGCGGCGTCCAGGTCCTCGGGGGTGACGGCGTGGGGGCCGCGGAGCCGGTCCGCGCCCCTGGCCCGGGCCACGTCGAGCAGCACGCCGCGCGAGACGAGGTGCCGCACGGTGCCGATGCCGCTGAACTCCGCGCCGCCGTGCGCGGTGATGGTGTGGGCCGGACGGCCGTTGTACAGCCGGCCCGAGTGGGAGACGTGGGGCAGCGCGTCCCAGTGGGTGGCCGCCTGGAGCCCCATGGTCACGACGTCGTCGCTGCACGCGACCGTGCCCGGGCCGAAGAGCTCCTGGTTGATCTGCACCATGACGTGCAGCGGGTTGACCCGGCCGGGGATGGCGCCCGTCTGCACGCCGTCCTGCCGCAGGGGCAGGGCGAGCGGGACGCGGCGGCCGGTGCGGACGGTGGCCGCCGCCTCCCGGACCACCTCGTCCGTGATCAGGTTCAGCGTGCCGAGCTCGTCGTCGGCTCCCCAGCGGCCCCAGTTGTTCACGCGCTCGGCGATCTCGTGGAACGCGGCCGGCAGTGACATGGGTCCTCCGCGGGGCTTGTCTTCCCGTATCTGACGGGTCGTAGAATCCAGGGGCAGCCATCTAACGGTCCGTCAGAAACCGCGGGACGGGAAGGGGACGGACGTGGGGAACTTCCTGGCAGGCAAGGTCGTCGCCGTCACCGGCGCCGGGCGGGGCATCGGCCGGGCGGTCGCGCGGGCGGCCGCCGCCGAAGGAGCGAAGGTCGTCGTCAACGACTACGGCGTCTCGGTCGACGGGGCCTCCCCGGCGAGCGAGGTCGCCGAGGCCGTGGCCAAGGAGATCGAGGCGGCGGGCGGGGAGGCGGTGGCCGTCGCCGACGACATCTCGACGACGGCGGGCGGGCAGCGGGTCGTCGACGCGGCGCTGTCCGCGTACGGGCGGCTGGACGGCGCGGTCTGCGTCGCCGGGATCCTGCGCGAGCGGATGCTGTTCAACATGACCGAGCAGGAGTGGGACCCGGTCCTCGCCACGCATCTGAAGGGCACCTTCACGGTGTTCCGGGCGGCCTCGGCGGTCATGCGCGAGCAGCGGGCCGGGACGCTGATCGGCTTCACCAGCGGCAACCACCAGGGGTCGGTCTCGCAGGCGAACTACAGCGCGGCCAAGGGCGGCGTCATCTCGCTCGTGCGCAGCGCCGCGCTGGGGCTGCACAAGTACGGGGTGACCGCCAACGCGGTGGCGCCCGTCGCCCGGACCCGGATGTCGGCGAATGTCCCGATGGAGCTGGCGGAGATCGGGGAGCCGGAGGACGTCGCCGCCCTGGTGGTGTACCTGCTGTCCGACGAGGCCGCCCGGCAGGGGATCACCGGCCAGGTGTACACGGCCGCCGGGGCGAAGATCGCGGTGTGGGCGCAGCCGCGGGAGCTGCGGGCCGTGTACGCCGAGGGAGGGTCGTGGACGCCGGAACGGATCGCCGAGGTGCTGCCCGGGTCGGTGGGGGCGGACCCGATGCCGATGCTGGAGCGGGTGGCGGCGATGGAGCGGGCGGCGCGGGACGGGGAGCGGCCGAACGCCCGGTAGGCCGGGGGTGCCGGCGGTGCGGCGGGTGCGGGCCCGTTGTGGCCTGTCGCGCCGTTCCCCGCGCCCCTGGGGCGACTTCGCGGCGCGCGGCGTCGAGAGGAGGACTCCGATGGACTTCGGCTTCGGCCCGCAGGACGAGGCGTTCCGTGGCGAGGCCCGGGACTGGCTCGCCGCACACGCCGACGCCTGCCGGGACCGCCGTACCTGGGAACGCGCCCTCGGCGCGGCCGGGTGGATCGGGATCGGGTGGGACGAGGGCGGGTACGGCAACCGCACCGCCTCCCTCACACAGCAGGTCGTCTGGGCGGAGGAGTACGCGCGGTCGGGGGCGCCCCCGCGGTCGGGGCACATCGGGGAGAAGCTGCTGGCGCCCACGCTGATCGCCCACGGCACCGACGAGCAGAAGTCCCGCTTCCTGCCGCCGATCGCCGCCGGTGAGGAGCTGTGGTGCCAGGGCTACAGCGAACCCGGTGCCGGATCGGACCTGGCCGGGATCCGCACGGCGGCGGTGCGGGAGGGGCGGATGTACCGCGTCACCGGGCAGAAGACCTGGACGTCGCTCGCGCACGAGGCGGACTGGTGTTTCGTCCTGGCCAGGACGCGGCCGGGCCCGGCGCGGCACCACGGGCTGTCGTTCCTGCTCGTGCCGATGGACCAGCCGGGCCGGATCGAGGTCCGGCCCATCCGGCAGATGACGGGCACCAGCGACTTCAACGAGGTCTTCTTCGACGGCGCCCGCGCCGAACACGTCGTCGGCGACGAGGGCGACGGCTGGCGTGTCGCGATGAGCCTGCTCGGTTTCGAGCGGGGCGTGTCCACCCTGGCCCAGCAGATCGGGTTCGCCGGGGAACTGGGCGGCGTGGTGCGCGCGGCCGTGGCCTCGGGCGCCGTGCACGACCCCGTCGTACGGGAACGGCTCGTGCGGCAGTGGGCCGAGCTGCACACGATGCGCTGCAACGCCCTGCGCACCCTGGGCGGTTCGGCCGGCCCGGACGCCCCGAGCGTGGCCAAGCTGCTGTGGGCCGGCTGGCACCAGCGGCTCGGGGAGCTGGCCGTGCTGGTGCGGGGCGCGGCGGCGGCCGTGGGACCCGCCGACTGGTCGGCGGCGGCGCCGTACGAACTGGACGCCGCGCAGCACCTGTTCCTCTTCTCCCGCGCCGACACCATCTACGGCGGTTCGGACCAGATCCAGCGCACGATCATCGCCGAGCGCGTGCTCGGACTGCCCAGGGAGCCCAAGGGGGCCGTGTGATGCGAGGCGTGGTCTTCGACGGCGGACGGGTCCGGGTCGTGACGGACCTGGAGGTGCGCGAGCCCGGGCCCGGGGAGGTGCGGGTCGCGGTCGCGGCGGCCGGGCTGTGCCACAGCGACCTGTCGGTGGTGGACGGGACGATCCCGTTCCCGGTCCCCGTGGTGCTCGGCCACGAGGGTGCCGGGGTCGTGGAGGCGGTGGGAGCGGGCGTCACCCACGTCGCGCCCGGGGACCACGTCGCGCTGTCCACCCTCGCGAACTGCGGGACCTGCGCCGACTGCGACCGGGGCCGGCCGACGATGTGCCGGCACGCCATGGGCCGCCCGGGCCGGCCGTTCCGCCACGACGGCCTGCCCGTGCACCAGTTCGCCGCCAACTCGGCGTTCGCGGAGCGCACGGTCGTCAAGGCCGTCCAGGCGGTGCCGATCCCCGCCGACATCCCGCTGCCGTCGGCCGCGCTCATCGGGTGCGCGGTGCTCACGGGCGTGGGCGCCGTGCTGAACCGGGCGCGGGTGGACCGGGGCGACAGCGTCCTGGTGATCGGCGCCGGCGGGATCGGCCTGAACGTCCTGCAGGGGGCGCGGCTCGCGGGGGCGCTGCGGATCGTGGCCGTCGACGCCGACCCGGCGAAGGAGGAGCCGGCCCGCCGGTTCGGCGCGACCGACTTCCTCACCTCCACGGAAGGCGTGCGGGACGTCCTGCCCACGGGCGCGGACCACGCCTTCGAGTGCGTCGGCCGCGTGGAGCTGGTCCGGCAGGCGATCGACGCGCTGGACCGGCACGGCCAGGCGGTCCTGCTCGGGGTGCCCCCGGCCGCGGCCGAGGCGTCCTTCCGCGTCGCCTCGCTCTACCTGGACAAGTCCGTCCTCGGCTGCCGCTACGGCTCCTCCCGCCCGCAGCGGGACATCGCGCTCTACGCCGAGCTGTACCGTCAGGGCCGTCTCCTGCTCGACGAGCTCGTCACCCGGACGTATCCCGTCGAGGACTTCGGGGAGGCGGCGGCGGACGCTCACGCCGGGCGGGTGGCCCGGGCCGTCCTCACGTTCTGAGACCGGCCCCCGGCTCCTCGGCGCCGGCCCGGAAGGTCCGGCGGTAGGCGGAGGGCGTGACGCCGAGCGCCGCCTGGAGGTGCTGGCGCATCGACTGGGCCGTGCCGAAGCCCGCGTCCCGGGCCACCTGGTCGACCGAGCGGTCGGTGGACTCCAGCAGGTGCCGGGCCCGCTCCACCCGCTGCTGGGTGAGCCACTGGCCGGGACTGACGCCGGTCTCCTCGCGGAAGCGGCGTGTGAAGGTGCGCACCGACATGGCCTCCTGGGCGGCCATGTCGCGCAGCTGGATCGGTTCGTGGAGGCGGCCCAGGGCCCAGGCGCGGGCCGTGGTGGTGGACGCCTGCTGCGGGTCCGGCACCGGCCGCTCGACGTACTGCGCCTGGCCGCCCTCGCGGTGCGGCGGCACGACCGTGCGGCGGGCCACGTCGTTGGCGACGGCGGTGCCGTGGTCGCGGCGCACCATGTGCAGGCACAGGTCGATCCCGGCCGCGACACCGGCCGAGGTCAGCACGTCACCGTCGTCGACGAACAGCACGTCCGGGTCGACCCGGACCCGCGGGAAGAGCCGCTGCAGGTGCTCGGCCTGGGCCCAGTGGGTGGTGGCGGGGCGGCCGTCGAGCAGGCCGGCGGCGGCGAGGACGTAGACGCCGGTGCAGATGGAGGCCAGCCGGGTGCCGGGTCTGAGGTGGGCGAGGGCGGCGGCGAGCTCGCCGGTCAGCACGCCGTCCTCGTAGACCGGGCCCAGCTCGTACGACGCCGGGACGATCACCGTGTCGGCGGTGGCCAGGGCCTCCGGGCCGTGCGGGACGTGGATGGCGAAGTCGGCGTCCGTCTCCACCGGGCCGGGCGGCCGGACCGAACAGGTCAGGACCTCGTACAGGGGCCGCCCGCGGGCGTCCTTCGGGCGGCCGAAGATGCGGTGCGGGATGCCCAGTTCGAAGGGGAGCAGCCCGTCGAGGGCGAGGACGACGACGCGGTGCGGGCGGGTGCCCGCGCCCGCGGGAGTGGAGGTGCTCGTCTCGTCGTTCATCTCACGTCGTCCCGTCCGGTGGCCGAGGGTCCTGGCCCGATCCTAGCGAACACTGTCCCCCGGGCCACTCGCTGAGGACGTGCCGGGGCCCGAAGCTCTATGGCGTGACCCAGACAACCGAAGCAGCGGCCGTCGAGCAGCCGCCGAAGTCCCGCCGCCGCCGTCGCGTGCACCGCGCCTGGTTCGTCGCCGCCGTCACCTTCGTGACGATCATCGGCGCCGCCGCCTTCCGTTCCGTGCCCGGTCTGCTGATCGACCCGCTGCACCAGGACTTCGGCTGGTCCCGCGGCACGATCGGCGCGGCGGTCTCGATCAACCTGGCGCTGTACGGCCTGACCGCCCCGTTCGCTGCGGCGCTCATGGACCGCTTCGGCATCCGGCGGGTCGTCGCGGTCGCCCTGACCGTGATCGCGCTCGGCTCCGGGCTCACCGTGTGGATGACGGCGGCCTGGCAGCTGATGCTGTGCTGGGGGCTGCTGGTCGGCCTCGGCTCCGGCTCCATGGCCCTGGCCTTCGCGGCGACCGTCACCAACCGCTGGTTCACCGAGCGGCGCGGTCTGGTCAGCGGCATCCTCACCGCCGCGTCGGCCTCCGGGCAGCTGATCTTCCTGCCGCTGCTGTCCTGGATCGTGGAGACGCACGACTGGCGCCCGGCCGCGGTGACCGTCGCGCTCGCCGCGCTCGCGGTCGTGCCGTTCGTCTGGCTCCTGCTGCACGACCACCCCGCCGACGTGGGCCAGAAGCCGTACGGGGCCACCGAGTTCGTGCCCAAGCCGGCGCCGGTCCCGGGCGCCGCCCGGCGTGCCCTGAAGGTCCTGTTCTCGGCCGCGCGCACCGGCCCGTTCTGGCTGCTCGCGGGCACGTTCGCGATCTGCGGCGCCTCCACGAACGGCCTGATCCAGACCCACTTCGTGCCCGCCGCGCACGACCACGGCATGCCCCTGACGGCGGCGGCCTCGCTGCTGGCGGTCATCGGCGTCTTCGACGTTGTCGGCACGATCGCCTCCGGCTGGTTCACGGACCGCTTCGAGCCGCGCCGCCTGCTCGCCGTCTACTACGCGCTGCGCGGCGTGTCGCTCCTCTTCCTGCCGATGCTGCTCGCGCCGAGCGTCCACCCGCCGATGATCTTCTTCATCGTCTTCTACGGCCTCGACTGGGTCGCCACCGTCCCGCCCACCCTCGCCCTGTGCCGCGAGCAGTACGGCGAGGACAGCGCGATCGTCTTCGGCTGGGTCCTGGCCTCCCACCAGGTGGGCGCGGCCCTGGTCGCCTTCCTCGGCGGCGTGGCACGCGACGCGTTCGGGTCGTACGACGTGGTCTGGTACGCGTCGGGGGCGCTGTGCGCGGCGGCGGCGTTGATGGCGCTGGTGATCCGGCGGCGGGGGGTGGCGGTGGGAGCCGCGGCCTGAACCGGTCACGTCCCTGTGACGGCTCGCCGTCGGCTGATCCTTGGGAGTGGGTCAGCCCGGCAGGTGGGTGAAGCGGCCCTGGTGGAACAGGAGGGGTCCCCGGGGGGTGTGCTCCTCGGGTGTGCCGAGGGCGGCCACCCGGCCCACCACGATCACGTGGTCGCCGCCCGGGTGGACCGCGTGGAGCGCGCAGTCGATCCAGGCGGCCGTGTCCGGCAGGCGTGGTGAGCCCGACACCGGGGCCGCGTCGTAGCGCACGCCCGCGAACTTGTCCGTGCCGCTCACCGCGAACGCGCGGCACAGGTCCGCCTGGTGCGCGGCCAGGACGTTGACGCAGAAGACGCCGGCCCGGGCGATGCGCGGCCAGGTGGTGGACGTGCGGGCGACCATGAAGGCGACCAGGGGCGGGTCGAGGGAGAGGGAGGTGAAGGACTGGCAGGCGAAGCCGGCCGGGGGGTCGTCCGGGGCGGCGGGGGGTGCGGTGATCACGGTCACGCCCGTCGCGAAGGTGCCCAGGACGCGGCGGAACTCGCGCGGGTCCAGCGGGGCGGGATCGTCGGCCCCCACGCAGCGCAGCTCCGGGCGTGGCAGCGTCCGCACCGGTTCCGGGGCGGCGGCGCGGGCGAATCCGAGGTAGCGGACGGCCGCTTCCGCCATGCCTGCTTGTCCCATCATGTCCAGCATTGAAACTGACGTAGCGTCAGATGGGAAGGGTCAGTGGCCCTCGTAGCGCGGGGTCCTGCGCTCCAGGAATCCGCGGAGGCCCTCCTGCGCGTCCCGCGTGGTCATGTTGATCTCCTGCGCCGCCGCCTCCGCGGCGAAGGCGGTCGCCCGGTCGGTGTCCAGGGACGCGTTGACGAGCTGCTTGGTCAGCGCGAGGGCGCGGGTGGGGCCCGAGGCGAGGCGGCCGGCCCAGGCCCGGGCCGTCCCGGCCAGGTCGCCGTCCGGCACCACCCGGTTCACCAGGCCCGCCCGCTCCGCCTCCGCCGCCGTGAGCGCGTCGCCGAAGAACATCAGCTCCTTGGCGCGCCGCGGGCCGACGAGGCGGGGGAGCAGGTAGGCGCCGCCGGCGTCGGGGACCAGGCCGCGGCGGACGAACACCTCGATGAAACGGGCGGATTCGGCCGCGAGGACCAGGTCGCAGGCGAACGCGAGGTGCGCGCCGAGCCCGGCCGCCGTGCCGTTCACCGCGGCGATGACCGGCTTCTCGCAGTCCAGTACGGCCGTGATCAGACGCTGGGCGCCGGTGCGCAGGGTGCGGGCGACGTCCCCGGCGAGCCGCTCGCCCGTCGCGGCACCCGGGCTCCGCGGCTCGGCGCCCGGGTTTCCGGGCCGGATCCGGCTCCCCGGGTCCGCGTCCGCGCGACCCCCGTCGCCCGGGCCCACGTCCGCGCGACCCGAGCCCCGCAGGTCCGCGCCCGCGCAGAAGCCGCGGCCCGTGCCCGTGAGCACCACGGCCCGTACGGCGGGGTCGGCGGAGGCGTCGGACAGCAGCTCGATGAGGCGGTCGCGCTGGCCGGGGGTGAGGGCGTTGAGGGTCTCGGGCCGGTTGAGGGTCAGGGAGAGGACGTGGCCGGTGGTCGTGTGCAGCACCTCGGGTTCCGCCATCAGCGGCACACCGCCAGCACGTCCAGCGCCACCGCCCCGTGCCCCCGGGGCAGCACCATCAGGGGGTTGATGTCCAACTCGGCCAGCTGGTCGCCGAGTTCGAGCGCCATGCGCTGTACCCGCAGCACGACCTCGACGAGCGCGTCCAGGTCCGCAGGCGGCCGCCCCCGCACCCCGTCCAGCAGGGCCCGCCCGCGCAGCCCGGCGAGCATGTCCCGCGCCTGCTCCTCACCGAACGGCGGCACCCCCACGGCCGTGTCGCGCAGCACCTCGACCAGGACGCCGCCGAGCCCGGCGGTCACGGTCGGGCCGAACAGGTCGTCGTGGGTGACGCCGACGACCATCTCGACGCCCTGCTCGACCATCTGGCAGACCAGCACGCCGTCGAGCGCGACGTCCTCGTAGCGGGCGATGTCGGTCAGCTCCCGGTAGGCGTCGCGGACCTGGCTGGCCGAGGTCAGCCCGACCTTCACCAGGCCCAGCTCGGTCTTGTGGGCGATGCTCGCGCCCGAGGCCTTCATGACGACCGGGTAGCCCACCAGTCCGGCGGCCCGGACGGCCGCCGCCGCGCTGGTCACCAACTGCTCGCGCGGTACGCGGATGCCGTAGGCCCGCAGCAGCGTCTTCGCGGCGTGCTCGCTCAGCTGCCGGCCGGGCCGCATGAGGGCCTGGGCCTTGCGGTACGACGGCGAGGGGGTGCGCGGGGCCTCGTCGAAGGGGGAGCGGTAGCCGGTCGCGAAGCGGTGGTGGGCGAGGTGGGCGCGGACGGCGGTGAGGCAGTTGCCGACCGTGCGGAAGGTGGCCACGCGCGAGGAGCCGAGCAGGACCTCGCGGTAGGCGGGCTCGGTGCCGACCGGTGAACCCCACACCACGCAGACGAGCTTGTCGGTGCGCTCGGCGGCGTCCACCAGGTCCCGCACGAGGTGGTCGCTGAGCGGTGGGAAGGGGCCGGTGATCGGGCAGATCAGCACCCCCACCCCGGGGTCGTCGAGGAGCGCGTCGATGATCTTCCGCCCGCGCTCGTCCCCGACCGGGTGCCCGCCGTTGTCGACGGGGTTGGCCACGCTCAGGTACGCGGGTATCCACCGGTGCAGCTCGGCCTGCTTGGCCTCCGGCAGGACCGGCAGCCGCAGACCGGCCCTCGCCGCCAGATCGGCCACGTGCGCGCCCGTGCCGCCCGAGATCGAGTAGACGACCACCCCGTCGGCGCGCGGCGGGCGGGCCCGGGCCAGCAGGGCTGCGGTGTCCTGGAGTTCGTCGAGGCCGTCGACCCGGATCACGCCGTACTGCCGCAGCGCCGCGTCCACCACCGCGTCGGCGCCCGTCAGCGCGCCGGTGTGGGAGGCGGCCGTGCGGGCGCCGGTCTCGGTGCGGCCCACCTTGACGGCGACGACCGGCACCCCGCGCCGGGCGGCCCGGTCGGCGGCGAGCAGGAACGAGCGCCCGTCCTTCAGGCCTTCCAGGTAGCAGGCGATGACGCCGACCTCGGGCCGCTCGGCGAACCAGGCCAGGAAGTCGGCCGTCTCCAGGTCGGCCTCGTTGCCGGTGGGCGCCCAGTGGGAGACGCGGATGCCGAGCTCCTGGAGGGCGAAGACGGGGCGGCCCTGGTGGCCGGACTGGGTGATCAGCGCGATCGCCGGTCCCGGGAGGTCGTCACGGAACCGCTCGAAGGCGTTGAGGTTGGTGTTGGGACCCAGCAGCCGCAGCCCGGACCCTTCCACGGCGGCGGCGAGGCGCAGCTGGGCCGCCTCGCCCTCCGGGCCCGTCTCCGCGAACCCGGAGGCGAAGACCACCGCGAACCGGGCCTTGGCCTCGGCCAGTTCCCCGACCACCGGAAGGGGGTCGCCGACCAGCACGGCCGCGAGATCGACCTGCTCGGGCAGGTCGGCCACGGACGGGCAGCAGGGGACGCCGAGAACGGACGGCCGGTCCGGGTGCACGGGGTACAGCCGGGCGCCGACCCGCCCGGCCCAGTCGGCGAGCTGCCGGGTGATGCCGGTCCGCGGCCGTCCCTCGGTGTCCGAGGCGCCGATCACGGCGACGGACCGGGGGCGGAAGAAGCGGTCGAGATCGGGGACGTCGGCGTGCAGCGGACGCCCGCTGACGTCGAGGTCGCCCCCCTGGGCCGGCCTGCCGTGCACGGCGGGCCCGGACCGTTCGCCGCAGGCGATGGCCCGGGCCCGGCGGGAGTCGGTGGTGAGGGTGCCGTGGGTCGATCCAAGCATCGTTCCGCCCGCTCCTGTGAGACAGCCGCCAACTGACGCCCTGTCAGGTTAGCGGAACTGACGGCACGTCAGGAATGGCCGGGGCCGGGACGAGTTGGCGCGGTGGTGGCCGGGAGCGCGGTCTGACCCGGCAGCCGGGACACCCTCCCCGAACCGTCCCGGGCGACGGCCTTCGCGATCCGCACCGCGTCGATCGCCATCTCGCGGAGGTTGCCGCTGATCGGGTTGGTGAAGCCGGTGAAGTACAGGCCGGGTGCGTTCGGCGGGGTGCGGGCGCCGTGGACGACGGGCCTGCCGCGGGCGTCGAGCACGCCGAGGTGGCCGACCAGGCCCTCCAGGGCGCGGACGTAACCGGTGGCGGCGATCACGACGTCCGGGGAGATCCGGGTGCCGTCGGCGAGGACGATCTTGCCGCTGTCCTCGAACCCGTCCACCGCGGCGACGATCTCCACCCTGCCCTTGCGCACGGCGTCGATCAGCCCGACGTCCTGCACCGGGATCGCCCCCTGCTTCACCCTGCTGTACAGCCCGGTGTCCGGGCGCGGCAGCCCGTACGCCGACAGGTCGGGCGTCGCGACCTTCGCCTGGACGCGGGAGAGCCGGTCGACCAGGCCGACCGGCAGCCGGCGCACGAGGATGCCGCTGTACTGGGCGGCCCAGCCGGCGGTCGACCGGCGCAGGATGTGCGGGACGGTGCGCACGGCCAGCCGGACCCGGGAGGCGCCGCTCTCGACGAGGTCCACGGCGATCTCGGCACCGGTGTTGCCGACGCCGACGACGAGGACGTCCCGGCCGGCGTACGGCTTGCCGTTGCGGTACTGCCCGGCGTGCAGGAACTCGCCGGGGTAGGCGTCGCGGCCCGGCCAGTCCGGCACCCGCGGCGTGTGGTTGAAGCCGGTCGCGACGACCACCGCGGCACCCGTCAGCTCCCGGCCGCCGGTGGCGTGCAGCAGCCAGCCCGTGCCGTCGGGGAGGCGCTCCACGCGGGACACCTCGACACCGGTGACGATCTCCAGGCGGTGGTGCTCGGCGTACTTCTCCAGGTAGCGCACCACGTCGTCCCGGGACACCCACCGCCCGAACCGGCGCGGCATCGGCAGCCCGGGCAGGGCGGAGAGCCGGCGGGTGGTGTGCAGGTGCAGCCGGTCGTAGTGGCGGCGCCAGGACGCTCCGACCCGGTCGGACTTCTCCAGGACGACGGCCCGTATGCCCCGGGAGCGCAGCGCGTACGCGGCGGCGAGTCCGCCGGGGCCGCCGCCGATGACGTAGACGGGGCGGTCGGGTGGGGGATGCGCGCAGGAGTGTGTGGGGGGTGTGGAGTCGGCCATGAGCGGGAGCGTAATCCCGGACCCGCTTGATGGGTCTCGGTCAAGACCGGAATTGGTTGCGGATTGATCACGGCTGCGCGTGCGCGGCGGGTTCCGAGCACTGTTGCACCCCTCCCGTCTGACGTACTGTCAGACGACATCGCCGGCGACACCTCGGGGGCAGCGCATGGACACGATCCGGCTCGGTGAGGCGGAAGGCCCGGCCGTCCCGCGGGCCGGAGTCGGGCTGGGGCGGCTGGAGAGCCGGCGGCCCCCGGACCGCAGGGGCTGGTTCGAACAGGGCACCGGCATCGCGTGGGCGGCGGGCGTCGCCGCGCGGCACCGCCGGAGTGCCGTCCGTTCGGCGTTCCGTACGGCGGTCGCACCCCGCCCGCGCGTGAGGGGGTACGCCGTCGTCCACGCGGAGCGCGCGCTCGGACCGGGGCCGCGCACCGGCTGCCTCACGCCGGTCGCCCCGGCGGGCGGGTTCCTCCTCAACGCCCCCAGCGCGCCGGGGCTGTTCCGGTGACCGCCCGCTTCGACCTGCCGGAGACCGACCCCTTCAGCCGGGCGTACTGGGACGCGGCGGCCGAGGGCCGGCTGCTGATCCGCCGCTGCCACGCCTGCGGCCGGGCCCACCACTACCCGCGCGAGTTCTGCCCCCACTGCTGGAGCGAGCACGTGAGCTGGGAGAGGGCGAGCGGCCGTGCCACGCTCTACACCTGGTCGGTCGTCCACCGCAACGACCTGCCGCCCTTCACAGACCGCACGCCCTACGTCGCGGCCGTGGTGGACCTGGCCGAGGGGCCGCGGATGATGACGGAGATCGTGCCGGCGGGGTCGGACCCGGCCCCCTCCGGCCCCGGTGGCACCGCACCCGAGCTGCCGGCCCCGGCCCCTTCCGGCGGTGCCGTGCCCGGGCTGTCGGCCGGCGCGGCCCTGCGGGTGGCGTTCCGGGAGGGCGTCCCGGTCTTCCGGGTCGTGGGGGCGCCGTCCACGCAGCCGGGGCGGCGGCGGGGATGAGCGGCCGGGTGCGGCCGGTGCGCACGGAGCGGGCCCCGCCCCCCGGCGTGCGGTATCTCTCGATCGCTCCGCCCCCGGCCCTCCGCGCCGGGTTACGGGATTGAATGGGCCCATGGCCCCCCTACGCGACCAGTCCCTGACCGGCCCCCGCGCGGAACTCCACGGCCACGGCCTGAGCCTGCGCCCCTGGGACGCCGGGTCCGGTCCCGACATCGACGCCTGGCTGCGCGGGATGCGGGACCCGGACTTCCGCCGCTGGAACACCCCGCTGCGACCGGTCACGAACCGGGCGAGTGCGCGCGAGTCCCTGCTGGCGCGGGCGCAGAGCGCCGCGGAGGGCACCTCCGTCTCCTTCCGCGTCGCAAACGCGCGCACCGGCGAGGTATTGGGGCACATCGGCGTCAACGAGATCAAGTACCACCTCAAGGTCGCCCGCGTCGGCTACTGGGTGCTCCCCGAGGCCCGCGGCCGGGGCGTGGCGACCGGGGCCCTGCTGCTCGCCGCCGACTGGGCCTACGCGGAACTGGGACTGCACCGGCTGGAGCTGGACCACGCGGTCGGCCACCACGTGTCGTGCCGGATAGCGCGGCGGTGCGGTTTCGCCTACGAGGGCACCCTGCGCGGGGCGGTCTTCCAGGAGGGCCGGCACGACGCGTTCCGGGACGCCCACCTCCACGCCCGGCTGGCCACGGACCCGGTTCCGGCGGCCGGCTGACCGGCTCCGGGTGACCCGGATCACACGCGTCGGCCGATCAGTGCGGACCGTCCCGCCGGTCGTACGAGGCGACCGCAGAGAAGGGACCACCGGAGATGACCGCACCCGTGAAGGGCCCCGCGAGCTACTTCCCCTCCATCGAGAAGAAGTACGGCCGCCCGATCGCCGACTGGCAGGCCCTCATCCGCTCCTCGCCGCTCACCCGCCACATGGAGCTCGTCGCCTGGCTCAAGTCCGAACACGGCCTGGGCCACGGACACGCCAACGCGCTCGTCGCCCACACCCTCGCCGAGGACAGCGGCACGTGAGCCGGCGGGGACGGAAATCCGGAAGTGCCGGACGGCGCACCGGCGGCACCATGAGGCATGGACACCGACACCGACACCGACACCGGCACGTGGCACCTCACCCATGACCTCGACGACTTCCTGCTGCGGGCCGGAGTCTTCCTGCGCTCCCGGCCCGCGCCGCACACCGTCCCGCTGACCGTCACGGAGACCCTGCGCACCCGCGGGTCGCGCGTGTACGGCGACGGCGAGCCGGAGTTCGGCGTGCTGGAGCGGGACGGGGAGGTCCGGGCCGCGTTCTTCCGCACCCCGCCGCACTGGCTCAACGTCACCGCCCTCACCCCACCGGAGGCCGGTGGTCTCGCCGCGCGGCTGGCCGGCCTGGGCAGGCCCCTGCCCGGGGTGAGCGCCGAGCGCGACACGGCCGCCGCGTTCGTCGCGGCCTGGCAGCGGCACACGGGCGTCACGGTGAGCCTCCGCCAGCGCCAGCGCCTCTACCGGCTCGGCACGCTCACCCCGCCCCGGCCCCTGCCGCCCGGCAGGCCCCGGAGGGCCGTCCGGTCGGACCACGCCCTCCTCGTGCGCTGGCACGACGAGTTCACCGAGGCCGTCGGCGCGGGCACCGTCCGGGACTCCGCCGAGTGGGCGGACGCCCGGATCGACAGCGGCGGCGTCACCTTCTGGGAGACCCCCGACGGCACCCCCGTCGCGATGGCCGGCACGGGCCCGCGGGTCGCCGGACAGGTGCGGGTCGCCGGGGTCTACACCCCGGCCCCGCTGCGCGGCCGTGGCTACGCGGGCGCCGTGACGGCCGAGGTCAGCCGCGCCGCCCTCGCCGCCGGGGCGACCGAGGTGCTGCTCTTCACGGACCTGGCGAACCCGACCAGCAACGGCCTGTACCAGCGCATCGGGTACCGGCCGGTGGCGGACTTCGCGGTGTACGACTTCGCGTAGCCGACGGGGGCGATGTACGTCAGGCGGCCGGACGGGCGGGCACCACCCGGGGGTGAACGGGTGGAGCCGAGCCCGTTTGCGAGCCCCATGAACGGCGGCGCGCAGTGCTCCTGGCCGCGGCCGGGGCGATCACCGTGGTCGGACCGGCCCCGGCCCCGGGGCCCCGGTCACGGCCACAGCAGCTCCCGCGTCCACCCCTCCCCGGCGCGCCGGTAACGGAGCCGGACGTGCCGTCGCCGTTCGTCGCCCTGGAAGAACTCGGCCTCCTCGGCCCGCAGCCGGTACAGCGTCCAGGAGGGCACCGGTGCCTCCGGCTCCCGCGCGGCCCGTTCCCACGCCGACTCCGAGGCCCGGTCCAGCTCCTGAAGCGAGCCGAGGACCTCGCTCTGGCGGCCGGTCAGGGCGGCGGCCAGGGCACCGGTCGAGCGGGCGTGCAGGTCGCCCTGGGACTCCTCGGACGGGGCGGCCGACACCGGGCCGCGGACACGGACCTGGCGGCCCAGCACCGGCCAGTAGAAGCCGAGCGCGGCGTACGGGCGGCCGGTGAGGTGGCGGCCCTTGCGGCTGCCGGCGTGGGAGGCGAAGGACCAGCCCCGCTCGTCCGCGCCGTGCAGCATCACGATCCGCACGTCGGGCAGGCCCGACGCGTCGGCGGTGGCCAGGGACATGGTGTGCGGCTCGGGCTGCCCCGCCGCCACCGCCTGCGCGAACCACTCGGCGAACAGGGGGAGGGGGGCCTCGGGGGCGCCGGCCGGGTCGAAGGGCCGCAGGTCCGTGGTCGTCGGGTCCCAGACCCGCAGCGACCTCAGCAGCTCGTGAAGATCGGTTGCCATGCCCCGATTGTCACCGCACGCCAGGCCCCCTGCGGTTCACACCTGCCCCAGGTCCGAGGACACCCACCGCTGCGGCCGCATCCGCAGCACCAGCTGCTCCCCGTGGTTCTTCCAGGCGAAGTCCACGTAGCCGTCGACCTTCTCGGCCGGCAGGTAGCGCGCCGAGATCTCCCGGAGCTGTTCGAGGGTCGCGGGTGCCGTGTCGACGACGGGCCCCTCCACGGACACGTACCGGATCGTGGGCTCGATCCGGTCCACCATGAGGGAGAACCGCCCCGCCGCGCTGATGAGTTCGTTCTTCCGGCTGTCGCGCCCGGTCATGATCCAGATGTCGCCGCCGGGCTCGTACTGGTACCAGATCGGCACGGTGAGCGGGGCGCGTCCCGCTCCCGCGTCGACCGCGAGCGCCGCGATGTGCGGTTCGGCCAGGAACTGTTCACGTTCTTCGCGGGACAGGGCCACCACGGTCTCCTTCGGCAGAGGCGGTCGGTCCCCGGGACAACTCCGGCGCGGTGTCCGGGTGTTCCCCGCGGCCGCGGCCGGTCATCCCGCCGCGAGCACCACCGTCCCCGACGAGCAGAACCAGCCGCCCGTCCCCGACGCCACCGCCAGCCGCGGCAGCGACCCGTCGGCGCGCCGCACCTGCCGGTCCCCGCACTCCCCGCGCAACTGCCGTACCGCCTCGACCAGCAGGAACAGCCCCCGCATGCCGGGGTGCTGGGCCGACAGGCCGCCGCCGTCGGTGTTCACCGGCAGCGCCCCGCCCCCGACCCGCAGCCGGCCCTCGCCGACGAACGCCCCGCCCTCGCCCTTCGCGCAGAAGCCGAGGTCCTCCAGCGTCACCAGGGTCATGTAGGTGAAGGCGTCGTAGATCTCGGCGAAGTCGATCTCCGAGGGCCGCACGCCCGCCCGCCCGAAGGCCAGCCGCCCGCTGACCGCGGCCGGCGACACCGTGAAGTCCGGCCACTCGGACATCGAGGCGTGCGAGACGGACTCCCCGCTGCCCAGCACCCACACCGGGCGGGTGCGGCAGTCGCGCACGTACTCCTCCGCCACCAGCAGCACCGCCGCGCCGCCGTCGGAGCGGACGCAGCAGTGCAGTGTGGTGAACGGGTCCGCGATCACCGGCCCGGCGGCCACGTCGTCCACCGTGACCGGGGTGCGGAACAGCGCCTCGGGGTTCAGGGCCGCGTTCGCCCGGGCCTGGACCGCGACCTGGGCCAGCTGCTCGATCGTCGTGCCGTACTCGATCATGTGCCGGCGGGCCGCCATGGCGTACTTCGCGATCAGCGTGTGGCCGTAGGGGACCTCGAACTGGGCGGGGCCGCGCGAGCCGAAGGACAGCGTGCCGGTGCGCCGGCCCGCCCGGACGTCCGCGCGGGCCGTCGACCCGTAGGCGAGCAGCACCGCCCGGGCGTGCCCGGCCGCGACGGCGTCAGCCGCGTGGGCCGCCATGACCTCCCAGGTGGAGCCGCCGACGGAGGTGGAGTCGACCCAGGTGGGGCGCAGGCCCAGGTACGCGGCGACCTCCACGGGCGCCAGTGTGCCCAGGCCGGCCGAGGCGAAGCCGTCGACCAGCGACCGGTCGAGCCCCGCGTCGGCGAGGGCGCGCCGGGCGGCCTGGGCGTGCAGGGCGTACGGGGTCGCGTCGGCCACGCGGCCGCAGTCCGACAGGGCCACGCCGACGAGGGCGACTTTCCTCCGGGCCACCATGAATCTGACGGTACATCAGACAACTCCCCGGCGGGAGCCGCGTGACCCTGGGCATCGCCGCCCCGCGCCCCTAATATGACGGGCCGTCAGACGTGGAGGGAGGCAGCTCATGGACGCCCGCTTCACCGCCGAGCAGGACGCGGTCCGCCGCACCCTGCGCGACCTGCTCGGCAAGCGCTGCGGCCCCGAGGAGGTACGGGCCGCCGCCGACACCCCCGACGGGCACGACCCGGCCCTGTGGACCGCCCTCGCCGCCCGCCTCGGCCTGCCCGGGCTCGCCCTCCCCGAGGGCTACGGCGGTGCCGGCTGCTCGGTCACCGAACTGGCCCTGGCCTGCGAGGAGACGGGCCGGGCCCTCGCCCCCTCCCCGCTGCTCGCCACGGCCGTCCTCGCCGCCCCGCTGCTGCTCGACCTCGGCACCGGCGCCCAGCGCTCCGCGCTCCTGCCGCGGATCGCCACCGGCGCGCTCACGGCCGCCCTCGCCGTACCGGGGCCCGCCCTCGCCACCGCCCTCGCGCTCACCGCCCGCGACCGGCGCGGGAGCTGGGCGGGCGGCGGCCGGGCCGGGGGCGTCCAGGCCCGGCGGGCGGACGGCGGCTGGCGGCTGTACGGGCAGGTGGAGCAGGTCCTCGACGGGCACAGCGCGGACCTCCTGCTGGTGGCGGCCCACGCCGGCGGCTACGCCCGCTCCCGGGTACTGCTCTTCCTCGTCGGCGCCGGCGCGGCCGGCCTCACCCGCGTCCGGAGCACCGCGCTGGACGCCACCCGCCCGCGGGCCCGGATCCAACTGCGCGACGTGGAAGCGGAGTTGCTCGGACCGGACGGCGACGACGTGCCCGGTGCCCTCGCCCGGGTCGGCGACGGTGCCGCCGCCTGCCTGGCCGCCGAGGCGGTGGGGGCCGCGGACCGGATGCTGGAGCGGACCGTCGCGTACGTCCGGCGGCGCGAGCAGTTCGGGCGGCCGATCGGCTCCTTCCAGGCGGTCAAGCACCGGCTGGCGGACGTCCACGTCCAGGTGCGGGCGGCCCGGTCGGCGGCGTACTACGCGGCCTGGGCCGCCGCCCGCGACGAGGCGGCGGGCGGCCTCGCCCTCGCCCAGGCACTGGACGCCCTGCGCGGCGCCGCCGCCGAGGGCGTCCAGCTGCACGGGGGCATCGGCTTCACCTGGGAACACGAGGCTCACCTGTACGTCAAGCGCGCCGCGGGCGACGCGCTGCTGTTCGGGCCGGCCCACCGGCTGCGGGCGCACGCGGCCGACGCGGCACACGTCTTCGAGGAGGCCGGCTGATGGCGAGGGCCGTGCGGTTCGTGCAGAAGGTGTCCGCCACCCCGGGCTTCGCGCGGGTGGCGCCGTACGTGGTCCCGGCCCTGGACCGGGCCGTGCACCGGCTCACCCGGGGGAAGGTGCTGCTCAGCGCACGGCTGCTGCCCGGTGTGGTGCTGACCTCGACCGGGGCGCGGAGCGGACTGCCCCGCCGTACGCCGCTGGCCTGCGTGCCGGAGGACGGCGGGCGCGGCTGGCTCCTGGTCGGGTCCAACTTCGGGCGGCCGGGGCACCCCGCCTGGAGCCACAACCTGCTCGCCCACCCCGACGCCGACATCAGCTGGAAGGGCCGGGACATCCCGGTCACGGCCCGGCTGCTGCAGGGGGAGGAGCGGGCGGCGGCCTGGCGGGCGGTACTGGCGTTCTGGCCGCCGTACGCGGCCTACCAGGCCCGGGTGGAGCGGGAGATCCGGGTGTTCCGGCTCGTGCGGAGGCAAAGCGGCCGGACGCCGGAAAGCACGACAGGCGGCCGTCCACCGGGGTGAACCGCCGCCTGCCAGACAGGACTTGGGAAAGGGAGGGTGGCCGCGACCGGCTACTTCGTCGGCTTTCTCCCGGTGACGCCCAGGTACACCAACAGCGCGAGGTTCGGTTTCAGTTCGGCCTGCTTCACACCCCAGGAGGAGAAGCCCTTCTGGTGCGAGGCGACGGCCGCGAGCATCGCCACCAGCGAACCGGCGACGGCCGCCGGGTTGACGTCCTTGTCGACCCGGCCCTTGGCCTGGAGCTCGGCGACGGCGTCCGCGAGGGAGTTGTTCACCGAGTTGAGGATCTTCATGCGCAGCTTGTAGAAGCGCTTGTCGCCCTCGGCGGCGCCGAGGTCCACGACCCGGAGGATCGCGTCGTTCTTGCGCCAGAACTCCAGGAACCCGTCGACGAGTTCCTGCGCCGTCTGCCAGCCGGCCTTGCCGGCCCAGGAGCGGCCCTGGAGGAGCTCGGTCAACGTCGCGCCCTCGGCCGCCATTTGCTCGGCGATCTCCAGGACGGCGCCCTCGACGTCCGGGAAGTACTGGTAGAACGTCGCGGGCGAAGTGCCCGCCTTCCGGGCGACATCGATGACTTTGACGTCCCGGTACGGGGAGGAGCTGAGCATCTCGCTGAGGCAGTCGAGCAGCTTCTGCCGGGTCGCCTGCCCACGCCGGCCGGCCACGCGGCCGTCGACGGTACGCACTTGTCCTGTCATGCCGTCAGCTTACCGAGGCGTGATCGGGGCGCGATTCGGCCGACTGCAAATGGGGTGCGAGGGGGTGCGGGGGCTGGTGTGCCTGGTCTGCGGGGTGCGGCCGTCACGGTTACGTTGGCGGCATGGCCGAAAACAGGGCATCCGTGTACGCAGAGGGCGTCCCTTGCTGGGTGGACGCGCAGCTCCCCGACGTCGAGGCGGGCAAGCGCTTCTACGGTGAACTCTTCGGGTGGACCTTCGAGGACTGGTTCGGTCCCTTCACGCGGGCGCTGAAGGACGGCGAACCCGTGGCCGCGCTGGTCCGCAAGATGGACGGCCGGCTGCCCACCGTCTGGACGGTGTACTTCTCCACCCCGGACGCCCGGGCCCTGGTCCGCCGGATCCAGGCCGCCGGCGGGCAGGTCGTCCAGTCGCCGGTGCCGGCCGCCGAACTGGGCGTCACCGCGCTGGTCACCGACCCGGAGGGGGCCGTGTTCGCCCTGTGGCAGCCGCGGGAGCACCCGGGCTTCGGCCGGCGGCACGAGCCGGGCACCTTCGCCTGGGCCGAGCTGTACGCGCGGGACACCGAGGCGGCCAACACCTTCTACGGCGACCTCTTCCGGGAGGCCCTGTTCGGACCCGAGGCCGAGCCCGACTTCGGCCGCGCCCCGGTCTCCGACGTCTTCCCGGCCGAGATGCCGCCCCACTTCCTGGTGCACTTCGCCGTCGAGGACGTACCGGCCGCGCTGGAGGAGGTGACGCGCCTCGGCGGGCGGGTCCAGGCCCCGCCGTTCGAGACCTCGTACGGCACCGTGGCCGTCGTCACGGACGACCAGGGGGCCTCCTTCGCGCTGCTGCGCCGCTGAGCGGGCGCCCACTGGTCATGTTTCGTCCCCGTATGGGGGCAGACACCCCAATGGTCACCGGGTTCGCCACCAGGGCTCGGGCCAGGAAGAATCGGGGTGCGTGCCGCCATGGCGGTGCGGTGGTGAGACGCTGCACGGGGTCGCGTGGAAGATGTGGCTTGGCGCGGCTCGTACGGGGAGGTGGCAGGCAGAGTGGTGGATCAGCTGACGCAGCACGATCCGCGGCGGATCGGGCCGTTCGAGGTGCTGGGACGGCTGGGTGCCGGCGGCATGGGGCTGGTCTATCTCGCGCGCTCGGCGTCCGGCCGGCGCGTGGCGATCAAGACCGTCCGGACAGAGCTGGCCGAGGACCAGCTGTTCCGGGTCCGCTTCACCCGTGAGGTGGAGGCGGCCCGGGCCGTCTCCGGCTTCTACACGGCCGCCGTCGTGGACGCCGACCCGCGCGCCGCCGTGCCGTGGCTGGCCACCGCGTACGTGCCCGCGCCCTCCCTGGAAGAGATAGTGAACGACTGCGGGCCGCTCCCGGCCCAGGCGGTGCGCTGGCTCGCGGCGGGCGTGGCCGAGGCGCTGCAGTCCATCCACGGGGCCGGTCTGGTGCACCGGGACCTGAAACCGTCGAACGTCCTGGTCGTCGAGGACGGCCCGCGGGTGATCGACTTCGGTATCGCGTCCGGCGTTTCGAACACGCGTTTGACGATGACGAACGTGGCCGTCGGCACGCCCGCCTACATGTCCCCCGAGCAGGCCAAGGACTCCCGCAGCGTCACGGGCGCCAGCGACGTCTTCTCGCTCGGCTCCATGCTCGTCTTCGCCGCCACCGGGCATCCGCCCTTCCACGGGGCCAACCCGGTCGAGACCGTCTTCATGCTGCTGCGCGAGGGCCCGGACCTCGAAGGGCTCCCGGACGAGCTGCGTCCGCTCATCGAGTCCTGCATGCAGATGGACCCCACGGCCCGTCCCAACCCGGCCGACCTCCAGGCGCAGCTGGCCCCGCACCTGTTCGGCTCCGGTTCCGACGACAGCGGCACGGCCTCCGCGTGGCTGCCCGAGCGGGCGGTGCACCTGATCGAGTCCCGCCGCAACGGCCGCCCGGCCGGCAAGCCCGCCGCCGGCTCCGGCCGCAGTGGCGGCGGCCGCCCCGCCCCGGGCCCGGCGCCCATCCCTCCCCCGCCCTCGCACGACCCCGTCGTCCCGGCGCCCGCGCCGGTGCCCGCCCCGGTCGGCGGCCCCGACACCGGACCCGTGCGGCTGGCCGGCGCCCAGGTGCCCATCGGCCCGGGCCCGCGCGTCGCCGACGTGCGCGCCGCCGCCGTCAAGGCGCCCCCTCCGGAGGCCGCCCTCGCCGCCTCCTGGTCCAAGCCCCGCCCCGGCGTCAACGGCACCGACCCCGCCGTGGGCCCCGCCGTCGCCGCGCCCCCGGCCCCGGCCGCGCCGCCCGAGCAGCCCGGCGGCTGGCGCCCCTGGCGCTTCCGCATGTCCAACGACGTCTGGGGCACCCCGGCGGTCGCCGACGACCTCGTCTACGTCACCTCCTTCGAGGTGCACGCCCTGGACGTGGCCACCGGCCGCCGCCGCTTCAAGACCCGGGACGTCGCCTGGTCCATGGCCGTCGCGGACGGCCGCATCCACGCCTCCGACGGGCCCACCCTGTTCGCCCTGGAGGCCCGCGAGGGCGGCGACCTGTGGCGCCTGCAGACGGACGCCTGGGTCTACTCGCTCAAGGCCGGCCGCGGCACCGTCGTCACCGGCACCCGGGGCGGTGGCGTCCAGGGCTGGGAGGCCTCCAGCGGCCGGAAGCTGTGGGAGGTCACCGGCTGCCAGACCGACTTCGAGTCCCCCGAGGCCGGGCCCGCCCTGCACGACGGCACGGTCTACGTGTGGCAGGACGCCCGGCTGCGCGCCCTGGACGCGCGCACCGGCGACGAGCGCTGGTCGTACCCCATCGGCGACGCGGCCTCCTGCGGCGGTGTCCCGGTCCGGCTGATCCAGGCGCCCGACGGGTACGTGTACGTCTGCGCCGGCACCCGCGTCCTCGCCCTGGACGTGGCCGCCGGGCACGTGCGGTGGCACTTCGAGGCCCCGGCCGTCTTCCTCTCCCCGCCGACCTTCGTCCCCGGCCCGGCCGTCACCGGCGGCGGCGTCTACCTGGCCGACTACCTCGGCACGGTCTACGCCCTCGACGCCACCGACGGCCGCGACCGCTGGCGCATCGCCACCGAGGCGCGCGCCTCCGTCGAGCCGGTCCTGGTCGCCGCCGGCCACGTCCACGTGGGCAGCGGCAAGGGCCTCTACACCCTGGACGCGGTCACCGGCACGCCCAAGTGGCGCTTCCAGGCGGGCGGCGACATCGTCGGCGCCCCCTCGGTCGCCGAGGGCCGCATCCACTTCGGCTCCACCGACCACCTGCTCTACACCCTGAAGGCCGACGACGGCCGGCTGCGCTGGAAGCTCGCCACCGGCGGCGAGATCACCGGCTCCCCGGTCGTCCGGGACGGGGTGGTGTACGCGTGCAGCAAGGACCGCTGCGTGTACGCGCTGGACGCGGAGAAGGGCACGGGCACGGCGCGCACCGCCTGACCCGCCCGGGACGGCCGGGGCACCGGCACACCGAACGGGCCCCGGACGGCGGCCGTCGCGCGGTGACCGAGGGGCGTCAGCCGCGCAGCTCGGTCAGGAAGCCGAGCAGCGCCTCGTTCACCTCGTCGGGCCGCTCCTGCTGCGTCCAGTGGCCGCAGCCCGGCAGCACCAGCGGCTTGCGGCGCAGGCCGGGCAGCAACTCGGGCAGTCTGCCGATCAGTTCGGGCGTGCCCGGGAAGGCGGGGACCAGGTCGCGGTCGCCGTACACGTACAGCGCGGGCGTGGTGACCACCGCCCGCTGCCAGGGCGCGGTCAGCTCCCAGTTGCGGTCCAGGTTGCGGTACCAGTTGAGGGCGCCGGTGAAGCCCCGGGCGAAGCTCTCGGTGAGCAGGTCGAGGTCCTCCTCGGTGAGCCACGCGGGCAGCACCTCGGGGTCCGGCGCGTCGGCGAGCCAGCCGCGCTCCGGGTCGGCCAGGGCCTGTTCGGGACGCCCGGCGCCCGGCGCGTCACCGGAGGCGGAGTACAGCAGCTTGCGCAGGGTGGTGCGGGGGTCGGCCTCGAACTCGGCCTCGGCGAGGCCCGGCCGCTCGAAGTAGTTCCAGTAGAAGCGCCCCTCGAACCGTTCCCGCATGGTCCGCAGCGGCGGGCTGCCGCCCCGGAACGGCGGCGGCACGCTCAGCCCCGCGACCCCGCGCACCACGTCCGGCCGCAGCAGCGCGGTGTGCCAGGCCACCGGCGCCCCCCAGTCGTGCCCGACGACGAACGCCCGCTCCTCGCCCAGCGCGTGGACGAGTCCGACCACGTCACCCACCAGGTGCAGGATGCTGTAGGCGGAGACGTCCTCGGGGTGGTCGCTGCCGCCGTAGCCGCGCTGGTCGGGCGCGACGACCCGGAAGCCCGCCCGGGCCAGCGGCCCGAACTGGTGCCGCCAGGAGTGCCAGCACTCGGGGAAGCCGTGCAGCAGCACCACGAGCGGGCCCTCGCCCTGCTCCGCGATGTGCAGCCGTATGCCGTTCACGTCGATCATCCGGTGCTCAACCACGCGACGAGCATACGCAGGTGCGGGTGAACGATTCCCTACCGCAACCGGTACTCCCGCCCCCGCTCCGCGAACAGGCGGGCTTGCCGCTCGACCGGGGCGTTCCCGAGTGCGATGAGATGCGGCGCCTGCGCCACGCCCTGGGCGCGGCCCGCCTCGCTCGCGGCCCACAGTGCCCGCACGGTCCCCTCCACGGCCCGCGCCGGATACCGGGCGACGACGGCGGCGCACGCCGTCGCGGCCGCCAACGCGCCGCCCTCCGGGACGAGTTCCGACACCAGGCCCACCTCGTAGGCGCGTCGGGCGGAGATCCGCTCGGCCGTGCCCATCAGCGCCATCCGCGCGATCTCCCCGTACGGCGCACGCTGCGCCATGAGGACGGACTCGTAGGCGCTGACCATGCCGTAGGCGGTGTGCGGGTCGAAGAAGGCGGCGGTGGTGTCGGCGACGACGAACTCCGCCTCACCGAGCAGGTAGAAGGCGCCGCCGCAGGCCATCCCGCGCACGGCGGCGACGACCGGTTTCCACAGGTCGTTCGCCTTGGGCCCGACCCCCAGCAGCGGGTCGTCCTGCGCGTAGGGCGAGCTGGGCTGCGGCACGACGGCGTCCCGGTCGACGCCGGTGCAGAAGGCGCGCTCCCCGGCCCCGGTGAGGACGATCGCCCGCACCGTGTCGTCGAACCGCAACTCCTGCCAGGCGGAGGCGAGTTCGTCGGCCATGGCGAGGTCGATGGCGTTGAGCCGCTCGGGCCGGTTCAGGGTGACGACGGCGACCCCGCTGTCCCGGTCGGCGTCGACCAGCACGGCGCTCACGACCGCTCCGGGACCCACCGGGGCAGGCCGTCGTCGAAGGCGACCTGCACCCGGGCGCCGATGCGGAGCCGCCCGGCGGGCAGGGAATCGAGCGCCGCGCCCGGTTCCGCCACCAGGTTCCCGACGAGCCGGATGCGCGGCGCCTCGTCGAGGGCGACGACGACCACGTTGTACGGCGCCAGTTCCGCGTAGCCGGGCAGCAGCGGCGGATGGGCGACGACGTACGACCAGACGCGGCCCCGGCCGGACACGCGGCGCCACTCGGCCGCGAAGGACTGGCAGTGCGGGCAGCAGGGCCGGGGCGGGAAGCGGGGTTCGCCGCAGTCGGCGCAGGCCTGGACCCGCAGTTCGCCGCGGGCGGCGTACTCCCAGAAGGGGGCGCCGTCGGTGTCGGTGACGGGACGCAGCATCTCTTCAGCTCCTCAGCAGCAGGGCGGAGGTCGGGACCCCTTCACCGGCCGTGACCAGGCAGACCGACGCGCCCGGCACCTGCGCGGTGCTGGTCCCGCGCAGCTGCTTCACCCCCTCGGTGATCAGGTTGAAACCGTGCACGTACGCCTCGGACAGGCCGCCCCCGCCGGTGTTCAGCGGCAGCAGTCCGCCGGTCTCCAGGGCGCCACCCTCGGTGAACGCCCCGCCCTCGCCCCGCCCGCAGAAGCCGTAGCCCTCCAGCGAGAGCAGCACCAGGGGGGTGAACGCGTCGTAGATCTGGGCGACGTCCACGTCCTCGGGGGTCAGGTCGGAGTGCTTCCACAGGTGCCGGGCGGCGCTCCAGGCCGGGCCGGTGAGCGGGTCGTCGTTCCAGTAGTTGACCATGCCGTGGTGCTGCGCGGGCAGCGACTGGGCGGCGGAGTGGACGTAGACGGGTTTCCGGCGGCAGTCGCGGGCGCGTTCGGCGGAGACCACGACGCAGGCCAGCGCGCCGTCGGTCTCCAGGCAGTTGTCGAAGAGGCAGAGCGGCTCGCTGATCCACCGGGACGTCATGTACATCTCGCGGGTCAGGGGCCGGTCGTACATGATCGCGTCCGGGTTCTGGTTGGCGCGGTTGCGGCAGGCCAGGGCGACGTTGAAGAGGTGGTCCCGGGTGGCCCCGTACTCGTGCAGGTAGCGGCGGGCGAGCATCGCGATCTCGTCGACCGGCCGGAGCAGCCCGAACGGCCGGGTCCATTGGGCCGGGGTCGGCAGCTGCGCGGTGGTGTCGGTCCACGGCCGGGGGCCGCTGCCCCGCTTGCGCGACCGCCAGGCCACCCCCACGCTCGCCTGCCCGCCGGCGACGGCGGCGGCGAGGTGGGCGACGGTCGCGCACGAACCCCCGCCCCCGTAGCCGACCTTGCTGAAGAAGGTGAGGTCCCCGAAGCCGCAGGCCTTCGCCAGCTCCACCTCGTCCGTCTCCTCCATGGTGTAGGAGGCGAGCGCGTCGACCTCGCCGGGCGCGATCCCGGCGTCGTCCAGGGCGGCCAGCACGGCCCGGCAGGCGAGGGTGCGTTCGTCCTCGGGGAGCCGTTTGGCGAAGGGCGTCTGGCCGATGCCGACGAGTGCGGTGGCGTCCTTGAGGCCTGCTGGTCCTGCCGCCATGCTGCGCGCACCTCCGGGGCCGGGGGAACGGTCCTGACAGTCCGTCAGATTACCGCTAATCTGACGGTCAGTCAGCTCCTGGTTCCGGAGGAGGCGCGCTGTGCGGGCGGATACGGCAGGGGAGAGTGTCCCGGGTCTGGTCGCGGCTGCGGCCGAGCGGTACGCGGACGTCGAGGCGGTCGTCGAGGGCCGGACGCGCGTGACGTACGCCGGACTCGGGGCCCGGGTGGACCGCGCAGCGGCGGCCTGCCTGGCGCACGGCGTGGCCCCGGGCGACCGGGTCGGCCTCTGGGCGCCCAACACCCTCGACTGGATCGTCGCCGCCCTCGGCGCGGTCTCGGCGGGCGCGGTGCTCGTGCCGCTGAACACCCGCTTAAAGGGCGCCGAGGCGGCGGACGTGCTGCGCCGCAGCGGAGCGCGGCTGCTGTTCGTGACGGGCACGTTCCTCGGCACGTCGTACGTGGCGTCGCTGCGCAGGGCCGCCGGCCAGGGCCCGGGCGACGGGCCGCTGCCCGGACTCCCCGCCCTGCGGCGGGCGGTGGTCCTCTCGGCTGACGCCCCGCCCGGCTTCCTCACCTGGAAGGACTTCCTGGCCAGCGGCGAGGGGGTGGGGGAGGCGGAGGTACGGCACAGGGCCCGGGCGGTGCGGCCGTCCTGGCCGTCGGACCTCGTCTTCACCTCGGGGACGACGGGCCGTCCCAAGGGCGTGGTGATGACCCACGCGCAGACGGTGCGGGCGTACCGGATCTGGAGCGACCTGGCGGGCCTGACCCGCGGCGACCGCTACCTGATCGTCAACCCCTTCTTCCACACCTTCGGCTACAAGGCCGGTGTGATCGCCTGCCTCGTGCGGGGCGCCACGATGATCCCCCAGCCGGTGTTCAACGTGGACACGGTCCTCGCCAACCTCGCGGCGGAACGGGTCTCCGTCCTCCCCGGCCCGCCGGCCCTTTTGCAGTCCCTCCTGGACCACCCGGCCCGCGACCGCCACGACCTGTCGGCACTCCGCCTGGTCGTGACGGGAGCTGCGGTCGTCCCCCTGCGCCTGGTGGAGCGCCTGCGCGCCGAACTGCGCGTCGCCACCGTCCTGACGGCCTACGGCCTGTCCGAGGCGGGCGGCATCGTCACGATGTGCCGGCGCGGCGACGATCCGGCCGTGATCGCGTCCACGTCGGGCCGGGCGATCCCCGGCACGGAGGTCCGGGTCGTCGACGCCGGGGGCCGCACCCTGGGTCCCGGCACGGCGGGCGAGGTCCTGGTCCGCGGCTTCCACGTCATGTCCGGCTACCACGAGGACGAGCGGGCCACCGCCGAGGTGCTGTCCCCGGACGGCTGGCTGCGCACGGGCGACGTCGGCGTCCTGGACCCGGCGGGCAACCTGCGCATCACCGACCGCCTGAAGGACATGTTCATCGTCGGCGGCTTCAACGCCTACCCGGCGGAGATCGAGCAGCGCCTGGCCCTGCACCCGGACGTGGCCGACGTGGCGGTGGTCGGCGTGCCCGACGCCCGGCTCGGGGAGGTCGGCAGGGCGTACGTCGTCCGGCGTCCGGGCGCCCCGCTGACCGGTGACGACCTGATCGCCTGGGCGCGGCGGGAGATGGCGAACTACAAGGTCCCGCGGACGGTGGAGTTCGTGGCGGAACTGCCGCGCAACGCGAGCGGCAAGGTCCTCAAGGGCGCCTTGCGCGACCGGGTCACCGGCTGACGGGCAGGGCCGGGGTCCCGGTCACCGACATCATCAGCGAGTAGAGCGTGGTGTCGGCGGCGATGAACATGCGGTTGCGCCGCGCGCCGCCGAAGCGGATGTTGGCGACCGTGCCGGGCACCAGGACGCGGCCGAGGAGCGTGCCGTCGGGGTCGTAGCAGTGCACGCCCCCGTCCATGGCCGCGGCCCACAGCCGCCCCTGGTCGTCGCAGCGGATGTTGTCGAAGGTGCCGTGCGCGCACGTGGCGAAGACCCGGTCGCCGCCGAGGCGGCCGTCCTCGCGGACGTCGAAGACGCGGATGTGGTTGGCGAGGCTGTCGGACACGTACAGCCGCCGCTCGTCGGGCGAGAAGACCAGCCCGTTGGGCCCTTCGAACCCCTCGGCGGCCGGCCGCACCTCGCCGCTGCCGGGATCGACCCGGTACACGTTCCGGGCCCCGATCTCGCTCTCCGCCCGGTGCCCCTCGTAGTCGGTGGCGATCCCGAACTCGGGGTCGGAGAACCAGACCGAGCCGTCGGACCTCACCACGGCGTCGTTCGGGCTGTTGAGCCGCATCCCCCGGTACCGCTCGGCGAGCACGGTGACGGAACCGTCGTGCTCGGTCCGCGTCACCCGCCGCGCGCCCTGCTCGCAGGTGACCAGACGGCCCTGCCCGTCCAGGGTGTTGCCGTTCGGGAAGCCGGCGGGCGAGCGGAACACCCCGACGGCGCCGGTGGTCTCGTCCCACCGCAGCAGCCGGTCGTTGGGGATGTCGCTCCACAGCAGATACCGCCCGGCGGGCACGTACACGGGCCCCTCCGCCCACCGGCACCCCTCGAACAGCGTCTCCAGCGCCGAGTCCCCGGCCTGGCACCGGCCGGTGCGGAACCGCTCGTCGAGGGTCTCGTACGTCTGGGGCTGTTCACCGGGCATGGGGTGGGCCTCCGGGGTCGGGCCGTCGTGATCGTCGCGGCCCACTATCGCGCGCCCGGAGCGGCGGCGCACGCCACCGGGCCGGGCGCAGGGAACTGGAGGGCCTCCGCGCGCGGCAGGGTGGGCCGCACCGGCTCCAGGACGCTCCCACGCGCCGGCCGCGGCGGCTCCCCCTCCGCGCCGCCGCGGCCGGCGCTCCCCCCGGCTTCCCCCGTCGGACCGGTCCCGTCAGGCCTTCTCGTCCGAGATGTGGGTGTCCAGCGGGGTGGCGGTGCCGCTGGAGATGTGGGTGTCGAGTGGCTTGGTGTCGCCGGTGTTCGGTTCCCCGCCGGAGATGTGCGTGTCCTGGGGCTTGACGTCCCCGTCGTTCCCGCCGGAGATGTGCGTGTCCTCGGGCTTGACCGTGTCGCTCATGGCATGGATCTCTCTCTGTGACGTGGGCCGGTTCACAGGACGCCCGCCCGGCGACTCCCCCGCGGATCGCCGGACGAGCGTCCAAGGGCCGCTACACCGTACGTGTACGGCCGTCGACCAAACCGTCTGCCCCCCGACACGACGGGTTGGTGGCAACAGAGTGCCGGGCGGCGATAAACGAACGATGAACGCCCGCCCCGCCGCGTTCAGGGGGCCACGGGGCTGAGCAGCGCGCGCACCTCGGAGGCCTCCGCCGAGCCCAGTTTGTCGTAGATCGTCAGGGCCTCGTTCCAGCAGGCACGGGCGCGGTCGGGCTGGCCGAGTTCGAGCAGGGCCTTGCCCAGCACGGTGAGGACGGTCCCGCGACGCCACTCCCCGCCGATGCCGCGCAGGGCGATGGCCTGCTCGGCGTGGGCGGCCGCGGGCGTCGGACGGCCCGCCGCCAGGTGCACCTCGGCGATACGGAAGTGCGTCACGCCCTCCCAGAGCGGCTGCCGGTTCTCCCGGAAGACGGCCAGTGCCGCGCCGAGTTGTTCCAGTGCCTCGTCGTACCGGCCCGCGACGGTCAGCGCGAGTCCGAGGGCGTACCGTCCGTTGGCCAGCCGCAGGGCCGCTCCGAGGCCGTCGTAGATCTCGATGCCCTGCTCCGCCAGCGAGATGGCCGTGCTCGTCTTGCCCAGGGCCAGATGCACACGGGACAGGTTGCACAGCGCGCTGGCCTCGCCGGGGGCGTTCCCGTCCGCGCGGAAGTTGTCCCGGGCGATGCTCAGGTAGGTCTCGGCGTCCTCCAGTTCGTTCTTGTAGAAGGCGATGACGCCGCGTTCCAGGGGTGCGTTGCACGTGGACCACGGGTCCTCGGCCGACTCCAGGGTCATCGCCTTGCTCGCCTCGACCGCCGCCTCGTCGAACCGGCCGGCGCGCACGTGCACCTGCGCGAGGGTGGTCCGGGCCTGGGCCTCGACGTGAGCGTCGCCCAGGCGCTGGGCGGCCCGGCACAGCGCGGTGGCGGCCCGCTCGTAGAAGAGCGAGCCGGCGCCGGACTCGGAGAGGTCCTTCGCCACCAGCAGCAGGCCGGCCGCCCGCCGGAGCGTGGGCGCGTGCAACGTCTGCACGACACAGGCCAGCAGGCACTCGGCCTCGGCGAAGAGCCAGTCGAGGGCCTCCTGGCTGCTGCCGAAGGACAGGCCCTCGTGCGTCGTCGGGGCCAGGTGGTCCACCAGCCGGTCCCCGGGCCGTTCGATCGCGTACACGCCCGCCGCCGACGCCAGGTAGAAGTCCAGCAGGCGGGAGACGGCGGCGTCGCGCTCGCCGGGCGGCTGCTCGTCCCGCTCCGCGCACGCACGCGCGTAGAGCCGCACCAGGTCGTGGAAGCGGTAGCGGCCGGGTGCCGCCGATTCCAGCAGGGACGTGTCGACGAGGGACTCCAGCAGGTCCTCCGTCTCCTCCGCGGGCAGGTCCAGGACCGCGGCGGCCGCCGCGAGGGAGATGTCCGGGCCGTCGGCCAGGCCCAGGAGGCGGAAGGCGCGGGCCTGGGCGGGCTCCAGCTGGCCGTAGCCCAGCTCGAAGGTGGCCTTGACCGCCAGGTCGCCGGCCTGGAGCTCGTCCAGGCGGCGGCGTTCGTCGGCGAGCTTCGCCGCGAGGACCGACACCGTCCAGGTGCGGCGGGCCGCCAGGCGGGAGGCCGCGATGCGGATCGCCAGCGGCAGGAAGCCGCAGGCCGCCACCACGTCCAGGGCGGCCTTCCGCTCGGACGCCACCCGTTCCTCGCCCACGATCTTCGTGAACAGCGCCAGCGCCTCGTCCGGGGACATCACGTCCAGGTCGACCAGGTGGGCGCCCGCCAGGTCCACCATCCGCACCCGGGAGGTGACGAGGGCGGCGCAGCCGTCCGTGCCGGGCAGCAGGGGGCGGACCTGGGCGGCGTCGCGGGCGTTGTCCAGCAGGACCAGGACGCGGCGGCCGGCCAGCACCGAGCGGTACAGCGCCGCGCGTTCCTCCAGGGAGTCGGGGATCGCCGAGTCGGCGGTGCCGAGGGCGCGCAGGAAGGAGCCCAGCACCGTCTCCGGCTCGGCGGCCCGGGCGCCGGCGCCCTGGAGGTCGACGTAGAGCTGCCCGTCCGGGAACGCCGCGCGCGCCTGGTGCGCCACGTGCACGGCGAGGGTCGTCTTGCCCACGCCGCCGATGCCCGCCAGGGCCGACACCGCCATGACGCGGCCCTCGGCCGAGGCCAGCAGGCCGCCGAGTTCCCGGACGAAGGCGGAGCGTCCGGTGAAGTCCGGCACGGTGGCCGGCAGTTGCGCCGGGCGGACGGGGGCGGAGGCGGGCTCGGGGGCCGGGGAGGAGGGCTCCGCCAGGCCCGGGTCGGCCTGGAGGATGCGCTGCTGCAGCTCGCTCAGGCCGGGGCGCGGGTCCACGCCGAGTTCGTCGGCGAGCAGGCGCCGGGTGTCGGCGTAGACCGCCAGGGCCTCGGCCTGCCGGCCGCTGCGGTACAGCGCCAGCATCAGCAGCTCGCGGAGGCGTTCGCGCAGCGGGTGGGCGGCGGTGAGGGCGGTGAGTTCGGAGACGGCCTCGGCGTGGCAGCCCTGCTCCAGGTCCATGTCCAGCCGGGATTCGAGGAGTTGCAGCCGCCACTCCTCCAGGCGGACCCGCTGGGCCTCCGCGTACGGGCCGGGCACGCCCGCCAGGGTCTCCCCGTCCCACAGGGCGAGGGCACGCCGCAGCACGTCACGGGCGTGGCAGAGGTCACCGGCCGTGCGGGCCTTCTCCGCCTCGGTGGCCAGGTCCTGGGCGACGACCAGGTCCAGGGCGCCCTCGGCGAGGTCGCGGACCGCGTATCCGCCGGACTCGCTGACCAGGACGCCCGGGTCGAGCACCTTGCGCAGGCGGGAGGCGTAGGTCCGTACCGCCGCCAGGGCCTGCGAGGGAGGTTCCTCGCCCCACAGGGCGTCGATCAGCTCGGCGGCCGTGGCCGTGCGGCCCTCGCGCAGCAACAGCGCGGCGAGCAGGGCGCGTTGCTGGGGGGAACCCGTGGCGATCGGCTCGTCCTCCCGCCAGGCGCGCACGGGCCCGAGCACGCTGAAGCGCAGCGGCGCGGACGTCACCGCCCCGGCCGGTTCCGCCGGGTTTCCCGGTCCCGGTGACTTCGGTGCGGATCCGGGACGCCGCTGCTCCGGTACGCGCGGTACACCGGCCGGTACACCGTCCATGCAGTCCCCCTCGACATCCTGAGCAACCACGCCAGTTTGCCTTGTGCGGGCGGATACGTCAGCCGTGGGAGACGCCGATCACAGGGTGGCGCACGGGAGTCCACGAGGTCTGCACGGCCTCTCCGCACAGGCCCCGCGACGGGCCGTGCCGATCGGGCCACCCCGTCCGGAACCGCCTCCCGCCCACGTAGCTGACGCACCGTCAGATCGGCGCTACGGTGAAGCGCATGGACAGCCACGAGAGCACGTTTCCGCTGATCATCTCCGTGGACGACCACACCGTGGAGCCCGCGCACGTCTGGCGGGACCGGCTTCCGGAGAGGTACCGGGACGTCGGGCCGCGTGTCGTGCGGGCGCCGGTGAAGGAGATGACCTTCCTCGGCGGGCGCTTCAGGCCCGTGATGGGCGAGCCCGGGGACGACGGCCCGGTCGGGGACTGGTGGGTCTACGAGGGGCTGCGCCGGCCCCTGACCCGGCTCGACACCGCCGTCGGATACGACCGGGACGAGATCAGGCTGGAGGTCATCACCTACGAGCAGATGCGGCCCGGCTCCTACGACGTCACCGCGCGGCTCGCCGACATGGACGTCAACCACGTCCAGTCCGCCCTGTGCTTCCCGACGTTCCCGCGCTTCTGCGGCCAGACCTTCACCGAGGCCGAGGACCGCGAACTGGGCCTGCTGTGCGTGCGCGCCTACAACGACTGGATGGTGGAGGAGTGGTGCGGCCCCGACGCCCATGGGCGGCTCATACCGCTGCCGCTCGTCCCCCTGTGGGACGCCGGGCTGGCCGCGGCGGAGGTCCGGCGCAACGCCGCGCGCGGGGTGCGGGCCGTCGCCTTCTCCGAGATCCCGCCGTTCCTCGGGCTGCCCTCGATCCACACCGACGACTGGGACCCGTTCCTGGCCGCCTGCGACGAGACCGGCACCGTCATCGCCATGCACATCGGCTCCAGCAGCCGGATGCCTTCCACCTCCGCCGACGCCCCGCCCGCCGTCGGCTCCACCATCACCTACGCCAACTGCTGTTTCTCGATGGTCGACTGGCTGATGAGCGGCAAGTTCGAGCGGTTCCCGAACCTCCGGGTCATGTACGCCGAGGGGCAGATCGGCTGGATCCCCTACATCCTGGAGCGGGCCGACGTGGTGTGGGAGGAGAACCGGGGCTGGGGCGGCGTCGCCGACAAGGTGCACCGGCCGCCGTCCGAACTGTTCGCCGGGCACGTCTTCGGCTGCTTCTTCGACGACGCCTTCGGGCTGCGCAACCTCGACTCCATCGGCGTCGGCAACGTCCTCTACGAGACCGACTACCCCCACTCCGACTCCACCTGGCCCAAGTCCCGCGAGGTGGGCGAGGCGCAGATGGGGCATCTGGCACCGGACGTCGTCGAGCGGATCGTGCGGGGCAACGCCATCGAACTGCTCGGACTCACGGACGAGGGGCTGTGGCCGGGCGGCGGCGGTGCGCGGTGACGCTGCGGTACGGGATGCAGCTGCCCGTCCAGTCGCAGAGCGCCCTCTACGCCGAGGGCTGGGAGGCCGGGGCCGGTCCGGCCGACCTGGTGGAGGTCGCGCGCGCCGCCGACCGGGCCGGCTTCGACTACCTGGCGAGCTGCGACCACGTGGCGGTCCCGCACCGGCTGGCCGCCGCGATGAGCACCGTCTGGTACGACCCCGTCGCCACCCTCGCCTACCTCGCCGCCGCCACCGACCGCGTCCGGCTGCTCAGCCACGTCGCGGTCGTCGGGCTGCGGCACCCGCTCGTCACCGCCAAGCAGTACGCCACGCTCGACCACCTCAGCGGCGGCCGGCTGGTCCTCGGCGTCGGTGCCGGGCACGTCCGGGAGGAGTTCGAGGCGCTGGGCGTCGACTTCCACCGGCGCGGGGCCGTGCTCGACGAGTGCCTGGACGCCCTGCGCGCCGCCCTCGGGCCGGAGGAGTTCCCCGAGCACCACGGCGAGCGGTACGACTTCGCGGGGCTCGGGCAGCGGCCCCGCCCGGCACAGGAGCGCGTCCCCCTGTGGGTCGGGGGCTCCTCGCCGGCCGCCGTACGACGGGCCGCCCTCAAGGGGGACGGATGGCTGCCGCAGGGAGACCCCAGGGACCGGCTGCCCGGGCAGATCGCGCGGATCCGCGCGCTGCGGGAAGGGGCGGCGGTGTCCGGCCCGTTCACGGTGGGCGCCATCACCGAGCCGCTGTACGTCGGCACGCCCCGCTGGGACGTCGGCCGCCGCACCCTCTCCGGCGGGCCCCGGGAGCTGGCCGAGTCGCTGCGGGCGTACCGGGCGATGGGCGTGGACCGGATCCAGGTGCGGTTCCGCAGCCGGGACCGCGCCGAACTGACCGACCAGATAGCGGCGTTCGGCGCCGAGGTCGCCCCCGAGCTGTGAGGAGGGCCCCATGGGCAAGCTCGACGGACGGGTCGTCATCGTCACCGGAGCCGCACGCGGCCAGGGCGAGCAGGAGGCCCGGCTGTTCGCGGCCGAGGGCGCCGGGGTCGTCCTGGCGGACGTGCTCGACGACCGGGGCGAGGCCCTCGCCAAGGAGATCAAAGCCCGGTACGTCCGTCTCGACGTCGGCCGGGAGGACGACTGGCGGGCCGCCGTCGCCGCGGCCAAGGAGGCGTACGGGCACGTCGACGGGCTCGTGAACAACGCCGGGATCCTGCGCTTCAACTCCCTGCTGGACACACCGCTCGACGAGTTCATGCAGGTCGTGCGGGTCAATCAGGTGGGCTGCTTCCTCGGCATCCGGACGGTCGCCCCGGAGATGGCCGACGGGGGCACGATCGTCAACACCGCCTCCTGCACCGGCCTGACCGGGATGGCGGCGGTGGGCGCCTACGCGGCCACCAAGCATGCCGTGCTCGGGCTGACCCGGGTCGCCGCCCTGGAACTGGCCGGGCGGGGCATCCGCGTGAACGCCGTCTGCCCGGGGGCGGTCGACACGGCGATGTCCAACCCGGCCCGGCTCGACCCGGAGGCCGACTGCGAGGAGGCGGCACGCGGGCTGGACCGGCTGTACCGCAGGCTCGTGCCGCTCGGGCGGGCCGGGCGGCCGGAGGAGGTGGCCCGGCTCGCGCTGTTCCTGACCTCGGAGGACTCCTCGTACATCACCGGCCAGCCGTTCGTGATCGACGGCGGGTGGCTGGCGGGCGTCAGCGTCATCTGACGCCCTGCCGGCTATTGACGCTCATGGCGGCCGGTGGAACAGTCGGAGTCATCGATCTGACGGACCGTCAGAAACGACCGTGGGGCGGTGAACCTCCTTGGAGTTCGGCATCTTCGTACAGGGATACGTCGGCAAACGGGCCGAGACCGACCCGCTCGCCGAGCACAGGGCGCTGATGGAGGAGACCGAGTACGTCATCCAGGCCGACAGGTCCGGCTTCAAGTACGCCTGGGCCTCCGAGCACCACTTCCTGGACGAGTACTCGCACCTGTCCGCCAACGACGTCTTCCTCGGGTACCTGGCCCACGCGACCGAGCGGATCCACCTCGGATCGGGGATCTTCAACCCGCTGGCCCCGGTCAACCACCCGGTGAAGGTCGCCGAGAAGGTGGCCATGCTCGACCACCTCAGCGGCAACCGGTTCGAGTTCGGCAGCGGCCGGGGTGCCGGGTCGCACGAGATCCTCGGGTTCCTGCCGGGGATCACCGACATGAACCACACCAAGGAGATCTGGGAGGAAACCATCGCCGAGTTCCCCAAGATGTGGCTGCAGGACGAGTACCGGGGCTTCCGGGGCAAGCACTGGTCGCTGCCGCCGCGGAAGGTGCTGCCGAAGCCGTACGGCCCGGCGCACCCGGCCATGTGGTACGCGGCCGGGTCACCCCCGTCGTACGCCATGGCCGCGCGCAAGGGGCTCGGCGTGCTCGGCTTCAGCGTGCAGAAGGTCTCCGACATGGAGTGGGTGCTGGAGCAGTACAAGACGGCGATCGTGGACGCCGAGCCGGTCGGGGCGTTCGTGAACGACAACGTGATGGTGACGACCACGGCGATCTGCGCCCCGACGCACGCGGAGGCCGTGCGGATCGCGGCCGGTGGAGGGCTGCACTACCTGCCTTCGCTGGTGTTCCGGTACCACGACACGTTCCCGCGGCCGGAGGGCTTCCCGGAGTGGCCGCAGACGCTGCCGGAGTACACCGAGGAGTTCGTCGAACTGCTCATCCAGGACGAACTGCTGATCTGCGGCGACCCGGACGAGGTCGGCCGGCAGTGCAAGCGCTGGGAGCAGGCGGGCGCCGACCAGCTCTGCTTCGGGCTGCCGGTGGGGGTGCCGAAGGAGGAGACGCTGCAGACGATCCGGCTGGTGGGGGAGTACGTGATTCCCGAGATCGACACGGATCCCGTGCATCGGACTACGCGGTTCCGGCGGGGTGGTTGAGCGTTCGTCGGCGGGTGCGGCGTGCACTGTGGCTGGTCGCGCAGTTCCCCGCGCCCCCAGGTACCAGTCCCACCGCCCACCAGGAGGTGCGCCCAGTGCTCGATCACGTCATCAAAGGTGCGACGGTCGTCGACGGGACCGGTGCCGCCGGCCGGACCGCCGACGTCGGCCTCCGCGACGGCCGGATCGCCGTCGTCGGTGAGGTCACCCAGGAAGCCCGCACCACCGAGGACGCCACCGGCCTCGTCCTCGCCCCCGGCTTCGTCGACCCCCACACCCACTACGACGCCCAGTTGTTCTGGGACCCGTACGCCACGCCCTCGCTCAACCACGGCGTCACCACCGTCGTCGGCGGGAACTGCGGGTTCACGCTGGCGCCGCTGCACCCCGGCCGGCCCGAGGACGCCGACTACACGCGGCGGATGATGTCCAGGGTCGAGGGCATGGCGCTGGTGGCGCTTCAGGAGGGCGCGCCCTGGACCTGGCACGCGTTCGGCGAGTACCTGGACGCCCTGGAGGGGCGGATCGCCGTCAACGCCGGGTTCATGGTGGGGCACTGCGCGCTGCGGCGGTACGTGATGGGGCCGCGGGCCGTGGGCGGGCAGCCGGACGGGGAACAGCTCGACGCCATGGTGCGGCTGCTGCGGGAGTCCATGGAGGCCGGGGGCTGGGGGCTGTCCACCACCCAGTCGAGGAGCCACGCGGACGGGGACGGGCAGCCGGTCGCCTCGCGGCACGCCCGGCCGGCCGAGCTGATCGCGCTGTCGCGGGCCGTCGGGGAGCACGAGGGCACCCAGATCGAGGCGATCGTCGCGGGCTGTCTCGACCGGTTCAGCGACGCGGAGATCGAGCTGTTCGCCGAGATGAGCGCGGTGGCGGGACGACCGCTGAACTGGAACGTGCTGACCATCGACGCGGCCGTGCCCGAGCGCGTGCCCCGGCAACTGCTGGCGAGTGAGCGGGCGAGGAGGGCGGGCGGCCGGGTGGTGGCCCTGACGATGCCGATCCTCACCCCGATGAACATGTCCCTGGGCACGTTCTGCGCGCTGAACCTCATCCCCGGCTGGGGGCCGGTCCTCGGCCTGCCGGTGCCCGAGCGGATCGAGAGGCTGCGCGATCCGGACGTCCGGGCCGGGATGCTGCGGCGCGCCCGCTCCAAGGAGGCGGGCGTCTTCCGGCGGCTCGCGAACTTCGGGCGCTACGTCATCGGCGACACCTACAGCGAGGCGAACGCCGGACTGACCGGGCGTGTGGTGGAGGACATCGCCGCGGAGCGCGGCCAGGACCCCTTCGCGTGCCTGGTGGAGATCTGCGCCCACGACGACCTGCGCACGGTGCTGTGGCCGATGCCGCCGGACAACGACCCGGCGTCCTGGGCGCTGCGCGCCGAGACCTGGCAGCACGAGGACGTGCTGCTCGGCGGGTCCGACGCGGGCGCGCACCTGGACCGGATGTGCGGGGCGCCGTACACGACCCGGTTCCTCGGGGACTGCCTGCGGGGACGGCGGCTGGTCGGTCTGGAGCGGGCCGTGAGGATGCTGACCGACGACCCGGCCCGGCTCTTCGGGCTGCGGCAGCGGGGGCGGATCCGCGAGGGCTGGCACGCGGACCTGGTGCTGTTCGACCCGGAGCGGATCGACGCGGGTCCGGCCACGCTGGTGCACGACCTGCCCGGCGACAGCCCGCGGCTGGACTCCCGGGCGCTCGGCGTGCGGGCCGTGTGGGTCAACGGCGTGGCGGCGATCCGGGACGACGTGGTGACCGGGGCCGTGCCGGGCCGGGTGCTGCGCTCCGGGCGGGACACGGAGACGGTGAGCACGAGGTGACGGCGGGGCAGGCGCTGTTCGTCGGCGGCTCCTGGGTGGAGCCGGAGGGCGGGCACTACGCGGTGGTCGACCCGGCCACCGAGGAGACCGTCGGGCGGGCGCCGGAGGCCTCCCGGGACCAGGTGCGCGCGGCCTGTGCCGCGGCCCGGGAGGCGTTCGGGCCGTGGTCGCGCACGGCGCCGGAGGAGCGGGCGGCCGTCCTCGGCCGGGCGGCGGACCTCATCCGGCGGGACCTGGTGCCGCACGCCGACCTGGCCCGGGCCGAGACCGGCGCCACCGCCGCCACCGCGCGCGGCATGCAGGTCGGCGTCGCCGCGGCCCGCTTCCGCCGCTACGCGCGCGTGGAGCCCGCCGAGTGGGCGGTCCCGCCGCAGATCAACGAGGCGAGTCCGATGGGCAGGGCGGGCGTGCTGGGCGCCCTGGCGGTCCGGCAGCCCGTCGGCGTCGTCGCCTGCGTCACCTCGTACAACAACCCCTGGGCCAACGCGGCCGGAAAGGTCGCCCCCGCCCTGGCCATGGGCAACACGGTCGTGGTGAAGCCCGCCCCGCAGGACCCGCTGTCGGTCTACCGGATGGCGGCGGCGCTGGAGGCGGCCGGGGTGCCGCCGGGCGTGGTGAACGTCGTGTCGGGGCGCTCGACCGAGGTCGGCGAGGCGGCCGTGGTCTCCCCGGACGTCGACATGGTCAGCTTCACCGGCTCGACCGCGGTCGGGCGGCGCATCGCCGAGGTGTGCGGGCGGGACATGAAGCGGCAGCTGATGGAGCTGGGCGGCAAGGGCGCGGCCCTCGTCTTCGACGACGCGGACCTCGCCTCGGCCGTGGCCGGCATCGGCACCACCTTCTCCTTCTACAGCGGGCAGATCTGCACGGCACCGACCCGCGTGCTGGCCCAGCGCGGGATCCACGACCGGCTGGTGGAACGACTGGCCGCCCACGCCCGCCGGCTGAAGGTCGGGGACCCGCGCGAGCCGGACACGGTCGTGGGGCCGGTGATCTCGGCGGCGCACCGGGACCGGGTGGAGTCCTACGTCGGACTGGGCCGCGAGGAGGGCGCGGTGGTGGTCACGGGCGGCGCGCGCCCGCCCCTGCCGACCGGCTTCTACGTCGCCCCGACGCTCCTGGCCGACTGCACCCACGACATGCGCGTGACCCGCGAGGAGATCTTCGGGCCGGTGGTCGTCGTCATCCCCTTCGGCGACGAGGAGGAGGGCATCGCGCTCGCCGGCGACAGCGACTACGGCCTGATCGACTACGTCTGGTCGGGCGACGTCGCCCGCGCCTTCCGGGTGGCCAGGCGCCTGCGGTCCGGCGGCGTCGGGATCAACACCGTGGGACGCAACATGGAGGCGCCCTTCGGCGGCTTCCGCAAGAGCGGCGTCGGCAGGGACGTCGGCTCCTACGCCCTGCACGCGTACAGCGAGGTGCAGGCGATCGTCTGGCCGGGGTGACCCTCACCCGTCCAGGTCCACCCGCACCGTCAGCAGGTCCGTCCCGAACGCCCGCACCCCCAGGCTGTTGAGCCGGGGCAGCCCGCGCAGCCGCGCCACCGGGTCGTCGTCCGGCAGGAGACGTGCCGTTCCCTCGTGCCACCGCCCGCGGATCCGCACGCGCACCCGCGGATCGGCCTTGATGTTGCGCACGTACTGGGACCGTTCGCCGAACTCCGACACCAGCCAGAAGCAGTCGCCGACGCGGCGGCCGCCCACCGGGGTGCGCCGGGGCAGTCCGGAGACGCGCCCCCGGGTCTCCAGGACCGTCTGCAGCGGCAGGCGCCGCAGCAGCGGGTTGACGCGGCGCTGGAACGCCGTGGTGACGCGCAATCTCAGGTCGGTACTGCGGGACATGGCGGGGACGACTCCTTCGGGCACGGTTCTCATCGCTTCCGCGGGGGACCCTGCTTCAATGATGATCCTCTGACACGGCTGACGGGAGCGGGTGGCCGGCGGTGCGCATAGTGACCTGGAACCTCTGGTGGCGCTTCGGGCCGTGGCAGGCGCGGCAGAAGGCCATCCTGACCGCCCTGCGGGAGCTGAACCCCGACGTCGTGGGCCTGCAGGAGGTGTGGGCCGCCGACGGCGAGAACCTCGCCGAGTGGCTGGCCGGCGAGCTGGGCCTGCACTGCGCCTGGGCCGCTTCGCCCACTCCCGGGCGCTGGCGGGCACGGATCGGGGATCCCACGGTCGACATAGGCAACGCCGTGCTCAGCCGGTGGCCGGTCGTCGACCGGGACGCCCTGCCGCTGCCCGCCCCGCCCGACCTGGACGACGGCCGGCTGGCCCTCTACGCGCGCATCGCCGCGCCCGGCCACGACGTCCCCTTCTTCACCGCGCACTTCACCTCCGCCGTGCACGCCTCGGCGGTCCGCCGCGGCCAGGCCACCGCGCTCGCCGAGTTCGTCGCCCGGCACCGCGGCGGCACCGCCTTCCCGCCCGTCGTCACCGGCGACCTCAACGCCTGGCCGGACTCCGACGAGGTCCGCCTCCTCGGCGGCTACCGGACCGCCCCGGCCGTGCCCGGCCAGGTCCTGCTCGACGCCTGGGAGTACGCCGACCCGGCCGCCCCCGCCGCCACCTGGGACGCCGCCAACCCGTACGTGGCGGCGACCCACGAGCCGAGCGTGCGCATCGACTACGTCCACGTCGGCCCGCCCGGCCCCGGCGGCCTCGGCCGGGTGCGGCACGTACGGCGGGCCTGCGACGGCCCGGTGGACGGCGTGTGGCCCTCCGACCACGCGGCCGTGGTGGCCGACCTGGCCGACGTGGCGGACCCGGCCTGACCCGGCTCCTCAGTCCGCGCGGCGGCCCAGGAAGACCGGGTTGGTGAAGGCCGCCAGCGCCCCGGGCACCGGGCCCGCCGCCGCCTCGTGCCGCAACTCGGCCCGCACGTACGCCGCGTAGGACGGCGTCGTCCGCCACTCGACGGTGCCCGAGCCGGACACCGGCAGCGGGGCGCTGGTGTGCAGCACGCCCTGGTCGGTGACGAAACGGACCGTGCAGCGCGGGGCGCCCGTGACCTCCAGGCGGACGGTGACCGGGGTGTCGCGGCCGACGGCGAGGCGCTCGCCGATGCCCGCGTGCTCACCGCGCCCGCCGGACGCCCGGAAGGACAGCGCCACCTTGGCGGACTCGGCGACGTACGACCGTCCCGCCCGGATGCCCTCCTGGATGGCCCGGCGGGTCAGGTCGTCGGCCAGCACCACCGTCTGGGGGCTGCCCACGGCGTCCGGGGAGCGGTGGGCGTCGCTGCTGCCCATCGCCGGGATCCAGTCGCGCCCCTCCCGCACGGAGGCCACCAGCATGCTGTCCCAGTCGGCCAGCGCCACCTCGTCGTCGGGCGTGTAGGGGCCGTTCCACACCTCGACGGCGTCGGCCTCGCCGAAACCGAACTTCCAGTTGCAGCCGACGCAGGTGGCGTGCGGGTGGGCCGGGACGACCAGGCCGCCGGCCCGCCGGATCTGCCGGGCGAACCGGCCGAAGCGGTTGTCGCGGGCCCGGTAGCGCCAGTCGACGAAGGTGCCCGGGTCGGTGCCGAGGGCGACCACGTGGCCGTTGCGGGTGGTGACCTCCTCACCCAGCATCACCAGCAGGTCGTCCCCGGCCACGTCGGCCCAGTGGGCGTGCGCGGAGTGCGTGTTGTGCTCGGAGGAGTTGATGAAGTCCAGGCCGGCGGCGCGGGCCAGCTCCCCGATCTCGGCGGGGGTGCGGCGGCCGTCGGAGTACCAGGAGTGCAGGTGGCAGTCGCCCCGGTACCAGGCACGCCCCCGCCCCTCGGCCCGCTCCGGCGGGTACACCGGCCGGGCCGTCTCGCCCGGCTCGCCGTACGTCAGCGTGATCGTGATCTCGTACGTCAGGCCCTGCGGGGCGACCGTGTACGGGCCGAGCGCGATGTGCCAGGTGCCCTCGCGGACCGGGCCCGGGATGTAGCCCGGCGTGGCGTCGTCGGCCCGGATGAAGAACTCCGTGCGCGCCCCGCCCGACCAGCCCCGGAACCCCTTGCCCCCCAGCTCGGTGCCGCGCTCGTCGAAGACGCCGATGTCGAGGGCGTTGCCCGTGGTGCCGGCCGGCACGGACGGCCGGTCGTAGGTGTAGGCGACCCTGAGCTCCCGCACCCCGGCCGGGACCTCGACGGGCACGTACACGAAGTCGGGCGACCCGGGCGGCAGCGTGCCCCGCACCGTTCTGGTCTCCTGGTCGCCGTCGTCCTGGTTCCGGTCGTCCGCTGAAGCGAAGCTCACGCTCCCCAACGTAAGCGCGGCGGCCGCTCCCGTCACGAACAGGGCGCGCCGGCCGAGCCCGCCGTGGTTGTCCTCGCACATGCTGCTGCTCCCCAGGGGTCGTCGCTGACAGGCATGGGTGGTGCGGAGGTGGTGCGTGCCACCCTGGTATTGAGGCGTGAACCGGCGTGCAAGGGAAGGGGGCCCGGGGGCGGGGAGCAGGGGAACGGGCCGCGCGTGCGGTGCCGACCGGTCGGTATGGACACGTCGGCGGCCCTCGGGTAGAGATGGTCCATGCGCATCGCCGTGACGATCTTCCTCACCGACGAGACGATCACCCCGACCCGGCTGGCCCGGGAGCTGGAGGAGCGTGGATTCGCCGGGCTTTACCTGCCCGAGCACACGCACATCCCCGTCGAGCGGACCACGCCCTACCCGGCGGGCGGGGAGCTGCCGCGCGAGTACGGCCGTACGCTCGACGCGTTCGTGGCGCTCGGGCAGGCCGCCGCCGTCACGGAGCGGCTCGGGCTCGGTACGGGCATCACGCTCGTCGCCCAGCACGACCCGATCGACCTGGCCAAGCGGATCGCCACCCTGGACCACCTCTCCGGCGGCCGGTTCACGCTGGGCGTGGGCTTCGGCTGGAACGTCGAGGAGGCCGCCGACCACGGCGTGCGCTGGCGCACCCGGCGCGAGTTGGTGAAGGACCGCATGGCGCTGATGCGGGCGCTGTGGTCGCCGGAACCGGTCGCGTACGAGGGGGAGTTCGGCTCGGTCCGGGCCAGCGAGGCGCACCCCAAGCCGGTGCGCAAGCCGCGCGGTCCCGTGGTCGGCCCGCGCACGCTCGTCGGCGGGGCGGCCGGGCCCAAGCTGTTCGACCACGTCTGCGCGTACGCCGACGGCTGGCTGCCCATCGGCGGGCGCGGCCTGGCCGAGTCCCTGCCGAGGCTGCGCGCCGCCTGGAGCGAGGCGGGCCGCGACCCCGAGGCCCTCCAGGTCGTCCCGTACGCCGTCCACCCGACCCCGGGCAAGCTCGCCCACTACGCCGACCTCGGCATCGAGGAGGTCGTGGTGCAGCTGCCGCCGGCGGGGGAGGCGGAGGTACTGAAGACCCTGGACCAGTACGGGGCGTTCGCGGGGTAGTCGGCGTCTCGTCTGCGGAGCGGGGTGAGCGGCCGGCTGCGGTCCGTCGTGGCCGGTCGCGCAGTTCCCCGTGCCCCTGAAGGAGGGCCTGCGGCCCTTCAGGGGCGCGGGGAACTGCGCGAGGAACCACCCACCATCCGCACCCGCCGACGTACCCGCAGTCCCGAACCGGATGGCGCCCGGTCACTCCGGCGCCGCTGACTCGGCCGATCAGCCCACTCGTATGCTCGAAGGATGACGACTCCCGCGACCTCCGGAACCGGCCCCACCGAGAACTCCCTGCGTCGCGCCCTGAAACGGGCCAGGGACGGCGTCTCCCTCGACGTCGCCGAGGCGGCGGTCCTGCTCCAGGCCCGGGGCGAGCACCTGGAGGACCTGTCGGCCTCGGCCGCCCGGGTGCGGGACGCGGGCCTGGAGGCGGCCGGCCGGCCCGGCGTCATCACGTACTCCAAGAGCGTCTTCATCCCCCTGACGCGGCTGTGCCGGGACAAGTGCCACTACTGCACGTTCGTCACCGTGCCCGGCAAGCTGCGCCGCGAGGGCCACGGGATGTTCATGTCCCCGGACGAGGTGCTGGACATCGCCCGCAAGGGCGCCACCCTCGGCTGCAAGGAAGCCCTCATCACCCTCGGCGACAAGCCGGAGGACCGCTGGCCGGAGGCGCGCGAGTGGCTCGACGCGCACGGCTACGACGACACCCTCGCCTACGTCCGCGCCGTCTCCGTCCGCATCCTGGAGGAGACGGGCCTGCTGCCCCACCTCAACCCGGGCGTGATGAGCTGGTCCGACTTCCAGCGCCTCAAGCCCGTCGCGCCCAGCATGGGCATGATGCTGGAGACCACCGCGACCCGCCTGTGGTCGGAGCCCGGTGGCCCTCACCACGGCTCGCCCGACAAGGAGCCCGCGGTCCGCCTGCGCGTCCTGGAGGACGCCGGGCGTTCCTCCGTCCCCTTCACCTCCGGGCTGCTCATAGGCATCGGCGAGACCTACGAGGAGCGCGCCGAGTCGCTGTTCACGCTGCGGAAGGTGTCCCGGGCCTACCACGGGATCCAGGAGCTGATCATCCAGAACTTCCGCGCCAAGCCGGACACCGCGATGCGCGGCATGCCCGACGCGGAACTGGACGACCTCGTCGCCACGGTCGCCGTCGCCCGCCTCCTCATGGGCCCGGGCGGCAACATCCAGGCCCCGCCCAACCTCGTCGACGACGAGTACGAGCGGCTGATCCGCGCCGGCATCGACGACTGGGGCGGCGTCTCCCCGCTCACCATCGACCACGTCAACCCCGAGCGCCCCTGGCCGCAGATCGAGCAGCTCGCCGAGAAGTCCCGCGCGGCCGGGTTCGAGCTGCGCGAACGCCTCTGCGTCTACCCGGAGTTCGTCCGGCGCGGCGAGCCCTGGCTGGACCCGCGGCTGCGCCCGCACGTGGCGGCCCTGGCCGACCCGGAGACCGGCCTGGCCCGCCCGGAGGTCCTGCCGCGGGGTCTGCCCTGGCAGGAGCCGGAGGAGGTCTTCACCGCCTCCGGCCGTACGGACCTGCACTCCTCGATCGACACCGAGGGCCGCAGCTCCGACCGCCGGGACGACTTCGACGAGGTGTACGGCGACTGGGGCGCCCTGCGCGAGGCCGCCGCCCCGGGCATGGCACCCGAGCGCATCGACACCGACGTACGGCAGGCCCTGCGCACGGCGGCCGACGACCCGACGAAGCTCACCGACGACGAGGCGCTGGCCCTGCTGCACGCGGACGGCCCGGCCCTGGACGCCCTCGCCCGGGTCGCCGACGACGTGCGCAAGTCGGCGGTCGGCGACGACGTCACCTACATCGTCACGCGCAACATCAACTTCACCAACGTCTGCTACACCGGCTGCCGTTTCTGCGCCTTCGCCCAGCGCCGCACCGACGCCGACGCCTACACCCTCTCCCTGGACCAGGTCGCCGACCGGGCCCAGCAGGCCTGGGACGTGGGCGCGGTGGAGGTCTGCATGCAGGGCGGCATCCACCCGGACCTGCCGGGCACGGCCTACTTCGACATCGCCCGGGCGGTGAAGGAACGCGTCCCGGGCATGCACGTGCACGCCTTCTCGCCGATGGAGGTCGTCAACGGCGCGACCCGCACGGGCATGTCGGTCCGCGAGTGGCTGACGGCGGCGAAGGAAGCGGGCCTGGACACCATCCCGGGCACGGCCGCCGAGATCCTCGACGACGAGGTCCGCTGGATCCTCACCAAGGGCAAGCTGCCCGCGGCCGACTGGATCGACGTCGTGACCACGGCCCACGAACTGGGCATCCGCTCGTCCTCGACGATGATGTACGGGCACGTCGACCAGCCCCGCCACTGGCTCGGGCACCTGCGCACCCTGGCCGGCATCCAGCAACGCACGGGCGGCTTCACCGAGTTCGTGACGCTGCCGTTCGTGCACACCAACGCGCCGGTCTACCTGGCGGGGATCGCCCGCCCGGGCCCGACCATGCGGGACAACCGCGCGGTCACGGCCATGGCCCGGTTGCTGCTGCACCCGTACATCCCCAACATCCAGACCAGCTGGGTCAAGCTCGGTACGGAAGGGGCGGCCGAGATGCTGCGCTCGGGCGCCAACGACCTCGGCGGCACGCTCATGGAGGAGACCATCTCCCGCATGGCGGGCTCGTCGTACGGCTCGTACAAGTCGGTGAAGGACCTGGTCGCCGTGGCGGAGGCGGCCGGGCGTCCGGCCAGGCCCCGTACCACCCTGTACGGCGAGGTGCCGCAGGAGCGGCAGCGTGCGGCGGCGGCCTCCGACGGGCATCTGCCGCAGCTGCTTCCGGTGCTGGACTGACGGGTTCTACCGGCCCCCGGCGTCCGCCGGCTGGTGCTCCGCCAGGGGCCGGCCGGTCGTGGCGCCGGGGTGCGCGGGCCGCGGGGGAGGCGTGCCCCGGCCCGTCCACAGCAGCAGCACGCCGAGGCCGCAGGCGAGCGCCGGCCAGTACACGTAGCGGAAGTCCGTCGCGGGCATGGTCGGCAGATAGCCGAGGATGTAGGCCGTCGCGCTGACGCCCAGCGCCCGGACCGGTACGGCGAACAGCCCCTTGCCCGGCCGGACGGCCAGCACCAGCGCGACGGCGAGCCAGAACCAGCCGCGGAACAGCCACCGCAGGTCCGTCGCCATGCCGTTGATGTAGCTGCCGAGCGTGGCCTCCAGCTGCGGGTGCGCGACCTCGATGCCCAGGTCGTTGCGGGTGATGCCCGCCTTGTACACGTAGTCGGTCTCGAACAGCAGCGTCGCGAACAGCCGCAGCCGGTACTGGAGGTACCCCGGCACGTGCCCGCTCATCTCCCGCAGCCACAGGGAGGTGATCTCGCCGGAGTCCCCGCGCAGCCCGTCGGCGGGACGCTCGTAACAGGCCCAGTACGCGTCCGACAGGGCGCCGGTGCGGGCGCACTCGCGTGCCGACGCCACGAGCCGGTCCCGCAGTCCGGGCGGGACGTCCGCCGAGCGCAGTTCGTCCACCGTCAGCACGTGCACCAGGTCGTCGAGCATGATCTGCGCGCCCTGCTCGGTCCGCAGCGGCTGGGCGAACAGGGAGATGGCGGCGGCGGGCACGACGAGCCCGGCCGCGAGGGCCGCCGTGCACGTCACCCAGGTACGGCGCCCGGGGGACCGCCACAGCGCGAGGACCAGCAGGACGAAGACGGGCAGCGCGGCCAGGAAGGCGTTCTTGCGCACGAGCATGGCGTAGGCGAGGAACAGCACGCCGAGACCGAGCAGCGCCCACCGCACGGCGGGACGCGCCCCGGCTTCCCGGACCCGCAGCCCGGTGATGGCGACCGCGCACGCCGCGAGCAGGGCGAACGCCGCGTGCACGTCCTTCCACACCACACCGGCGAACGTCAGTACGAAAGGCGTCAGACCCAGCCCGAGCACCGCGAGCGAACCGGCCCGGCTGCCGGTCAGCTCCCACACCGCCCAGGACAGCACCCACAACGCCCCCCACAGGACGAGGGACTGCAGGACGAGCATCGACGCGATCGCGCCGGTCACCGCGATGAGGGCCCGCCACACCAGGCTCAGCACGGGCGGGTGCCAGTCGGTCAGGGGCGTGCGGCCCTCGGCCTGCCGGAGCTGGTCGAGGCTGTCGGGGCTCAGGAAGCCCGGGGCGAAGACGAGGACCGTGCCCAGGCAGCAGACGGCGGCGAGGACGGCCAGACCCGCCATCCAGCGCTGCCCGTCCGACAGTCGTCCCTTTTGTGACATATGCCGGATGCTAGCGGCTCGGTGCGCTCAGGGGGCGACGAAGACGTAGCGCCGGTAGGCGTAGAAGCGGAACAGCGTCGCGAGCACCCAGCCGAGGATCCGGGCGGTGTTGTCGCTGAGCGCCGAGTCGAGTCCGAGCAACTGCCGTGAGGCGAAGACCGTCCCGGCCGTGATGACGAGCCCGACGCCGTTGGCGACGAGGAACAGCGCCAGCTCGTGGGCCACCTTCTCGCGGTGCTGGTGGCGGTAGGTCCAGTAGCGGTTGCCGACCCAGCTGAAGAGGGCCGCCGCGCCCGTGGCGAGCACGGACGCCTGCACGGGAGCGGTCCGCATCGCCCCGCCCCCGGCGCCGCCGGGCAGGCCGAAGACCAGCAGGTTGTAGCCACCGTTGTCGACGACGAAGGCCAGGGCCCCGATGACGCCGAACTTGGCGGCCTCCCGCCAGACGCCCTTGAGGGCGTCGCGCGCACGCAGCGTCACGGATGCGAGGACCGGCACCCGGCGAGCGTAACGACCCGGCGCCCCCGCGCGCCCCAGACGCGCGTATATCGCATGATTTACCCACAAAAGCGTGCCTGGCGAACCGGCAGGCGAACCAGGCAGGCGAACCAGGCATCGGTCCGGGTGAGGAGTGGTCGTGGAACCGACGATCGCGTGTGTCGTGCCGTGTCACAACGAGGAGGCGGCCGTCGGCAAGGTCGTCCGCGACCTGCGCGCCGCCCTCCCCGAGGCCGTCGTCTACGTGTACGACAACGCCTCCACCGACCGCACGGCGGAACTCGCCCGCGAGGCGGGCGCGATCGTCCGGCACGAGTCCCGCAAGGGCAAGGGCAACGTCATCCGCCGCGCCTTCGCCGACGTGGACGCCGACGCCCTGCTCATCATCGACGGCGACGACACCTACGACGCCTCCCGCGCCCGCGACCTGGTCGACCTGCTCTTCGAGGGACCCTACGACCAGGTCGTCGGCGCCCGCCGGGTCACCTGCGACGGGGCCTACCGGGCGGGGCACGCGGTGGGCAACAAGGTGCTCACCGGGGCGGTGCGCTCCCTGTTCGGCAACGACGTGACCGACATGCTCAGCGGCTACCGGGTCTTCTCGCGGCGCTTCGTGAAGTCCTTCCCGGCCCTGGCCCGCGAGTTCGAGACCGAGACCGAGATGACCATCCACACCCTGCACCTGCGGCTGCCCACCGCCGAGGTGCCCGTGGACTACCGGGTCCGGCCCGCCGGCGGCGAGAGCAAGCTGCGCACCTACCGGGACGGCTGGCGCATCCTGCGGGTCATCCTCGACCTGGCGCGCCGCGAACGCCCCTCCCTCGTCCACACCGTGATCGCGGGCGTCCTCGCCCTGGTCTCGGTGCTCCTCGGCATCCCCGTCATCGCCGACTTCGTCCGCACGGGCACGGTGCCCCGCGTCCCCACGGCGATCCTCGCCGCCGCGATCATGACGATCGCCGCGCTGGTCCTGCTCGTGGGCTACATCCTGGAGTCGCTCACCCACATGCGGCAGGAGCAGACCCGGCTGGTGCACCTCGCCTACCCGGCCCCGGTGCGCGCCCCGCGCCACACCGCGCGCGGTGCCGGCCGGGGTCCCGTGCCGGTCCGCAAGGCCGCCGGGGGTCCCTGAGAAGCCGGGCCCCCGAGGCCGCCGGGGAGCGGCGGGCGCGCAGTACGATGATCGGAACCCCGGTGCTGTGCGGGGTCCCGTGACTGAGGAGATGCGTACCGGTGCCTGCCCGACTTCCTTCGTGGGCCTGGACGACCGGGCTGACCGTGGGAGCGATAGCCGCGGTGACGGTCCTGGCCGTGCAGGCGGACCAGGGCCCGCATCCCACCGCGAGCTCGGCCAAGCCGAGCGCCTCGGTGCCCGCGCGGCCCACGCCCACGGCGTCCGCACCGGCCCGGGTCCCCGACGGCTCCGGCACCGGCCGGCGCATCGTCTACTCCCTCGGGGACAAGCGGGTGTGGATGGTCGACGCGAGCGAGGCGACCCGCCGGACGTTCACGGTCTGGCCGGGCACGGTCAGCCCCGACCCCGGCACCTACACGATCTCGTCCCGCAACGAGGCCACGACCGGCTCCGACGGCGTCCCGATCGAGCACATCATGTACTTCGCCGCGCAGGACGGCGTCTCCGTCGCCTTCTCCAACGCGGTCGACGGGTCCTCCCCGCCGCCCGCCGCCTCCGGCGGGAAGACCGGCGGGGTCCGGATGAAGAAGGCGGACGGCACGGCACTGTGGGCGTTCGGCACGGTCGGCACGACCGTGGCCGTGGTCAGGTAGCGGAGGTCTCCGTACGCGGGGCCGTCAGCTGGTTGACGATCAGCACGACCCCGCTGAACAGGAAGATCCGGGTCGCGGCGTCCAGCCCGTTCCAGTTCTTCGACTGCCACATCGAGAACCACTCACCGCCGATCGCGATGAACCCGGCCCCGAACAGCAGCATCACCATCAGCAGCCCGTACGTCGACATCCGCCGGGCGCGCACGGCGTCGCGTCTGACCCACAGCCACGTCCCGTACACCAGGACGAGCGCGGCGGCGGTCTCCCACACGATGATCGCGACGTAGGCGGCGTCCTGGAGTCCCTCGCTGGTGATCGCACGCCACATCAGGTCCTCGTCCTTGAACGTGGTGTCCATCGCCAGCACGTGCCGGACGAACTGCTGGTTGGTGCCGAAGTCGGTGATGTTCCCGAAGGCGACCAGCGCCATGTAGAGGGCGATGGTCCCGGTGAGCAGCGTGGCGGCGAGCGACAGCCCGCCGCGGGGGGTTGTGGAGGTGGCCATGGCGATCATTCTTCCCAACTGCTGCTCCCCACGCGACAGAATGGTGAGGGACAGCGGTCGGCCGGAGGCGAGCGGAGGGGGAGGCGCGCATGACGCGGACGGGCCCGTCGATGCAGGAGCTGATCCGGCGGCGCACCCGGGCCGGTTTCGTCGGCCGGTCCGCCGAACGCGCCCTGTTCCGCGCCAACTTCACCACCGAACCGGACGACGAACGCCACCGCTTCCGCTTCCACGTGCACGGCAACGCGGGCGTCGGGAAGACCTTCCTGCTGCGCGAGTGGGAGCAGATCGCCCGCGACCAGGGCGCGCTGACGGCACGGGTCGACGACAGCGCGGGCAGCCTGCCGGAGGTACTGGCCGGGATCAGCCGCCAGTTCGCCGCCCAGGGCCGCCGCATGAAGGAGCTGGACCGCCTCCTCGCCGCCCACCGTGAGCGGCGGCACGAGGCGGAGCTGGCCGTGCTCGCCGCGCAGACGGAGGAGGGAGACGGCCCGTCGGCGGGCGGGCGGCTGGCGGCCCGGGCCGGTGTGGTGGCGCTGGGCATGGTCCCGGTGGCCGGGCCACTGGCGGGCCTGCTCGACGCGGACCAACTCGCTGAAGGCGCCGACCGGTTGCGGACGAGGGTGCTGTCCCGGCTGCGCGACCACGAGGACGCCCAGCTGGTCCTCGCCCCGGAGCGGGTCCTCACACCGGTCTTCCTGCGCGAACTCACCGAGGCGGCCGGGTCGGTCCCCTGGATCGCCCTGTTCTTCGACACGTACGAGCGCACCGCCCCGTACCTGGACGGCTGGCTGCACGAGACGATGACGACCGACCGGCACGGCGCCGTGCCCGCCACGGCGGTCGTGGTCACGGCGGGGCAGCGCCCGGTGGACCCGGCCCGCTGGGGCGGCCTGCGGGACTTCGTCACGGACGTGCCCCTGGCCCCCTTCACGGAGGCGGAGACCCGCGGCCTGCTCGCGGACCGGGGGGTGACCGCCGAACCGGTCGTCCAGGAGGTCCTGCGCCTCACCGGCGGCCTTCCCGTCCTGGTCTCCACCCTCGCCGAGTCCCGCCCCGCCGACCCGGACGACGTCGGCGACCCGAGCGCCACGGCCGTCGACCGCTTCCTGCGCTGGGAGCGCGACCCCGTGCGGCGGTCCGCCGCGCTGGCCTGCGCGCTGCCCCGCTGGCTCGACGCGGACGTGTTCCGGGCGGCGGCCGACTGCCCGGCGGAGGAGGCGGAGAGCGTCTACGCGTGGCTGCGCGGCATGCCGTTCGTCACCGACCGGGGCGGGCAGCGGCTGCGGTACCACGATGTCGTACGGGCGCCGATGCTGCGCGCGGAGCGGCGGCGGTCGCCGCGCGGCTGGGCCGAACGGCACCGGCGGCTGGCCGCCACGTTCCGGGCCTGGCGCGAGGAGACGGAGACGGACCGGGAGCCCGGGGCGCTGTGGCCGGACGAGGCGTGGCGGGAGCTACGGCTGGCCGAGACGTACCACGTCCTGTGCGCCGGGACACGGAACGCGCTGCCGGACGCGTTGCACGACGTCGTGCACGCCTGCGAGGCGGGCGCGGGAGTGGCCGCGCGGTGGGCACGGGTCCTGCTGGACGCGGGCCGGGACGCGGAAGCGGACGAGGTGACCGCCTGGGGCGCGGAACTCACCGCGGCACTCGAAGCGGACGGCATCGCGTCCGCACTCGGCCTCCTCCTGCGCCGCGCGGGACTCGGCACGCCGGCCCAGGCCCGCGCCCGCCTGGTACGCGGCGACGCCCTGCGCGGCGACGGCGCCTACGCACAGGCTCTCGCCGAGTACGACCGGGCCGTCGCCCTGGACCCCGAACTGGCCCCCGCCCACCGGAACCGCGCCGTGCTCCACGGACAACTGGGCGACCTGGACGCGGCGATCACCGGCCTCGACCGTGCCGTCGCCCTGGAACCGGGCAACGCCTGGTACCTCGCCCTGCGCGGCGAGCACCACCGGCTCGCACGGCACGACGCCGAGGCGATCCGCGACCTCACCGAGGCCGTCCGCCTCGACCCGGCCAACGAGTTCCCCTGGGCCTCCCGGGGCGCCACCCACGAACGCGCCGGAAACCTGGAAGCGGCCCTGGCCGACCTGAACCAGGCCCTCGACCTCAAACCGGACTACGCCTGGGCGCTCGCCCGCCGCGCGCGAGTGTGGCGGGCCCTGGGCGACCCGGAGCGCCAACTCGCCGACCTCGACCGCGCGCTGTCGCTCACGCCCGACTGGGCGTGGGCCCGGTGCGAACGCGGCGACGCGCTGCGGGCCGCGGGCCGGGACGAGGAGGCCGTCGCCGACCTGGATGTCGCACTGACCCTGGACCCCGAGTACGCCTCGGCGTACGCGAGCCGGGGCGCGTCCCTGACCCGCCTCGGCCGCCACGCCGAGGCGCTGGCCGACCTGGACCGGGCGGTGGAACTCCGGCCGGGATACGCCTGGGCTCTGGACCGCAGGGCGGAGGTGCTCCGGGTCAGCGACCTGCCGTGAACGCGAGGAACTCCGACCACGCGGCGCGGCTGAATGCCAGGTGGGCACCGTCGCGGTGCTTGGAGTCGCGGACGTGCAGGGTGAGTTGGGGGGTGGGGGATATGGCGGCTTCGAGGCAGTCGGGGCCGTCGTTGCTGCTGTAGCTGCTCTTGAACCAGACGAGCTCTGTGGTCACGTCTCTTCTCCCAGAACTTTTCCGATGAAGGCCAGGGACTCTTCGGGCGACAGGGCCTGCGCCCGGATCATTCCATAGCGCATGTCGAGGATCTGGGCGTCCCGGGGGTCGCTGATCACGCGATTGTGCAACTGGGCCTCGAAGTGCCCCAGGGTCTTGCCCTCCTGCAACTTCAGCACTCGGAACGGACCCGCCATCCCTGCGTGATCCTCCCGGTCCGTCGGCATGACCTGGATCGACACGTGCCGCAACTTGGCCATCTCCAACAGGTGTTCGAGTTGTCGGCGCAGCACCATTCTGCCTCCGACAGGCCTGCGTAGCGTCGTCTCTTCCTGGACAAAGGTGATGAGCGGTCGCGGCACTCGGTCGAACACGGCCTTCCGTGCCATGCGCGCCGCGACGTACCGCTCGATCTCGTCCTCGGTGAAGGCCGGTCGCCTCATGGCGTACAACGCCTGGGCGTACTCCTGGGTCTGGAGGAGCCCGTGAATCTGGTGATTGTCGTAGGCCCCGAGTTCGATGGCCTCGCCCTCAAGCTTCGCCAGATCCCGCACCGTTTTCGGATACCGAGCCTTCTCCACATCCTCTTTCATCGCGGCGAGCTTGCCCCCGGCGTGGAGCACCTCGTCCGCCTTGTCGAGAAAATCCGGCTTGGGGATGCGGCGGGCCCGCTCCACCGACGACACCATCTCCTCGCCGTACCCGATGGCCGCGCCCAGCTCCGCCTGCTTCAGCCCCGCCGCCTCGCGCCACATCTTGATCTGCCGCCCGACGGTCCTGAGCACGGCCGCCGCTTCCTCGTCCTCCACGCCTTCCCCTCCTGACGTACGACCCGTACGACCCCGTCACGCGTCCGGACAGTCACGCTCCGTACCGGGGTCGTCGCTGTTCAGGGTAGGGACGGGCGGCCACGCTGGGTGACATGAGTCGGAAATCCCCCACCCGGATCCCCGCGCACACCCGCCTCTTCGCCGTTCAGCTGTCGGCGACTCGAAGAGGTGCGCGACTGGCGCGGCTGCTCACCGAACGCCAACTCGACGCGTGGGGCGAGCCCTACGACGCCGCCGCACACGTCGTGGCCGAGCTGGCGTCCAACGCCGTACGGCATGGGCGGGTGCTCGGCAGGGACTTCCGGCTGCGGCTGGAACTGCGCGCCGACCGCACGCTCCGCGTCGAGGTCACGGACGCCCGGGGCGACCGGATCCCGCGCGTCCCGGACCCGGTGGAGGAGGAAGCGGAAGGAGGCAGGGGCCTGCGCATCGTGGAGGCGTACGCGCACCGGTGGGGCGTGACGGGGGCCCCGGCCGGCGCCAAGACGGTGTGGGCGGAACTCTCGCTGGGACTGGCCGACTTCGCGGCACCGGGCGATCTAGAGTGATCGAATGGACGTGGGGGCGGTTCTGATAGCCGTGGCCGGTGTGGCGGGGACGCTCGGGGGCGCGCTGCTCACCCAGCGGGGTGCGGAGAAGGCGAAGCGGCACGAGCTGGAGATGACCCAGGCGCTCCAGGACGCACGTGAGAACCGCGAGCTGCGGCGCCGCTGCTACTCGGAACTGCACCGCGACGCACGGCAGTTCGCCACGGCACTCAGCCGTCACCTGTATGTCCTGCGGGACCGCGCGCCCGGCGCCGAGGACGTGCAGGCCCTTGAGGCCGCCAAGGACACCTACCGCGACCGCTGGTCGGAGGCGCTGATGATCGCGCCGGATGACGTGATCGCCCCGGCCGGGGAGGTCAACAGGGCGTTGAACGAGGTCTACGGCCAAGTGAAGCGCCTGGAGCAGGGCAACCCGCGACCGGGCGAGACCCTGCGGACGGCCGCCGCGGCCCAGCACGGCGTCTGGACAGTGATCGCCGCCGCGAGGGAGGCGATGCGCCGCGACCTGGGAGTCACCGGCGACTCCGGTGTCCGCGTGCGCGGCCCCGAGGATGCGGAAGCCGTGCTGCGGGACTTCGAGGAACCGGATCGCGGCCCGTCATGACCCGGCCGGTCCCGACGCCAAGAACCAAAGAACCGGGAAAAGAACCCACCCACCCCCGCCGCCCCCGCGGCTCACCCGCAGGGGTGAACATCACCAACTCGGCTGGCGCGGCGGGCAGTCGATGGTGCAGCGTCGGCGCAGACAACCCCACAAACGAATACGGCCCCCGCCGGGACTGCCATCCCACTGCGAGGGCCTGATCACCAAGGAAGAAGAGACCTTCCCGATGACTGAGCAGCACCCTAGCGCGCCTTCGCGCGCGCGGTCCGGCACTTCAGGTGTCCAGCACGTGACGGAACGCCACGACGACCACTTCACCGTCGTCGGCAACCACCTCGCCCAGCACCCGGACCTGTCCCTGACGGCGATCGGCCTGGCGGTGCACATCCAGTCGCTGCCCGCCGGGACGCCGGTCGGCATCAAGGCGCTGGCGAGCAAGTTCCCGGAGGGCGAGATCCGTATCGCGGCGGCCCTGCGCGAACTGGAGGCCCACGGTTACCTCGCTCGCCCCAGGGAGCGTCTTCAATCGGGCCGAGTCGTGACCCGCACGGTCTCCTACAACAAGCCCCGGACCGCCGTCGCCCCGGAACCCCGCCCGGCACCCGCCACGCCCCGGCCGGAAGCCTCCACGGCCCCTGAGCCGGACCGCACGGCGGCCTCCGACGTCCTCTCCGGCCTGCGCACGCTCGACTCCCGCCTGCTGCTCAGCGAGCGCGACGTCCACCGCCTGGCCCCGGCGGTCACGGCGTGGCTGGAGCGCGGGGTTCCCGCCGAGGCGGTCCGGCGCGCCCTGACGACGGGCCTGCCCGCGGCCCCGATCCAGCACCCGGCGGCGTTCCTGGCCCACCGCCTGACCGCCCTCCTGCCCCCACCGCTCCCCGCGGCCCCACCCCCTGCCCCGCCCCCGGTCCGCCCGGACCCCCTCCAGACCTGCGACGGCTGCGACCGAGCCTTCCGCGCCCCCCACCCCGGCCACTGCCGCGACTGCCGACCCGACGCACAGAGGGCAGCGTGACGTCGACGGACCGTACGGGCCGCTGATCTCCCTGCCTGGGCTGACGCCGGAGGTGTGCCCACCCCCACCCCGTTCCACACCCTGAACCCACCGTCCCCATTCGATTACAGTGGCGAGCTGTCGTACGTGTGGACGGTGCCCTTGGGAGGTCGAGGTGGGTGCGACTGCCGGTGCCGTCTGGGGGCGTACGGAGCAGCAGGACTTCCGCAGCCGGGTGCGCGGGACGCTGCTCGGCGTGGCCGTCGGGGACGCGCTGGGCGCGCCGGTGGACGGGCTGGGGATCGACGCGATCCGGGAGGCGCACGGGGACGAGGGGCTGCTGGACCTGGCCCCGGCCTACGGCAGGCGCGGTGCCGTCACGCACCTCACGCAGCTGACCCTGTTCTCCGTGGACGGGCTGATCAGGGCCCAGGTGCGCCGGGACACCGGCGCCTGGCACCCGCCGACCGACGTGCACCGGGCGTACCTGCGCTGGGCCGCCACCCAGCGCGACTGGGGACCCGACGAGCGCCGCAAGGAGGACGGCTGGCTGGCCCGCGAGGAGTGGCTGTACGCGCGCCGCGGCCCCAGCCGGGCGCTGCTGCTCGGGCTCGGCGACGAGACCATGGGGACCCCGGACGCGCCCAAGAACCCGGGGGAGACGGGGCCCGAGGCCGCCGCCCGGTCCGCGCCGTTCGGGCTGCTCGTCGGGTGGGAGCCGCAGCTCGTCGCCCAGCTGGCGGTGGAGTGCGCGGCGCAGACCCACGGGCACCCCACGGCCTGCCTCGCGGCGGGCGCGTACGCCGTGATCGTGCACGGGCTGGCCCTCGGCGAGAGCCTCGACGCCGCCGTCCAGCGGGCCTTCGCCCTGCTCGCCGCCCGCCCCGGGCACCAGCCCGTCGCCGAGGCGCTGCAGCGCGCGCTGGGCGCCGTGCGGCAGGGCATGCCCGGGCCGGAGCGGATCGCCGAGCTGAGCGGGGCGGGCGCGGCGGAGGGGCTCGTCGCGGCGGCCGTGTACTGCGCGCTGGTCGCCGCCGACGTCCGCCACGGGTTGTGCCTCGCCGTCAACCACGACGGTCCCTCCGCCGCCACCGGCGCCCTGACCGGCGGTCTGCTCGGCGCCCTGCACGGCGAGACGGCGCTGCCGCCGGCCTGGCTGGCCGAGCTGGAGGGCCGCCCCACGATCCTGGAACTGGCCGACGACTTCGCCATGGAGATGACCCAGGGTCCCGCCCTGCACGGCCCGGCGGGCTCGTCCCCGGGCTGGCTGGCCCGCTATCCGCGCGCCGTGTAGGTCGCGCCCACTTCCCAGTGCTCACTCGCGTGGCATGGGCACGTCATCGTACGGTGGTCGTCCCGTCACCTTCGGTCCACAGGATCTGCACGGCCCGGCGCGGGATCACCGTCCCGCGACCGCTGCACCGGGCCCGTCCGTTCATCCCCCCTTCGTGGAGGCACTGTGCGCAACCTGCGCGGGACACAGACGGCCGCGATCGCCGCGGTTCTCACGGCCATGGCGGTTCTGCCCGCCCCGGCCCGGGCCGCCGGCTCCGGGCTCCCGGAGGTGACCGCCACCACCGAGACCCCGGCCCTGTACGGCGACGACGCCGGCGGCAACGCCGACGCCGACGACCCGGCCATCTGGCGCAACCCGGCCGACCCCGGCGCCAGCCTGGTGATCGCCACCGCCAAGGAGGGCGGCCTGCGCGTGTACGACCTGGCGGGCAAGGAGGTGCAGTCGATCCCGGCGCCGCCCGCGCCCACCCCCGACGACAAGCCGGGCCGCTTCAACAACGTGGACCTGATCTCCGGGTTCCCGCTGCCGACCGGCCGCGCCGACGTCGCCGTCGTCACCGACCGCGGCCGCGACCACCTGCGGATCTACCGCATCACCCCCGGTGCCGCCCGGCCGCTGACCGACGTCACCGACCCGAACGCCCCGCTGGTCTTCTCCAGGAACCAGGACGAGGTCAACGACCAGGCCACCCCCTACGGCCTGGCCACCTGGAAGGACAAGGCCACCGGCCGCTCCTACGCCGTGGTCAGCCAGCGCAGCCGCACCCGGCTCGCCCTGCTGGAGCTGAGGACGACCGCCGCCGGAGCGGTCACCTACCGGCAGGTGCGCACCTACGACCTGCCCGCCTCCTTCACCCTCCCGAACGGCACCTCCTGGACCCCCTGCGCCGACCCCGGCGACCTCCCGCAGGTCGAGGGCATGGTCGTGGACCCGGCGAACAAGGTGCTCTACGCCGGTCAGGAGGACGTCGGCATCTGGCGGCTGCCCGCCGACCTCGGCGGCAAGCCCAAGCTGATCGACAAGGTCCGGGAGTACGGCGTCCCCGCCACCTACGACGAGGCGACCGAGGAGTGCGTCGCGGGCGCCGACCCCGGCTACGGCGGCAGGCACCTGTCCGCCGACGTCGAGGGCCTGACCCTCCTCGACGAGGGTGACGGCGACGGCTACCTGCTCGCCTCCAGCCAGGGCGACGACACCTTCGCCGCCTACGACCGCGAGGTCTCCGACGACAACGAGTACGAGAGCGGCTTCCGGATCACCGCCGGGACCGTCGACGGCTCCGAGGAGTGCGACGGCGCCGCCGTACTGAACGCCCCCCTCGGCTCCCGCTACCCTGGCGGCCTGCTCGTGGTGCAGGACGGGCACAACACCCCGGACGAGACGGACTCCGACGGGGAGGTCCGCGACAACACCGACTTCAAGTTCGTCGACCTGCGCGAGGTCACCGGCGCGCTGGACGAGGACGACTGAACAGCCGTACGCCCTACGCCCGTTGCGGGCGGAGGGCGTACGGTCGTCGCGCGTCGCGGCGATGCCGCCGCTAGTCCTTCACCGTCGTGCGCACGGCGGTTTCCCCGGCACCGCCCGCCGGCGCCGGCACGGCCGCCGCCGCGGCCCCGCCCCCGTCCGTGTTGATCTTCTCGATGAGCGCCAGCCGCTCCGGGGTGTCCTCCGGCTTGATGTAGCCGATGAGGACGTAGAGCACCAGCGAGACCGCCAGCGGCACCGACACCTGGTACTGGAGCGGCACGCCGCCCTCGACGTTCCAGTCGATCGGGTAGTTCACCAGCCAGAAGGCGAGAAGGCCCATCGACCAGCTGACCAGGGCCGCCGTCGGGCCGGAGCGGCGGAACGCGCGCAGCAGGCCCAGCATCATCGGGATCGCCATCGGGCCCATGAGACCGGCGACCCACTTGATGACGACCGTGATGATGTCCTTGAACGTGGGCGAGTTGACCTGCGTCGCCGCCGCCATGGACAGACCGAGGAAGACGACCGTCGCGATGCGGGCGACCCGCAGGCCCTGGTTCTCGTTCCAGGCCCGGGCCCGCGCCCAGATCACCGGCGCGCAGTCGCGGGTGAACACGGCCGCGATGGCGTTGGCGTCCGAGGAGCACATGGCCATGGTGTGCGAGAAGAAGCCGACGATGACCAGGCCCAGCAGGCCGTGCGGCAGGAGCTGTTCGGTCATCAGGGCGTAGGAGTCGGAGCCGTCCGCCTTCTGCGAGTCGACCAGCAGCGGCGACATCCACATGGGGAAGAACAGCACCAGCGGCCAGACCAGCCAGAGGATCGCCGACAGCCGGGCCGACCGCTCGGCCTCCTTGGCGTTCGGGGTGGCCATGTAGCGCTGGGCCTGGTTGAGCATGCCGCCGTTGTACTCGAAGAGCTTGATGAACAAAAACGCCAGCAGGAACACCGTGCCGTACGGGCCGACCAGCGGCTTCTCGTGGCCCTGGAGCTCGGGGGAGTCCCAGACGCCGAAGAAGCCGCCGTGGTCGTCGAGCCGGACGAACACGGCCACGAACATCGCGATGCCGGCCAGCAACTGGATGACGAACTGGCCGAGTTCGGTCAGCGCGTCCGCCCACAGGCCGCCGATCGTGCAGTAGATCGCGGTGATGCCACCGGTGATGAGGATGCCCTGGTTGAGGGAGATCCCGGTGAAGACGGACAGCAGCGTGGCGATCGCCGCCCACTTCGCGCCCACGTCCACGATCTTCAGCAGCATGCCCGACCAGGCCAGCGCCTGCTGGGTCTTCAGGTCGTAGCGGTTCTTCAGGTACTCCAGCGGAGAGGCCACGTGGAGCCGGGAGCGCAGCCGGTTGATGCGCGGGGCGAACAGCTTCGACCCGATGGCGATGCCGAGGGCGATGGGGAAGGACCAGGTGACGAAGGACGTCACGCCGTAGGTGTAGGCGATGCCCGCGTACCCGGTGAACATCACCGCGCTGTAGCCCGACATGTGGTGCGAGATGCCGGAGAGCCACCACGGCATCTTGCCACCGGCCGTGAAGAAGTCGCTGACGTTGTCCACCCGTTTGTGCGACCAGACGCCGATGGCCACCATCACGGCGAAGTAGCCGATGAGCACGGCCCAGTCGAGACCGTTCATGTGCGCCCTCCCAGGGATCAGCCCGGCGCTCATCGTGGGTGCTGCCGCGTGAGCACGACAAGTGACCGTGGGGTCAAAGGGAGGTAAAAATGTTCGGCTTACTGGCTCTGGTTCATCTATGTGAACTCATCGCATCAGCTCCCCCGCGTTGACCAGCAAAGACTGTCCGGTGATCGCCCGGGCCCGGTCCGACGCCAGGAACACCACCGCGTCGGCCACATCACCGTCCGTGGCCAGGTCGGGCAGCGCCATCCGCCCGGCCAGCCGCTCCAGCACGGCCGCCTCCGGCACACCCTCCGACCGCGCCGCCAGCCGCACGTACGCCCGCACCGGCGGCCCCCACATCCAGCCCGGCAGCACGGTGTTGACCCGGATCCGGTGCGGTCCGAGCTCCCGGGCCAGCGAGTACATCGCGCTCGTCAGCGCCCCCTTCGACGCCGCGTACGCGGCCTGCCACACCCGAGTCGGAGCCGCCACCGCCGACTGCGTCCCGATGAACACGACCGAGCCGCCGCCCTCCCTCAGCGACGGCAGGCAGGCCCGGGTCATCCGCAGCGTGCCCAGCAGGTTCACGTCCAGCACGGCGTGCCAGGCCGCGAAGTCCGCGTCCTGGAGCCCGCCGAAGTGGCTGTCCAGCGCGGCCACGTGCACGACGGCGTCGATCCGCCCGAACCGCTCCACCGCCAGCGCGGCCAGCCCGGCGCACTGCGCCTCGTCGGTGATGTCGACGGCGCGGAACGCGGTGCGCGCCCCGCCGGGATCGATCTCGGCGGCCGTCTCCGCCAGGTTCGCCTCCGTGCGGGCGCCGAGCACCGCCCGGCCGCCGTCGCGCACGACGGCCGCCGCGACCTGCCGCCCGAGCCCGGCCCCGACCCCCGACACCACGACCGTCCTCCCCGCGAGCAGTGCCATCGCCATCCTCCCCGGAACCCTGGCGCTTTGTCTGACGGAGCGTCAGAGTATGAACCCCCCGCCGAGGAAGGGGAAGGCATGAGCGAGGACACCCGCAGCGAGCTGTACGCCGAACTGGCCGCCGTCGGCCCCTACGGCACCCGCCCCGGATACGCCCTGATCACCCTGGTGGAACCGCACCCGGGCCACGAGCACGCCTACAACCGCTGGTACGAGGACGACCACTACTACGCCGGCGCGATGGCCATGCCCTGGATGTACGCGGGCCGCCGCTGGGTGGCCACCCGGGAGCTGCAACTGCTGCGCTACCCGCGCACGTCGGCGGTCGCGCAGCCGGTCACCACCGGCTGCTACCTCTCCACGTACTGGATCACCGCCGGCCGCTACGACGACCACATGCGCTGGACGGTCGCCATCAACAGGCGCCTCAACCGCGACGGCCGCGTCCACCACGACCGCACCCACGTCCTCACGGCGTTCCACGACCACGAGACGACCGTGTACCGCGACGGGGCGGCCGGACCGCGCGACGTCCACGCCCTCGACCACCCCTACGCGGGCCTCGTCCTCCAGGTCGTCGACGCGGACACCCCCGAGCGGCGGCCGCGGCTGCTGGACTGGCTGCGCACCCGCCACCTCCCCGAGCGCCTGGCGGGCTCACCGGCGGCGATGGTGACCGTCTTCCGCCCGACCCCGCTGCCCGGCGACCGCATGACCTACGTCGAACAGGTCCAGGGCGTCGACACCCGCCTGACCCTGCTGTGGTTCCTCCAGGCCGACCCGGGGCAGTGCTTCGCCTCCCACTTCACGGGCCTCGACACGGCGGTGGCGGAGGCGGGACTGGGCCGGGTGGAACTGGTGGCCCCGTTCCTGCCGACCGTGCCGGGCACCGACCACTACGTGGACCGCCTCCGCTGAGGGACCGGCCCGCTCAGCGCAACTCCTCCGGGCACGGTGTCCCGCGAGGGAGCTGGTAGGGCGCCGCCAGGCGGTACGTGCCCGGCTTCGGGGCGAGGAGCTCCGTCCAGCGGTCGCCCTGGGCGTCCTCCTCCGTCTCCCTCAGACAGCCGTTGACGTTGACGTACGACTTCGGCTCGCCCTCCGGCCGCTCCTTGGAGGCCTCCGTCTCCTGCGGCGGCTTCAGGCTCTTGCCCTCCGCGTCGACGATGCTCAGCCACGGCGAGTACGGGACGCGGACCAGGATCCGGCCCGCCTCGCGCACCTGGAGGACCATCTCGCCCTGCTCGGCCCGCTCGACGACGGCGTTCGGCTCGGCCAGCGGGGTCGGGTCGGTGACCTTGAACAGCTGCCAGTTGGCGTCGCCCCACACCTGGGTCAGATAGGGCAGGCCGCGCTGCACCAGCGCCCGCTCCCGTTCACCGCCGTCGCCGTCCGGCTCGTCCTTGGGCAGCACCACGTAGTGCACCGCCCAGCGCTTGAGCCACTCGCGGTAGTTCGCCGAGTTCAGGGTGTCGTCGTAGAAGAGCGGGTTGCGCTCCATGTCGGCCTGGCGGTTCCAGCCGCGGGCCAGGTTGACGTAGGGCGCGAGGGCGGACGCCTCACGGTGGGAACGCGCCGGGACGACCTCGACCCGGCCCTTCTCCGCGCCGACCTCCTGCAACTCGTTGACGAGCGGCGCGAGCTCACGCGACCAGGAGGCCGCCGGCGCCGTGTGCACGATGTCGTCGACCGTCTTGAAGCCGATCCACACCACGAACCCGACCAGGGCGACCACGGCCGCGTACCACCTGCGGCTGCGCGGCACCGTGAACGGCAGCGCGGCCACCAGCGCGACCCCGGCGAACAGCATCGCCAGACGCGTGATGTTCGAACCGATCTGGGAGCTGATCAGCCACACCAGCACGACCCCCAGGCCGTACACCGCGGCCGTGAGCCGGACCGTCTTCCAGTCCCGCGGCACCAGCACGAACACCAGCACCGAGAACGCCAGCGGCAGCACCACCGAACCGAACATCATCGGCTGCGTCCCCGAGAACGGGAACAGCCACGCCGACACCGCGACCACCGCGCTCGGCGCCAGACCCAGCGCCCACGCGCCCGGCCGCCGCTTCTGCAGGAACAGCGCCACGGCCACCAGACCCACGAACAGGCCCGCCACCGGCGACGCCATCGTGGCCAGCGCGGCCAGGGGCGCCGCGCACAGGGCCTTCGCCCAGCGCTTGTACCGCCACCGGTACGGCCAGCAGAACACCACCGCCACCGCGCCGAGCGCGAACATCATGCCCAGACCGAAGGTCACCCGGCCGGACACGGCGTTGCAGAACAGGCCGAACACGCCCGCCAGCGACGCCCACAGCGGATTGCGCACGGAACGCGAGCGCAGCAGGAGCAGGGTGAGCAGCCCGGCCGAGACCGTCCCGGCGATCATCATGGTCGTCCGCACACCGAGCACCGACATCAGGTACGGCGACACCACGCTGTACGACACCGGGTGCATGCCGCCGTACCAGGCGAGGTTGTACGCCGAGTCCGGGTGCCGGCCGACGAACTCCGCCCACGCGTCCTGCGCGGCCAGGTCACCGCCGCTGTTCGCGAACGTGAAGAACCAGACGACGTGCAGCACCCCGGCCAGACCCGTGACGGACAGCACGGGGTGGCGCAGCATCCGCTCCCGCAGGGCCAGGACCAAGCCGGGCCGGCGGAACCCCGAGGGGGTGTCCCCGGTGCCTTCCGGGGCGCTTCCCGGCGTGCCTTCGACGACGGTTCCGGGCGGGCCGGCCATCCCGTCAGGCGTGCCCTCGGGCGCTTGCCCGGGTGCGCCGGTGTCCCGCGTTCTGGGCGCGCGTATTCGCGGGCCGGTCACCTGGCCCGGATGGGCGTCGTCTGCGCGTGTCGGCTCCGCAGTGGCCACTCGAAGGCACTCCCCGTGTCCCGTCTTCTGTTCTCGCTTCTTCCCCCGGCCGCGTCCCGTTCGCCCTCGGTTCCCGGCCGTGTCGCCGCGCACGGCGACCTGCCCCGATTCGCGACGCTAGCACGCACCCCGCCGGGCAGCGCCCGGACGGGCCGCCACCGGCGGGGTGCGCTCGCTCGGGGTGGCGCCCCGGCTCAGCCGACGCGCGTGAGCTTGGCCCCGAAGCCCGGTTCCACCAGGTCCTCCTGGAGGGCGACCGGAACCTTCACGGCGCCGCTGCTGCCGTCCCCGACGGTCAGCGTGCCCACCTTCGTGCCCGCCTCGGCCGTGTGCGGCAGGTCGTCCGCCGCGAACGTCAGCTTCACGGACAGGCCCGGCCAGCCGACGGCGGTGACGTCCTCGGTGACGGCGACCGGCGTACGGCCGCCGAGACCGTCGTCGGCGTACCCGACGACCGTGCCCTTCTTCAGGATCGTCGCCGACTCCAGCGCGCCCTGCGCGGCCCGGATCAGCCGGTCGCCCTCGTACAGCGCGGCGCCCAGGATCGTGTTGTCGGGGCCGCCGGCCGGCTGGCGCACGACCGCGCCGATGATCCGGTGCGTCTCGCCGTTCACGTCCTTCTTCGCGGAGAAGACGAGGTTGCCGAGCGCGGAGGTGGTGGTGCCGGTCTTGATGCCGGTGACGTCGTTGGAGCCGACCAGGCGGTTCCAGTTGTTGTGCCGGGTGCCCTTGTAGTCGACGTACGACATCATCGCCGCCACCTCGCGGAAGGCGGGCTGCTGCATGGCGGCCTTGGCGAGCTTCACCTGGTCCACGGCCGTGGAGACGGTCGTGTTGTTCAGGCCCGACGGGTCGGTGTACGTCGTGTTCTTCATGCCGAGGTCCTTCGCGGCGTCGTTCATCTTCCGCACGAACGCCTTCTCCGACCCCGCGTCCCAGCGGGCGAGCAACCGCGCCACGTTGTTCGCGGACGCGATCAGGATGCTCTCCAGGGCCTCCCGCTGGGAGATCTTGTCGCCCTTGGTGACGTCGACGGTGGACTCCTGGCCGGCGTCCGACTGGTCCTCCGCGGCCTGGTCGATCTCGATCTTCGGACCCTCGGCGCCGCTCTTGAGCGGGTGGTCGCGCAGGATCACGTAGGCGGTCATGACCTTGGCGACACTGGCGATCGGCACGGGCTTCTGCTCGCCGGACGAGCCGAACGTGCCGATGCCCTGGACGTCCAGCGCCGCCTGTCCCCTGGCGGGCCAGGGGATGTCGACCTGGCCGCCCTCGAAGGTGTGGCTGTCCTTCGCGGTCAGTTCCAGGGTGGGCGTCGGCAGCGGGCGCACACTCTGCACGACCGCGAAGACGACCACCAGGAGCAGCACCAGCGGTGTCCAGATCTTCACCCGCCGCACGGCCGTGCGCAGCGGGGTGTCCGGGGGCGGCGGGGTGTTCGTCAGCTCGGCCAGCAGGTCCAGCGGCGGCTTGGGCGGCATTGGCTGCTGGGTGGTCCGCTCGGGGCCGACGGTGGGCACCGGGGCGGTGACGTCCGCGGGCGGGACGGGCTTCCGGGCCGCCGGATCCTCCAGCGGCTTGAGCGCGACGAACTTGCTGGTCCGCTCGGCGTCCTTCTCGGGCGCGTCCTTCTTCCCGGCCGCGTCCTTGGTGCCGCCGCCGAGCTTGAGCATGGTGGTGGGCTGATCGACGGGCGGCCGCACGGCCTTGAAGACGGCCGTGGGCTGGTCGACGACGGGGGCGGCGGCCTTCTCGCCGTCGGTCCTGCCGCCGGTTTCCTCGCGCTTGCCCGGCTCGTCGTCACCGGTCCTGGGGGCAGGGGTCTTGCCGGTGCCGGTGCCGGTGCCGGTGCCGGTGCCGGTGGCGGCGGTGCGAGTGCCGGTGCCGGGCGCGGGCTCCGGCTCGGCGTCGGTGTCCGGCCGGGACGCGGCGCCGGGCGCGTCGGCGTCGGCGGACGCGCCGTCCGCGCCCGTGTCCGTGTGCGAGTCGGGCTCCGGTGCCGGGGCCGCGGCGGCCTTGGCGTCGCCGGAGGTGCGCGGGTCGGCCGACCCGGCGCGGTCGGCGACCGGGGCGGGGCTCGTGCCGCTCGCGTTGCCGCCGTCGGCCTTGCCGTCGGCGGTCTTGTCGTCATCGGCCTCGGGGGTCGGGGCCTTGCCGGTGGCCGCGCCGCGCGCGGCCGCGGTGGAACGGTCCGCCTCCGGCTGCTCGGCCCCGTCGCCCCCGTCCTGGCCCCGCGAGCCCGTCGGCGCCGCCCCTGCGCCCCCTGCGGCCTCCGGAGCGTCTTCCCGGGCGTCCGCGGACCCGCCCGCATCGCCGTCCGCCCCCTGGCCACCCCGGGCGCGCTCCTCGGCGTTCCCGCTGTCCTCGCTGTCCGGGAGGTCCCGCGCGTCCGCGCTCGTGGGCTCGTCGGTGCCGCCGGCCTTCCGGCCGTCATCGGCAGCGCGGTCGGCGTCGGCCGCAGACGGGTCCGTCTGCTCGGAGCCCGAGCGTGCCCGCGCGTCGGTGTCCCCGGCGGCGGGCTCGCCGGTGCCGGCGGCCTTCCGGCGGTCGTCCGTCCGCGTGGCGGACGCCGTGGCTTCGTCCGCGGGCCCGGCGTCAGAGCCCTCCGAGCCGCCCGGCTTCTCGTCGTCCGCCGACGCGACCCACGCCGCCACCGCGTTCCGCAGCCGTCCGTCCGTGCCGCCGGAGCCGTCCTCGCCCCGCCGGCCGGAGCCGGAGGACTCGCCGGAGCCCTTCCCGGATGCCTCCGCGGACTTACCGGCCTCCTCGGACTCCCCGGACTCCCCGGACTCCCCGCGGGCGGAGTCGCTGCCGCCGCGCCCGGCCCCGGTCGCCGCCCGGCCCTCCGCGTCCGCGGCCGGGTCCTCGGCGCCCGGGCCGCTCGCGTCGCGCTCCGCGTCCCGCGGCCCGTCGGCCGTCCGTGCGGACAGCACGCGGGTCGCCGTGTCGACGGCCCCGCGCGCCGAGGACCTCTCCGCCTCCCGCGCCATCGCGAGCCGCGGGTCGGCGGACTCGCTCCTGGCTCCGGGAACCGAACCCGCGCTCCCCGACGTCGGTTCTGCCGACGACTCGCGCTGCTTCGACCTGTCGGGGGACTCGCCCGCCACCGATGCCTCCTCCTCGCGCCGCACCACCCGCGTGCGCGTACCGAACCGTGAACCGCCGCCCTGACAACGCTCTCCTGCGCTGTCCGAACCATGTACCAGTGTCCTGTGTGCGGACCGGACCCATCCGGTAGACGAGAACGACATACCTACTGGTTCCACTACGAACCGGTCACGCACCCTCGACAGACCAATGTGAGAGGGGTCACCCTGTCATTCATCCACGCGGGGAGGCATGGATGGGCAGGAGCCGCAGAACACTTCCGGAGGAGCTTCTGCTGCTGGCGTTGGACCCGGCCACGGGTACCACCGCACAGCCGCAGTCGCTCGACCTCGGTCTGGCCGGAGCACAGCTAGTGGAGCTGGCGCTGGCCGGACGGATAGCCCCAGACGGGGATCGTATCGCCGTGGTGGTACCACGGCCGACTGGAGATCCGACTCTGGACTGCGCGTTGGAGTTGCTGCGAAGGCGCGGCGCTCCCGTACGGGCGGTCCACTGGATCGGCGGGCCGCGCTTGGGGCTCCGCCAGACCTACCTCTCGCATCTGGAGCGGTGCGGCATGGTGCACGCCGTCGCGGGCCAGATGTGCGGAGTGCTGCCGACGACTCGCTACCAGGCGACGGACACCGAGATCAGCCGGGAGATCAGGGCCCGGCTGGACTCCGCGATCCGCACCGGCGTACCGCCGGACCCGCGGACCGCGGCGCTCGCCGCACTGGCACACGCGGTCGGCCTCGGCAAGCACCTGTACCCGGGCAACGAGGGACGTTCCTCTCGCTCCCGGCTCAGGGACCTGATCAGGCACGACCCCATGGGCGGTCTCGTCGCGCACGCCGTGATGGACGTCCAGAACGGCGCGGCGGCCCAGCCGCGCCGCAGCCCGGCCCCGTCCGGCCGCCCCCAGGCCGCCGGTGGAGCCAGGCCCGCACCGGAGCCCGCCCGAGGCGTTCCGATGCAACCGCGCCACGGATCCATGGCGCGCGCCGTGGCCCACTGAGCCGCACCGCACCACCCGAGCACGACGCACGACCACGACCGGCACACACCACGGGACCCCACGAGCCCGGTCACGGGAGCCGCTGTCCGAGCGGGGCGGCGAGAGCGGACACTCTCGCCGCCCCGCTCGGCGTGCCGCGCCCGAAGTGGCGTGTACCCGTCGCATATCCACCGTTTGCCAGCGGTAGGAAGCACCTTGGTGGCAGTCTGCTCAACAGCAGATACGCAAAGTAGAGGCACGCAGCCGGAGGTGCACGTCCCGTGGCGTCCAATGTCAATCCCACCGTCAGGCGGCGCCGGCTGGGCCAGGAGCTCCGCAGGCTCCGGGAGCTCAAGGGCATGACGGCCGAGGAAGTGGCCGAGCGGCTGCTGGTGTCGCAGTCGAAGATCAGCCGCCTGGAGAACGGGCGGCGCAGCATCAGCCAGCGCGACGTGCGCGACCTGTGCGGGGTCTACGAGGTCGAGGACCAGCGGATCGTCGACTCGCTGATGCAGATGGCCAAGGACTCGCGCCAGCAGGGCTGGTGGCACGCCTTCGGCGACATCCCCTACTCCGTCTACATCGGCCTGGAGACGGACGCCGAGTCGCTGCGGGTCTACGAACCCCAGATCATCACCGGCCTGTTGCAGACCCGCGCCTACGCCGAGGCCATCATCCGCGGCGGTTCGCCCGAGGCGTCGGAGGCGGACAACGACAAGCGCGTCGAGGTCCGGCTGCGCCGGCAGGGCCGTATCACCGCCGAGACGGACCCGCTGCGGCTGTGGGTGGTGCTGGACGAGGCGTCCCTGCACCGGGTCGTGGGCAACAAGGAGGTGATGCGCGAGCAGCTGGAGCACCTGATCGAGATGTCGCAGCTGCCCCACATCACCGTGCAGGTCCTGCCGTTCGAGGTCGGCGCGCACGCCGGCATCAACGGCCAGTACTCGATCCTGGAGTTCGCCGACGCGGCCGACTCCAGCGTGGTGTACATCGAGGGCGTCACCAGCGACCTGTACCTGGAGAAGCCGCTCGACGTGCAGAAGTACACGGTGATGTACGAGCACCTGCGCGCCCAGTCGCTGAACGTGGACCAGTCGCGGCAGCTCATCGAGCGCCTGGCGAAGGACTACGCCCGCTGAAACCACCGCCGGAGGACGACCTTCCGCCCGGCGGGCGCGCGATGCTACACCCCTCACACGCCTGACTGGAAGTCTCACCTGGAATATGCCATCCAGTCGAGTGAATGACTGCTCCGAACGAGGAGGGGGGCGAGTAGCGTCGATCACGCCAACCACCAGCACGGGTTGGCGTAAACGCAACTGGCTACGGAGCGAACATGGCAATTCGTCTGGGCGCCACGGAAACGTGGACGACGTCCTCCTACACCAACAACAACGGCGCCTGTGTGATGGTCAGGTCGACCGTCGAAGAGGCCCTGGAGCTCGGGGACACCAAGATCCCCGAGGGTCCCAAGCTGGCGTTTCCCGCCGACGCGTGGAGCGCCTTCGTGGCCTCGGTCAAGGCCTGACCGGGAGAACGACAACAGCACAAGCACCACCGAAAGAGCCCTCTCGACCAGCATCGCCGTCCTTGCCGAGAGGGCTCCGCTTGTGCCCGCCGGAGCCGGCTCCCGAGCGGGCTCAGCTCACCGGGAACGCCACGTCACACACGGGGTCCCCGGGCCCGGCCGCCGCCCAGTCCGCGAAGTACAGCTCCCGGCACGGACCGGCCACCGTCAGCCCCCGTTCGCTCATCCACTCCTCCACCGCCTCGAACGCGGCCAGGATCTGCGGATACGCCACCTGCGCCTTGGTGATCCGCGTGTAGGCCAGCCGCCCGGCCGGCTCCACCCGCACGGCCGTCTCCCAGGCCCGCCCCCGCCGCTCCGCCCAGGCCCGGGCCGCCGCCTCGTCGGCGACCGGCACGCACGCCTCCGCCGGGCCGTCACTCTCCATCGACACCTCGGCGTGATAGGCGACGTACGGCACCCCGGCCACCCCGCCGCACTCGCGCGCCGCCTCCACCAGCCGGCCCAGCGCCGCCCCGATCCACGCCGGCAGCTCGTCCGCCAGCGTGTGCCGCTTCTCGGTGAGCACCACCTGCGCGGGCATGTGAACCGTCTCGACCGTGAACGTTCCGTACATTCCGGAGCTCCTCCCCGACAACCGTCCACGGAGGTACGCGGCGAGCGTCCGCTGCCCGGCCACCCGCGCCTCGACGTCCGCCCAGTACGCGTCGAGCAGTCCGGCCGCCGTCGGCCCGTCGCCCGCGGCGACCACCTCGGCGACCCGGGCCAGCGGCATGTCCAGCTGCCGCAGCATCGCCACGAGCCGGGCCCGGTCGACCTGGCCGGCGCGGTAGTAGCGGTAGCCGGTCGCCTCGTCGACGTGCGCCGGAGTCAGCAGCCCCAGCCGGTCGTACAGCCGCAGCGCCTTGGCCGACAGCCGGGCGCGCGCGGCGAACGCCCCGATGGTGAGCAGGTCCCCGTCCGATACGTCCACCACGGCGTCCTCCGTCGTCGGGCGGCCTCTCCGCCCGACGACGAGAACGCTCGGGCCTGCCCCAGGGGCAAGGTCAAGCCGCCGCGGGGTCAGGCCAGCTGGGCCTCTATCGCGGCCACGACCTCGGCCGCCTCCGGCTCGGTCTGCGGCGAGAAGCGGGCGACGACCGAGCCGCCCCGGCCGATCAGGAACTTCTCGAAGTTCCAGCGGACGTCCCCGGTGTGCCCCTCGGCGTCGGCGAAGCCGGTCAGCCGGTCGTAGAGCGGGTGCCGGTTCTCCCCGTTGACCTCGACCTTCTCCGTCATCGGGAAGGTCACGCCGTACGTCGCCGAGCAGAACTCGGCGATCTCCTCGGCGCTGCCCGGCTCCTGGCCGAGGAACTGGTTGCAGGGCACGCCGAGGACGGTGAAGCCGCGCCCGGCGTAACGCTCCTGGAGCCGCTCCAGGCCCGCGTACTGCGGGGTCAGGCCGCACTTGGAGGCGACGTTCACCACGAGCACCGCCGTGCCCGCGTACTGCGACAGGTCGGCGGAGCCGCCCTGCAGGGAGCCGATCTCGACGTCGAGGGGAGAGGATGCGGTGTTCTCGGAAGTCGTCATGGGCGGATGCTAGCCGTGCCGGGTGCCGGGCCGGTCCTGGGCCTCCACCAGCACCTGCCCCGCCGCCGTCCGCGAGTACAGCACCGACCTGCCCGCGCGACGCCGCTCCACCAGCCCTGCGTCCCGCAGCACCCGCAGGTGCCGTCCCACCGAACCGAGCCCCTGGCCGGTCACGGCCACCAGCTGGCTGGTGCTCAGCGGGGAACCGAGCCGGACCAGCACCCCGGCCCGGGCCGGGCCGAGCAGCGCGGCGAGGCTCGCGGGCACGCGCCTGCCGCCGGGGTCGGCGAGGGCACCGGCGCACGGGTAGACCAGCGCGTACCGGTCCGTCCCCTCCCACGACACCCAGCCGATGCGCTGCGTGGTGACCGGCACGAACACCAGCTCCGCGCCGGAGATCTCCCGCGGCGGGTACTCGTGCGCGTTGACCTGCAGCCGGTTCTCGCCCAGCCACCGCGTCCCCGGCCGCAGGGTGTCCAGCGCGCTCGCCCAGCCGCCCCGGCTGACCCGCGCCGTCCGCGCGACCACATCGGCTTCCAGCACGCGCCGCCGCCGGGCCCAGTACGGCCGCACGGCCGTGGTCCACACGTACGTCAGCAGGTCCGCGGCGCGCTCGGGCAGGTCGTCCCGCTCCAGCGGGGCGGGGACCGGGCCGCGCAGGGAGACGGTGAGGTCGGCGCGGGCCCGCGCGGGGCAGGCCGCCGCGACCTGGGCGACCGCCTGCTCGAAGGTCTCCCCGTCGCGTGGGGTGGGGGAGAGGAAGTCGGCGGTCCACTCCGCCCCGATGCCGGCCCGGACGAGCAGCGCGGTCACCGGGTCCCGCGCCAGCCGCCGCCGGTAGTCCGGCAGATGGGCGCCGAGCCACCGGCGCTCGCCGGGATGCGCGGCCTCGGCGGTGTGCAGCAGCCGCAGGCTCCCGAAGGCCTCCGCGAACGGCGAGATCACGAACCGGCTCCCCGCGAGGGTGTCGGCGTTGATCTGCCACCAGCCCACGTCAGAGGCCTCCTTTCGCGTGTGCGCGAAACACTAACCCCGGTGTGCGGGCCCGCCGGAGACTCCCGCGCATGCGCAGCTACCGCGATCTGTTCCGCACCCGAGAGTTCACGCCCTCCTTCCTGGCCGCGTCGGCGCAGACGGTCGCCCAGACCATGGGCGGACTGGCCCTGGGCACCCTGGTGTACCGGCAGACCGGGTCGCCACTGCTGTCCGCGGTGAGCATGTTCGGCTCGTCCCTCGTGCAGGTGCTGGGCGCGACGTTCCTGCTCTCGGCGGCCGACCGGCTGCCCCCGCGCGCGGCCCTGACGGCCCTGCCCCTGCTCTTCGCGGCGGCCACGGCCGCCCTGGCCCTGCCCGGCACGCCGGTCTGGGCGCTCCTCGCCATCGTCCTGGCCAGGGGGCTCGCGGAGTCGGTGGGCGGCGGAGTGCGCTGGGGCCTGCTCCACGAGATCCTCGGCAAGGACGGCTACCTGCTGGGCCGCTCGGTCTTCAACATGATGAGCGGCCTCATGCAGATCGCCGGCTACGCGACCGGCGGCGCCCTGGTGGCCCTGCTGTCCCCGCGTCCGTCACTCCTGGCGGCGGCCGTCCTGTACGTCGTCGCGGCCGTGGCGGTGCGGCTGGGCCTGGCCCGTCGCCCGCCCCGCACCCGCGGCCGCCCCTCGGTGACGGCGACCTGGCGGGCCAACGCCCTGCTGTGGTCGTCCGCGCCGCGCCGCCGGACCTACCTGGCCCTCTGGATCCCCAACGGCCTGGTCGTCGGCTGCGAATCCCTCTACGTCTCCTACGCGCCCGCGCACGCGGGCACCCTGTTCGCCTGCGCCGCCCTCGGGATGCTGGCCGGGGACGTGCTGGTCGGCCGCGTGCTCCCACCCCGGGTCCGCCCTCACCTCGGTTTCCCCCTGTTGCTGCTCCTGGCCCTGCCGTACGTGCCGTTCCTCCTGCACCCGCCGCTGCCGCTCGCGGCGGCCGCCGTGACCGTGGCCTCGGTCGGCTTCGGCGCGAGCCTGGTGCAGCAGGAGCGGCTGGTGGCCCTGACCCCGGACGAGCTGACGGGGCACGCCCTCGGCCTGCACTCGGCGGGCATGCTCACCCTGCAGGGCGTGGCGGCCGCCCTGGCGGGATCGCTGGCCCAACTGACCTCACCGGCACGGGCGGTGTCGGCGACGGCGGCGGTGTCGGCGGGCGTCACCCTGGCGCTGATGGCGGTGGAGCGGCGGGACCGGCGGCGCGCGGTACCGGTGAGCTGACGGCGGTGGAGGGGCGAGGGCGGCACGGTGCCAGGGCCTGACGGCCGTTCACGCCGGGGCGGTCGACCGCGGGGTCAGTCCTCGTCCGGCTCGGCGTCCTCCGGGGCCTCGCCCTCGATGAGGCGTTCCGCGATGTCGTCGGCCCACTCCTGCGCCCAGCGGCGGAGCCCGGCCACGGCCCCGGGGTCCAGGCCCTGGGAGGTGAACGCCCGGTCGTCGAGCCAGTCCGTGCCGGTCAACCTGGCCTGGAGGTCGGTGAGGTCGAAGGTGTCCGGGGCGTGCCGGCGGCCCAGCTCCTCCAGTTCGGGGTGGCTCCAGCGGGCCGAGACGGCGTGCACGTCGACCAGGTCGCGGGCGAGTCCCCGGTCGGCCAGGTCCCGCACCCGGGTGCCGGCGAGGTCGTCGAGGGCGAGGGCCGGTCCGAGCCCGGTCGGCACGGGCGGCCGCCACAGCACCTCCTTGCGGACGCCGACCCGGTACTCCTCGCCGGTCGCCGCGTCCGTGACGAGGAACTGGGCGGACAGCGGCTCGGTCTCCAGCGTCTGCACGAGCCAGCCGCGCGCGACCAGTCCCGTGCGGACCGCGTCGGCGACGGCGTCCATCCCGGCGGGATGCTCGGTGGCGACGTCCACGTCCCGTCCGTCCCGCTCCACCAGTCCGTGGGCCAGCATCGCGGACCCGCCGGCGAGGACGAGCGCGTGGGCCTCACCCACCGCGATCAGATCACCGAGGAGCCGGCCGGTCGGCCGCGGGGCGGGGGGTGGGGCGGACATGTCCCGATTATCGCCGCGGGGACGCGGAGCGCTGCGGCGACCGGCCCGGACGGGTGAGGCCCGGGCCAGGTCGGCGGCCCCCGCTACGGCTTGCACGCCACGCCGCAGTATGCGTCCACCGCACCGGCATCGGCGCCCCGCGCGTCCGGCCGCCACTCCGGCACCCGCACCACCCCGGGCTCGACCAGTTCCAGCCCCTCGAAGAACCCGGCGATCTCGGCGACCGGCCGGACGTGGTACGGCACGGCCCCGCTCGCGTTGTACGCCTCGGACGCGGCGATCATGCCCTCGCTCGTCGCCGTGCTGTCGCTGATCACCAGATGGCTCCCGGACGGCAGCCCGGCCATGAGGCGCCGCACCAGCTCGCGCGCCCGCTCGTACTCGGCGACGTGCCCGAGCGTGTTGAGGATCATCAGTCCGACCGGCCGGGACAGGTCGAGCGTGCCGGCGGCGGCCTTCAGGACGGCCTCGGGGTCGTACAGGTCGGCGTCCAGGTACGCCGTCCGGCCCTCGGGGGTGCTGGTCAGCAGGGCGTTGGCGTGGGCCAGCACGACGGGGTCGTTGTCGACGTAGACGATCCGGGCGTCCGGGGCGACCCGCTGGGCGACCTCGTGGGTGTTGTCGGCGGTCGGCAGCCCCGTGCCGACGTCCAGGAACTGCCGCACCCCCTGCTCGCCGGCCAGGTAGCGCACGGCCCGCCCCAGGAAGCGCCGGCTCGTCACGGCCACGTCGACCAGGCCCGGGAAGATCGACTTGATCTGGTCGCCGATCTCGCGGTCGACCTCGTAGTTGTCCTTGCCGCCGACGAAGTAGTTCCAGAAGCGGGCCGAGTGCGGCTTGGAAGTGTCGATGCGGACACGCGGGCTGTCGCCGGGCACGGGGGGCCTCCTGGGGGGTGGGAAGGGGGTCCGGTGCCCCAACCTAGGCGAACTCGCCGACGCGTTGGGGCGGACGGCGGGAGCTGCCGAGGCCCGGGGGTGGGATTTCGGCCAGGGGTCGCACGGACGGCGCGACGGCACGGTGGCCGTCGCGCCGGGGTGGTGGGCTCCGTGGGCGGCGGTGGTTCAGCCGGGGGCCACGGCGCGGCCCGTCTGAGGGCTGATCATCCCGGCGCACAGGCCGCGGGCCGCCAGGCCCTGGGCGATGCGCGGGATCGCGGCCAGGGTGTTGGCGGACCAGTCGTGCATGAGGATGATCTGGCCGTTGGTGAGGCGGGCCGCGGACTGGACGATCGCGTCGGTGCTCGCGCCGTTCCAGTCCTGTGAGTCGACGTGCCAGATGATCTCGGTCAGGCCGTGGCGGGCCGCGACCGACCGCACGGTCGCGTTGGTCTCGCCGTACGGCGGGCGGAAGAGTCCCGGCGTGCCGCCTCCCGCGGTGGCGATCGCCTCCTGGGTCCGGGAGATCTCGGAGTCGATCTGCGCCTGTCCCAGCCGGGTCAGGTGCGGGTGGGTGTAGCTGTGGTTGCCGATCCACATCCCGGCCGCCACCTGGGCCCGGACGAGGGACGGATGGGCGGCGGCGTACTGGCCCTGGTTGAACATCGTGGCCCGCAGCCCGTTGCGGCGGAGCGCGTCGAGGAGGCTCGTCGTGCTCCCGGACGGGCCGTCGTCGAAGGTGAGTCCGACGTATCCGCCGCAGGCGGCCGCCCGTACGGGAGCGGCGGCCGCGGTGGCGGTGAGGGTCCCGGCGGTGGCCGCCAGGGCCGTCGCGAGGACGGCCAGCCTCGTGACCAGGGCGCGCGGTGCGCGGCGTGCGTCCGTCCGCACGGTCATCGCACGGTGATGTTGGAGCTGCCGCTGCTCTGGTAACCCTCGGTCGCCATGATCATGTAGTACTTGAAGTTGCCGAGGGGCATGCCGGCGCGGGCCCAGGCGTCGAAGTGGTTGCCGGCGGTGATGGTGCCGCCCGTCCGCTTCGACTGGCGCACGCTCCAGTACTGGTCGAAGGTGCGCGTGCCCTCGACGGACGGGGCGTTGTACCGCGTGGTCTTGTAGATGTCGTACGTGCCGCCGTCGCTGGTGACGGTGCCCTTGTACTGGCCGGTGGGCCGGTACGTGCCCCAGTTGTCGACGATGTAGTACTCGACGAGCGGGTTGGCCGTCCAGCCGTACAGCGTCAGGTAGGCGTTGCCGGACGGGTTGAAGCTGCCCGAGTACGTCACGGTGCGGCGGGCGCCGGTGCTCCAGCCCTTGCCGGCGACGAAGTTGCCGGTGTTCCGCCACGAGGTGCTGTAACTGCCCCCGGAGGACAGGGTCATGGAGACGGTGCCCGGGGCGTCGGTCCAGAACGAGTAGTAGTAGCCGTTGTTGGTGCCGGTCTGGTTGGTCGTGATCACCGTGTCCGCGTGGGCGGTACTGGCGGCGGCGGTCAGCATCAGCATGGCGCAGACACTGCTGATGAGCAGCCGTAAGCGGTTCGACAGCGAGTTCATGGGGGCGCTTCCTCCTTCGCCTCGTCGGTCATCCGGAGTGTTGGCCTGGCCCTGACAACTGTCAACGGTTTCGGTAAGAGTTTCGAAATATTCGTCCGGGGGTGGTGGAGTGGGAATCGAATGTGCGCTGGTCATAGGGGTTCCCGAGAGGGAGGCGGCCGGTCCCGGTGGTGTGTCCGGGCGAATCGCCCCGGACTAGGTGATTCCGGAAGTCGAATGTTTCGAAGCACTTCCGGATCACCGCGCCCCGGGTACCGGCCGCCGGTTCGTCCCTTCCTCCTCACGTCCCCCGGGCCCGCAGGATCCTTCCCATGCGCGCCTCCAGCTCCGCGCGCTCCCGCGCCGCCCGCTCCGCCCGGGCCCGCTGGTGTTCGAGGTCCAGGCGGCCCATGCGGTCGGCCGTGTCCAGGCGTACCCGGTGGTGGCGGACGTCGTGCTCCAGACGGGCGCAGGTGTGCCGCACCTCCAGCTCCTCGGCGAACAGCCTGCGGCTGGCCCGGTGGCGGGCACCGAGGAGGGTGTCGTACGTCGTGGCGCCGCTGAGCACCTTGGCCAGGACGGGCATGGCGTCCAGGCAGAGCAGCAGCAGGTGCAGGACGATCGTGAGGAAGAGCGCGAAGCCGTCCGCGCCGGCGACCTGTTTCAAGCCGTGGGCCCGGGTGAGGATGCCGTCGGTGTCCAGGGCGGCGGCCCGCTGCCGCGTCTTGTCGTCGATCGACTTCTGCAGCAGCGGCTGGTAGCCGTCGGCCGCCCGGTCCTTCCGCGCGGACAGCGCCTGGCCCTGGGCGACGAGGTCCTCCAGCTGCTCCTCGTACGTCTTGACCTTGCTGTTCCTCTCGTACCGCGACGTGGCCTCGCGGGCCCGCTCGCAGGTGATGGTGACGTCCCGGACGCCGCCCCGGGTGACCCAGTACCTGGGGCCGCACAGGCGCTGTTCGGTCGCCAGCTTGGCGTTCAGCGTCTTGTTGATGCCGGCGACCTGGGTGCGCAGGGCGGCCGCGCGCCGGCCGTTGGTCTCGATCTGGCGGGCCAGTTCCGCCGGGGAGCCCGCGACCTTCAGCTGGTAGCGGGCGCACTCGGGGCGGCCGGCGGTGGACGCGCCGTCCGTGGGGTTGCAGGAGACGAGCATGCCCCGGTAGTCGGCGACCTTCCGCTCGTTGCCGACGGCTATCTCCTGGCGGATCTCCTTGTCGAAGATCTGGAACAGGATCGGCTCCGCGATGAACAGGCCCAGCAGCACCGACAGAAAGAAGCGGACCATCAGAGTCCACTTGCGTACCGCCGTGCCGTGGGTGCTGGAGACCAGCCAGCTGTCCAGCGCGAGGATCACCCAGAACCAGACCACCGCGACCAGGACGACCACCGTCAGCGGCAGGTCCGAGCGGAAGCTGGACAGCGCCAGCACCATGGAGGCGGCGCCCAGCAGGGCCGTGTTGACGACGAGCGCGCCGTACCAGGTGTAGCGCGTGCGCTCCTCCGGCACCCAGGCCAGCAGCGACTCCTCGACGCCGATCAGCCGGCGCAGCCGGGGCGCCCACCCCGAGGCGGGCGGCACCGGGCGCGCCGCGCCGCGGTCCTCGTCGAGGAACGCGCTGTCGGCCGGACGGAGCGGGGTGTCAGTCGACAAGGCGCCCCTCCTGGTTCGCGGGGTCGAAGTCGTCGGCGTCGCCGTCGTCCGCGGCGCCCTCGGCGCCGGCGGCCCGGGATCCCCGGCGCAGCTCGGCCTTCACCTCGCCCTTCAGCCCCGCCCGCGGCGTCCCGGGGCCGTCCCCCTGTCCGGAGGACCGGCGGAAGGAGACGTCGCCGACGCTGTTGATGAAGGCGCCGGCGTCGTACATGGTGCTGTCGAACAGGCCCCGGTCGATGGCCTGTTTGCCCAGGGTCGCCCGCACCGACAGCTGCTCCTTGGCCCACTCGCGCTCGTCGCGCTGGAGCTCCTTGGCGTCCGTGCGTTCCTCCTGGCGCTGCCGCAGCCGGTCCTCGTGCTCCAGGTCCCAGCGCCGGGAGGCCTCGTGACGGCGGGCGGCGGACTCCTCGCGCTCCTCCTTGCGGGTCAGCTCCTGGCGGCGGTCCTCGCGCTCGACCTGCCAGCGCAGGTCCTCCCGCTCCAGGCCCCGGCGCTGGAACTCGTACTCCCGGTCCAGCCGGAGCCGGTCGTCCTTGCGCGCGTCCCAGCGCTCCTCGGCCGCGTGCAGCCGCGTGGACAGCTCGTCGGCGCTGATGTCGCCGTTGCGCCAGGCGAGGTAGTCGGCGGCCACCGGGTCGGAGCCGACCAGCTTGATGTCCTCCTCGATCTCGGCGCGGGTGAAGCGGTTGCGCCGCCGCTCGATCTCCAGCTCGTAGTCCTGCTGCTCGGCCCCGGCGCCCCGCTCGTAACCGGTGCGCAGCGTCTCCTCCTCCTGCCGGTTGCGCTCCTTGCGCATCGCCTGGAGGTTGCGGATCTCCTCGCGCTTCAGCTCCAGCTCGGCCTCGCGCAGGGCCCGGTCCAGCGCCGCCTCCTGCTCCATCTCCTCGCGCTGGCGGTCGCGCTCGCGCTCCCGGCGGGCCTTCGCCAGCTCCGCGGCGTAGGCGGACATCTCCTCGGGCGTGAGGACCTCGATCGCCCCGTGCCGGGCCCGCAGCCCCGACACGAGGGCCGGCCGCATCTCGTGGTACGCGGTCAGCCGGGCGTCGATCCGGGCGCGCACGGTGGCGGTGTCGACGATGGGCAGGTCGCTGCCGTCCTCGGTGAGCCCGGGCACCTCGCGCAGGTGCGCCAGCAGCAGCGCCTCCACGTCGGTGACACCGTCCCGCACCACCGCGCACGGGTCGGTGACCGTGCAGTAGAAGCAGGCCCGTACGGTGAAGTCGCCCGCCTCGGCCGACGGGATGCGCGTCTCCACCACGACCGGCACCTCGATCCGCCGGTCCACCACGGTGACCGAGCTGGCCCCGACCACCACCGGGTCGTGGGCGAGCAGCCGGCCGTGGTCCTCCACGTACTCCTCGCCGACCCGGAAGACCCGCACCTGGTGGGCGGAGATCCGGGGCAGTTCCTCGTCGTCGCGGGTGACGCGCTTGCGCCAGATGCCGCCGCGCTTGTCCGGCCGCCCGTACTCCCGCTGCTCGACGAGCGGGTATTTCTCAGCCATGCCTGTCAGTCCTCCGTGCTCAGTACGGCGGTAAGGAAGGTGTCGACCAGGGCGGTGGTCGTCTCGTCGGCGCGGGCCGCGACCTGCCGCAGGGCCGTGGCCAGCGGCGGACCGTCGCCCGGCGGAAGGGCCTCGCCCAGGGCCCGGCCGAACCGTCCGGCCGCCCGCTGCGGCCGTTCCGAGACGGCCGGCAGCTCGCGCAGGGTGGAGTGCAGGGCGGCCAGCGCCCGGCCCCGGCGCGGCAGGTTGTCCAGCACCCCCGACCACAGCTCGCCGACGGTGGCGGTCTGCCGGTCGTCCCGCTCCATCAGCGACGCGCACACCAGCCGCCCGGTGCGCGCGTCCCTCGCCCGCAGGACGGTCAGGGCCGCCCCGAGGAGGTTCTCCTTGTGCTGCCCGGTGAGCGTCGCGCGCTGGGCCCGCAGCCGGTAGGCGAGCGGCCGGAGCACGGCGCCGGTGTCCTGCCCGCACTCGGCGAGCACCGAGACCAGCCCGGCCAGCGCGAAGGCCGCGTCCACGGGCAGCCCGCCGCGCCGGACGATCAGCCGCAGCAGGATCGTGACGGCGTCGGTCGGGAACCGCACCCCCAGCGCGCCGCTGAACGCCGCCGCCGCGGTCGAGCGCAGCGCCGGGTCGGCGGAGCGGGCCCAGCCCCGGGCCACGCCCAGCGCGGTGGCGGCCAGGCTCTCGTCCAGGCACATGCACTGCAGCACCAGCGTCGCCGTCGACTGCCCGGCGGGACCGGCCGCACCGCGCGCCCAGGGGTGCAGGTAGTTGTCGGCGACCTCCTCGAAGGCGGGCCGGGTGAGCAGCGCGAGGCCCTGCGCGACGGACAGCTGGAGCCGCAGCCCGGGCTGGGTGCCGACGAGTTCGGCGAGCCAGTCCCGTACGCCGTTCCAGTACGGCGTGGACCGCTTGGTCCACAGCTCCTCCAGTGCCCACTGGCGGTACGGGGGGTGCGGGAAGACCAGGGCCGTGCGGGTCAGCGGACCGTCCTTGCGCTCCTCCACGGCGACCAGCTCGTTGCGGGACAGCGACTGCCGGCGGTCCATGACCCGGCGGGCCGCCGCGGCCTGCTCCTCCTCGCCGACCGGGGCCGGGAACGCCGTCTCGACCCAGGACTCCAGCCGCTCCTGGCAGGTCTCGAAGTCCCGGTAGCCGACGCCGTTGACGAAGGCCAGGGTGGTGACCTCCGCCCATTCCTGCGGTGTCCGCTCGCGCGCGAACCAGTCCCGCACGGGCCGGGCGGCGCTGCTGCCGTAGTCCTGCCAGACCTCGTCCGGCGCCGCACCGCGGGCGATCCGCCCGGCGGCCGCCGCGACCTCGGCGATCCGGCAGCCCCCGGGCATCAGCGCCACGGCCCGGTCCACGGTGTCGCGCGCGCACCCGGCCCGCACCAGCCGCACCCGCAGTACCGCCGCCAGGTCCGGCAGCCGCCAGGGCACGTGCCGCACGGACTCCACGACACCGTCGCCGACCGGATGCACGGTGGTGACGACCAGGCGGGCGTGGTGCTCACGGACGGTGTCGCGCACCCGGCGCCAGTCGAAGTCCGCCGTCTGGGAGCTGTCCTCGCCCATCCGGTCGAGCAGGACGTAGCCGACGCCCTTCTCGAACGCCACCCGCCCGCTCGCCAGGTCGTCCAGACTGCGGCCCGGCGACAGCACGACGTACTCGGAGCCGTCCGCCAGCGCGTCGACCAGCGCCACCGCGCCGGACCGCTTGCCCGTCCCGGGCGGTCCGACCAGCACCACGACCCCGTCCTGCTCCAGGGCGAGCGCGGCCTGCTCGAAGCAGGCGGGCCTGACGTACGGCGCGAGGATCGCGTCCGCCTCGCCGGCGTCGAGGCGGCCCACGGCCCGGCGGCGGGCGTTGTCGGAACCGGCGGTGCCGATGCCGAACTGGGCGCCGGAGGCGGTGAGTTCCCCGTAGAAGTACTGGTTGACGTTGTTGTGGTGGACCTGCCCGGGCGCGGTGCCGGAGGTGCCCGGGGGGTCCGCCGGCCGGTCCTCCCCGGAGTCGTCGGGCGGTTTCCGCCACGGTTCCGGTTCACCCGTGGGCCGCGGGTCCGGGCCCGGCGGCCGGTCCGGGCCCGGCCGCTCCACCGCCTCGGCGGGGGTGCCCGGGCCGCCGTGCGCGCGGTGCGCGCCGTCCGTGTCGCGCGTCTCCGGTTCGCCTTCGGCGCGCTGCTCGTTGTGTTCCTCGTGTTCCTCGTTCATCCTCGGCCGTCACTCAGGTCACTTGGAGATCCCGAAGACGGCACCCTCGGCGTGAACGGTTCCGTTGAATTCCTGAACTACCGTGTCACTGGGCGCAGTTGGGGCGCCCGGAAGGCGCGTGCCGGCATCCCCCGCGCCCCCCGCACCCCCCGCGCTCCTCGCGCTCCTCGCCGCGCCGGTCCCGGCCGGGGCACCGCCCGGCTCCGGCAGCTCCAGGGCCCTCACGTCGTAGCCGGGCACCCGGATCCACGCCCGGCCCGCGTACTCCTTCTCCGCGACGCACACCTCGCGGAACTCCTGGGGGCGGATCGTGGTGTACGCCTCGCCGATCACGTCGTTGAAGACGGTCGCGGAGACCGCGAGCGCCAGCGGCGCCTCCGGGGCCGCGGCCAGGGCCGCCTTCAGCACCCTGCTGTCCAGCAGCCGGCCGATCTCGACCGGCGCGCGGCCCTCGAAGCCGTTGGCCGCCGGGGAGGCGGTGCCGAAGTGCACCGCGGCCCGCAGCCGCAGCCACGCCTCCTCGCGCCGGTTCCGGTTGAAGGTGCGCAGGCCGGCTTCCAGGTGCCGCATGAAGGGGTCGACGAGGCCGGGCTCGGACGCCCCCTGCGGCAGGACGGCGAACACCGAGTCGCCGCCGACCTGTATCACCCACTGGTCCCACTCCAGCCCGGCCGCCGCGGCCGCCTCCCGCAGCAGCCGCCGGATCGCCTCCTGCCACTCGCGCTGCGTCACCACGTCGACGCCGCCGTATCCCTTCGCGTCGACCGCCAGCAGCAGTCTGCGACCGAACGTTCCCATGCCTGAACTCCCCGCTCACTGAGATGGAGCCGCACCCGGGTCCTGGGCCGGGGGCGCGCTCCGGCAGACACCGGCGTCCGCTCCCCCCTCACGCGGACGCCGGTAGGCCAGTCCTACACGCGCCGTCCGCCGCGAACCCCGTCGAAATACGGGATGCGGAAAGGTGCGGAACATACAGCGGTGGCCTCAAGTTACGGATGAGTTCGCCCCGTTGGCGGGGCCGGTGCGCGCTCTTCCTCGGCAATCCCGCACAAATCCCGGGTTCCGTGGCCGGTTTCGAGGCGTACTGGAGGCACCGAACAGCCCACCGGCCCCAGAAGGAGCAGCATGCCGTCGTCCACCGGTGCCCGCCCCGAGAGCCGTCCCGCGCAGTTCATGTTCACCGCGCTGCAGACCACCCACCAGCACGCCGACACCAAGGCCGGCATCCTCGCCGCGGCCCAGGCCGCCCTCGTCGGCACGGCGGGCCACTGGAGCGCCCCGGCCCTGCGCGCCGCGGGGGAGGGCGGCCCGGCGGGCGTCCTCTCGGGTCTGCTGCTCGCCCTGTTCCTCTGCGCGATGTTCGGCGGCGCGGGCTTCCTGGCGGCCGTCCTGCGCCCCCGGGTCCTGCACCCCGAGGGGGCCAACCGCTACAGCTTCGTCCACCTCGCCTCGGGCCCCGACATCCTGCCCGCCCGGGACGCGGGCGGGCCGGGCGACCCGGACCGGGAGCACCGGGAGCTGTCCGGCACGATCCGGTTCCTGTCCCAGGTCGCGGTGCGCAAGTACCGGTGCGTGACGGCGGCGGTGCTGTGCACGGCGGTGATGGGGGTGAGCGCGGGCCTGCTGGTCGTCCTCCGCCCGTTGCTGGACTGAGGGACGTTTCTCAGCCCTCGCGCGTCAGGTCCCCGAGCTCCTTGAGCCGGTCCGGGTCACGGATCACGGTGGACCCGTAGCCGGTCTCCAGCAGACCGTCCCGGCGCAGCTCCCGCAGCCCCTTGTGGACGGTGGTCTCCGCGGCCCCGGTGAGCGCGGCCAGCTCCGGCTGGGTCAGCCGGCAGCCCAGCACCATGCCGCCCTCGGCCGGACGGCCGTACAGCGTGGCCAGCTCCACCAGGAGCCGGGCCAGCCGCACCTTCGCCGGGTAGCCCCGGAAGTCCAGGCGTCTGCGGTTGGCCCACCGCAGCCGGTCGGCGAGGATCCCCGTCAGCGCGAGGTGCACGTCCGGGCGGCGGGCCAGCAGGGCGTGCAGCGCGCCCGGCTGCACCACCCGGGCGGTCAGCGGCCCGCAGGCCGTCACGGTGGCCGAGCGCGGGGAGCCGTCCAGGGCGGCCATCTCGCCGACGCTGTCCCCGCCCACCCGCACCGCGAGCAGGGACTCCTCGCCGTTCTCCACGCGGGCCGTCACCTTGGCGAAGCCGGAGAGCAGTACCAGGACGTGCCGGTCGCGCGCGCCCTCGCTCAGCAGCACCTTGCCCGCCTCGAACCGCGCCGGCACCCCCAGTTCCAGCAACTCCCGCCGCGCCTCGGGGGCCACGGCCCCGAGCAGACTGCGCGCGGGCCACTGTGCGGAGCTGTACGGCATGGCGGGCTCCTTCGGCCGGTTCGGTGTCGATCGACGAGTCACCTGCATCCTGCCCGCTGCCGCCGCCCGGCGAGTGGGGTACTCACGGGTACGGACGGGCGGGGCGGCCACGAGGGCCGGGGCGCGCGGCGGGGCCGCCCCGGGACCCATCCTCCCCGCCGTTCCGTGTCCGTCACGCCCCGTCCCGGCCCACCCGTGTCCGTCACGCCCCGTCCCGCGTCCGTCGCCTTCCGTGCCGGTGCCCGATCCACTGCTGTGGGCGAAGTGTCCCTATCTGTTATTGAATGAGGTGTGCGATCAGGAATGTCGGGATCCTCGTCCTCGTCGCCGTTCGACATGATCAGCAGCGCCCTGGGGAAGTACATCCCGCGCGGCGGAGCGGCAGCGCCCGCCGGTTCTGCCGAGCCGCGGGACGACCGGCCCGCCCGCCCCCTCGCGTCCGCGGACCCGGCCGCGAGCCGCCAGGAGCAGATACTCGGCGCCGTCAATCTGGACCGCGACCTGCGGATCACCCGCCGCAATCTGGGCGCCCCCGTCTTCGCCGGGGTGGACGCCCCGGTCGGGAGCCCGTTCACCGACCTGCTGCCCCCCGGGGACGTCCCCACGGTCACGCGGCGCCTGCGGCAGGTCCTGGAGACCGGTGAGCCGCACGTCGCCCGGGTCCAGCGCCTGCGCCGCGCCGACGGGTCGGAGCTGGTGGTCTCCATGAGCATCCTGGCCGCGGCGGCGCCCCAGGAGGGACTGACGGTCTCCTTGATCGCCATGGCCAAGAGGCTGCACCTGTACGCCGCCGAAACCGCCATCGGCACCTCGCTGGACATCGGCGAGACCGCCCAGTCGCTGGCGGAGTCGCTGCTGGCCTGGGGAGACGTGGCCGCCGTCGACCTCGACTTCGCCGTGTGGTCGGGCGAGGCCGTGGCCGGGCAGCCGCAGGGACGCATCCGGCTGCGGCGCGCGGCCCTGGTTCCGGACCGGGCGTGGCCCGACGGCTACCTCACCCCCGGCGACGACCTCCCCGGTGACGCCGGCCGCCTGCTGGCCCAGGCGATACGGCGTGACGACGCCGCGCAGGCGCTCGTCATACCCGACCGGGACGCCATCGAGCGGGTCCTCGGCACTCCGCGCCTGGTGCGCGCCCTGGTCCCGGGCGACCAGGCCGCCGCCGTGGCGTTCGTACCGCTGGTGCTGGACGGCGAGCCGCCCGTCGTCCTGGGTGTCGCGGAGGTCTGGCGGCGGGCGGACCGGCCCTTCCACGACGGCGAGCTGCTCGACCTCCAGGAGCTGGTGGCCAGGACCTCCCACCACGTCGACCTGGCCCGCCGGCACCAGCGCGAGCACACCCAGGTGCTCGCCCTGCAGCGCCGGCTGCTTCCCCGCACCGCCGGCGACACCATCGAGACCGCCAGCGTCTACCAGCCCGCCACCCCCGACAGCGCGGGCGTCGGCGGCGACTGGGTGAACAGTTTCCCGCTGCCGGACGGCCGTACGGCCCTCGTGGTCGGCGACGTCGTCGGGCACGGTCTGGGCGCCGCGGCGACCATGGGGCAGCTGAGCATGGAGGCCCGCGCCCTGCTCTCCGCGGGGCTGGCGCCCGACGAGGTGCTGGAGCACCTGGACGAGACCGTGTCCCTGCTCGACGACGCGGAGTCCGGCCTGGCGGCCGGGTACAGCGCCCTCGGCTCGACCTGCTGCGTCGCCGTGTACGACCCGGTCAGCCGGCAGGTGGCCCTGTCCAGCGCCGGCCACCTCCCCCCGGTCCTGGCCCCGCCCGGCGGGCCCGCCGTCCCCCTGCCGATCCGGCCCCACCCGGGCCTGGGCGCCGAGTTCGCGCTGCGGGAACCCTTCGACGTGCACGTCTTCGCCGCTCCCCCCGGCTCCCTGCTCGCCCTCTACACCGACGGCCTGGTCGAGGACCCCGCCCTGTCGATCGACGAGGGCATCGCCAGGCTGGCGGACGCGGTCTGCGCGGTGGACGCGTGGGACGCCCTGCCGCGGGCCGCCCGGCACGTGGTCTCCACCCTGGCGCCCGCCCGCCGGCGCGACGACGTGACCCTGCTGCTCGCCCGCATGATCGGCTACCGCAAGGGGGACACCGCGACTTGGCGGCTGCCCGCCCGCGAGGACGCGGCCGCCCGGGCCCGCGCCCTGGTCTCCACGCTGCTGGCGCGCTGGCGCACCCGGGCCGACACCCGGGACCGGGTGGTGCTGGTCGTCGACGAGCTGGTCGCCAACGCCGTCCGCTTCGCCGGGGGCCCCATCACGGTACGGCTGATCAGGACCGGTCAGGGGCTGCTGTGCGAGGTGGGCGACACCGGCAACGGCAGACCGCGCCTCGGCCGCACCGAGCCCTTCGACGACGCCGGCCGGGGCCTGCACGTCGTCCACCGGCTGACGACCCGGTGGGGGGTGCGGTGGACGGACACCGGGAAGGTGGTCTGGGCGGCGGTGGCGAAATGACGACCGGGACGACGGGCCGACCTGGACCTACGGGGGGCCGACCGGCGCCGGCCGGGATCGACGGGCCGCCCGGGACCTACGGGGACCGACCGGCACCGGCCGGGACCGACGGGCCGACCGGGCCTACGGGGGACCGACTGGCACCGGCCAGGACCAACCGGGATCGGCGGGCCGACCGGGACCGGCGGGCCGACCGGGACCGGCGGGCCGACCTGGGCCTACGGCGGACCGACCGGCACCGGCCGGGACCGACCGGGATCGACGGGCCGACCGGCACCCACCGGCATCGACCGGCACCGACGGGCCGACCTGGGTCTACGGCGGACCGACCGGCACGGGCCGGCACCGGCCAGGACCGACGGGCCGGCCGTCACCGGCCGTGGACGGCCGGTGTGACCGGGTGGTGACGGCGGCTACAGCCACTCGCCTTCCAGCGCGGTGGCCGTCAGCCCCGGGGCCGCCGCGTACAGCACCGCACGGCTGCCCGGCTCCTGCCCGGCGTCGTGGGCCCGGCGCATGATGTCGAACACGGCCGCGCCCCCGCGGTTGCCGCTGAGGTAGCTGTCCCGGCTGTGGTCCAGCAGCCCCGTCGGCCACCCGTCCGGCATCGTCTGCTCCATGTACTGCAGCACCCGTGTGCCGCCGGGGTGCGCGAGCAGGACGTCGGGGTGCCAGGAGCCCGGCTCCTCCTCGTAGCGGACACGCAGCCACTCCCACATGGCGGTGACCGTCTCCTGCACCGCACGCGGCCCGCGCCGGTCCATCACGAAGTGCGTGCCGTCCGCCCGCGTCTCCAGGCGGTGCAGGTCCCGCGTACCGGGCAGGGTGTGGTTCCAGGCGGCGTCCAGCCTCAGCACGGACTCGGGCCTCGGGCGGCCCGTGACGACGGCGGCGACGGCGGTGTCCGCGAACAGCAGCCGGACGATCAGGGACTCCAGGGTGTCGTCCCCGGGCTGGTAGGTCGTGCTCAGCGCCTCCGAGATCACGACCAGGACCACCCGGTCGGGATCCGCGGCCACCAGGTCCGCCGCCAGCGCCAGCGAACGGGTCCCGGCGATACAGGCCCACTGCGTGGCCGGCAGCAGCGTCACGTCGCTGCGCAGCGGCAGCTTGTTGGCCAGCGAGACGTCCAGCCCCGGCAGCGCGGGAGTGGTGGAGTTGCTGGTGATCAGGCAGTCGACGTCCGCGGCGTCCAGCCCGGCGATCTGCAGGGCCCCGCGCGCCGCGCGCTCCCCGTAGGACTGCACGGCGGCCCAGGCCGGAGCGGTGCGCTCCTGGACGGTCTGCGGGGCGGGTATCGCCTCCAGCGCGGCGATCACGCGGTCCACGTCCTGCTCGCCGAACCCCTCACGGGTCAGCGCCTCCCGGGCGGACCCGGGGCCGCCCGGCCACCGGGCACTGCCGTCCCCGGGCGCGACGGCCGTCTCCAGCGGCAGCATCCAGCCGCGCGCCTCGATACCCGTACTGGCCGCGATGCCGTCGATCCGCGGCGCCCAGGCCGCATGCGGGTGCCGGGCGCGCACTTCCTCCACGATCCGGCTGGTACTGACGGTGTGCTCGCCGTGGATCACGGCAGGGGGGCAGAGGTAAGCGGCCATGGTCGGCACCTTTCCGAGGCGTCACATACAAGTCGATACCGCAGCACCCCATTTCGGGCGCCGAGTCCGCATCGAGCATGGAGGCCAAAAGGACATTTCCGCTGTGACCTGGGCAACTTGGGCGCATTTTGGGTACGTGAGGCGACCCACACCGGGTCAGCGGGACGCGGGCGGGCGCGGATACCGGTGCGGGAACGCCGAAGCCGGCAGGAGCCCGGAGAGCCGGAGTTGAGGAGGATCCCCGCGCCAGGGGCCGGGGCACACGGAGGGGAACGAAGCGGAAGACGGCGAACGAACCCGGTGGCCGACCGCGCAGAGGGGCTCTCAGCCCGACCCGGCTCCGGGACCGTCGGACTCCTGGCCCGCGGCGCGGCGGTACTCCGCGTTGATCCGCTGAGCCTCCTCGAGCTGGTCCTCGAGGATGATGATCCGGCACGCGGCCTCGATCGGGGTTCCCCGGTCGACCAGTTCACGAGCGCGCGCGGCGATCCGCAGCTGGTAGCGGGAGTACCGGCGATGCCCGCCCTCCGAACGCAGCGGAGTGATCAGCCGGGCCTCACCGATGGCCCGCAGGAAGGCCGGGGTGGTGCCGAGCATCTCGGCGGCGCGGCCCATGGTGTACGCGGGGTAGTCGTCGTCGTCCAGACGATCGCCGAGCGGATTATCTGCTGCCATGTCACCTCGTAGTCGCAACGCGTCGCGGGGCCCGGTGCCGCACGGCACCAGGGCCCCGCAGGAAATGAAACACCATCGGCCGGCGTGCGGCCGAGCGCCCCCGAGCGACGCGCACCCGCGTACGACGACGAGGGCCCTGCCGACGCGCGTCGGCAGGGCCCTCGTCGGGTCTGTGATGGCCGTGGGGAATCGACCGGCAGGGTCAGGCGGGAGGCCCGGCGAGGACGTCCCGCAGCCTGATCCGGTCCGTGTAGACGGGGCTGCCGCTGAGCGCGGCGAGCCGGGCCAGGGTGACCAGGCCCGTGCTCTCGTCGTCCCCGTCGCAGAGCACGAGGTGATCGACCCGGGCCCCGGCCATGAGGGACAGCGCCACCTCGACCGTCATGTCGTCACGGACGCGGGGACCCCCCGCGTGCCTGTCGTCGATCACGGCCGTGGGAGAGCAGCCCACCGCGTGACGCGTGGTCTCGGCCGGTGTCACGGTGCCTCCGACGAGCAGAAGGGATCGGTTCGCGGTCACGGCGGCCCTACGCGGCCGAGCCGAGGCCCGGCCGCCGCTGCGGCCTGCGCCGCGCCCCTTCACCGACGGCTCCGCCCTGGCCGGCACGCCCCGGACGCCCCCGGCCGCCCCGGCGGCTCCGGGACGGCGAGGACGCCCCACCGGGACGCTCCGCACGCGGCGCGGTGATGACGACCGGGACACCGGACGGTGCCTGGGCGCCGGTGATACGGCTCAACTCCGCCTCCCCGGACCGCACCTGGGCGACCTGCGGCGTGATGCCCGCCGAGGCCATCAGCCGGGTCATGCCCCGACGCTGGTCGGGCGTCACGAGCGTGACGACACTGCCGGACTCCCCGGCGCGGGCCGTACGGCCGCCGCGGTGCAGATAGTCCTTGTGGTCACTGGGCGGGTCCACGTTGACGACCAGATCGAGGTTGTCGACGTGGATCCCGCGCGCGGCGACGTTGGTCGCCACCAGCACCGTCACGTGCCCGCTCTTGAACTGGGCCAGGGTCCGCGTGCGCTGGGGCTGGGACTTGCCGCCGTGCAGGCCGGCGGCGCGGACACCGCTGCTCAGCAGGTGCTCGGTCAGCCGGTCCACGGCGTGCTTGGTGTCGAGGAACATGATCACTCGGCCGTCCCGCGCCGCGATCTCGGTGGTCGTCCGGTGCTTGTCCGCGCCGTGCACGTGCAGCACGTGGTGCTCCATCGTGGTGACCGCGCCCGCCGACGGATCGACGGAGTGCACCACCGGGTCCGACAGGTAGCGGCGGACCAGCAGGTCGACGTTGCGGTCCAGGGTGGCCGAGAAGAGCATCCGCTGCCCCTCGGGCCGCACCTGGTCGAGCAGCGCGGTCACCTGCGGCATGAAGCCCATGTCGGCCATCTGGTCGGCCTCGTCGAGGACGGTGACGGCGACGTCGCCCAGGCGGCAGTCGCCCCGGTCGATGAGGTCCTTGAGCCGCCCGGGCGTCGCGACGACCACCTCGGCACCGGCGCGCAGCGCACCGGCCTGCCGGCCGAGCGACATCCCACCGACGACGGTGGCCAGCCGCAGGCTCACGGACCGGGCGTACGGGGTGAGCGCGTCGGTCACCTGCTGGGCGAGCTCGCGGGTGGGCACGAGAACGAGCCCGAGTGGCTGCCGCGGCTCGGCACGCCGCCCGGCCGTCCGGGCCAGCAGGGCGAGACCGAACGCGAGCGTCTTGCCCGAACCGGTCCGGCCACGGCCGAGTACGTCCCGGCCGGCCAGCGAGTTCGGCAGGGTGGCCGCCTGGATGGGGAACGGCACGGTCACGCCTTCATGGCCGAGCGTCGCCAACAGCCCTGCCGGCATGTCCAGTTCGCCGAACGACTCGACGGCGGGCAGGCCCGGCGTCACGGTCTTCGGCGGCGCGAACTCGCCCTGCACGGGCCGTCCGGCCGACCGGCCGCCGTAACCCTGGGAGCGGCGCGGACCGCCACCGGACCGGCCGGCGCCGGAGCCTTCGCCGAAGCGGTCGTAACCACGGGACGAGCCGGAATCACGGCCCGAGCCGGAATCACGGAACGAGCGGGACATGCCGCTCGAACGGGTGCGGGAATTCTGAGATGTACGGCCACGCTTCATGCGGGACGGGAACCTTCCTTGATGGGCACGTGGCAAGGAATTCCCGCAGCGGAAGAGCGGCGCAGAGAATCTCGAGACGAGCCGGATGTGAGGGGGCGGGCCGGACCGGCGGGAAACCGCGACGGTGCCGATGACGGACGGGACGGATCTCCCGCCCGCCTCGCTCCCCGAAAAAGAGGCGAACCGGGGCCCGCACCCCATCAGGTGCGGGCCCCGGCTGCGAAGTATGCGTCAGCGCCGATATCAGGCGGGGACGATGTTCTCGGCCGTCGGGCCCTTCTGGCCCTGCGCGATGTCGAACGACACCTTCTGGCCTTCCAGCAGCTCGCGGAAGCCCTGGGTGGCGATGTTCGAGTAGTGGGCGAAGACGTCGGCGCCGCCGCCGTCCTGCTCGATGAAGCCGAAGCCCTTTTCCGCGTTGAACCACTTCACGGTGCCAGTAGCCATGTCATTTCTCCTTCGGAGGCGGTGTCGGGAAAACGCCGTGTGCGCATTCCGTGTCGCCGTGATGATTACCCCGTAGGAAATGAACCTTCTGGCAACCACACCTGCAACTGAGATCGACAGTAGCACGGTGCGATCGGCCGGGCGCGCTCGATAATTCCGGCCCGCCCACCCGGCCGGGGAATACGCACAGCCCCCCTCCCCAATACCTCATGTCCCGACTGCAGATATTGCTCCGCCGGGAAGCGTCATTCCCCAGGCACGCTGCGACGCGCACGGCTGTGACCTCCCCGGACAGCGAAATCCCCAGCGTTCGCGCCCCCGGGCGGGGGCGCACCGGCACACGGCCCCGGAACCGGCCGCCGAGAGGAGGCTCACACGTCCGGCGAGGGCGTGGCGGCCACCCCGGGTCGTGCCCCCCCCTTGACGATAGGCAGGTATTTGCCTGCATAATGCGGGTGTGAGCCTCGAAGCAACGGCGATGGACCTGGTGTTCAAGGCGCTGGCCGATCCCACCCGACGACTCCTGCTCGACCGGCTGCGCGAACACAACGGGCAGACACTGCGCGACCTGTGCGAACGCCTTGGCATGGCGCGCCAGTCGGCGACCCAGCACCTGGACGTCCTCGTGCGGGCCAGCCTCGTCACCGTCGTACGGCGCGGCCGGGAGCGGCTGCACTACCTCAACCCGACCCCGATCCACGAGATCGAGGAGCGCTGGATCTCCGGCTTCGACAAACCCCGCCTGCAAGCGATCGGCGCCATCAAACGCCAGGCAGAGGAGTACGCCATGACCAACGCACCCGCACCGGTGCCGGACTACGTATACGTCACCTACATCCGCGCCCGTGCGGACCAGGTGTGGCAAGCCCTGACCGACGCCGACCTGACGGCACGCTACTGGGGACACGCCAACGTCTCCGACTGGCAGCCGGGCTCGGCCTGGGAACACCGGCGAACCGACGGGTCGGGCAAGATCGACGTGGTGGGCCGTGTCCTGGAGGCCGAGCCCCCGACCCGGCTGGTCATCACCTTCGACGACGCCCCTGATGCGGAACCGCCGAGAGAGCCGTCGGTCGTCACCTTCCTCGTCGAACCGCACCAGGACATCGTCCGCCTCACCGTGACCCACGAGAAGCTCCCCAACCGGGAGATGCTGGGCGGCATCTCGGCCGGCTGGCCGGCCGTGCTGGCGAACCTCAAGTCGATGCTGGAGACCGGCGAGGTCCTGCCGCAGGCGCCCTGGGAGATGTCCGGCGCCCACACCTGAGCCGCGCCTCTCCCTCCCTTCCGCGTACACCCGCACAGAGAGGTGCACCACATGCCGGACACCGCCCCACTCCGGGACGCCTACCGCGCACTGCTCGACGCCGCCGCCACCGTGGCCGCCGCCGACGCCGACACCGGCGGCCCCAACCCCGCTCCGGTGGAGGGCGAGTGGAATGCCGACCAGATCCTCGCGCACGTCTCCCTCGTCAGCGCCGCGACCGTCGCCGCCGCCGCGGGTATCGCGGCGGGGGTCACCACGACGTACGACAACCGCATCGCCCTCGACGCCTGGAGCATCGAGCGAACCATCGCGCACGCCGGCGGCAACGCCGGGCTCCGGGACCGCATCAGCGGCCAGGCAGCCGCGCTGTGCGCACTCACCGCAGGCGCGGCGCTCAGTGACACCGAACTCGGCACCCTCGTGCCCGTCCGGCTCCTGTCCAACGACACCCTCCTGGTCGACGAGCCCATGCCGCTGGGCGACCTCGTAACAGGACTGGCGAAGACAGAACTCCCCGGCCACACGAAACAACTCCTCGCCCTCCTCCCCGCCCGGGCCGTGCCCGAGCCGATCCGGTGACCAGGCCACAACGACACTGACTCCGGCCGCCGCCTGCTGCTGAGCAGCGCTGGGTCAGACCTGGCCGAGGTCGATCTCCACAGGGAACGGGGCCACTACCTTGAGGACGCCGGTGAACACGGCTCCGTCCCGGTAGGCCTTCGTCGCGGGGTCGAGAACGTAGGTGTAGACGAGAGGAACACCTGTCGCGGCCTGCTCGATACGCCAGTAGAAGCCGATGCCTGCCTTGGCGTACTGGTCGGCCTTCATGATCCGGCCGGTGGTCTCCGCGCCCGGCGACACCACCTCGGCGACGAGCAGTACGTGCTCAGGACGGGTGGGGGTGATGTCGATCGTGTCCGCCCGGTACACGACGACGTCCGGGCGGCGATTGGTGAGCGGGACGTCCTGAAGCCGCACGTCGAAACCCGTGTCGGCGTTCCACTCCGGGCCCGCGGGCTGTCATGAGGCACCTCCCGGACACTGTGCCGCGGGCTCGATCCCGCCGGATTCAGCGTACTGTCCCAGTCGGCCCGCTATACGGACGTATGAGCTGCGTGACGCACCCGCGGCCACTTCCCTCGAAGACGGATGGTCCCCGAAGCCGCTGCCCGCTCGGACTGCGCGCCCGCGCTGCGTCTGAAACGGGCCGGCACCGACGGGAATCGCTGACACACGAGTGGCATCGCGTCGCACATGATGAAGGCCAGCAAGGGAGGAAACCCCTCCTGAGCTGGCCCCTCCGGCTGTGCCCCCGACAGGATTCGAACGGGTCCGATCGTGGCCGCTTCGGTGCGTCATCGTTCGTTGCCCTGCATCTGGATGTCGGAGAAGTGGCCCCAACATCCGCCGGGGGTCTCGGGGGAGTCGAGCACGCCCCACCCTTCCTCGTCGTGCCACTCGCGGACGGTCGCAGTCACCATGGCTGGAACCTTACGGCTCACGTCTGCGCCGACATGCAGCGCAGCGGAGTCCAGGAGGTGACCAGTCGTCCAAGCTCCCTTCCTCATCCCGTACTTCATCCGGGATGCCCGGCTGCTAGCGTCCGGCACCATGTGGGCACAGGAGATCGTGGCCGGACGACCGGCTTGGCGGCACACCCCCTCCGGAGTGGTCTTCCGGGCTGTTCCCGGTGGGACGTTCCGGATGGGCCTGTCCGACGCGGAACTGGACGCGGTGCGCGCCATCGAGCGCGCCGACGGCGCCGATGACGACATCGAAGCGTTCTTCGCCGGCGCCGGCCGGGCCCGGCCGGCGCGGGAAGTGCGGATCGAACCGTTCCTGATCGCCCGGCATCCGCTCACGGTGACGCAAGTACGGCACTGGCTGCCCGAGTACGAGGACAGCTTCGCCGACTCGGATTCGAGCACGGCCCGGCTCGAGGACGACTTGGACGACTTGCTCGAAGCACTGCCGTTCCGGCTGCCCAGCGAGGCGGAGTGGGAGTACGCGGCCCGGGCCGGTACGACCACCCTGACCTTCCGCGGGGACGGCAGACCGGACGAGGACCAGGTGCTCGACGACTTCGCCGACGAGGAACGCACGGCCGCGGCCGAGAACGCCTTCGGACTGGCGGCGATGGGATCGGCCAACGAAATCTGCGCCGACGTATGGATCCCGCACTTCACGGACGCGCCGGTGGACGCGCGCCCCCGCACCGGGGACGGACCACGGGTGGTGCGCGGAGGGGCCGGCGACCTCTCTCCGTGGCAGGGCTGCGACGAGTGGTTGCTGCTGCTCTCCGCCACCCGCGACGAGTCCCATGACTTCACCGCGGTCCGCCCGGTGGCGCTCCTGTAAGTAATCCCCGGCTCGTCGGGCATCACCACCCGCGCCGATCACCTGGCCGAGCCGCGGTACCTCTACCGTTACACCACCTACGTCACCCGGTCCGCTGGCCCCCGGTGACCCGGCTGCACGACGCGCGGCGCGGCACGGCCATGCTCCTCACGGCGGCCGGAGCCGCGCCCCGTGTCGTGACGAAGATCCTCGGGCACAACCGGATCGGCATCACCACGGGCGTCCACACGCACGTCGTCCAGGACACCCGGCGTCAGGCCATGAGCCCCAGAGGCTGGCTGTCGCGGAGGCGTCCCGGCCGTCGGTGACCGCTCGCGTGGATGTCAAAGGCCCCGGACCACGATCGGTCCAGGGCCTTCTGCCTGGTGCCCCCGGCAGGATTCGAACCTGCGACACCCGCTTTAGGAGAGCGGTGCTCTATCCCCTGAGCTACGAAGGCAGTGGCAGCCCACGCGAGAGTGGCGGGGTGCCTGGCGTCAGCGTACCGGATACCGGTCGGACGGGTGGGGGGTCAGGTCAGGGGGACGTGCGTGAAGCGGGCTGCCGTGTGGAGGTCGGACTCGATGCGGGTGGCTGTCGCCGTCAGTTCAGGGAGGAGGTCCGTGACGCACTCGTGCAGCGAGTGGCGGCTCGCGTGCATCGCCGTGGTCAGGGCCGCCACCACCCTGCCCTCGCGGTTGCGGACCGGGACCGCCAGGGAGCGGAGGCCCTCTTCCAGTTCCTCGTCCACCAAGGCGTAGCCCTGGGTGTGCACCGGGGTGCCGGCGTCCGCCAGGAGGACCCGGCCCGAGGCCGTGGTGCGGGCCGGCAGGCGCGCGCCCACCGTGATGTTCACGCTCATCACCCGGCCCGTCACCACCCTCGCCGTGTACTGGATCTCCTCGCCGGACTCGGCCGGCACCGCCAGAGCCGTCGACTCGTGGACGCGGGACGTCAGGTCGGCCAGGTGTGGCTGGGCGATCTCCGGCAGGGTGGTGCGGGAGAGGGGCGGGAAGCCGAGGGAGAGGACCCGGGGGGTGAGGGTGAAGGTGCGGCCCGCCGTGGTGACCAGGCCGAGGTGCTCGTAGGTGATCAGGGCGCGGCGGGCCGTCGCCCTGGCCAGGCCCGTCGCCTGCGCCACCTCCGTGAGGGTCAGCTCCGGCCTGCCCTCGCCGAAGGCCGTGAGGACCGTCAGTCCTCGTGCCAGGGACTCGATGAAGTCGCGGCCGAGCCGCAGTTTGGACGCGCCCGTCCACAGCGCCAGGTCGGCGGGGGGCGGGCCCGGGGCCGGGGGCGGGGTGCGGCGGAGTTCCTCCTCCATCCGCGCCGCCGCCGACCGCAGCCGCGGCAGCAGGGTCGTGCGGAGGCTGCGGGGTGTGTGGCGGCTGGTGTGGCTGACCACGCTCGCCACGCAGGCCACCCGGGTCGCCCCGGTCCTTCCCGGTGTGCCGGCCGTGTGGACCGGGACCGAGACCGCCACCAGGCCCGGTTCGATCAACTGGTCGTCCAGGGACCAGCCGTTCGCCGCCGCTTCCTCCGTGCGGCGGGCGAAGTCCTGGTCGTACGTAGGGTCCGCCCCGTGGGCGCGGGGCGGTACGGCCGTGAAGGACAGGTCCCTGGGGTCCGCCGCCCGGCGTGCGCGCCAGCGCTGCCAGTCCGCGGCCGTCCACTCCGTGGCGAACAGCGGGCCCGGGGCGGTGCGTTCGGCGGGGAGCAGGTCGCCGATGCGGAAGCTGAGGGACATCGCGCGGCGGCGGGTCGCCTGGTGGACGAAGCGGATGCCGTCGCGGTCGCCGACCGCCAGGGAGACGGACTCGTCCAGTTCGTCGGCCAGGGCGTCCGCGTGGGGGGAGAGCAGGGCGGGGAGGCGCAGGGCGGCCAGGTAGGCGTTGCCCAGCTCCATCAGGCGGGGGGCCAGGAAGACGTCCCGGCCGTCGACGCGGACGTAGCCCATGCGGGCGAGGGTGGCCGTGACGCGGTCGACCGTGGAGCGGGCGAGGCCCGTGGCCCGTTCCAGGGCGCTCAGGCTCAGCGCCCCGTCCGCGTCCGTCAGTTCGCGCAGCACCGCGATGCCGCGGATGAGTGGGGTGACCGCCTCGGCCGGGGCGCTTGCGCCGGGCCCGCCCACCCGTGCCTCCTCGTCCCTCTGATCCACGTGGTCCCCCTGATCCACCTCGTCCCCCCAGTCCTCCCGGTCCACCTGGTCCACCTGGTCCCCGGTCCACGGGTTGGTCCCTACGGAGCGCTCAGGCCCGGGCCCCGCGTCGGGTTCGGGCTCGGGCGCCGCCTCCGCGCCGGGCGCAGGCTCGGGCGTGGGCTTCCGCTTCGGTGGCATCGGCTCTCCGGTAGGGCGTCGGGGCAGGCCCACCGTAATGTCGGGGCAGGCCCACCGTAATCCGGGACCGGGGCGCCGGCGTCCGAGGGGGACCAGGGGCGGAGCCGCCCTGTCGTCTGTACCCCTCAGCTGCGCCGCGCCTGCTCCTCCCGCGTCACCCGCACCCGGTGATTCCCCTCCCCGTCCACACCCGTCACCTCGATTGCGATGCCCGCACGCGCGTCCCGGAAGGTCTCCCCGGGGACGAAGGGGGCGTCGGACAGTTCCGCGTGGACGTTGGGGGCGCGGGTGCAGCCGCCGCTGTCGGGGCGGGAGTCGTGGACGGTGACCGGGCCCATGCCCGTGTCCACCCCCGCGTCGACCTTGTAGACCAGCACGCCGGGGCGGCACACCGCCTCGTCGTTGCCGCCGCGCGTACGGAGTTCCACGGCGTAACCGGTCCTGGTGTCCAGGGGTACGACGACCAGTTTGGAGCCGCCCGCGCGGGCCAGTGGCGTCAGGGTGTACTCGGTCGGGCCGGGGGACGTCGCGCAGTGCACCTGGCCGGCGTCCAGCCAGTGCAGCTTCCACTTGTGCCAGCCGAGGAAGTCGTTGTTGGCGCCCCAGTCCTCGCTCATGATGTCCCAGTGCCCGACCGCGCCCCCGCCCTCGGCGGTGTACAGGTCGGGCAGGCCGAAGACGTGGCCGTTCTCGTGGGGGAGGACGCGGTAGCCGGTGCGGTGGTAGGAGCCGGAGCCGTCGTCCTGGCGGGAGTAGACGAAGGAGGCGTTGGCCACGGCGATGCCGTCGGCCTTCGGGGCCTCGGGGTTGCCGGCGAAGGTGACGGACAGGACCGTGTCCAGGGCGGAGGGGCCGGCGTTCGGGGTGACCAGGACGTTCAGCAGGTCGTAGGCGCCGAAGTCCACCTCCGGGTCGGCCGCGTCGACGAGGTCCTGGACCAGGGCGCGGTAGCCGGGTTCGAACGGGGCCCCGCGCTCTATGCCGTACTCGCGGAACGACTTCGGCATCCGCAGCCACTCCGGGATCGGGGTCTCGGGGCGGTAGTCCAGGCGGCCGTAGGAGCTGGTGCGGAACCACTCGCGGGTCTGCGGGAAGAACTCGCGGAAGCGGTCCTGGGCGCTGCCCTCGCCGGGGGCGTCCGAGAAGTCGATCATCAGGGTGAGGGCGCGGACGGTGCCGGTGGAGCGTGCGTAGCCCTCGGAGGTGGGGATGCCCTCGGACATCTGGACCTCGCGGGCGCCGCGGATCAGGCAGGGTTCGTGGGCGGAGGTGTGCGACAGGGATATCGGGCCCGCGCCGGCCGCCGTGCTGCCCGGGGCGAGGTGGGCCGTGCCGGCCGAGGTGCTGACGGTGAACGTCAGGGCGGACACACAGGCCAGGGCGGCCAGCCGGCGCCGGGGTATCCGGTGGCCCGGAGGGGCGCATGTGCGCGGTCGGCTCGGCCCGGGCCGCCGCGGGGGTGGCTGCATGTCGGGCACCTGCAAGGGACCTCCCGCGCCGCGGCAGCCTCCGGTCTCCGGCTGCACCCTTGCGATCACCCTGCGTCGCGGGGTGCGGGGGCGCGCGTTGGAGGAGACCGATCGTGGGTTTCCGGCCGGTAGCCTCTCTGCCCTTGCCGCATGTGGTCCACATCACAGATTTTTTCCTCGTGAACGGGAAATACCGGGGACCCACTCCCCGTTTAGCCATGTGTCCGCGCGAAACGGGGAGAGCATCCCCGGATCGCCACTCAAGATCGAAGATGACTGACCAGGAGTACGCCGTGCAGACCGCAACCCCCGTACAGCGCAAGGCGACCCGGCCCCGCGCCGACGCCCTGCGCAACCGGGAGCGGATCGTCACCGCCGCCCGGGAGATGTTCGTCGAGCACGGCCCCGACGTGCCGCTCGACGAGATCGCCCGCCGGGCCGGCGTCGGCAACGCCACGGTGTACCGCAACTTCCCGGACCGCGACGCGCTGGTCCGGGAGGTCGTCTGCTCCGTCATGGACCGTACGGCCGCCGCGGTCGAGCTCGCGCTCGCCGAGAGCGGCGACGCGTTCGAGGCGCTGGAGCGCTTCGTGCACGCCGCCGCCGACGAGCGGATCAGCGCGCTGTGCCCGATGGTCTCCAGCACGTTCGACAAGCACCACCCGGACCTGGAGGCCGCGCGCGAACGGGTCGAGCGGCAGGTCGCGGAGGTCATGGACCGGGCCAGGGCGGCCGGTCAGCTCCGCTCCGACGTGGACGTCGGGGACGTCCTGATCGCCGTGGCCCAGCTCAGCAGGCCCCCGGCCGGCACGGACTGCTTCCGCGCCGACCGCTTCGTCCACCGTCATCTCCAGTTGTTCCTGGACGGGTTGCGGGCTCCGGCCCGCTCCTCCCTGCCGGGTACGGCCGTGACCCTGGACGACCTCCGCCGGTCCGGCCCGTCCGGCCGGCAGTCCAGCCCCGCCCGCCTTGACCGATAGCCCAGCCCTGACAGTCCTGACCGACACTCCACGTCCGGCAGCCCTGACCGACAGTCCAGCCCCGCCCGCCCTGACCGACACTCCACGTCCGACAGCCCTGACCGACAGTCCAGCCCCGCCCGCCCTGACCGACACTCCACGTCCGGCAGCCCTGACCGGCGGTCCGGTCGTGACCGATTAGTTCAGCTCGTCCCAGCCGTCTGGAACACGGACGACAGTCCCCGCGGCCGTCACCGTCGACGAGCCCGTACCTTTCGTCGCCCTTTTTCCGTCACGAAGTCCCGATTTTCCGTCACGAAGTCCCGAAGTGGGTACCCCCATGTCTGAAACAGCCGCAAAGGCCCCCGGCGTCCCGGACGCCAACCGCTGGAAAGCGCTCGTCTTCATCGCGCTCGCCCAGCTGATGGTCGTCCTCGACGCGACCATCGTGAACATCGCCCTGCCCTCCGCCCAGCAGGACCTCGGCATCTCCGACGGCAACCGGCAGTGGGTCGTCACGGCCTACGCCCTCGCCTTCGGCGGTCTGCTGCTGTTCGGCGGCCGGATAGCCGACCTGTGGGGCCGCAAGAAGGCCTTCGTCGTGGGGCTGGGCGGTTTCGCCGCGGCCTCCGCGCTCGGCGGCGCGGCCACCAACGAGGCGATGATGTTCGGCGCCCGCGCCCTCCAGGGCGTCTTCGGCGCGCTGCTCGCGCCCGCCGCGCTCTCCCTGCTGGCCGTGATGTTCACCGACGCCAAGGAGCGCGCCAAGGCGTTCGGCATCTACGGCGCGATCGCCGGTGGCGGTGGTGCCGTCGGTCTGATCCTGGGCGGCTTCCTCACCGAGTACCTGGACTGGCGCTGGACGTTCTTCGTGAACATCCCGTTCGCCGTCGTCGCCGCGGCCGGTGCCTACTTCGTCATCCGTGAGCCGGAGGGCGGCCGCAACCGCTCCCCGCTCGACATCCCCGGTGTCGTCCTGTCCACCCTGGGCCTGGTCGCCCTGGTCTACGGCTTCACCCGCGCCGAGTCGGACGGCTGGAGCGACGCCGTGACCGTGGGCATGTTCGTCGCCTCGGCCGTGCTGCTGCTGGCCTTCGTGGTCGTCGAGTCCCGGGTCAAGGCCCCGCTGCTGCCGCTGCGCGTGGTCACCGAGCGCAACCGCGGGGGCATCTACCTCTCCCTCGGTCTCGCGATCATCGCGATGTTCGGCCTGTTCCTCTTCCTGACCTACTACCTGCAGATGGTGAAGGGCTACTCGCCGGTCAAGACCGGGTTCGCGTTCCTGCCGATGATCGCGGGCATGATCGCGGGCTCCACCCAGATCGGCACCCGCCTGATGACCCGGGTCGCGCCGCGCCTGCTGATGGGCCCCGGCTTCCTGGTCGCCGCGCTCGGCATGCTGCTGCTGACCCAGCTGGAGATCGGCTCCTCGTACGCGGCCCTGCTGCTGCCGGCGATGCTGCTGCTCGGCCTCGGCATGGGTACGGCGTTCATGCCGGCCATGTCGCTCGCCACGCAGGGCGTCGAGCCGCGTGACTCCGGTGTGGCCTCCGCGATGGTCAACACCTCGCAGCAGGTGGGCGGCGCCATCGGCACGGCCCTGCTGAACACCATCGCCGCCTCGGCGACGACCTCGTACATCGCCGACCACATCGCGGGCGCGACCAGCCGGTCCCAGCAGCAGCTGGTCCAGCTGGAGGGCATGGTGCAGGGCTACACCAGCGCCATCTGGTTCGCCGTCGGCATCCTCGTGGTGGCCGCCGTGATCGCCCTGACCTTCGTCAACGCCGGCCGGCCGGGTACGACCGCGGTGACCGGCTCCGACGAGGGCGCGGCGGACGAGGCGCCCATCCCGGTGGTCGCCCACTGACCGGCGGCGCCCACCCCTGCCGGCCGCCCGTGGGCCTCGGGCACTCGGGCCGTCCGTAGGAACTTCGGGCCATCCGTGGGCACGGGGAAGGGGACGCCCCGGCCCACGGAATCCAGGACCTGCCCCGGCTCAGCGGAGCCAGGGCAGGTCCGCACCCGCTTCGGCCGGCTGGAGTCCCTCGGCGATGATCCGCATGATCTCGCCGAGGGACTTCTGCTGTTCCGGGCTGAGCCGGTCGAAGACCGCCTGCCGCACGGCCTCCACATGGCCCGGCGCGGTCTGCCGCAGCACCTCGTAGCCCTCGTCCGTCAGCACGGCGAACTGGCCCCGCTTGTCGTCGGGGCAGTCCTCGCGGCGCACCCAGCCGTTTCTCTCCAGACGCGCGATCGCGTGCGAGAGGCGGGAGCGGGTGATCTTCGCCAGCATCGCCAGCTCGGTCATCCGCAGCCGCCGCCGCGGCGCCTCGGCGAGCTTGACCAGCAGGCCGTAGTAGACGTGCGGCATGCCCGCGTCGCGCTGGAGCTGACGGTCGAGATGGTCGTCGAGGAGGGTGACGCCCTCCATGAACGAACGCCACACGCGCTGCTCCTCGTCGGTGAGCCAGCGCGGTTCCTGGGGCTTTGCGGTGGAGCCGGTTGCCGGTGCGGATGCGGGTGCCTTCATGGGTTCCACTCTACGCGGACTCTCCTTGAACTTTAAACAAGTGCGTCGTACAGTTTTCAAGTACACGGACGGAAGGAGCCGCAGCATGTCCGCCGCCACTCAGGAGCGCATGCCCGCTCTGTACCTCAGCCACGGCGCGCCGCCCCTGGCGGACGACCCGGTCTGGCCCGGCGAGCTCGCGGCCTGGTCCGCCGGCCTGCCCCGCCCCAGGGCGATCCTGATGGTCTCCGCCCACTGGGAGGAGGCCCCGCTCGCCCTCGGCGCCACCGAGACCGTCCCCCTCGTTCACGACTTCTGGGGCTTCCCCGAGCACTACTACCGGGTGACGTACGACGCCCCCGGCGCACCGGAGCTCGCCGAGTCCGTACGGAAGCTGCTGCGCGCCCCCGGAACGCCCGTCCAGGACGTTCCCGACCGGGGTCTCGACCACGGCGCGTACGTCCCGCTGGTCGAGATGTACCCGGAGGCCGACATCCCGGTCCTGCAGGTCTCCATGCCGACGCTCGACCCGGTCCGGCTGCTGGAGATCGGCCGCAGGCTGGCCCCGCTGCGGGACGAGGGCGTGCTGATCGTCGGCTCAGGCTTCTTCACCCACAACCTGGCCGCGCTCCGGCAGGGCGGCGTCCCCGCCTGGTCGGCCGAGTTCGACGACTGGGGGCGGCGGGCGCTGGAGGCGCGTGACGTGGACGCCCTGCTCGACTTCACCCGCAAGTCGCCCGCCGGACGGCTCGCCCACCCGCGCACCGAGCACTTCGCCCCGCTGTTCGTCACCCTGGGCGCGGCCGACGCCACCGGTGAGCTGGACGCGCAGAAGTCGGTGATCGACGGGTTCTGGATGGGGCTGGCCAAGCGGTCGGTTCAGTTCGGCTGACCGCCCCGCAGCGGCTTCTCGTACCAGGCCACGTCCCAGTACCGCCCGAACTTGCGGCCGACCTCCCGGTAGGTGCCGACGTGCCGGAAGCCGAGGCGCTCGTGCAGCCGGGCCGACGCCTCGTTCGGCTGGGCGATGCCCGCGTAGGCGCGGTGCAGGTCCTCGCCCGACAGGGCCGCGAAGAGCGCCTCGTACAGCAGCGTGCCGATGCCCCGGCGGCCGGCGCCCGGGGCGACGTACACGGTCGTCTCCACCGAGGTCACGTAGGCCGGCTTGGGCCGGAACGGGCTGGATGTGACGTAGCCCAGGATCTCCCGCGAGTGGCGGTCGGTGGCAACCATCAGGCGGTACGGCCCGTCTTCAGGGTGGGAGAGCAGCCAAGGGCGGCGCTCCTCCGGAGTGAAGATCGCGGTGTCGAACGTGATCGCCGTCTCACGTACGTAGTGGTTGTAGAGGGCCGTGAGGGCCGGGAGGTCCTCCTCGGCCCCCGGTCTGACCTGCACCTCCGCACGTTCCGACGGCATCGCGTCTCCTCCTGGGTCGGGCAGTGGCCGGACAGGGTACTGCATGATCAGAAAAATTGAGGTGCCGGTTGGGAATTCTGTCCTGATTACAGTCGTTGTTTCCATCGGATGCAGGGCACCCGAGGAGAGTCCGGAGAGAGTCCGGAAGACGGAGTCAGGCGTCCGAAGGACCACCCGCTGACCTCACATCGCAAGGGAGCACGCATGGCAACCCGTGCCGTCGCCCGTCGTCAGTCCGCCACCGGCGAGACGGCCGACGCGGCAAGCAGTGTTCGCGCCCATGGCGGCGAGATCGCCGATCGCGACCTGGTCGGCATGTATCTCGACGAGATCGCGCGCACACCGCTGCTCGACGCAGCCAAGGAAGTCGAGCTGTCGCAGGTCATCGAGGCGGGTGTGTTCGCGAGGCAGGTCCTCGACGGGTACGAGGAGACCAAGACGGACGCGACCCGCGAGGAGCTCGAAGCGCTGGTCACCGAGGCGGAGCGCGCCAAGGACGTGTTCATCCGCTCCAACCTCCGCCTGGTCGTCGCCGTCGCCCGCCGTTACCCCCGCAGCGGCCTGCCGCTACTGGACCTGATCCAGGAGGGCAACGCCGGCCTGGTCCGCGCGGTCGAGAAGTTCGACTACCGCAAGGGCTTCAAGTTCTCCACGTACGCCACCTGGTGGATCCGCCAGGCCATCACCCGGTCGATAGCCGACCAGTCCCGCACGATCCGCCTGCCCGTCCACCTCGTGGAGGAGCTCGGCCGGATCCGCCGTGTGCAGCGCGAGTTCAACCGCGAGCACGGCCGGGACCCGGAGCCCGCGGAGATCGCCGCCGAGCTCGGTTCCACGCCGGAGCGCGTCACGGACGTGCTGGACTGGGCCCGCGACCCGGTCTCGCTGAACATGTCGGTGGACGACGAGGGCGAGACCCAGTTCGGCGACCTCCTGGAGGACACCTCGGCGGTGTCGCCCGAGCAGTCGGTGCTCACGCTGCTGCGCAGCGAGGAGCTCGACGACCTGATCGGCCGCCTCGACCAGCGCACGGCCTCCATCATCAAGATGCGCTACGGCATCGAGGACGGCCGCGAGCGCACGCTGACCGAGGTGGGCAAGGAACACGGCCTGACCCGCGAGCGCATCCGCCAGATCGAGAAGCACGCGCTGCTGGAGCTGAAGAAGCTGGCCCGCAGCACCGGGTTCGACGCGGCGGCCTGACCGGCGATCAGCGTTGATCGCCCCGGCGCACGAGCCGTGGCTCCTGGGCGACGGTTCGTGTGCGCCCGGTGGTCACCGCGTACGCGGGGTGGCGAAAGACCGCGCAAACATGGCGGTGTAACGCCGCTTCAACCCCCAGGGCGCCGGGAACAAGACTTCCGGGCCCACCAGTTCGGGCCCGGGGCCACGCCCCTGGCCCCTCAGAGCCAAGTCCCGGAGCACTCCCCCCGGCGCCGGGACTCTCCCAAGGCCGGGCTTCGGCGTCCCTCCCCCCGGACGCCGGGGCCCGGCTCTCTCTGTGCGCGCCGGGGCCGCCCCCGGCCGAAGCGCCGCTGGAGGGCGGGCCACCCCGTACCTGAACCACGGGGTGGCCCGCCAGATGGCAGATTGTGTCACATGGGCATAGCCTGCCGGGCGTGAGCAGCACCACCCCGACCCCGCAGGCCTCGCTGACCGAGCGGCGCAAGGCCGAGACACGCATGGAGATCGCCCGGGCGGCGGCCGGCCTCTTCGTGCGGCGCGGACTGCGCGCCACCCGCGCGGAGGACATCGCCCAGACCGCCGGCATCGCCCCGCGCACCTTCTACCGGTACTTCGCCACCAAGGAGGAGGCCGTCGCCCCGCTGTACGCCGCGGGTGCGCAGCGCTGGATCGAGGCGGTCCGGGCCGCGCCCGCGACGGCGGGCGTCGCACAGGCCCTGGAGGACGGGGTCCGCCGCACCCTCACGCCGGGCGCCGGCGTCTCCGCCTCCTCCTGGGAGTGGGTCCGCACGCTGCTGCGGCTGGCCGCGGCCAACCCGTCGCTGCGCCGGGTGTGGGCGGAGGTGTGCCAGGACGCGGAGCGCACGCTGGGGGAGGCGCTGGCGGAACGGGTGACACGTGCCGGTGGCGCCGCCGGGCCCGCGGCGGCGGACGGCGTCGACAACGTTGCCGACGACCCTGACCTGGGCCCCGCCGACAGGCCCGAGCCGCGTTCCGCCGGCGCGTCCGGCCCGCGCTTCGCCGACGCCCCCGACGTACGCCGTGCCGACACCCCGGAGCTGCGCTTCGCCGCCGCCGTCGCGAGCGCCGCCGTACGGACCGCGCTGGAGGGGTGGGCCGAGGGGGACGGGCCGGTGGAGGGGCCGGGGAGCCCGGCCGAACTGGCGCTGCGCAACCTCGCGGCACTGCGCGACTTCCCGTTCGGGGCGTGACCGCGGCGGCTACGCCCCCGCCCCGGCCGCCCGGCTCAGCCGGGCCCCCAGCCCCCGTACCGCCTCGACCAGCTCGCGCGGCTCGTGGACCCTGAAGTCGCACTCCAGCACGGCCAGCCGGAACGCCACCCACTGGGGCGCGTCCCCCACCGACCCGCGCAGCCGGCACGTGCGCTCGTCCACCGGCTCGGGCGTGCCCAGCCAACCCGGCAGCCGGGCGGCGACGAAGTCGGCCGGCGCGGCGAACGTGACCTCGAAGTCGTAGCTGCGCTGCTGGCGCTGCATCGACCGCCGCAGGTACTCGGCGGCGTTCCCCGTCGGCAGCTCGCGCGGGGTGAAGCGGGCGCCGGTGGCGAACGGCTCGCTGATCCGGTCGACGCGGAACGTGCGCCAGTCGTCCCGGTCGAGGTCGTACGCCACCAGGTACCAGCGGCGGCCCGTCGACACCAGCCGGTACGGCTCCGTCAGACGCCGTGACGCGGTGCCGTCGGCGGCCCGGTAGGCGAAGCGCAGCCGTTCGTGCCCGGCCACCGTCGAGGCCATGACGGTGAGCGTCTCCGGCGCGATGCTGGGGCCGTCCCCGCTGGTCAGCGGGGTGGTCGCGGCCTGGAGCGTGGTCACGCGGTGGCGCAGCCGGCCGGGCAGCACCTGCTCCAGCTTGGCCAGGGCCCGCACCGACGCCTCGTCCAGGCCCTCCACCGCGTGCCCCGCCCCGGCGCGCAGGCCGACCGCGATGGCCACGGCCTCCTCGTCGTCGAGCACGAGCGGCGGCATGGCCTTGCCGGCGACGAGCCGGTAGCCGCCGTCCGACCCCTTGGTCGCCTGCACGGGATAGCCGAGTTCACGCAGCCGGTCGATGTCGCGCCGGACCGTGCGGCGGGAGACCCCGAGCCGGTCGGCGAGTTCGCCGCCGGGCCATTCGCGGGGCGTCTGGAGGAGGGAGAGGAGCGTCAGCAGCCGGGCCGGGGTGTCCGTCGTCATGGTCCGAGGATGCCGCACCACTAGGACACGATCTGACCTAGTGGGGTCCTACGGTCTCGACTATGAACTCCACCGAGACCCCTTCGGGCACGGACCGCCGCCGCTGGTTCGCCCTCGCGATCGTGATGACCGCGGCCTTCATGGACCTCGTCGACGTGACCATCGTCAACATCGCCATCCCGTCCATCCAGCGGGACGCGGGCGCGTCCTTCAGCGAGATCCAGTGGATCACCGCCGGTTACGCCCTCGCCTTCGCCGCCGGCCTGATCACCGGCGGACGGCTCGGCGACATCCACGGCCGCAAGCGGGTCTTCCTCCTCGGCATAGGGGGCTTCACCGTCGCCTCCGCGCTGTGCGGCCTCGCGGTGAACCCCGAGATGCTGGTCGCCTCGCGGTTCCTGCAGGGCGGCATGGCCGCGCTGATGGTGCCCCAGGTGCTGTCGATCGTGCACGCGACCTTCCCGGCGCACGAGCGGGGCAAGGTGTTCGGGCTGTTCGGCGCGGTCGTCGGCCTCGGGGCCGTGTCCGGCCCGCTGCTCGGCGCGCTGCTGACCGAGTGGAACCTGTTCGGCTGGGAGTGGCGCTCCATCTTCCTGATCAACCTGCCCGTCGGCATCGCGGGCCTGCTGCTCGGCGGTCGTTTCATCACCGAGTCCAAGGCGCCGCGGGCCCTGAGGCTCGACCTCGTGGGCGTCGCGCTGGTCACGCTGGGCCTGCTGATGCTGATCTACCCGCTCACCCGCGGCCGGGAGCTCGGCTGGCCGCTGTGGGGGCACCTGTCGATGGCCGGCTCGCTGGTGGTCCTCGCGGCGCTGGTGGCGTACGAGCGGCGCAAGGCCGCGCGGGACGGCTCGCCCCTGGTGGAACTGTCCCTGTTCAAGGTCAAGAGCTTCGCGGCGGGGATCGCCGTGCAGACCGTCTTCGGTGTCGCGCTCGGCGTGTTCTTCCTGGTGTGGACGCTGTACATGCAGATCGGGCTGGGCTGGAGCCCGCTGAAGGCCGGGCTGACCGGGGTGCCGTTCTCGATCGTCGTGTCGGCGGCCGCGGGGATGTCGGTGCAGATGCTGGTGCCGCGCTTCGGACGCAAGGTGCTCCAGGCGGGCGCGCTGGTGATGGCGGCCGGGGTGCTGCTCTACATCTGGGAGTCCGGCCACTACGGCCTCGCGATCACCCCGTGGCAGATGGCCCTTCCGCTCGTCGTGATGGGCGTCGGCATGGGACTCATCGTCGCGCCGCTGACCGACGCGATCCTGTCCGAGGTGCCGCGCGAGCACTCCGGTTCGGCCTCCGGCCTGATCAACACCGTGCAGCAGATGGGCAACGCGCTCGGGCTCGGACTGGTCTCGGTGGTCTTCTTCGGCACGATCGCCGAGCACCTGCGCCCGGAGCAGGTGGGACCGGCCTTCGCGGACGCCTTCCAGAACGCGCTGGGCTGGGTGGCCGCGGTCCTGGGCGCCATCTTCCTGCTGATGTTCGCGCTGCCGGAGCGGCCCGCGCAGCACGTCGAGGGGGAGCAGGCACCGGCCGGGCGGGAGGAACAGCGACCGGCACTGGTCTGACCGGTCCGACGGCGGGGGACGGGCCCGGCACCTGGGGTGCCGGGCCCGTTTCGTGTGCGCCGACGCCCTCGCGTATTTCTGATCATGCCCGATTGGGTCCGAACCTGTTTACTTCCCGGACATCTCGGCGTAGCCTCCCGCTGAAACCACACGTTCGGGCATGAGGCGGAGGCGAACGGACATGTACGCACCGGAACGGCAGCAGGAGATCCTCCGGCTGGCCCGTGACGGCGGCCGCGTGGACGTCGTGTCACTGGCCGAGGAGTTCCAGGTGACGGCGGAGACGATCCGCCGGGACCTGAAGGCCCTCGACCGCGCCGGACTGGTCCGCCGGGTGCACGGCGGGGCCATCCCGGCCGGACGCCTCGACTTCGAGCCGGACCTCGCCGAGCGCGAGACCACGGCCGCCGACGAGAAGGACCGCATCGCCAAGGCCGCCCTGGCGGAACTGCCCACCGAGGGCACGATGATCCTCGACGCCGGTACGACGGTGGCCCGCATGGCCGCCGCCCTCCCGCTGGAGGCCTCCCTCACCGTCGTCACGCACAGCCTGCCCATCGCGGCCCGCCTCGCCGACCATCCCGGCATCCAGCTCCACCTCGTCGGCGGCCGGGTACGGCACCGCACCCGCGCCGCCGTGGACGCCTGGGCGCTGCGGGCCTATGGCGAGATCCGCGCCGACGTGCTGTTCGTGGCCGCCAACGGCTTCTCCGCCGAACACGGCCTGACCACCCCCGACCTCGCCGAGGCCGCCGTGAAGCGCGCGGCCGTGGCCGCCGCCCGCCGCGTGGTGCTGCTGGCCGACTCCTCCAAGCACGGCCAGGAGCACTTCGCCCGCTTCGGCGACCTGAGCGACGTGGACCTGCTGATCACCGACAGCGGGCTGAGCCCCGAAGACGCCGTCGCGATCGAGCGCGGCGGCACGGAAGTAGTGCGCGCATGATCCTCACCGTCACCCCCAACCCCTCCCTGGACCGCACCTACGAGGTGCCGTCCCTCGACCGCGGCGAGGTCATCCGCGCCACCGGCGAGCGGATGGACCCGGGCGGCAAGGGCGTGAACGTCTCGCGCGCGGTCGCCGCCGCCGGGCAGCGCACGGTGGCCGTCCTGCCGCTCGGCGGTGCCCCGGGCGCGCTCGTCGCCGACCTGCTCGACCAGCAGGGCATCGAGGTCGCCCCGGTCCCGGTCGCCGGGGCCACCCGCTCCAACATCGCCCTGGCCGAGGCCGACGGCGTCCTGACGAAGATCAACGCGCCCGGCCCGGAACTGACCGATGCCGAACGGGAACTCCTCCTGGAGACCGTGCGGCGGCAGTCCCGCGACGCCTCCTGGATCGCCTGCTGCGGCAGCCTCCCGCGCGGCCTCGCCCCCTCCTGGTACGCCGAGCTGGTCGCCCGCACCCACGCCGCCGGTGCCCGGATCGCCCTGGACACCTCCGGGCCCGCCCTGCTCGCCGCCCTGCGCGAGCGCCCCGACGTCGTCAAGCCCAACGCCGAGGAACTGTCCGGGGCCGTCGGCCGCCCCCTCGCCACCGTCGGTGACGCCGTCAAGGCGGCCGAGGAGCTGCGCGAGATGGGGGCCAGGGCCGTCCTCGCCAGCCTCGGCGCGGACGGGCAGCTGCTCGTGTCGGAACAAGGCGCCTGGTTCGGCAGCGCCCGGGTGGACGCCGTCCGCAGCAACGTCGGCGCCGGCGACTCCTCCCTCGCCGGTTTCCTGATCGCCGGCGGGGGCGGCCCCGAGGCGCTCGCCTCCGCGGTCGCCCACGGCGCGGCGGCCGTCCAGCTGCCCGGCAGCGTCATGCCCACGCCGTCCGACCTGGATCCCGCGGCGGTGACGGTCACGGCCGACCTGCCCGCGGACCGTGCGCTGAAGGAGCCGGTGTCATGACCCACGTCCCGCAGCGGCCACCGGCGTCCGGACGGCGGCGGACCTCCCCGTTACCGTCCGCCGCCCCCGCCACCCCCACCCCCCACCCCACCCCCGTCCCCCTTCCCGCCCACCCCACCGACCGGGCGATACGCGTGCTAAGGAGCCCGCGATGAGCGACATGATCACGGCGGAGCTGGTCGACCTCGACCTGTCCGCCGACACCAAGGAAGCGGCGGCCCGTGCCCTCGCCGAGCGCATGGTGGCCCTGGGCCGGGTGACCGACCTGGACGGTTTCCTCGCCGACGTGGCCGCCCGCGAGGCCCAGATGCCGACCGGCCTCGACGGCGGCATCGGCATCCCGCACTGCCGCAGCGAGCACGTCACCGAGCCGACGCTCGCCTTCGGGCGCAGCGCGGCCGGGATCGACTTCGGCGCGGCGGACGGCCCCGCCGACCTGATCTTCCTGATCGCCGCCCCGGCCGGCGCCGACGACGCCCACCTGACGATCCTGTCGTCCCTGGCCCGGCAACTGATGAACAGCGAGTTCACCGACGCCCTGCGCGCGGTGGGCGACCCGGCGGCCGCGGCGGCGCTGATCCGCGGCGACGAGCCGGCGGCGCCCGCCGAGGCGGCCGGCGAAGACCCCGTGGCGTCGGCGGGAGCGGCCTCTCCCGCCGCCGCCACGGTCACCGGCGGGGGCGGCGACGGCACCGCCGCGGGCGAGGACCGCCCGTTCCGCATCGTCGCCGTCACGTCCTGCCCCACCGGCATCGCCCACACCTACATGGCGGCCGAGTCGCTGGAGAACGCCGGCCGCGAGGCGGGCGTCGAACTCACCGTCGAGCCGCAGGGGTCGGCCGGCTTCACCCGGCTCGACCCGCAGGTCATCGCGGCGGCCGACGCCGTGATCTTCGCCCACGACGTGCCCGTACGGGAGAAGGAACGCTTCGCCGGCAAGCCGACCGTCGACGTGGGCGTGAAGGCGGGCATCAACCGCCCCGCCGAGCTCATCGCCGAGGTCCGCGCGAAGGCCGCCCGGGGCGAGGTCACCTCCGGCTCCGCCCCGGCCACCCCCGTGGAGCGCTCCGGCGAGTCCGGCGAGGGCTACGGCACCAAGCTGCGCAAGTGGCTGATGTCCGGCGTCAGCTACATGGTCCCGTTCGTCGCGGCGGGCGGCCTGCTGATCGCCCTCGGCTTCGCGATCGGCGGATACGAGATCAACAAGGCTCCGTCGGTGATGGACCACTTCACCTGGACGCAGGCCGACAGCTGGGCGGCCCTGCTCTTCCAGATCGGCGGCGTCGCCTTCGGCTTCCTCGTCCCCGTCCTGGCCGGCTACATCGCCTACGGCATGGCCGACCGGCCCGGCCTGGTGCCCGGCTTCGTCGGCGGGGCGATCTCGCTCACCATCAACGCGGGCTTCCTGGGCGGTCTGGCCGCCGGCCTCATCGCCGGCGCCGTGGTCATCGCGATCCAGAAGGTGCGGATCCCGGCGGCGATGCGCGGCATCATGCCGGTGGTGGTGATCCCGCTGGTCTCCTCGGCGATCGTCGGGTTCCTGATGTTCGTGGTCATCGGCAAGCCCATCGCCGAGGCCCAGAAGGGCATGACCGACTGGCTGAACGGCCTGTCCGGCTCCAACGCCATCCTGCTCGGCGCCCTCCTCGGCCTGATGATGTGCTTCGACCTCGGCGGCCCCGTCAACAAGGTCGCCTACACCTTCGCCACCGCCGGCATCGCCGTCGCCAGCCCCAGCGACTCGGCGATGAAGATCATGGCCGCGGTGATGGCCGCCGGTATGGTGCCGCCGCTGGCCATGGCCCTGGCGACGACCGTGCGCGGCAAGCTCTTCACACAGACCGAACGCGAGAACGGCAAGGCCGCCTGGGTGCTCGGCGCCTCCTTCATCTCCGAGGGCGCGATCCCCTTCGCCGCGGCCGACCCGCTGCGCGTCATCCCCGCCTCGATGGCGGGCGGCGCCCTCACCGGCGCCCTGTCGATGGCCTTCGGCGCCACCCTGCGCGCCCCGCACGGCGGCATCTTCGTGGTCCCGCTGATCGGCAACCCGCTGCTCTACCTGGTCGCCATCGCCGCGGGCGTCTGCGTCACCACCGCCCTGGTCGTCCTCCTGAAGGGCCTGCGCAAGCCCGCCCCCGGCACCGGCGCGGCCCCCGGCCAGAGCACCGCAACCCCCGCCGCGGAGCGGAAGCAGCCGGTGGCGGCCTGACGAGACCCGCCGCGGGACGTCCCTTTCGGGGGGTGTGAGCTGTTCATGCCGCCTGCGAGATAGATCACGAAAATCACGGCCCGGGACCGATGTCCCGGGCCGTGGTGTCTACTGGGGCGCATGCCCGATCACGTCTTTCGGTGGCCCGAGGGCCACTCCCTCCCCGCCCTCCCGCAGCAGCGGCAGACGGGCTCCCGGGCGGAGTCCGTGGAACTGAGCCCCGAGGAGCAGGACGCCTTCGCGGAACTGGTCCGCCACCTCGGCACAGACCGCTGAACCGCGCCGGGGCGCGCTACGACGACTGCGCCGCCCGCCGCTCCATCGCCTCACGCGCCGCGTCCTCGCTGAGGTACACCTCGCACATGTGCCGCCCGTCCGGTGTCGCCGTGTGCTCGACCTCCCACAGGGACAGCTCCTCGCCGTCGCGCAGCAGGAACGCGTGCTCGTAGAGCGTGAAGCCCAGACCGACCCGGCCCGCACGGCAGGGGCGGCCGAAGGCCTGCGTGATCTGGTGGCCGGACGCCGTGGCCAGCCGGGCCGCCGTCTCCGCGCCCGGCCGGTCCGTGTTCTCCGCCCGGCGCAGTAAACGGCGCGCGTGGTCCGCCGAGTCCTCCGCCGCGTAGGAGGGCCGGGGTGTGAGGGCCGGGGACAGCTGCACCGTCACCGGCAGCTCGAAGTCCGGCGTGTCCGGCGGCAGCGGGAGCCGTGAGGTCGCCGCGCGCAGCTCCTCCTCGTCGACGTACACCTCGTGCTGCGGCTCGCTGCCCGGCGCGGTGTTGTGGACGAGCTCCCAGAGCGTGAGCGACGAGCCGTCGGCCAGCAGCCACGTGTGCCGGTACGTCTCCCGGTGCAGGCCCGCGCTGTGGTGCGCGGAGTGCAGCGAACCGTCGTGCGCCAGCGCGCAGTCCAGCCGCCTTATCGTCTCGTCCGGTAGCTCGAAGGAGTTCAGGGCGCGGCCGAGGAGTCGCGCGAGGTGCTCCTCCGGAGACTCGGGCGAGTCATGGGGTTCGTACGCTGCCGTCTCGTACGGAACGCTCAAGGTTTCTCCCGGCGTTGCTGCATGTCACCTTGTGGGTGCATACCGTAGCCCCTCGGTCGGACATCATGTCCGGGAACCGAGAAAACGTACGTGCAGGAAAACGCGCGGGCCGCGCGAAATGTTCCCGCGCGGCCCGGCCGGTTCGTCAAAAACCCCTGTTGAAGCGGTGGTTCCGGAGCTCAGGAGGCGCTGCCCGCGGCCCACTGGCTCCAGGCCATGTTCCATCCGTTGAGCCCGTTGTCCGGCGCCACCGTCTTGTCGGGCGAGTTCTTCACGATCACCACGTCCCCGATGAGGGAGTTGTCGTAGAACCACTTGGCGGGCGTGCTGCCCCCGGCGCCCCGGACGTCCGCGAGGCCGACGCAGCCGTGGCTGGTGCCCTGGCGGCCGAAGGGCGGATTGCCCTTGTTGTACCAGTAGTTGCCGTGGAGGAACGTCCCGGACGTCGTCAGGCGCATCGCGTGCGGCACGTCCGGGATGTCGTACTCCCCGCCCAGCCCGACCGTCCGGCTGTTCATCCGCGTCTGCACGAACTTCTCGGAGATCACCATCTGCCCGTTGTACGTGGTGTGTTCCGGGCTGCCCGCCGAGATCGGGACCGACCTGACCGTCTTGCCGTCCCGCACGACCGTCATGGTCTGCGTGTTCGCGTCGACCGTCGAGACCTGCGAGCGCCCGACGGTGAAGGTGACCGTCTTCTTCTGCACGCCGAAGACGCCGTTCGCGCCCTCCACCCCGTCCAGGTCGATCTTCATCGTGACCTTGGACCCGGCCTTCCAGTACTCCTCGGGCCGGAAGTCGAGCCGCTGCCCGTTGAACCAGTGCCCGACCACCTTCTGCCCGCTGCTGGACGTGACCGAGATGTGCGACTGCACGGCCTTGCGGTCGGTGATCGCCTTGTCGAAGGTGAACGACACCGGCATGCCCACGCCGACCGTGGTGCCGTTGTCCGGCGTGTACGTCCCGATGAAGCTGTTCGACGACGTGACCGTCGTGAAGATGGAGTTGGCCGCGGCCGTCCGGCCGTCGGCGTCCTTGGCGGTCGCGGATATCCGGTACTTCGTCCCGCGCTCCAGCTGCTCCTTCGGCTTCCACACCGTGCCGTCGGCGGAGAGCGAGCCCGGTACGGCCTGCCCGCTGCCGGCCACCGTCATCTTCACGTCCGTCAGCCTGCCGTCGCTGACCTTCACGCCGGTCCTGTTGATGGACGCGTCGGTCGAACCGTCCTCCGCCGAGATGGCGATCCTGGCCACGGACGTCTTGGCGGCGCCCTCGCCGCCCTTCCCGTCGCCCTCGGCGTTGGCACTGCCACCGCACGCGGTGAGCGTCAGGGCGCCGACCACCAGGGCGGCACAGGCCCCCAGTACGCGCCGCGCTGCAATGTCCGGCGTTGTCACGGGCTGCCCCCAGTTCGTCTGATGTGCGTGATCCGCTCCAGTACGTGGGAGAAGAGGGGACCGGCGTCCGGTCGGGTTCCGTCCGTGCGCGGTGAACGCCGTCACGTGACAGAACCGCGACAAAGTCCGGTCCCGCCATGCCATCGCCGCGTGCGGACAGCCCACCACCGTGCGTGGGCTCGCCACCGTGCCTGGGCTCGCCACCGTGCGTGGGCTCACGCCGTGTGCTGAGGGCACACCGTCGTGCGCGGGCCCACCACCGTGCGCGGACGCGTCGCCGTGCGCTGAGGGCCCACCACCGTGCGTGGGCTCACCACCGTGCCTGGGCTCACGCCGTGCGCTGAGGCCTATCGCCGTGCGCGGGCCCGCCCGGACGCATCGCCGCGCGTGGACGGCCCGTTCAGCCCCCCGGGTACAACTCGCCGTACGCCGGCCACGTCCCGCCCGGCCCGTCGACCGACCCGGCGGCCCGCACGGCGCGCACGATCGCCCGCGTCACGACGTCCGCACCCGCCGCGAGGACCTCGTTGAGCGCGAGGGGGTCGGTGGCCTCCAGGGCGCGGTCGCCCGTCGCCAGCGCGAACACCGTGTCCCCGTCGTTCAGGAGATGCACCGGCCGCACCGCGCGGGCGATGCCGTCGTGGGCCGTGCCGGCCAGCTTCTGCGCCTGCGCCTTCGTCAGGTCCGCGTCCGTGGCGACCACGGCGAGCGTGGTGTTCAGCGGCGGAGGCGTGCTCCGCGCGGACGTCTCGGCGAGCCGCCGCCGCGCTGCCTCGTGCACCTCCGGCGGCGGGTACACGACCCGCCCTTGGAACAACTCCCCGTACAGCACCCCCGTTTCCGGATCCAGCACGGAACCCGCCGCGTTGGCCACCGCCAGTGCCGCCACCGTGACCCCGGAGCCGAGCACCGTGCTCGCGCTGCCGACGCCGCCCTTCACCACTCCGACGACCGCGCCCGTGCCCGCGCCCACACAGCCCTGCGGCACCGGCGCGCCCGGCTGGCTCGCCGCGGCCGCCTCGACCGCCGCCCGCCCCAGGGCCGCGTCGGGCCGGGCCCTGAAGTCGCCGCCGCGCCCCAGATCGAAGACGCACGCCGCGGGCACCACCGGCACCACGTGCGCCGGGTCCGCCCCGACCCGGATCCCGCGTCCCCGTTCCTCCAGCCAGGCCATCACCCCCGACGCCGCGTCGAGCCCGTACGCGCTGCCGCCGGTCAGGACCACCGCCTCGACCTTGCGCACCACGTTGCGCGGGTCCAGCGCGTCCGTCTCCTTGGTGCCGGGACCGCCGCCCCGTACGTCCACGGCGGCCACGGCCCCGCCCTCCGGGGCGAGGACCACCGTGGTGCCGGTGAGCCAGCCGTCGCCGGCGCGGGTCGCGTGACCCACCCGCAGACCGGCCACATCCGTCAGAGCGTCCATCCGAGCCTCGACTGTCATGGCGCACAGTCTCGTCCAGAGGGCGGCCCGCGCGGATGCCCGAACCGGCAGGTGCCGTCTCAGGCTGCCCGGCCGGAAGCCGCGTGGGTCCTCTCGCCGGTCGCGTCGCCGGCGTCTCTCCCACGACCGCCGACAGCGCGCACACCAGGCCCGCCGCGAGCACCGCCCAGTCACCCAGGAACGGAGATCATGATTCCCAGCACGACAGAAGGCGCCGGGATTTTCTCCGCGACCGTACCCTGGACGCATGAGCTCCGCCCCCGACCCCGAGCCCCGTGCGCCGAAGCCCGCGCTGGTCTTCGACGACCCTCTCGACCAGCAGTCCTCCGACGACACCGACCGCGGCTGGGGCGAGCGCACCGACTCCGGCGGGGGCGCGGCCGACCTCAGACGCTTCCTCGACGAGAAGCCGCCGCACCACCTCTGAGGCATCCGGCCGGCCGCCGGCCGCGGGGAACCGGCCGCCGTGAGCGGCACCCGGACCGCCGTCCCGAGCGCTACCGCCGGTCGTGCCCCGAGCCGCGCTGCGCGACCAGGGCGTCCCGGATCTCCTTCAGGACCTCCAGCTCGGTCACCTCGATGACCTCCTGCGTGCCCTCCTTCGCCTTCCGGCGGGCCTCCACCCGCGCCAGGTACTTCGCCATGGGCAGGACCATCAGGAAATAGACGACCGCTGCCGTGATCACGAAGCTCAGGGTGGCGCCGAGGACGGAGCCCCACAGGATCTGGATGCCCTTCTCGCCCTCGCAGGTCGTGCTCAGGCAGGAGCTGTAGTGGTCGAGGTTCTTGGTCCCGATGGCGCCGACGACCGGGTTGATGATTCCCTTCACCACGGCGTTGACGATGTTGGTGAAGGCGGCACCGATCACCACCGCCACCGCCAGATCGACGACGTTCCCGCGCATCAGGAAGGCCTTGAAGCCCTCCCAGACGCTCGGTTCCTTCTTCTCGCTCACCTGGGGGCCTCTCCTCGTACGCGCAGCTCGTGGAAGAAAACGCTCCGCAACCTACGGCACCGTTGGACCGAAGCGAGCACCTGGGTGCCTCCCACGAGGGACGTGCTCGAACCACGCGCCGCGGTACCGCACCCACCGCACTCGCGGCGGCGGTCACCACAGCGTCACCGCCAGCCGTGCGGTGGCGCTCGCGCCCGCCAGCCGGGCGGCGGTGGCACGCGGCACCGACAGCACGATCAGCGCCCCGCCGTCGGAGGCGCCCTCCACCGGCTCCGGCACCTCGGTCACCCTGGCTCCGCGGGCGACGACCCGGGCGTCCCCGCCCGCCGCCGTCTGGTCGGCGGCGATGACGTCGACCCGGTCGCCGGGCCGCAGCAGCCGTACGGTCGCGGCGTCGGCGATCCGGACCGGGGCCGTCACGGCCCGTGCGGCGGACCGCGTGCGCGCGGGTTGCTCCCCGGACACCCGCGTGGCGTGCGCGGGGGGCTCGGCCCGGGGGTGCCCACGGGCTCCCTCGGCGCCCCGGGGTCCGGCCGCCACCAGCGCGGTCGCGGTGACCGCGAGCCCCACGGCCAGGGCCCGCCGACGGTTGCGCAGGAGCCGGCCGCGGCCGCCGCTCACCCGCACGGGTGCGAACCGCGGCACCTCTCGCGCCGCCGGCACCTCGGGCCCGGGCGGGAGCGAGGCCGACCAGGACGGCGGGGTGCGGAGCGGGGAGGACGGAGCGAGGGACACGGGGACCACCACCTGCGACGAGGGACCGGCTTGCGCTCCCCACGATGAGGCGTCCCCCCGAGCCCCGCTCAGACCTGTGGACGCACCGCCGGGCTGTGGACAACCCCCTCACCCGAACGACAGGTTCCACCCCCACGCCCTGGCCAGCCCGACCCCCTCCGGCCCGCTCCGACCCCCTCCGGCCCGCTCCGGCCCCCTCCGGCCTGCTCCGGCCTGCTCCGGGTCCCTCCGGCGACGCCCGTCTACGGCAACGCGAACCCCGGATCCATCCCACCCAGCGCACTCACACACAGACAGTCCCGCTCGTCCGACTCCGGCAGCCCGGCCACCGCGTCGAACAGCACCCCGCGCAGCCGGTCGACGTTCGCCGCGAACACCCGCAGCACCTCGTCGTGCGAGACGCCCTCGCCGGTCTCCGCACCGGCGTCGAGGTCGGTGACCAGCGTCAGCGACGTGTAGCAGAGCTCCAGTTCACGGGCGAGCGCCGCCTCGGGATGGCCGGTCATGCCCACCACCGACCAGCCCTGCGCCTGGTGCCACAGCGATTCGGCGCGGGTCGAGAAGCGCGGCCCCTCGACCACGACCAGCGTGCCGCCGTCCACCGGAGCCCAGTCCCGCCCGCGTGCCGCCTTCAGGGCGACGGCCCGCCCGGTGGGGCAGTAGGGGTCGGCCAGCGACACGTGCACGACGTTCGGCACCGTGCCGTCGGGCAGCGGCAGCCCGTCGAAGTAGGAGTTCGCGCGGGACTTGGTGCGGTCGACCAGCTGGTCCGGCACCAGCAGTGTGCCCGGCCCGTACTCGGGGCGCAGCCCGCCCACCGCGCAGGGGGCGAGCACCTGGCGCACGCCGACCGAGCGCAGCGCCCACAGGTTGGCCCGGTAGTTGATCCGGTGCGGCGGCAGGTGGTGGCTGCGGCCGTGCCGGGGCAGGAAGGCGACCCGCCGGCCGGCGACCTCGCCGAGGAAGAGGGAGTCGCTGGGCGGCCCGTACGGGGTGTCGACCCGGACCTCGGTCACGTCGTCGAGGAAGGAGTAGAACCCGGAACCCCCGATGACGCCGATCCCGGCGCTCGCCGCGCTTCCCGCGCTCTCCGCACCACCCCTGCCCGCAGAGTCCGTCGAGGCCGTCGCGTTCGCGTTGTTCGCCATGCCCGCACCCTAACCGCACCCGGGAACGCCGAGGACCCCGTCGCCGGGAGGGCGACGGGGTCCCGTGAGGATCAGGCCTTACGCGGCGGTGGTGCTGCTGCTCGTGGAGCTGCTGCCGGCACTCGACGACGCACTCGACGAGCTCGACGAGCCGGAGTCCGAGGTCGAGGAAGAGCTCGACGACTTCGACGCCGGGGAGCTGCTGGACGAGGAGCCGCGGCTGTCGTTCCGGTAGAAGCCGGAGCCCTTGAAGACAATGCCGACCGCCGAGAACACCTTCTTCAGGCGGCCCTGGCAGCTGGGGCACTCGGTCAGGGCGTCGTCGGTGAACTTCTGCACCGCCTCGAGGCCCTCGCCGCACTCGGTGCACTGGTACTGGTAGGTGGGCACTGTCTTCCTCCTGGCACTCTCACTCGATGAGTGCTAACGACGCTCCATAGTGACGTATTCCGGCCGCTCAGTCCACTGCGACCGGCACGCGGTGACCCACGCCACGTGCGACGGTCCGCCCCTGGTCGCGTGAGGCGAGCCGGGAACGCAGGGCCAGCAAGGTCGCCAGGGCGAGCACGGTGCCGCCCATCGGCACTAGGAAACCGGCGCCGTCCCAGAGGCGGTCCTCCAGCTGGCCGGCGACCGTGACGGCCGCCGCCTGGCCGAGTGCCACCGCGCCGGTCAGCCAGGTGAAGGCCTCCGTGTGGGCTCCGGCCGGGACCAGGGACTCCACCAGGGTGTAGCCGGTGATCAGGGCGGGCGCGATGCACACGCCGACCAGCAGGCCCAGGCCGGCGAGGACCGGCACCGAGTGGGCGGCCCACAGGCCGGACGCGGTCAGCGCGAGCGCGGCGTAGCCGACGACCAGGCGCCGCTGCGGTGCCACCTTCCAGGCGATCGCGCCGCACACCAGGCCGGAGAGCATGTTGCCCGCGGCGAAGACGCCGTACAGGACGCCGTTCAGGCCGGGCTCGCCGATGGACTCGGTGAACGCCGCCAGGGAGACCTGCATTCCGCCGAAGACCGTGCCGATGCCCAGGAAGGTCACGATCAGCACGCGCACCCCGGGGACCCGCAGGGCCGACGTGTGCTCCACGCGCGTGTGGCCGCGGTCCGAGACCGCGGGCTGGGTGCTCTTCTGCGCGGCGAACAGCAGACCGCCGACCAGGGTCAGCGAGGCCTCCGTGACCAGCCCCGCGGCCGGGTCGACGGCCGTGCACAGGGCCGTGGCCAGCAGCGGCCCGACGACGAAGGTCAGCTCGTCCGTGACGGACTCGAAGGCCGCCGCGGTGGTCATCAGGGGCGAGTCCTTGAGCTTGACGCCCCAGCGGGCCCGCACCATGGGCCCGACCTGCGGCACCGAGGCGCCGGTCGGGACGGCCGCGGCGAACAGCGCCCACAGGGGCGCGTCCATGAGGGCCAGCCCGGTCAGCGTCAGACCGGACAGGGTGTGCAGCAGCACCCCGGGGATCAGCACGGCGCGCTGCCCGTACCGGTCGGCGAGACGGCCGGTGTACGGCGCGAACAGGGCCATGGAGACACCGGTGACGGCCGCGACGGCGCCCGCGGCCCCGTAGGAGCCGGTGGTGTGCTGCACCAGCAGCACGATGGAGATCGTCAGCATCGCGAACGGCTGGCGCGCCGCGAAACCGGGGAGCAGGAACGTCCAGGCGCCGCGGGTGTGCAGCAGCCGGCCGTATCCCGGGCGGGCGGAAGCCGACGGGTTTTCCGGCGTCTTCGAGGTGACCGTGGATGCCACGGCCCGTGCCTTTCTGCCGCCTGGTAGCGCGGCCCCGTCAGCGGGCGGCGCCGAGAGCTGTCCTCTTGCGCGGAACTGCGGTAGATGCCGGGGCCCGGTGAGGAGGGGTGTCCCGACCGCCATACGGTCGCGCCAGCTCTGCGTCAGGCAGAGTTGGTTCGATCTGGGTACGCCTTCATCTTACAGGGATCAAGGGCGGGCCGGCCTGTGAAAAGGGGCACCACGAACCGGCCCGCCTTGGGATTCGCCAAACGGGGCGAATCACCCATCAGAAACTCGCCCCGCCAGGAACCCGCCCCGCCAGGGACCCGCCCCGTCAGGGTCCCGCCCCGTCAGGGTCCCGCCCCGCCAGGGACCCGCCCCGTCAGGGTCCCGCCCCGTCCGTGCCCAGCCACCCGGCCAGCTTGCCCCCGTGCCCGACCGCCCGCAGCCGGCTCTCGGTCGCGTCCCGGACGGGGTCGGTGGCGACCACGAGGAGCTCGTCGCCGCGCTGCAGAACCGTCGTCGGCAACGGGACGAACGATTCCCCTCCGCGCACCACGAGCGTCACGGCCGAGCCGTGCGGCAGCCGCAGCTCCGCCACCTCCACGCCGTGCATCTTCGACCCCTCGGGGATCACGACGGACAGCAGATGCCCGCGCAGCCGCTCCAGCGGGGCCGACTCGATGCCGAGGTCGGCCGCCTCGGAGTCCTCGCCGAGCCGCAGCGTGCGGCCCAGCCAGGGCAGCGTCGGGCCTTGAACGAGGGTGTAGACGACGACCAGGACGAAGACGATGTTGAAGATCCGGTCGCTGCCCGCGACGCCCTTCACCATTGGGATGGTCGCCAGGATGATGGGCACCGCTCCGCGCAGCCCGGCCCAGGACATCAGCGCCGACTCCCGCCAGGGCACCCGGAACGGCGCCAGGCAGGCGAACACGCCCAGCGGACGCGCCACCATGGTCAGGACCAGCCCGATGACCAGCGCGGGCACGATGTCGTCGCCCAGCTCGTGGGGGGTGACCAGCAGGCCGAGCATGACGAACATGCCGATCTGCGCCAGCCAGCCCAGCCCGTCGGCGAAGCCGCGGGTGGCCGGCCAGTGCGGCAGCCGGGCGTTGCCCATCACCATCGCGGCCAGGTACACCGCGAGGAAGCCGCTGCCGTGGGCGAGCGCGCCCGCGGCGTACGCCACCACGGCGATCGCCATGACGGCGATCGGGTACAGGCCGGACGCGGGCAGCGCCACGTGCCTGAGCCCCCAGGCGCCCAGCCAGCCCACCGCGAGCCCGATGGCCGCGCCGATCGCCAGCTCCAGCAGGATCACGCCCAGCAGCACGTACCAGTGCTCGACCGGTCCGGCCGTGGACAGGGACACCACGAGGATGACCACGGGGGCGTCGTTGAAGCCGGACTCCGCCTCCAGCGTGCCCTTCACGCGCGCGGGGAGCGGGATCTTGCGCAGCACGGAGAACACGGCCGCCGCGTCGGTCGAGGAGACGACCGCCCCGATGATCAGTGCCTGCCGCCACTCCAGCCCGACCAGGTAGTGCGCCGCCGACGCCGTGACCCCGACGCTCACCGCCACACCGGCCAGCGCCAGCGCCGTGGCGGCCGGCATCACCGGCTCGATCTCCTTCCACTTCGTGCCCAGGCCGCCCTCGGCCAGGATCACGACCAGCGCCGCGTAGCCGATGACCTGGGTCAGCTCGGCGTTGTCGAAGTGGATGTCCCCGATGCCGTCCTGGCCCATGGCGACGCCGATGCCCAGGTACACGAGCAGGCTGGGGAGCCCGCTGCGCGAGGAGATCCGTACCGCTGCGACGGCGACGAGCAGGACGAGCGAGCAGACGAGCAGGAGCTGGTTGAGGTGGTGGACAGTCAGCGGCCGATTCCTTCCCTGGCCCGCACGCACGCGCGCGTGGGCTCACGTACATCGCACACGAAGTGGGTGGCGCAGCGCGCCGACTACTTCGTTACCTTACCTAACTCTTGACGATTTCTTGACGCTCGGCAGGGCAAGATCGAACGTCCGTCCGTGCCGGTTCCCGACTCCGCGTCAAGGGGCGCAAGGCCCTGCGCCTATCGTTGCTCCAGCGCTCAGTTAAAAGCACAGCCGAACCTGCCGCTCGACTTAGGACAGCAAGGACAGCGATGCCCCCCAACACCACCGCCTCCACGGGTCAGCAGCCCGGCAAGTCCGGCAGGAGAAAGGGGCGCAAAGCACGTCTGATCGTGCTCGTCCTGGTGCTGGCCGTCATCGGAGGCGTCGCCTTCGGGGCGTACTGGTCGATCAGCACCGTCCGGGCGTCCTTCCCGCAGACCAAGGGCACCCTCACGCTGAAGGGCCTCTCGGGACCCGTCGAGGTCAAACGCGACGACCACGGCATCCCGCAGATCTACGCCTCCTCCGACGCGGACCTGTTCATGGCCCAGGGCTACGTCCAGGCCCAGGACCGCTTCTACGAGATGGACGTCCGCCGCCACATGGCCGCCGGACGCCTGTCGGAGATGTTCGGCAAGAGCCAGGTCGACAACGACGAGTTCCTGCGCACCCTGGGCTGGGACCGGGTCGCCAAGCGGGAGTACGACACCAAGCTGTCGGCCGCCACGAAGAAGTACCTCCAGGCCTACGCCGAGGGGGTCAACGCCTACCTCCAGGGCAAGGACGGCGAGGACATCTCCCTGGAGTACGCGGCGCTGGGCTTCACCAACGACTACAAGCCGCAGAAGTGGACCCCGGTCGACTCGGTCTCCTGGCTGAAGGCGATGGCCTGGGACCTGCGCGGCAACATGCAGGACGAGATCGACCGCGCCCTGCTCACCAGCCGCCTGGGCCCGAAGCAGATCGCCGAGCTGTACCCGCAGTACCCGTACAGCCGGAACAAGGCGATCGTCCAGGAGGGCCAGTACAGCGAGCTGACCGGCGTGTTCGAGCAGGGCGGCAGCGCCGGCGCCTCCGGCACGAGCGGCACCTCGGGCACCGCCGGAACGGCCGGGACCGGCGGCACCGCGGGCACGTCCGGCACGAGCGGCACCGCGGGCACGTCCGGCACCGCGGGCACGTCCGGCACCGCGGGCACCGGCGCGGGCACCGGCGGCGCCGCCTCCGGCACCTCCGGCCTGGACGGCCAGCTCTCCGGCCTCACCCGGGTCCTGGACGACCTCCCGCCGGCCGTCGGCGTGAACGGCGACGGCATCGGCTCCAACTCCTGGGTCGTCAGCGGGAAGCACACCATCACCGGCAAGCCGCTGCTGGCCAACGACCCGCACCTGTCGCCCTCGCTGCCGTCGGTCTGGTACCAGATGGGCCTGCACTGCCGCAGCGTCTCCAGCACCTGCCAGTACGACGTCACCGGCTACACCTTCGCCGGCATGCCGGGCGTGATCATCGGTCACAACCAGGACATCGCCTGGGGGATGACCAACTCCGGCGTGGACGTCACGGACCTCTACCTGGAGAAGATCACCGGCGAGGGCTACCTCTACGACGGCAAGGTCAGGCCGTTCCAGACCCGCGAGGAGACCATCCGGGTCGCCGGCGGCTCGCCCAAGAAGATCGTCGTCCGCGAGACCAACAACGGGCCCCTGCTCTCCGACCGCGACGAGGAACTCGTGAAGGTCGGCAAGAAGGCCACCGTCGACACGGCCGCGCCCGACCGCGGCGACGGCTACGGCGTCGCGCTGCGCTGGACCGCGCTGCAGCCGGGCACCACCATGGAGGCCGTCTTCGCCATGAACCGGGCGAAGAACTGGACCGACTTCCGCAAGGCCGCCGCCCTGTTCGACGTGCCGTCGCAGAACCTGGTCTACGCCGACACCGAGGACCACATCGGCTACACCCTGCCGGGGAGGATCCCCACCCGCGCGGAGGGCTTCGACGGCTCCCTGCCGGCGCCCGGCTGGGACCCGGAGTACCGCTGGACCGGTTACGTCCCGCAGGACGAGCTGCCCTACGAGTACGACCCGGACCGCGGTTACATCGTCACCGCCAACCAGGCCGTGATCGACGAGGACAAGTACCCCTACACCCTCACCACGGACTGGGGCTACGGCACGCGCAGCCAGCGGATCACCGACCTGATCCAGTCGAAGATCAAGGACGGCGGCAAGATCTCGACCGACGACATGCGCCAGATGCAGCTCGACAACAGCAGTGAGATCGCCCGGCTGCTGGTGCCCACGCTGCTGAAGATCGACACCGAAGACAAGGACGTCCGCGAGGCCCAGAAGCTCCTGGAGGGCTGGGACTACACCCAGGACGCCGACTCGGCGGCCGCCGCCTACTTCAACGCCGTCTGGCGCAACGTCCTCAAGCTGGCCTTCGGCAACAAGCTGCCCAAGGAGCTGCGGCCCAGGGGACAGTGCCTGTGGGTCAAGCCGGTCAACACCACCGGCCCCGCCGACGAGGTCCAGGAGGTCCGCGAGTGCGGGCAGCGCGACCCCGACCGGGCGCAGCCCGACGGCGGCGACCGCTGGTTCGAGGTGGTCCGCAAGCTGATGGACCAGCCGAAGAGCGACTGGTGGAGGACGCCCGAGGTCGGCACCCGCGACGGCGCCGTCAACCGCGACCAGCTGTTCAAGCGGGCCATGGTCGACGCCCGCTGGGAGCTGACCGCCAAGCTCGGCAAGGACATCGACACCTGGAGCTGGGGCCGGCTGCACCGCCTGTTCCTGAAGAACCAGACCCTCGGCACCGCGGGACCCGGCTTCCTCCAGTACGCCCTCAACCGCGGCCCCTGGGAGCTCAGCGGCGGCGAGGCGACGGTGAACGCGACCGGCTGGAACGCCGCCGGCGGCTACGGCGTGGTGTGGGTGCCGTCCATGCGGATGGTGGTGAACCTCGGCGACCTCGACAAGTCCCGCTGGATCAACCTCACCGGCGCCTCCGGGCACGCCTACAACGCGCACTACGTCGACCAGACCGACAAGTGGGCCGACGGCGAGCTGCTGCCCTGGTCCTTCTCGGACCGGGCGGTCGAGAACGGCACGGCCGACAAACTGGTGCTCAAGCCGTGAGCCGCTGAACAAGGCGGCGACGCACGGCGAACGGCCCTCCACGCACGCGTGGAGGGCCGTTTCTCCGCGTCAGGGCCCCGGCCGGAACCGCCGCACGCCCGAGGGCGTCACCACCGCGTGCACCGGCCGGTCGTGCGGCTCCGCCGGGACGTGGCCGACGACCTCGGCGTCGTACAGCAGCACCACCAGCGCCGGGTGCGCCCCCGCACGCTCCAGCCGGGCCAGCACCCGGTCGTACGAGCCTCCGCCCCGGCCCAGGCGCATCCCGCGCGTGTCGACCGCGAGCCCCGGCAGCAGCACCGCGTCCGCCGCGGTCACCGCGTCCGGCCCGAGGCGTCGGCCCGCCGGCTCGAAGAGGGCCATCCGGCCGCCGTGCCGGACCCGTGCGAGCGACTCCTTGCCCTCGTACCGGCCCCAGTCGAGGTCGTTGTCGGGCAGGAGCACCGGCAGCAGCACGCGCACGCCCCGGGCGCGCAAGGCGTCCAGGAGCGCGAGCGTTCCGGGCTCGCTCCCCACGGAGACGTACGCGGCGACCGTGCCGGCCCGCGCCAGCTCGGGCAGCTCCAGGGCGCGCCCGGCCAGAGCGGCCGAGGCTTCCCGCAGGTCATCCGCCGTCAACCTGTCCCTCGCCGTGAGGATCCCGCGCCGCAAACTCCGCTTGTCAGGCTCGCCCGGACGTGTGATGTGCCTCAATGGTCGCTCCCGTACCGTCGCAATACGCTCATATGAGCGCCTATGATCCGGAGCCGCAGATTCCATCCAAAGGCACCGGATAGGGTGGCGGGCATGACTCAGGCGCACCCTCGGATCAGCAAGGCTGTCATTCCCGCAGCAGGACTCGGCACCCGGTTCCTGCCGGCCACCAAGGCGACTCCCAAGGAGATGCTGCCGGTGGTGGACAAGCCCGCGATCCAGTACGTGGTCGAGGAAGCCGTCGCGGCCGGTCTCGACGACGTCCTCATGGTGACGGGCCGCAACAAGCGCCCCCTCGAGGACCACTTCGACCGCAACTACGAGCTGGAGTCGGCGCTCCAGAAGAAGGGCGACGCCGACCGCCTCGCCAAGGTGCAGGAGTCCAGCGACCTGGCGACCATGCACTACGTCCGCCAGGGCGACCCCAAGGGCCTCGGCCACGCCGTGCTGTGCGCCGCCCCGCACGTCGGCCACGAGCCCTTCGCGGTCCTCCTCGGCGACGACCTGATCGACCCCCGCGACCCGCTGCTGCAGCGCATGGTCGAGGTGCAGGAGCAGCGCGGCGGCAGCGTCATCGCGCTCATGGAGGTCGCCCCGGAGCAGATCCACCTCTACGGCTGCGCCGCCGTGGAGACCACCGAGGACAGCGACGTCGTCAGGGTCAGCGGCCTGGTCGAGAAGCCCGACCCGGCCGACGCCCCCTCCCACTACGCGGTCATCGGCCGCTACGTCCTCGACCCGCACATCTTCGACATACTGCGCCGGACCGAGCCGGGCCGCGGCGGCGAGATCCAGCTCACGGACGCCCTGCAGCAGCTCGCCGAGGACGAGAAGATCGGCGGCCCGGTGCACGGCGTGGTCTTCAAGGGCCGCCGCTATGACACCGGCGACCGCGGTGACTACCTGCGTGCCATCGTCCGACTCGCGTGCGAACGTGAGGACCTGGGCCCGGACTTCCGGACCTGGCTTCGCAGTTACGTAGCCGAGGAGATGTAGCACGTTGAGCAGCGCCGCGCCCCGCGTCACGCACCAGGACCACTCGGGCCCCGACCACCTGTGGTCGGTGGAGGAGCACCTGGAGGACATCCTCGCCACCGTCCGGCCCCTGGAGCCGATCGAGCTGCACCTGCTCGACGCCCAGGGCTGCGTCCTCGTCGAGGACGTCACGGTGCCGGTGTCCCTGCCGCCCTTCGACAACAGCTCGATGGACGGCTACGCGGTGCGGGTCGCGGACGTGGCGGGCGCGAGCGAGGAGTTCCCGGCGGCCCTGGAGGTCGTCGGGGACGTCGCCGCCGGTCAGTCCGCCCTGCTCCAGGTGGGGCCAGGCCAGGCCGCGCGCATCATGACGGGCGCCCCGCTGCCGCCCGGCGCCGAGACGGTCGTGCCGGTGGAGTGGACCGACGGCGGGCTCGGCGAGGGTCCCGTCCGCGGCATGCGCGCCCGCAGCCTCGGCCCCGAGGGCGCCACCGGCCAGGTGCAGGTCTACCGCCCGGCCGGGGCTCGCGCGCACGTGCGCGCGAAGGGCAGCGACGTCAAGGCCGGCGACCGCGCCCTGGAGGCCGGTACGATCCTCGGCCCGCCGCAGATCGCCCTGCTCGCCGCGATCGGCCGCGGCACCGTGCGCGTGCGCCCGCGCCCGCGCGTGGTGGTGCTCTCCACCGGCAGCGAACTCGTCCCGCCCGACGGGGAACTGCGCACGGGTCAGATCTACGACTCCAACAGCTTCGCCCTCACCGCCGCCGCCCGTGACGCCGGCGCCCTCGCCTACCGCGTGGGCGCCGTCGCCGACGACGCCGAGACCCTGCGCTCCACCATCGAGGACCAACTGGTCCGGGCCGACCTGATGGTCACCACGGGCGGGGTGAGCGTCGGCGCCTACGACGTCGTCAAGGAGGCCCTGTCCCACGTCGCGGACGAGGACGAGCCCGGCAGCGGAGTGGAGTTCCGCAAGCTGGCCATGCAGCCGGGCAAGCCCCAGGGCTTCGGCTCCATCGGCCCCGACCACACGCCGCTGCTGGCCCTGCCCGGCAACCCGGTCTCGTCGTACGTCTCCTTCGAGCTGTTCGTCCGCCCCGCCATCCGCGCCCTCATGGGTCTGCCGGACGTCCACCGCCCCACGACCCGGGCCACCCTGGCCGCCGGCACGGCGCTGACCTCGCCGAAGGGCCGCCGCCAGTTCCTGCGCGGCAGGTACGAGGACGGCCGGGTCACCCCGGTCGGCGGCGCCGGCTCCCACCTGGTCGCGGCCCTCGCCCACGCCGACGCGCTGATCGTCGTCCCCGAGGACACCGAGTCCGTCGAGCCCGGCACCGAGGTCGAGGTGATCCTGCTCGGCCGGTAGCCGCTGGTTGGGGGTAGCGTGTCGCGCACAGCAGGCCCGTGCGCCGCACCGCGACGGGCCCGGACCGGGAGCGCCACACAGCATGAGCACGCAGGACCCAGGCACGCAGGACGGCTCCACACAAGGCGGGCTGACGCACCTCGACGAGGCGGGCGCCGCCCGCATGGTCGACGTGTCGGAGAAGGACGTGACCGCGCGCACCGCGCGCGCCAGCGGACGCGTCCTCGTCTCGCCCCGCGTGATCGAGCTGCTGCGCGGCGAGGGCGTCCCCAAGGGCGACGCCCTCGCGACCGCGCGGATCGCCGGGATCATGGGAGCCAAACGCACCCCCGACCTGATCCCGCTCTGTCACCCGTTGTCGGTCTCCGGTGTGAGACTGGACCTGTCGGTCGCGGACGACGCCGTGGAGATCCTGGCCACCGTGAAGACCACGGATCGCACGGGCGTCGAGATGGAGGCCCTCACGGCGGTCTCCGTCGCCGCGCTCACCGTGATCGACATGGTCAAGGCGGTGGACAAGGGAGCGGTCATCACGGACGTACGGGTCGAGGAGAAGACGGGCGGCAAGTCGGGCGACTGGAGCCGGGCATGACGTACCGCGCTCTGGTCGTGACGGCCTCCAACCGGGCCGCCGCGGGCATCTACGAGGACAAGGGCGGCCCGCTGATCGCCGACGGCCTGGAGCGCTTCGGCTTCGAGGTCGAGGGTCCGCAGGTCGTCCCCGACGGGGGCCCGGTGGAGGCGGCCCTGCGCGCCGGTGTGGAGGCCGGCTACGACGTCATCGTCACCACCGGCGGCACGGGCATCTCACCCACCGACCGCACCCCCGAGGCCACGCGCCGGGTGATCGATTACGAGGTGCCCGGCATCGCCGAGGCCATCCGGGCGTTCGGCCGGGAGAAGGTGCCGACGGCGGCGCTCTCCCGGGGCCTGGCCGGAGTGGCCGGACGCACCCTGATCGTCAACCTGCCCGGTTCCGGCGGCGGTGTGAAGGACGGTCTCGCCGTGCTGGAACCGCTGCTGGTCCACGCCGTCGAGCAGCTGCGCGGCGGTGACCACCCCAGGTCCGACGGGGGTGCGAGCTGAACAGCCCATCCTGGCCCGTCGAGCTGGTGGAGGGCGACATCGTCCTCCGGCCGATAAAGCTGCGCGACCAGCGGGCGTGGCGCGAGGTCAACCGGCGCAACCGCGACTGGCTGCGCCCCTGGGAGGCGACGATTCCGCCGCCCACGCCCGGCGGGCCGATCGCGCACCGCCCGACCTTCCGCCAGATGGTCCGCCACCTCCGATCGGAGGCGAACGCGGGCCGGATGCTGCCTTTCGTCATCGAGTACCAGGGGCGGCTGGTCGGGCAGCTGACGGTCGCCGGGATCACCTGGGGCTCGATGTGCTCGGGGCACGTCGGGTACTGGGTCGACGAGGCGGTGGCCGGACGCGGGGTGATGCCGACGGCGGTGGCGCTCGTCGTCGACCACTGTTTCCGCACCGTCGGACTGCACCGCGTCGAGGTCTGCATTCGTCCCGAGAACGGCCCGAGCCGCCGGGTGGTGGAAAAGCTCGGATTCCGCGAGGAGGGACTCCGGCCCCGCTATCTCCACATCGACGGAGCCTGGCGCGACCACCTCGTCTTCGCGCTCACGGCGGAAGAGGTGCCGGACGGTTTGCTCAGGCGCTGGCAGCGGGCACGATCGGAGAGTAATCCGGGAATGCGGCCACACCCCGGAAATTGAATATATGTTCGAAATTGATCGGCTGGTGACCGTCTCGGGGCGAGGAATTCTCGGCCTCGGTGGTGTGCTGATCGCATCAGTCGCAAAAAAAGTTCGAAATATCAGCCAGATCGTGCGACACACCGGCTCAATTGGCAGATGGCCTCACGCAAACCCCTCTACGGTGTGAGGCGTGAGCAGCAGCGGCCTCATCTACGCAGTCATTGTCGGGGCCTGGGCCGCCTACTTGGTGCCGATGTGGCTCCGTAGGCAGGACGAGCTGAACGAGGCCCGTCCGACGGAACGCTTCAGCACCGCCATCCGGCTCCTGTCCGGAAAGGCGGCCATGGAGCGCCGGTACGCCAAGGACCTGCGGGCGCGCTCCGCCGAGGAGGAGGAGCGGGACGCCGACGCCCCGGACGCCGTCACCGAGTCGGTGGACGTCCGGGCCTTCGCGGTGTCCAAGACCCGCCCCCAGACCCAGGCGCCCCTCCCGTCGCCCGCCCCCGGGCGGCCGGCCCGTCCGGCACCGGACGCGGCCCGCCCCGAACGCGGGCCGGGCGGCGCGGCCGCCGCGCGGCGCGGTGCGTCGGCGCGGGCGGACCAGGCGGCCGCGGCACGGGCCCGGCGCTCGAAGGTGCTCGCGCGCCGCAGGCGCACCACCACCATGCTCTTCCTCGCCTTCACCCTCGGCGCGATCGTCGCCGCGGTCGGAGGCCTGGCGTTCCTGTGGGCCCCGGGCGTGCCCGCCGTGATGCTCAGCGTGTACATCGCGTACCTGCGCTCCCAGGAGCGCCGCCGCTTCACCTACCAGATGGACCGCCGCCGGGCCGAGGCCGCCGCCCAGCGGCTGCGGGAGCGGCAGCGCCAGCCCCGCCGGCGTCCCCTGGCCGAGGACGAGGCCGACGAACCGGAGGAGGGACCCGAGCCGGTGACCGACCCCGGCCTGTCGGCCCTCGCGGCCGACCGGCGCGCCCTCGTCGAGCAGACCGACCACGCGGAGTGGGTCGACCAGCAGCGCGAGCGGCAGCGGCGGCCCGGCCAGGGCGACAGCTGGGAGCCGGTGCCGGTGCCCCTGCCGACCTACGTGACCGCGCCGGTGGCGCCCCGGGCGACCAGCGACGTGGACCTCGGCGCCCCCGACACCTGGAGCTCGGCGCGGTCGAGCACGGTCACCCCCGAGGGGGCGGAGGAGACGGCCGCCCCCGCCGGCCCGGTCGCGGCGGAGCCCCACGCGCCCGACGGGACGGACGGCAACGGGCGCCGTGACGCACCGCCGCCCGCCCGGAAGCGCTCGCGCGGCGGGAACCCCGCCGCGGCCTCCGCGCGGCGGGCGCGGGAGCGCGGCCGCACGCCGCTGTTCGACCAGTACGAGGACGGGGACCGGCCCCGGGCCGCCAACGAGTAGCCCCGCTCACAGGCGCGCGGCCGCCGCTCGGGAACGGATTTTTATGCGGGCCGATCGGGGTGCTAGAGTTTCACTCGTTGCAAGGGCCTGTGGCGCAGTCCGGTAGCGCACCTCGTTCGCATCGAGGGGGCCAGGGGTTCAAATCCCCTCAGGTCCACGCAGCTTCGAGCCCCTGTCGGCGCAAGCCGACAGGGGCTCTGCTCTGTTCGCGGGCCCCGCAGGGCGCTTCGGCTCGTCAGAGCCGCTTCGCGAAGCAGCGACTGGCCTCGTGGTGGCGGTAGTAGCCGAACTTGGCGCACGGCTCGTAACCGCTGGACGTGTACAGGGCGATGGCCTCCGGCTGCTTGGTGCCGGTCTCCAGGACCATGCGGACGCGGCCGGCCGCGCGGGCGTCCTCCTCCAGGGCCGCCAGCACGCGGCGGGCCAGACCCCGGCCGCGCATCTGCTCGATCACGTACATGCGCTTCAGCTCGGCGTCGCCGTCCACGTTGCCCTCGCCGTTCGCGTCCTGGGCGCGCCAGCCGCCCGAGGCGACGGGCGTGCCGTCCTCGTCGTACGCGATCAGGTAGGTGCCGTTCGGCGGGGCGAAGTCCGCGGCGGCCATGGGCGTGGCGTCGCCGTCGTCCCCGTAGCGGAGGGCGTATTCGGCCTGGACCTGGTCGTTCAGCTTCACGGCGTCGGGGTGGTCGAAGGAGACCCGGCGTATGCGCATGCCGACCACCGTATGCGATCCGGATCTGGACCCGGTCCAGGGTGCCGGTATCGTGCCGGGGTGCTCACTGTGACCTCTGTGAATGTGAACGGGCTGCGGGCCGCCGCGAAGAAGGGCTTCGTGGAGTGGCTGGCCGGGACCGACGCCGACGTGCTGTGCCTGCAGGAGGTGCGCGCCGAGCCGGAGCAGCTGCCCGGGCACGTCCGCGCGCCCGAGGGGTGGCACGTGGTGCACGCGCCGGCCGCCGCCAAGGGCCGGGCCGGGGTGTCGCTGTACAGCAGGCGCGAGCCCGACCGGGTGCGGATCGGGTTCGGGTCGGCCGAGTTCGACGGCAGCGGCCGGTACGTGGAGGCCGACCTGCCGGGGGTCACCGTCGCCTCGCTCTATCTGCCCTCCGGCGAGGTCGGCACCGAGCGGCAGGACGAGAAGGAGCGCTTCATGGGCGAGTTCCTCGCCCATCTGAAGGGACTGCGGGAGCGGGCCGCGGCGCAGGGGCGCGAGGTCGTCGTCTGCGGCGACTGGAACATCGCCCACACCAAGGCCGACCTGAAGAACTGGCGCGGCAACCAGAAGTCCTCCGGCTTCCTGCCCGAGGAGCGAGAGTGGCTCGGCCGCGTCCTCGACCCGGCCGACGGCGGCTACGTCGACGTCGTACGCGCCCTGCACCCGGACACCGAGGGGCCGTACTCGTGGTGGTCCTACCGCGGGCGGGCCTTCGACAACGACACCGGCTGGCGGATCGACTACCACGTCGCGACCCCCGGGCTCGCCGAGCGGGCGGTCAAGGGGTTCGTGGAGCGGGCCGCCACGCACGCGGAGCGGTGGTCCGACCACGCTCCCGTGACCGTGGTCTACGACCGCTAGGACCGTTCCCCCCGGGAGCCGTCCTCGCGCATCCGCCGGTCCAGGGCCAGGGACAGCTCCGCCTCCACCACGCTGCGCGCCAGGGGGCGCAGGCGGGGCAGGTCCTCCGGGGAGGCGTGGCGCAGGACCAGCTGGGTGAAGAGGTCGGCCAGGGCGTCGGCGTGCACGCGGACCTCCTTGGCCGCGCCGAGGACCTCCGCCAGCGGGATGCCTTCGCGCACCAGGGCCGAGGAGACGTCCAGCAGGCGGCGGCTGATGTGGACGATCTCCTCGCCGTCGGTGCCGAGGTAGCCCAGCTCCATCGCGGTGGCGAGGTTCTCGGGTGTGGCCTCGCCCGCGAAGTGGTCGGCGAGTTCCTCGGGCGTGAGGTGGACCGGCTCCTCCTCGGTGGGGCCGCCCACGCCGAGCAGGTCGCCGACGTCCCGGCCGTGGTCGAAGGCCTCCGCGAGTTCCGCGATGCCGTTGAGGGTGTGGCCGCGCTCCAGCAGGGCCGTGATGGTGCGCAGCCGGGCCAGGTGCTGGTCGTCGTACCAGGCGATGCGTCCCTCCCGGCGCGGTGGCGGGATCAGCTTGCGTTCGCGGTAGAAGCGCAGGGTGCGCACCGTGATCCCGGCGAGGCGGGCCAGCTCTTCCATGCGGTATTCACGCTTCTCGGCCACCTGGGCACCTTAAGGCGTACCGCGGGTAACTTCCTCGTCGCAGCCCCTACCCATCAGTACGTCACTGCTCTACGCTCCCATTGCGCCAGTGTTCACTGGCACGGTTCTCGTGGTGTGTGGAGGTGTCGGCATGGGCGAGCGCGAACACGAGCATGTACGGGTCGCGGTGGTCGGGTCCGGGTTCGGCGGGCTGGGGGCCGCCGTGCGGCTGCGCCGGGAGGGTGTCACCGACTTCGTCGTCCTGGAGCGGGCGAGCAGTGTCGGCGGCACCTGGCGGGACAACAGCTACCCGGGGTGCGCCTGCGACGTGCCGTCGCACTTGTACTCGTTCTCCTTCGCGCCCAACCCGGACTGGCCGCGCACCTTCTCGGGGCAGGAGCACATCCGGGCCTACCTGGAGCACGTGGCGGACACCTTCCGGCTGCGGCCGCACATCCGCTTCGACTCGGAGGTGAAGCGGATGAGCTGGAACGCCGAGCGGCTGTGCTGGGACATCGAGACCAGCAGCGGGAACCTCTCCGCCGACCTCGTCGTGTCGGCCACCGGGCCGCTGTCCGACCCGAAGGTGCCCGACATCCCCGGCCTGGACTCCTTCCCCGGGAAGGTCTTCCACTCCGCCCGCTGGGACCACGACTACGACCTGCGCGGCAAGCGCGTCGCCATGGTGGGCACCGGCGCCTCGGCCATCCAGATCGTGCCCTCCATCCAGCCGGACGTCTCCCGGCTCACCCTCTTCCAGCGCACCCCGCCGTGGGTCATGCCGCGCATGGACCGGGCCATCGGCGACGTCGAGCGGTGGCTGCACCGGCAGCTGCCCTTCACCGCGCAGCTCAGGCGCGGACTGCTGTGGGGCATCCGGGAGTTGCAGGTCCAGGCGTTCACCAAGCGGCCGAACGAACTCGGTTTCGTCGAGCAGCTGGCCAAGCGCAACATGGCCCGGGCCATCAAGGACCCGGCGCTGCGGGCCAAGCTCACGCCGGACTACCGCATCGGCTGCAAGCGGATCCTGCTGTCCAGCACCTACTACCCGGCGCTCGCGCAGCCCAATGTGGACGTCGTCGCCAGCGGCCTCGCCGAGGTGCGCGGCTCGACCCTCGTCGCCGCCGACGGCAGCGAGGCCGAGGTGGACGCGATCGTGTTCGGCACGGGCTTCCACGTCACCGACATGCCCATCGCCGAGCGGGTCGTGGGCGCCGACGGCCGGACCCTCGCGGAGACCTGGAAGGGTGGCATGGAGGCCCTGCGCGGTGCCTCCGCGGCCGGCTTCCCGAACTGGATGACGATCATCGGCCCCAACACGGGCCTGGGGAACTCCTCGATGATCCTGATGATCGAGTCCCAGCTGAACTACCTGGCCGACTACGTCCGCCAGCTCGACGTCCTGGGCGGCCGGGTCGCCCTCGACGCCCGCCCCGAGGCCGTGCGGGGCTGGAACCACCGGGTGCAGGAACGCATGCAGCGGACCGTGTGGAACACCGGCGGCTGCACCAGCTGGTACCTCGACGCCAGCGGCCGCAACACCACCATCTGGCCCGGCACGACGGCCGAGTTCCGGCGGGCGACGCGCCGCGTGGACCTCGCCGAGTACGACGTCCTGCGGCCCCCCGTGGCCGGGCAGGGCGAGCAGCGGGCCCCGCGGAAGGCCGGGGTGGACGCGTGAGCCGTCTCGTCGCCGTCGACTCCGGGCCGTACGCCCCGCCCGCCCCCGTGCGGGAACTGACCGCCGTCTCCGCCGACGGCGCCCGGCTGCACGTCGAGATCCACGGGCCGGAGTTCGCCCCCGCCGTCGTCCTCGCCCACGGCTGGACCTGCTCCACCGCCTTCTGGGCGGCGCAGATCCGCGCGCTGGCCGCCGACCACCGGGTCATCGCCTACGACCAGCGCGGGCACGGCCGCAGCCCCGCGCACCCGGCGTGCAGCACCGACGCGCTCGCCGACGACCTGGAAGCCGTGCTCGGCGCCACCCTCTCCCCGGGCGAACGGGCCGTGATCGCCGGGCACTCCATGGGCGGCATGACCGTCATGGCGGCCTCCGGGCGGGCCGCCTTCAAGGCGCACGCGGCCGCCGTCCTGCTGTGCAGCACGGGCAGTTCGCAGCTGGTCGCGGGCTCCACCGTCCTCCCCCTGCGGGCCGGGCCGGTGCGGACCTGGCTGACCCGGCGGATCCTCGGCTCCCGCGCCCCGCTCGGGCCGGTCACGCCGCTGGCCCGCCGGATCCTCAAGTACGGCACCATGGGCCCGGGTTCGGCCCCGCACATGGTGGAGGCGTGCGCCCGGATCGTGCACGCCTGCCCCCGCAGGGTCCGCCACAGCTGGTCACAGGTGCTGGACCTGCTCGACCTCGACCACGGCGTGCGGGAGCTGACCGTGCCCACGGCCGTCGTCGTCGGTACGGCGGACCGGCTGACCCCGCCCGCGCAGTCCCGGGCGCTGTGCGAGGCCCTGCCGAACTGCACCGGGTTCACCGAGCTGCCCGGCATCGGCCACATGACCCCGATCGAGGCGCCCGAGCCGGTCACCGGGACGATACGCGAGCTCGTCAGCACATACATCCAGGTCGGATCCGAGGAGAGCGCATGAGCAGGGTGAGCCTCGAAGGCAAGGTCGCCGTGGTGACCGGGGCGGCGCGCGGCGTCGGGGAGTTGCTGGCCCGCAAGCTCTCCGCCCGCGGCGTGCGGATCGCCCTGGTCGGCCTGGAGCCGGACGCGCTCAAGCAGGTCTCCGCGCGGCTGCACAGCGACAGCGACCACTGGCACGCCGACGTCACCGACCACGAGGCGATGGCCCGGGTCGCCGAGGAGGTGAGGGAGCGCTTCGGCCGGGTGGACATCGTCGTCGCCAACGCCGGTGTGGCGACCGGGGGTCCGTTCGTGGACTCCGACCCGCAGTCCTGGCGGCGGGTGATCGAGGTCAACCTGGTCGGCTCGGCGGTGACCGCCCGCGCGTTCCTGCCGATGCTGCTGGAGAGCCGGGGCTACCTGCTGCAGATCGCCTCCCTCGCGGCGATCACCCCGGCGCCGATGATGACCGCGTACTGCGCGTCCAAGTCGGGCGTGGAGGCGTACGCGCACAGCCTGCGCGCCGAGGTGGGGTACCGGGGCGTGAAGGTCGGCGTCGGGTACCTGTCGTGGACCGACACCGACATGGTGCGGGGAGCCGACCAGGACGACGTCATGCGGGAGTTGCGGCAGCGGCTGCCCTGGCCGTCCAACAGGACCTACCCGCTCGGTCCGGCGGTGGACCGGCTCGTGGCCGGGATCGAGCGGCGGTCGAGCCACGTGTACGGGCAGTGGTGGCTGCGCGGGATGCAGGGGGTGCGCGGTTACCTGCCCGGCGTCATCGGGACGGTGGGCCAGCGCGAGATGCGGCGGTTCGCCGACCGGTTGGCGGGCATGCGCACGGGCCTGGTCGGAGCCGGTGGAGCCGCCGACGAACAGCAGCGGACTACCGTGCGTGAGTGATCGACATGCGTAGCGTCACGACCCGTGTGAATCTGATCGAGCCAGATCCCCTCACCCCCAACGGGAGTGAACCCACATGGGTATGAAGGACCAGTTCCAGGAGAAGTCCGAGCAGTGGCAGAACCAGGCCCGTCAGAAGGCGGACCAGGCTCGCGAGCAGATGCAGGGCCGTGACCGCCGGCGCGACGAGGACATGGACCCGTCGCAGCCGCAGCGCGACCGTGAGCGTGAGCGCGAGCGCGAGCAGGAGGACCGCTTCGACCGGGACTTCGACGCCTGACGTCGCGCGCTGAACGGACCGGGGCGCCCCCGTGCGGGGCGCCCCTTTCCCCTGTCCACCGCGAGGTGGGGCAGGGGGTGGGTCACGCCCTGGGCGGCAGCTTCGGGCGGGAGCGGTCCGGCACGTCGCCGTAGGTGGGCGGCGTGGCGGGCGGGTGGGACTCCAGCAGGCCCAGGGCGAGTTCGACGGCGTCGGCCAGCTGGGCGTGCCGCCCCTCGGCCCAGTCCAGCGGGGTGCGCAGGACGTCGATGTCGGGCGAGACGCCCCTGTTCTCGACCGACCAGCCGTAGGCGTCGAACCAGGCCGCGTTCATCGGCACCGTGATCACCGTGCCGTCGCCCAGCTCGTGCCGGCCGGTCATGCCGACCACCCCGCCCCAGGTGCGCTGCCCCACGACGGGCCCCAGCTTCAGCAGTTTGAACGCGGCGGTGATCATGTCGCCGTCGGAGGAGGTCGCCTCGTCGGCCAGGGCCACCACCGGGCCCCGCGGCGCGTTCGAGGTGTACGACACGGGCTGGGCGCCGCGGGTCAGGTCCCAGCCGAGGACCGTGCGGCTCAGCGTCTCGATGACCAGCTCGCTGATGTGCCCGCCCGCGTTGCCGCGCACGTCCACGAGCAGCGCGGGCCGGGACACCTCCATGCGCAGGTCGCGGTTGAACTGCGCCCAGCCGGAGCCGCCCATGTCCGGGATGTGCAGGTAGCCGCAGCGGCCCCCACTCAACTCCCGCACCACCGCCCGGCGTTTGGCCACCCAGTCCTGGTAGCGCAGCGGCCGCTCGTCGATCAGTGGCACGACCGCGACCCGCCGGGGCGGACCCGCGCCCTCGGCGGGAGAGAAGGTCAGTTCCACCGTCGTCCCGCCCGCACCGGCCAGGAGCGGGTAGGGCCCGGCGTCGGGATCGACCGGGCGGCCGTCGACGTGGGTGAGGACCGCGCCCTCCCGGATGCCCGTACCCGCCAAAGGGGAGCGGGCCTTGGAGTCGGAGGAGTCGCCGGGCAGGATCCGCCCGACCGTCCAGCCGCCGTCCCGGCGGACCAGGTTGGCGCCCAGCAGGCCCTGGCGGCGCTGGTAGTGCGGCGGCCCCTCGTTGCGCCGGGCGGCGGTGACGTAGGCGTGGGAGGTGCCCAGTTCGCCGAGGACCTCGCGCAGCAGGTCGGCGAACTCGTCGGGGGAAGCGACCCGTTCGACCAGCGGACGGTACTGGTCCAGCACCCCGTCCCAGTCGATGCCGCACATGCCCGGGTCCCAGAAGTGGGCCCGGATCAGCCGCCCGGCCTCCTCGTACGCCTGCCGCCACTCCGCCGCCGGGTCGACCGTGTGCAGGATGCGGCGCGCGTCGATCCACACCGTCGAGTCGGAGTCGCCCGGCTCGTTGGCGGGCACCGCGCGCAGCTCGCCCTCGTCGACGACCACCAGCCGGCTGCCGTCGCCGCTGACCGCGAACCAGTCCAGGTGCTGGGCGAGTTCGGACTTCCTGGCCTTGGTGATGCCGAAGTGCTCCAGGGTCGGCCGGCCGCTGGTGTCGTCCGGGTTGGCGAACGTCTCGCCCAGCGCGCCCGAGATCGGCCAGCGCAGCCACACCAGCCCGCCGCCCGCCACCGGGTGCAGCGCCGAGTACTTGGAGGCGGATACCGGGAACGGCGTGACCCGGCTCTCCAGCCCCTCCACCTCCACGGTGACGGTCCCGTTCTCCCCGTTGTCGTCGTCCTCCACCGGGTCCAGGCCCCCGGCGGCCGGGCGGCCCTCGGGGTTCACCGCGAACGGGGAGGGCGTCGCCGAGGACAGCGGCACGAGGTAGGGGCGGCAGCCCAGCGGGAAGGACAGGTCGCCGGTGTGCACGTCGTAGACCGGGTCGAAGCCGCGCCAGGACAGGAAGGCGAGGTAGCGGCCGTCGCGGGTGAAGACCGGGTTCTCGTCCTCGAAGCGGCCGTTGGTGACGTCCACGACGAACGAGTCCTTGATGCGGGCCAGCTTGATCTGCCGCAAGGTCCGGCCGATGCCCGGGTGCGACCAGGTCAGCCACGCCCCGTCCGGGGAGAACGCGAGGTCGCGCACGGGTCCGTTGACCGACCGGATCAGCTCGGTGACCCCGCCGCCGCCCTCCTCGGTGACGTCGACGAGGAGGAGCCGCCCGTCGTGCGAGGCGACCGCCAGCCGCTCGCCCCCGGGGTCCGAGACCAGCTCGCGCACCCGGCCCAGCGCGCCCGCCGACAGCCGCCGGGGGGTGCGGTCGCCGCTCGCCCGGGGCAGGAAGGCGATCTCGAGGGCGTCCTCGCCCTCCGCGTCCGTCACGTACGCCACTCGCCCGCTCGCGCCGAGCATCTCCGGCAGCCGCACCCGCACACCCGGCGTGTCGGTGAGGGTGCGGGCGGGACCGTCCCGGTGGGTGAGCCAGTACAGGCTGCCGCGCACGACGACCGCGCTGGCCCGGCCGGTCTCGTCGACGGAGATGCCGTCGACGTGCTGGGCGGCCGCCACCTGGTACGGACGCCGCCCCGTGCGCGGCCCTCCGAGCCGTACGTCCAGCCGGCGCGGCTCGGAGTGCGCGGACAGGTCGTCGACCAGCCACAGGTCGCCCGCGCACTGGTACACCACCCTCGTGCCGTCGCTGGCGGCGTGCCGGGCGTAGAAGGCGTCGTGGTCGGTGTGGCGGCGCAGGTCGGAGCCGTCGTGGGCGCAGGAGTAGAGGTTGCCGACGCCCTCGTGGTCGGAGAGGAAGGCGATCCGCCCGCCGACGAACATGGGGGAGTGCAGATGGCCGGCCAGGCCTTCGAGCAGCCGTTCGCCGTGCAGCCACAGCCGGCCCGTCGCCCCGCCCCGATAGCGCTTCCATGCGGCCGGTTCGTGCGGGGGCGTGCCGGTGAGCAGCAGGGTCAGGCGCTCGCCGCCCAGGTCGGCCACCTGGATGTCGGAGACCGGCCCCCAGGGCAGCTTGCGGCCCGGGTCGCCGTCGGGGGAGACCTTGTAGGCCCAGGTGAAGTAGGAGAACGGCTCACCGTGCGAGGCGACGGCCAGGATCTCGCCGTCCGGGGTCCAGCCGCAGACCCGCGTGTCGGCGCTGCCCCAGTGGCTCACCTGACGGGCCGGGCCGCCGTCCACCGGGACCAGGTGGACCTCCGGCACCAGGCTGCGCCAGCTCGTGCAGGCCAGGTGGCGGCCGTCGGGCGAGAAGCGCGGGTGGCCCACCTTGGTGCGGTCGACGGTGAGCCGCCAGGCGCGGCCCCGGCCGTCGAGCGGGGCGAGCCAGAGGTCGTCCTCGGCGACGAAGCACAGCAGGTCGTCGTGGAGATGCGGCAGACGCAGATAGGTCACCCGACCATGCTTTGCCCGGGTGCGGACCGCAGCAAGTCAGGACAAAGCCACCGTCGTGACCCAGTACACGTACGAAACGGTTTCGTTTCTGTGTCGGGGTGCGCTATCGTCGTGGTGTACGAAACCGTGTCGTTCGGAACAGGAAGGTGAGTCGGATGGCTGAGGTCGCCACCGCGCGTCGCAGTCGGATCACCCCCGAGCGCGAGGCCGAGCTGTACGCGGCCGTGCTCGACCTGCTCCGTGAAGTCGGCTACGACGCCCTCACCATGGACGCCGTGGCCGCTCGCACCCGGTCCAGCAAGGCCACGCTCTACCGCCAGTGGGGCGGCAAGCCCGAGCTGGTGGCCAAGGCGATCCGGCACAACAAGCCGGGCAGCATCGCCGACGTCGACACGGGAACCCTGCGCGGCGACCTGCACGCCCTCACCGCTCGTGAGGACGACTGCGCCATGCAGCAGAACGCCGCGCTGATGCGGGGCCTGTTCATGGCGGTGCACGGCAACCCGGACCTCCTCCAGGCGTTCAAGGAACTGCTCATCGAGCCCGAGATGGAGGAGTTCCGCCGGGTGGTGCAACGGGCCGTCGACCGCGGCGAGGTCCAGGCCGGCCGGCCGGCGCTGGACTACATCGTGCACATGCTCGTCGGCGCCTTCGCCACGCGCACGCTGATCGACGATCAGCCGCCCACCCAGGCGTTCCTCACCTCGTACATCGACGCCGTGGTCCTCCCCGCCCTCGGCGTCCCCACCACCGGCTAGTCCCCCAGCTGCCCTCCACCTGACGTCACCGCTCACGTCGTCGGGCTGATCACCCCTGCCCTGAAGACCCTCACGACCTGACCGGGAGTACGCCCTCGTGGCCACATTCCTCTACAAACTCGGCCGGCTCTCGTTCCGGCGGCGGCACTTCGTCGCCCTGATATGGGTGGCCCTGCTGACCCTCGCCGGAGTCGGCGCGGCCGGTGCCCCCGCCGCGGGCAACAGCTCGTTCTCCATCCCCGGCACCGAGGCGCAGAAGGCCTTCGACCTGCTGGAACAGCGCTTCCCCGGCACGAGCGCCGACGGCGCCACCGCACGCGTCGTCTTCAAGGCGCCGAGCGGCGAGAAGATGACCGACCCGGGCAACAAGGCGACGGTGCGCGAGACCGTCAAGGAGCTGTCCGACGGCTCCGAGGTCGCCCGCGTCACCGACCCGTACCAGGCCAAGGCCGTCAGCAAGGACGGCACGATCGCCTACGCGCAGGTGTCGTACAAGGTCTCCGGCATGGAGCTCGACGACGCCTCCAAGGACGCCCTGGAGGACTCCGCGCAGGACGCGCGCGAGGCCGGGCTGACCGTCGAGATCGGCGGTGACGCGCTGCAGGCCGTGCCGCACACCGGATCCAGCGAGATCATCGGCATCGCGGTCGCCGCGGTCGTCCTCGTCATCACCTTCGGCTCGCTGGTCGCGGCCGGGCTGCCGCTGCTGACGGCGCTCATCGGCGTGGGCATCGGCGTCTCCGCCATCACCGCCCTGGCGAGCGCCCTGGACCTGGGCACCACCACCTCCACCCTCGCCATGATGATCGGCCTCGCGGTCGGCATCGACTACGCGCTGTTCATCGTCTCCCGCTACCGCGCCGAGCTGGCCGAGGGCCGCGAGCGCGAGGAGGCGGCGGGCCGGGCCGTCGGCACGGCGGGCTCCGCCGTGGTCTTCGCGGGACTGACCGTGGTGATCGCCCTGGTGGGCCTGTCCGTCGTCAACATCCCGATGCTGACGAAGATGGGCGTCGCGGCGGCGGGCACCGTGGCCGTCGCCGTGCTGATCGCCCTCACCATGATCCCCGCGCTGCTCGGATACGCCGGCCGCAAGGTCAGGCCGGCCGGGGAGAAGGGCCGGCTGTTCGGCCGGGCCAAGGCGCAGGACGGGCCGGCCAAGCCGAACCTGGGCAGCCGCTGGGCGAGCTTCGTGGTCCGCCGCCCGGTCGCGGTCCTGCTGCTCGGGGTGATCGGCCTGGGCGCGGCCGCGGTCCCGGCCGCGAGCCTGGAACTGGGCCTGCCCGACGACGGCTCCCAGCCCACCTCCACCACCCAGCGCCGCGCCTACGACCTGCTGTCCGAGGGCTTCGGGCCGGGCTTCAACGGCCCGCTGATGGTCGTGGTCGACGCCAAGGACAGCGACGACCCGAAGGCCGCCTTCACCGCGGTCGGCGACGAGATCAAGGGCCTGAAGGACGTCGTCACGGTGACGCCGCCCGCGCCGAACAAGGCCGGTGACACCGCCACCATCACGGTCGTCCCCGCCTCCAAGCCGTCCTCCGTCAGCACCGAGGACCTGGTGCACGGCATCCGGGACACGGGCACGGACGTCAGGGCCGACACCGGCGCGAACGTCCTGGTCACCGGCAGCACGGCCATGAACATCGACGTCAGCCAGAAGCTCAACGACGCGCTCGTGCCCTACCTGGTCCTGGTCGTCGGCCTGGCCTTCCTGCTGCTGATCGTGGTGTTCCGCTCGATCCTCGTCCCGCTGAAGGCGGCCCTCGGCTTCCTGCTGTCGGTGATGGCGGCGCTCGGCGCGGTCGTCGCGGTCTTCCAGTGGGGCTGGCTGGCCGGCCTCATGGGCGTCGAGCAGACCGGGCCGGTCATGTCGATGATGCCGATCTTCATGGTCGGCGTGGTCTTCGGACTGGCCATGGACTACGAGGTGTTCCTCGTGACCCGCATGCGGGAGGCCTACGTCCACGGCGAGAAGCCGGCCCAGGCCGTCGTGACCGGCTTCCGGCACGGCGCACGGGTCGTCAGCGCCGCCGCGGTCATCATGATCGCCGTCTTCGCCGGCTTCATCGGCTCCTCCGAGTCGATGGTCAAGATGATCGGCTTCGGCCTCGCGATCGCGGTCTTCTTCGACGCGTTCGTCGTGCGCATGGCCATCGTCCCGGCCGTCCTGGCCCTCCTCGGCCGCACGGCCTGGTGGCTGCCCCGGTGGCTCGACCGCGCCCTGCCGAACGTCGACGTCGAGGGCGAGGGCCTGCGCGCCGCCTCCGGCGACGACGACGGTGACAGGCAACTGGTCCGCGTCTGACAGCTCGTCAGAAACTAGCCGGTGAGGGCGCACTGTGGGACGGTGCGTCCTCACCGGCCTTTCACCCGGGCACCTCGACTTCGGCCCACACCGTCTTGCGCGGGTGCGGCCCCGGTGTCACGCCCCAGCGGCCGGCGAGGGCGGCCACGACGAGGAGGCCCCGGCCCGTGGTGGCGTCCGGGGCCGGCCGGGTGGCGTGGGGAAGCAGGTCGCCGCGCGTGTCGGTGACCTCGATGCGGAGGGTGCCGCCGACGACGTAGAGCGTCAGCCGGAAGTCCCGGCCGGGCACGCGGCCATGGGTGGCGGCATTGGCCGCGAGCTCGGCGACGATCTGCTCGGCAGGGTCCGACGGCACGTCCCACGAGCGCAGTTGCTCCACGGCGAGGAGCCGGGCGAGCCGCGCGCCCCGGGGCGTCGGGGAGAGCAGAAGGCTGAGGTTGCGGATGGTGGTCTCCTGGTCCATGTGACTCAGCGTGGCCGAGTCCGGGCGCCGTGACCGGCGACTGCGGGTGGGCGTACCGCTGTTGTCCCGAGCTTGTCTCGTGCTGTCCCGGCTGTCCCGGTCGTTGTACGGGTACGGCTGCGCGATGGAGGTGGGGCATGAACGAGGCTGTCGACGAGGCCGGCTGGGATGTCGAGCCGGGCGACGAGATCGAGCCGCTGGTCCAGGCGGTGGGCAAGCTGCTGAAGGTGTGCCGGGAGGCGGCGGGCCTGCGGGTCACCGAGCTGGGCGACATGCTCGGCTACGGCGAGGACATGATCCGCAAGATGGAACGGGGGGCGCGGATTCCCCGGCCGGAGTACCTGGACAGGGCGGACCGGGTGCTGAACGCCCAGGGGCATCTGAGGGCGTTCACGAAGGACATGGAGCGGGCCCGGTATCCGAAGAAGGTGCGGGAACTGGCGGAGCTGGAGGGGCGGGCGGTGGAGATGCTGCTCTACAGCAATCACAACATCCACGGGCTGCTGCAGACGCCGGAGTACACCAAGGCGCTCTACGAGATGCGGCAACCTGCTCTTTCTGCCGACGTGATCGAACGGGAGAGTGCGGCACGTCTGGCCCGCAAGTCAGTCTTCGAGCGTGACCCGGCTCCACATCTCAGTTTTGTCCAGGAACAGGTGACGCTCGAACGGCCACTCGGGGGCAAGATGGTGTTGCGCCGACAGCTCGAACACCTGCTGGAGGTGGCCAAGTTGCGGAACGTGTCGCTCCAGGTCATGCCGACCGATCGAGAGGAGCACGCTGGAGTACCCGGCCTGATCGAAGTGCTGAAGTTCACCGACGGCACGGCCATCGGGCGTTCCGAGGGCGCGTTCAACGGCCGTCCGGTCTCAAGCCCTCGCGATCTGCGGGTCCTTGAGCTGCGCTATGGCATGATCCGGGCGCAGGCTCTCTCGCCGCGGGAGTCACAGACCTTCATCGAGGAATTGCTGGGGAGACTATGAGCACGCCGGAACTGCACTGGTTCAAGAGCAGCTACAGCAGCAGCAATGAGCCGGGCGACTGCGTCGAGGTCGCCCACACCCCCGCCGTGATCCACGTCCGCGACTCCAAGACCCCGGGGACTCCCCACGTGACGGTAGTCCCCGCCACGTGGGAGTCGTTCCTCGCGTACGTCGCCGAGTGACAGCCGGGCCTCCTACGCCGCCTGTGGGTGGAGGACCACCTTGGTGTAGCCCTCGACCCGCTTGTCGAACTTCTCGTACGCCGACGGGGCCTCCTCCAGGGGCAGTTCATGGGAGACGACGAAGCTCGGGGTCGCACGACCCTCGATGATCATGTCGCGCAGCTGCCGGTTGTACCGCTTGACGTTGCACTGGCCGGTGCCCATGCGCAGGCCCTTCTCGAACAGGCGCCCCACGGAGACCATCAGCATGCCCTTCTTGGCCTGGTCGTCCGGTCCGCCCGGGTCGCTCGGGACGTACAGGCCGGGTACCCCGAGCGCACCCGTCGGCCGGACCGTCTCGACCAGCGAGTTGAGCACGACCGCCGGTTCCTCGCGGTCCTCGCCCTGGGCCTGGTAGCCGACGGCGTCGATGCCCTTGTCCGTGCCCTGGCCGTCGGTGTGCTCCTTGATCTGCTCCGCCGGGTTGCCCTGCGTGAAGTCGACCGGCACGGCGCCGATCTCCTCCGCCTTCTGCAGGCGCTCTGCCACCCGGTCGACCACGAACACCTTGCTCGCGCCGCGCAGCATCGCGGAGTAGGCGGCCATCAGCCCGACCGGACCGCCGCCGTACACGGCGACGCTCTCCCCGGGGCGCACGTCGGCCAGCTCGTTGCCGTGGTAACCGGTCGGGAAGATGTCGGCGAGCAGGACGAAGTCGGTCTCTTTCTCGGTGCCCTCCGGGAGTTTCAGGCAGTTGAAGTCGGCGTACGGGACGCGCACGTACTCCGCCTGCCCTCCCGTGTAGGGCCCCATCGCGACATAGCCGTAGGCGCCGCCGGCGAAACCCGGGTTCACGGTCAGGCAGAAGCCCGTGAGCCCCGCCGTGCAGTTCTTGCAGAATCCGCAGGCCACGTTGAACGGCATGACCACCCGGTCGCCGCGGCTGAGCGAGGTGACCCCCTCTCCCGTCTCCTCGATGACGCCGAGGTTCTCGTGGCCGAACACGATGCCCGGCTCCGCGGCGGTGCGGCCCTCGTACATGTGCAGGTCCGAGCCGCAGATCGCGGTCGACGTGACCCGGACGATCACGTCGTTGGGGTGCTGGATCCGGGGATCCTCCACTTGCTCCACCGCTACCTCGAAGGGGCCCTTGTACACGACAGCCCTCATCGCAAGCACCTCCATCTGTGCCGTAGCTCATATACCAGGCTGGTGCATGATGAGACGATTTGCACCAAGAGAAGAAAGGATCTACGGCCTTGTCACGACGTATCGGCACACTGCTCGTCGCGGTCTCCGGACTGTCCGGCCAGACCTACCCGGTGGGGACCCGCGTGGCCATCCGGGGCACCGGCGGATCCGTCGACGGCTTCGTCGACGGTGACTGGCTGCCCCTGGCGTGGTGGGAGTTCGCGGACGTCCCCGCGGAGGACGGCGCCGCCTGAAACCGGCTCGCGTGGTCCCTACACGCACCGCTAGCGTGCCCGCATGACGACGACAGCCGCCACCGACGCCGAGAGCTCCGGGGCCCACCCCCGGTTCGCCCGGGCCCTGCGCGAGGCCGGACTCGACGAGCTCGTCGGCCGGGTCCGCCGCTTCCCCGAGGCCACCCGCACCGCCGCCGAGGCCGCCGCCGCGCTCGGGTGCGAGCTGAGCCAGATCTGCAAGTCGCTGATCTTCGCGGCGGACGGGGTGCCCGTGCTCGTCCTCATGGACGGGGCCTCCCGCGTGGACGTCGACCTCGTGCGCCGGGAGTTCGGGGCGCAGCGGGTCACCCGGGCCAGGGCCGAGGCCGTGCGGGAGACCACCGGGTACGCCATCGGCGGCGTGCCGCCCTTCGGGCACCGGACCAGGACCCGGGTGCTCGCCGACCGCTCGCTGCTCGCCCACGACGTCGTCTGGGCCGCCGCCGGCACGCCGTACACCGTCTTCCCCATGGCGCCGCGGGAGCTCGTCGCCCACGCCGGCGGCACGTTCGTGGACGTGCGCGAGCGCACCTCGTGACCCCACTGGTCACCGCCGCCGTCCTGCTGGCCGCCGTGACCCACGCCACCTGGAACGCCCTCGCCCACCGGATCACCGACAAGCTGGCCGGGTTCGCGCTCATCTCGGGCGGCGGACTGGTGATCGGGCTGGCCCTCGCGCCGTTCGCGGCGTTCCCGGCGGCCGCGGCGTGGCCGTACCTGCTGGGCTCCGCGGCCATCCACATCGCCTACTACGCGCTGCTGATGAGGTCCTTCCGGCTCGGGGACTTCGGCCAGGCCTACCCCATCGCGCGTGGCACCGCGCCCCTGGTCGTGACCGTGCTCGCCGCCCTGCTCGCCGACGAGGTGCCCGACGGCTGGGCCGCCGCCGGCATCGCCGTGTCCTGCGCGGGCCTGACCGGCGTCGCCCTGTGGGGGCTGCGCGGGCACCGGCCCGACCGGGCGGCGATCGGCGCGGCCCTGGCGACCGGGCTGACGATCGCGGCCTACACCGTCGTCGACGGACTGGGCGTGCGCGCCTCCGGGTCCTCCCTCGGGTACATCGCCTGGCTGATGGCGGTGCAGGGGGCGGTGCTCCCGGTGTACGCCCTGTGCCGGTGGCGCGGTCGGACCGCGGCGGTCCTGCGGCCCTTCGCCGCGCTCGGCCTGCTCGGCGCGGCACTGTCCGTCGCCGCCTACGCGCTCGTCCTGTGGGCCCAGACCCGGGCGGACCTCGCACCCGTCGCGGCCCTGCGCGAGTCGTCCATCATCGTGGGAGCGGCGATCGGGGCGGTGTTCTTCAAGGAGCGGTTGGCAGCGCCCAGGATCGCGGCCGCCGGGCTGCTCGTCGTCGGGATCGGGCTGATGCTGCGCACCGGGTAGGCCCGGTCGGGACGGGTGCGTCCGGCAGGGGGGAGGAGCACTCTGGAACTAGAGGTTCCGGAGGTGATCCGCATGATGCACACCACGACGGGATGGCACGTCGAGCTGGAGTTCATGGAGGACGACCAGCACACGCGCGCGGCCGCGATGGTCCGCCTGCCCGACGGCACCGAGGTGCGGGCGCACGGGCACGCCAGCCGGCACCGGTCCGACGTGAACCAGCCCCGCGTCGGGGAGGAGATCGCGGGGGCCCGGGCCCTGAACGAGCTCGCCATGCAGTTGCTGACCAAGGCGCACGAGGAGATCGACCAGGCGTCCGGACGGACCTCCCACCCGATCCACGTCTAGGGCGCGACGACGCCCCTCACGGGGACGTCCGCCCGTTCAGTACGTGGCGCACCGCCCGCACCAGCGCCTGCGCCCGCGGGTCCGCCGTCACCGTCTTGCGGAAGCCGTTGGTGACGTAGCCGAAGGCGATCCCCGTCTCCGGGTCGGCGAAGCCGAGGGCGCCGCCGCGGCCCGGGTGGCCGAAGGAGCCCGGGGCGAGGAAGGGGGAGGCGGTGCCGTGCAGCATGTAGCCGAGGCCGAAGCGGGTACCGACCACCAGGACCCGGTCGGGACCCGCGGACTCCTCGCCCCGGGCCAGCTCCACCGTCTGGGGCGTGAACAGGCGGGCGCCGCCGGCGGTGTCCCCGATCAGCGCCGCGTAGAAGCGGGCCAGCCCGTCCGCCGTCGCGACGGCGTTCGTCGCGGGCAGGGCGGTCGCCAGGTAGGCGAGGTCGTTCTGCTCCGGGAAGGGCGTGATGGCGGCGAAGGCGCGCCGGGTGAGGGACTCCGGATCGCGGTAGGCCTCGGTGACCGAGCGCTTGGGGCGGGCGCGCAGCCCGCCCACCGGCTCGGGACCCTCGACGCGGCCCACGCGGCCGGCCCGCCCGGCCTGCGCCTCTGGCAGGCCCAGCCACAGGTCCAGGCCCAGCGGGCCGGTGATCTGCGCGGCGAGCCACTCGCCGGCGCCCTGCCCGGTCACGCGCCGCACCAGTTCGTCGACCAGCCAGCCGTAGGTCAGCGCGTGGTAGCCGTGGTCGGTGCCCGGCTCCCACACCGGGGCCTGCGCGGCGACGGCCTCCGGGCCGCGCAGTGGATCGAGAGCCTGCTCGGGGGTGAGGGGCCGGTCCAGGACCGGGAGGCCGGCCCGGTGGTTCAGCACGTGCCGGACCAGCACCCGCTCCTTGCCACGGGCCTTGAACTCCGGCCAGTAGTGCCCCACCGGCGCGTCCAGGTCCAGCAGCCCGCGCTGGTGCAGCAGCAGGAGGACGGCCGCCGCGACGCCCTTGGTCGCCGAGCGCACCACCTGGGCGGTGCCCCGCTCCCAGGGGGCGGTGCCGTCGACGTCCTTCGTGCCGGCCCACAGGTCGACGACCGGGCGCCCGTCCCGGAGGACCGAGACGGCGGCTCCCCGCTCCCCGAGGGACGCGAAGTTCCGCGCGAACGCTTCCCTGACCGGCTCGAAGCCCTCGGCCACTGTGCCGTGCACGTCCACGCCCGTACTCCTCCTCGTCGCGCCGGTTCGCTCCCCTTCACCCAAGCAGGATCGTCACGTCGATGTTCCCGCGGGTGGCGTTCGAGTACGGGCAGACCTCGTGCGCCGCGTCCACCAGCCGGGTCGCGAGCGCGGCGTCGACGACCGGCAGGGAGACGCTGAGGGCGACCGCGAGGCCGTAGCCGCGCTGCGTGTTGGGGCCGATGCCGACCTTCGCGGAGACCGTGGAGCCGGTGAGGTCGTAGCCCTCGCGGTTGCCGACGAGGATCAGGGCGTTGTGGAAGCAGGAGCTGTAACCGGCCGCGAAGAGCTGTTCGGGGTTGGTGCCGTCGCCGTCGCCGCCGAGCTGCGGGGGCAGCGCGACCTTGAGGTCGAGCCGGCCGTCGTGGCTGGTGACATAGCCCTCGCGGCCGCCGTGGGCGGTGGCCTCGGCGACGTACACGATCTTCGTGGGCCGGGTGTCCCCGGCGACGGCGGCGGTGGCTTCGGTCATGGTGGGCCTTCCCCGGGAACAGCCGGAACAGCTGCGCGCAAGTACATCGTGCACAAGGTACTGACCGGTAACTCGGGGGTGGTTCCCAGGGGGTGGAAACCGGGGGTAACCCGGGATCAGCGGGCCCGGTCCGCCGCCGCGTCGGCCCGTTCCGCCAGCAGGCCCAGCTCCGTGCGCAGCCGCGCGACCCGGGCCGCGTCGAGCCCCGTCGCCGCGAGCAGCGCCCCGGGCACCCCGGCCGCGCGCTCCCTCAGTCCCGCACCGCGCCCGGTCACCGCCACGCGCACCGACCGCTCGTCCCGCACCGACCGCTCACGCCGTACCAGGCCCGCCGACTCCCGCCGCTTCAGCAGCGGCGACACCGTGCCGTAGTCGAGACGCAGGGCCGCGGCCAGTTCCTTCACCGACGTCTCCCCGCGTTCCCACAGCACGAGCAGCACCAGGTACTGGGGATAGGTGAGGCCGAGGTCGTCGAGGAGCGGCCGGTAGGCGGCCGTCACCGCGCGCTGGGCGGCGTACAGCGCGAAGCACAGCTGCTGGTCCAGCAGCAGCGATCCGTCGCTCTCCTCGTTCGTCACGCGCCCATTGTCACGGACGGGCCGGCGCGGCCGGCACCGAGCGCGGATCGAAACCGAACGGCAGCTCCAGGCGGTGGGCCCGCATCAGCTCCTCGTCGGAGAGCAGCTCGCGGGTCGGGCCGTCCGCCGCGATCACGCCCTCGCTGAGCACCAGCGCGCGCGGGCACAGCTCCAGCGCGTAGGGGAGGTCGTGCGTGACCATCAGCACGGTCACGTCCAGGGAGCGCAGGATGTCGGCCAGTTCGCGGCGGGAGGCCGGGTCGAGGTTGGAGGAGGGCTCGTCCAGCACGAGGATCTCCGGCTCCATCGCCAGCACGGTCGCGACGGCCACCCGGCGGCGCTGCCCGAAGGAGAGGTGGTGCGGCGGCCGGTCCTTGAACGCCGCCATGCCGACCCGCTCCAGCGCCCGGTCCACCCGCTGTTCCAGCTCCGGGCCCTTCATCCCGGCCGCCGCCGGCCCGAACGCCACGTCCTCGCGGACCGTCGGCATGAACAGCTGGTCGTCCGGGTCCTGGAAGACGATGCCGACCCGGCGCCTGACCTCGGCCATGTTCCGCTTGTCCACCGGCAGCCCGGCGACCCTCACCGTGCCGGCGCCGCCGGTGAGGATGCCGTTCAGGTGCAGCACGAGGGTCGTCTTGCCGGCGCCGTTCGGCCCGAGCAGGGCGACCCGCTCACCGCGTGCGATCGAGAAGTCGACCCCGAAGAGGGCCTGGTGCCCGTCGGGGTAGGCGAAGGCGAGGCCCGAGACCTCCAGGGAAGCAGTCACAGGGTCCATCCCAGCAGACAGACCGCGAGCGCCGCGCCCGGGAGGGCCAGTGCGTACGACCACTGCGTCCGGGACGCGGTCACCTCGTCGATGACCGGCATGGAACCGGCGTACCCGCGGCTGACCATGGCCAGGTGCACGCGCTCGCCGCGCTCGTAGGAACGGATGAACAGCGCGCCCGCCGACTTGGCGAGCACGCCCCAGTGCCGCACGCCGCTCGCCTCGAAGCCGCGCGACTCCCGGGCGATCCGCATGCGCCGCATCTCGTCGGCGATGACGTCGCCGTAGCGGATCATGAAGGAGGCGATCTGCACGAGCAGCGGCGGGAGCCTGAGCCGCTGCAGGCCGAGGAGCAGCTCGCGCAGCTCGGTGGTGGCGGCGAGCAGGACGGACGCGGCCACGCCGAGCGTGCCCTTGGCGAGGACGTTCCAGGCGCCCCACAGGCCGTTCACGCTCAGGGACAGCCCGAGCACCTCGACCCGCTCGCCCTCCGCCACGAACGGCATGAGCACCGCGAACGCCACGAACGGCACCTCGATCAGCAGCCGCCTCAGCAGGAAGGCGGCGGGCACGCGCGCGACGCACGCCACGACCCCCAGCAGGACGGCGTAGAGGCCGAACGCCCACATCGCCTCCCGCGGGGTCGACACCACGACCACCACGAAGGCGAACACGGCGGCGAGCTTGGTGTGCGGGGGCAGGCCGTGCACGGGCGAGTGCCCGTGCCGGTAGAGCTTGTGCGCGTGCCCGGCACCCACGTCAGACGTTCTTCCCGGCGGGCTGCTCCGCGGCGGGCTGCTCCACGGAGGCGGGCGAGGCGTCCGCCGTGCGGCGGCGGCGCACCGCCCAGAACACGCCCGTGCCGGCGACCACCGTCACGCCCACGCCGATGACGCCGGCCAGACCGCCGGACAGGCGCGCGTCGTCGACGTCCTTGACGCCGTAGTCGGCGAGCGGGGAGTCCGCGACGTCGTGCTCCTCGGCCTTCCTGTCGATGCCGTGGTCGGCGGCGACCTTCTCCAGGCCGTCCGGGTCGGCGGAGGCGTAGAAGCTGACGAACCCGGCGAGGACCAGCGAGGTGACCAGGCCGGCGATCCACAGGGTGCGCCGGGAGGTGCGGGCGGCGACGGGGGCGGGCCCGGCGGCCGGAGCGTCGACGAGTTCGCCGTTCACCCGCAGCTTCAGCCTCTGCTCCAGCCCGCGCGCCCCGTGCACCAGGTCCGGCCGAACGGCGATGACGGCACCCACCGTCAGCGCGGTGATCACGGCCTCGCCGATGCCGATGAGGACGTGCACGCCGACCATGGCGGTGGCGACCTTGCCGATCGAGACGTCGGTGGTGCCGCCGACCGCGTACATCAGCGTGAACGCCAGGGCGGCGGCCGGGACGGAGACCAGCGCGGCGACGAACGAGGCGGCGGTGACCGAGCGGCGGGTGCGCGGCAGCACCTTCACCAGACCGCGGAACAGCGCGTAGGCCACCACCACGGTGACGATGCCCATGTTGGTGATGTTGACGCCGAGCGCCGTCAGGCCGCCGTCCGCGAAGAGGACGCCCTGCATGAGCAGCACGACGGAGACACACAGGATGCCCGTGCAGGGACCCACGAGGATCGCGGCCAGCGCGCCGCCGAGCAGATGGCCGCTGGTCCCCGCCGCGACGGGGAAGTTCAGCATCTGCACCGCGAAGATGAACGCCGCGACGAGACCGGCCAGCGGGGCCGTGCGCTCGTCGAGCTCGCGGCGGGCCCCGCGCAGGCTCACGGCGACGGCGCCCGCGGCGATCACGCCGGTCGCGGCGGAGGTGGGGGCGTTGATGAATCCGTCAGGTACATGCACCGTTCGATGATGTGGCTTGATGCGAACGATGTGCAAGAGCGTGCGGCTCGTTTTATCTCATCCGTGATATGTGCGGCCTCCGGGGGCGCAATCCGGAAAATATGCGACATTGGAGAAGGGGTGGGCGCACATTCCTGTCAGAGGTAGCGCACGGTGAAAGGGCCGTCCGATGTCCGTAGTCGAACAGTACGCGCGAGCCCACATCGTCACGGACGCGGCGGTCCCGCTGATCGACGAGCTGGAGGCGATTCCGGTCACCCTGCGGTACGACCCCGAGCACGATCCGCGCAGCGTGCGCGTCGCCCTGCCCGGGGCCGGGGGACGGGAGTGGACCTTCGACCGCCGGCTGCTGGAGGAGGGGCTGCGGGCCCCCGCGGGCAGTGGCGAGGTGCGGGTGTGGCCGTGCGGCCGGGTGCAGGCGATCGTGGAGTTCCACTCCGCGCAGGGCGTGTCGGTGGTGCAGTTCGAACGGCAGGCGCTGCTGCGGTTCCTGCGGCGGACCTACACGGCCGCCGCGGAACCGGTGACGCACTAGGACCCGGGCTCAGCCGCCCGCCTTCAGCAGGGCCGCCACCATCGGGCCCGCCGTCGAGCCGCCGTGCCCGCCCTGCTGGACCACGCCCGCGGCCGCCAGGTCGCCCCGGTAGGCCGTGAACCAGCCGTTCGGCTTCTTCTGGCCGTCGACCTCGGCGGACCCGGTCTTCGCACCGATGTCACCACCGACCCCGGCCATCGCCTCGGCCGCCGTGCCCGCCGTCGCCGTGTAGGCCATCAGCTCGCGCAGCTGGGACAGGGTGCCCGCCGACATGGTGCGCGAGGCCTTCGCCAGCTCGCGCCCGTCCACGTCCGGGGAGACGAGGTAGGGCTGGCGGAAGATGCCGCCCTTCACGGTCGCCGACACGGACGCCATGTTCAGCGGGTTCATCCGCACCCCGCCCTGCCCGATCAGCGAGGCGCCCATCTGGGCCGCCGACTGCACCGGCACCGCGCCGTCGAAGGACGGCACCCCGATCGCCCAGTTGTCCAGCCCCAGGCCGAAGACCTGCTGGGCCTGCTTGGTCAGGTCGTCGTCCTTCAGCTTGGGCGCCTGGCTGATGAAGGCCGTGTTGCAGGAGCGGGCGAAGCTCGCCTTGAACGTGCCGTCCTTGATCTCGAACTTGTCCAGGTTCTGGAACTTCCAGTGCCCGTAGGTGAAGTACTTCGGGCACGGGTGCTTCTTGTCCACCGAGGCCAGGCCCTTGTCGAGCAGCAGCGAGGCGGTGACGACCTTCATCGTCGAGCCGGGGGCCAGGGAGCCCTGGAAGGCGGTGTTGAAACCGGGCGAGGCGTTGGCGGCGGCCAGGATCTCGCCGGTCGACACCCGCACCACGGCCACCGACGACCGGGCCTTCTTCGCGACCTGCTTCTCGGCGGCGGCCTGCAGCGCCGGATCCAGCGTGGTCTTCACCGTGCCCGGCGTGCCCTCGCTCAGCTCCAGCAGCGTCTTGTCGGACAGGTCCTTCGCCTTGGCGGCCTTCCCGCGCACCACCCGCAGCTCGATGCCGGCCTTGCCGCCGGCCTTCTTGCCGTACTTCTCGCGCAGGCCGTCCAGGATCGGTCCGACGGAGGGGTACTCGCGCTTGGTCAGCTCGCCGCCGTCCCGGTCGAGCGCCTTGACCGGGGGCGTGCCCGCCTCGCCGGTGACCAGCCTGTCGCCGTCCCTCAGATCCGGGTGGACGACCGCCGCGTGCCAGTCCACCAGGGGCTTTCCGTCGCTCTCGCGGCGCACGACCGTGAGCGCGCCGGTGTAGGCCAGCGGCTTCTCGGTGCCCTTGTAGGACACCGTGCCCTTGACGGAGAACGGCACCTTGTCGCCCGTGCGCGCGCCCGGGGTGAGGGTGACGTCCTTGATGTGGGCGTCCTTGGCGTAGCCGGTGAGCAGGGCCCGGGCCGCGGCCGGGTCGTCGGTGGCCGCCGCGGCCCGCGGGATCGTCCCCGACTGCCAGGCGGTGAGGAAGGCGCGGGCGGTGGTGGTGACCTCGGTCGCCGACAGCGGCCCGGTCCTCACTTCGGGCTTGCCGTCCGAGGACGCGCGGCTGCCGTCGTCGGCCGCGGCGCCGCCGCCGTACAGCGCGTAGGCTCCGGCTCCGGCACCCACCACGACCACGGCGATCATCCCGCCGATCACGGCGGGCCTCGTCTTCCGTCGCTCGGCGACGCGCCTTCTGTTGCCCACTGCTGTTCTTTCCTCCGCGAATCCCCAGGGTCCCCGATGCCCTCAGCCGTCCCAACGACGGCCACCACCCTAGAGTCCCGTCGGGCGGAGGTGAGATCAGCCACCCGTTCGTAGCACGGCTGCGACAATCGGCCCGGCCGCGTCGCCGCCGTGCCCGCCCTCCTCGGTCATGGCCGCCGCCGCCATGTCACCCCGGAAGCCGGTGAACCAGCTGTTGGACCTGGCGTTGCCGTCGACCTCGGCCGATCCGGTCTTGGCGCCGATGTCGCCGCCGAGTCCGCGCATGGCCTCCCGGGCGGTGCCCTGGGTGGCGGTGAGCCGCATCATCTGCTTCAACTGGGCCGCGGTGCCCGCCTTGAGCCCCTGCGCCCGCGCGAACGGGCGCCCGTCGAGCTCGGCCGGGACGAGATAGGGCTGGCGGAAGGTGCCGGTGATCGCGGTGGCCGTCACCGAGGCCATGTTCAGCGGGCTCATCTGGACCTGCCCCTGCCCGATGGCACCGGCCGCGCGGTCCGGGCCGCTCACCGCCGGGACGCTGCCGTCGAAGGAGGCGATGCCGGTCTTCCAGTTGTCCCGCCCGAGCCCGAAGTGCCGCTCGGCCTCCTGGGCGAGCGAGGCGTCGGTGAGCGGCTGCTCGTCGACGAGCTTGACGAAGGCGGTGTTGCAGGACCGCCTGAAGCTGTCGGCGAGCGTGGCGTTCTCGTCGGGTTCCATGCCCGTCAGGTTCTTGAAGGTCTGGCTCTGCCACACGGCGGTGCTGGGGCAGGGGGCGGGGCCGTTCATCGAGGTCACGCCGTTGTCGATGAGCATCGCGGCGGTGATGATCTTCATGGTGGAGCCGGGTGCCGCCTTGCCCTGGAAGGCCGCGTTGAAGGCGTCCGTGCGGTGGTTGGCGACGGCCAGGACCTCGCCGGTGCTGGGCTTGACGGCCACCACCGAGGACTGGGCGAACCGCTTGACCGCCCGCTCGGCCGCGGCCTGCGCGCTCGGGCTGATCGTCGTGGTGAGCCTGCCCGGCTCGCCCTCGGCGAGGGTGAGCAGCGGGGTGTCGGGAGCGTTCCCGGCGGTGTGCCGGACGACCAGTTCGATGCCGGGCGTGCCGCCGGCCTTCTCGCCGTACTTGTCGCGCAGGGCGTCCAGGACCGGGCCGAGGGAGGGGTACTTCTCCTTCGTCAGCTCGGTCCCGTCGCGGCCCACGGCCTCGATGGGCGGGGCGGCCGACTGCTCCGTGACGAGGGTGTCGTCCTTCTTCAGCTCGGGGTGCACGACGGACGGCCGCCAGTCGACCAGGGCCCGCCCGGTGGTCAGCCCGCGCACGACGGTCAGTTCGCTGCGGTAGCTCAGGGGCTTGGACTTCCCGTCGTAGGCCACCTTCGCCCGCACCGTGTACGGCACGGTGGTGCCCCGGGCCGCATCCGGCGTGATCGTCACGTCCGTGATGTGCGCCTGGTCCGCGAAGGCGCCCAGCAGTTCCTCGGCGGCCGCGTCGTTGTTGGTGTACGACGCCGCCGTGGCCGCGGCGCCCGACTCCCAGGCGGCGAAGAACGCGGCCGTGGTCTTCCCGACCTCGTCCTCGCCGGGCGGCCCCGACTTCTTCTCCGCGGCGACGCCGCTGCCGCCCCCGTCCCCGCTCAGCGCGCTCACGATGTTGTAGGTGCCGTATCCGGCCCCGCCCAGCATCACCGCGAACACGCCGCCTATGACGGCGGCCTTGACCCCCCTGCCCATTGGGCCGTCCCCTCCCCGTTGAGCTTCACGCGCTCGGTTGAACGCGTTCAGAAGCTCGGTCCGCGAGCACTGTAAGCGCATGCGGCGACACGAGGGGCGTGTGATTCGAGTTCTTGACCGAATAGCGCCTCAGACCCAGGTATCCAGCCACATCCGCGACCGCCAGTCGTCGATCGGGACGGCCTGGCCGGTGTACAGGGGCCAGAAGTAGATGAAGTTCCAGCTGATCAGCAGGACCAGGACGCCCGCGGCCGTGGCGCCCGCGACGCGGCGGGTGTCCGTGGAGCGGGGCGGTCCGATGATCGCGCCGAGCAGCATCGCCACCGCCAGGCACAGGAAGGGGAGGAAGACGACGGCGTAGAAGAAGAAGATCGTGCGCTCCTGGTACATGAACCAGGGCAGGTAGCCGGCCGCGATGCCGCAGGCGATGGCGCCCGCGCGCCAGTCGCGGCGGAAGAACCAGCGCCACAGCACGTACAGCACCGCGAAGCAGGCGACCCACCACAGCAGGGGCGTGCCGAGGGCCAGGACCTCGCGGGCGCACTTCTCGCCGGCGTCGGCGGGGCAGCCGTCCTTGCCGGGCGCCGGGGACTCGTAGAAGTACGACACCGGGCGGCCCAGGACCAGCCAGCTCCACGGGTTGGACTGGTAGGTGTGCGGCGAGGACAGCCCGACGTGGAACTCGTACACCTGGTGCTCGTAGTGCCAGAGGCTGCGCAGCCAGTCGGGCAGGAACGTCCAGGAGCCGCCCTTGCCGGCGGTCGCCGCCCAGTCGCGGTAGTAGCCGCCCGAACCGTTCGTCGCGGAGAGGATCCAGCCGGTCCAGGAGGCGAGGTACGTGACCAGGGCGACCGGCACGGTGGCGAGGAACGCCAGGCCCGTGTCGCGGCGCAGGACGGCGGTGTACGGGTGCCGGGCACCGGCGACCCGGCGGGAGGCGACGTCCCACAACACCGCCATCAGGCAGAACGCGGCCAGGATGTACAGGCCGTTCCACTTCGTGCCGATCGCCAGGCCGAGCATCAGGCCCGCCGCCCAGCGCCAGGGGCGCCACCCGAGGCGGGTCGCCTCCGCCGCGTGCCGGTCGGGACGGGCCCGGCCGTCGGCGTCCACCGGGAGCGCGGCGGCCAGCCTCTCCCGGGCCTTGTCCCGGTCGACCAGCAGACAGCCGAACGCGGCCAGCACGAAGAACATCAGCACGCCGTCGAGCAGCGCCGTGCGGCTCATCACGAAGTGCAGGCCGTCCAGCGCCATCAGCGCGCCCGCCAGGCACCCCAGGAACGTGGAGCGGAACAGCCGGCGGCCGATCCGGCACAGCAGCAGCACCGACAGCGTGCCGAGCAGGGCCGTCATGAACCGCCAGCCGAACGGGTCGAAGCCGAACATCAGCTCGCCCAGGCCGATGACGTACTTGCCGACCGGCGGGTGCACGACGTACGCCGCGTCCGTCGGGAGCTTCACGTTCCCGCCCGACGACAGCACCAGGTCGTTGGCGTTCTTGGCCCAGTTGACCTCGAAGCCCCGGTGGACGAGCGCCCAGGCGTCCTTGGCGTAGTACGTCTCGTCGAATATCACCGCCCTGGGACTGCCCAGGTTCCAGAACCGCAGCACCCCCGCCAGCAGCGTGACGAGCAGCGGGCCGATCCAGCCCGACCAGCGCACCAGCCGGCCCGCCAGGGTGTGCGGGACGCCGAGCGCCGCCCACAGGCGCGGCGAGGGCTCGGTGTACGGCGGCACCAGGCGGTCACGGACGTCACGGGCGTCGCTTCTGGGCTGCCCCTGGTAGCCGAAGCGGCGCAGCCGCTGCTGCCAGGGCGGCCGCTGCTCGTGCGGCGCCTGGCCCTGCCGGGTGTCCGTGGAGGACGCGGTACTGGTCACCGCGCCATCGTAGGGAACCGTTCTGTGTGAGTCCCGTGCATGGCCGGTATGCGTCCGCATCCTCCGCCCCTGGGAGGAGTGCGCCGCCACCCCGGCGGTCCCCGCCCGGCGCCCCTGGGAGGATGGGGGCGTGACCGGAACCCTCGTACTCGCAGGCACCCCCATCGGCGACATCGCGGACGCGCCGCCCCGGCTCGCCGAGGAACTGGCCGGGGCCGACGTGATCGCCGCGGAGGACACGCGGCGGCTGCGCCGGCTGACCCAGGCACTGGGCGTCACCCCCGGGGGGCGGGTGGTGTCGTACTTCGAGGGCAACGAGTCCGCGCGCACGCCGGAGCTGGTCGAGGAGCTGGCCGGCGGGGCGCGGGTGCTGCTCGTCACGGACGCGGGGATGCCGTCCGTGTCCGACCCGGGGTACCGGCTGGTCGCGGCCGCCGTCGAGCGGGACGTGCGGGTCACGGCCGTGCCCGGGCCGTCCGCGGTGCTCACCGCGCTCGCGCTGTCGGGCCTGCCCGTCGACCGGTTCTGCTTCGAGGGGTTCCTGCCGCGCAAGGCGGGGGAGCGGCTCGGGCGGCTGCGGGAGGTGGCCGGGGAGCGGCGCACGCTCGTCTACTTCGAGGCGCCCCACCGGCTGGACGACACGCTGGCGGCGATGGCCGAGGTGTTCGGGCCGGAGCGGCGGGCGGCGGTGTGCCGGGAGCTGACCAAGACGTACGAGGAGGTGCGGCGGGGCGGGCTCGGCGAGCTGGCCGCCTGGGCCGCGGAAGGCGTCCGCGGGGAGATCACCGTGGTGGTGGAGGGGGCGCCGGAGAAGGGCACGGAGGACGTCGGACCGGAGGAGCTGGTGCGGCGGGTGCGGGTGCGGGAGGAGGCGGGGGAGCGGCGCAAGGAGGCGATCGCCGCGGTGGCCGCGGAGGCCGGGGTGCCGAAGCGGGTCGTCTTCGACGCCGTGGTCGCCGCGAAGAACTCCGGCTGACCCCACGCCCCTGAGCAGGGCGCTTGTCGTTTGAGCGGGCGCCCCATGCGGGGGTAAAAGCGCCGGGGGCCTGGGGCAAGGGACGCCCAAAACGGGGCCAACACTCGACAGGTCCGCTGCCTTCCGACCGGCTGAGGAGTCCACTGGGGAGCGAGGGCCGAACCGCCCTCACCCCTCAGCGGAACCAGGAGCTGGCATGAGTGAGATCGCAGAGCGGACCGGGCTCCGCGCCGGTGCGACCGCCGTCGTCAACGAGTCCTACTCCTTCGCCTGCATGCGGTGCGGGCACGGGTGGGAGCAGTCGTACGAGATAGAGCACCACACGGACGCCGCGGGCCACGAGTTCGTCCTCTACGTCGCGGACGGCAAGGTCGTGCCCTCACCCCTGAGCAGGCCCACGTGCCACCACTGCGACGGGCACGTCGTGCGGATCATGCGGCCCGGGCGGGTCGCCACCGCGCGGGACGCGGCCCACCGGCCGGACCGCGTGCCGCCGCCCGCCGGGCCCGTGGAGGCGCCCACCCCGCGGGCCGAGGAGCCCGAGCGGCACCACTGGCACCTGTCCGACCTGCTGCACCCCTTCCAGCGCGGGGCGAGCTGACCCGTCCGGCCGGCGGTGGGCCTTTCGTAGGATCGGGGCATGCCTGCGAACGACTCCGACAAGAACGCCGCGCCCCCGCTGCCGGACCCCCTGCGGGTGCCGGTCGCCGACTCCCACACCCACCTGGACATGCAGTCCGGCACGGTCGAGGAGGCGCTGGCCAAGGCGGCCTCGGTCGGGGTGACGACGGTCGTGCAGGTCGGCTGCGACCTGAAGGGCTCCCGCTGGGCCGCCGAGACGGCCGCGGCGTACGACGCCGTCCACGCGACGGTCGCCCTGCACCCGAACGAGGCGCCCCGGATCGTCCACGGTGACCCCGACGGCTGGTCGCGGCAGGGCGCCCGCGCACCGGGCGGGCAGGCGGCGCTGGACGACGCGCTCGCCGAGATCGACCGGCTGGCCGCGCTGGAGCAGGTCAAGGGCGTCGGCGAGACCGGCCTCGACTACTTCCGCACCGGGCCCGAGGGCAAGGACGCGCAGGAGCGGTCCTTCCGCGCGCACATCGAGATCGCCAAGCGGCACGGCAAGGCCCTGGTCATCCACGACCGCGAGGCCCACGCCGACGTCCTGCGCGTGCTGAAGGAGGAGGGCGCCCCGGAGCGGACCGTCTTCCACTGCTACTCCGGCGACGCCGAGATGGCCGAGATCTGCGCGGGCGCGGGCTACTTCATGTCCTTCGCCGGCAACGTCACCTTCAAGAACGCCCAGAACCTGCGGGACGCGGTGGCCGTCGCCCCGCTGGAGCTGCTCCTCGTGGAGACGGACGCGCCCTTCCTCACCCCGGCGCCCTACCGCGGGCGGCCCAACGCCCCCTACCTCGTGCCGGTCACCGTGCGGGCCATGGCCGCCGTGCGCGGCATCCACGAGGACGCCCTGGCCGAGGCGCTCGGCGCGAACACGGCACGCGCGTTCGGCTACTGACCCGCGCGTGACCTCCGCGCCTCTTCGGCCGCACGACTGTGCGTAGTCGCGTCGCTTTGGAGAGTGACGGCCGCTCCGCTAGGTTCTGGGGGCCCGATCCGGAGCCCTCTGGACCCCTCGGCCCCTGGAGCGTGTCGGCGTGAGCAACTCGCGGTACGAGACGTACGAGTCGTACGAGACCTACGCGTCGTACGAGACGTATGCCCCGGCCTACGCGGATCCCGTGTACGGCGGCTTCGGCGCGCCGCCCGTCGATCTGCACAGCGCCGAGACGCTCGGGTACGGGACACCCGGGGTGCCCGGCGCGCACGAGGACACCTACCGGCCCGCCTACGGGACACCGCCCCTGCCCGGGCTGCCCCGCCAGGGCGCCGCCGGCCCGGCCGGGCCGGCGGCACGCCCGTTCACGGACGCGCCGGAGCCCGCTCCGGCAGGGCGTGCCGCGGCGCGCGCCGAAGCCCGCGCCGCGGCGCGCGCCGGCTCGCACCGCCGGTCCGCGCGCCGGCGGAAGGCGCGCTACGCCGAGCGCCCCGACAGCTCCGTACGGCGGCTGCTCCCGCAGGCCCTGGTCGTCGCCTTCCTCGCGGGCGGCACCACGGCCTTCGTCGCCAAGGACAAGGCCGTCGAGCTCAACGTCGACGGCAAGGCCCGCACCCTGCACACCTTCGCGGACGACGTCACCGAGCTGCTCGCCGAGGAGGGCGTCGAGATCGGCGCCCACGACGTGGTGGCACCCGGCCCCGGCACGGAACTCACCAGCGGCGACGAGATCGCCGTGCACTACGCCCGCCCGGTGCGGCTCACCCTCGACGGGCACCGGCGCCAGGTGTGGACCACCGCCCGCACGGTGGACGGGGCGCTCCGCCAACTGGGGGTGCGGCAGGAGGGCGCGTACGTGTCCGCCGCGCGCTCCCGGCGCATCGGGCGCGAGGGGATGGCCCTGGACGTGCGGACCGAACGGACCGTCACGGTCATGGCGGACGGCCGGGCCCGTACCGTCCGCACCAACGCGGCGACCGTGCGGGAGGCCGTCGAGGAGGCCGGCATCACCCTGCGCGGCCAGGACACCACGTCCGTGCCGCAGGGGAGCTTCCCGCGCGACGGGCAGACCGTGACGGTGCTGCGCATCACCGGCGGCAAGGAGGTCCGCGAGGAGCTGATCCCCTTCCAGGTGCGGCGCACACAGGACCCGGAACTGTTCCGGGGCACCGAGGTCGTGGAGCGTGCCGGCGAGCCGGGCCTGCGCCGCATCACCTACTCCCTGCGCACGGTCAACGGCGTCAGGCAGAAGCCGCGCCGGATCGGGGCCGAGGTGGTGCGCGAGCCCCGGGCGCAGCTGGTCAGGGTCGGCACCAAGCCGCGCCCCGCCTCCGTCCGGGGCGCCGACCACCTCGACTGGCAGGGCCTCGCGGCCTGCGAGTCCGGCGGCCGCCCCGACGCGGTCGACCCCTCCGGCACCTACGGCGGCCTGTACCAGTTCGACACCCCGACCTGGCAGGCGCTCGGCGGCCGGGGCCGCCCCCAGGACGCCCCGGCGGCCGAGCAGACGTACCGGGCCAAGAAGCTGTACGTCAGACGCGGGGCCAGCCCCTGGCCGCACTGCGGGGGCCGGCTGCGCGGTTGAGCGGCCCGAAACCCCCCGTACCCTTGTCCCCGTGACCAGCCCCGCCCCCGACGCCCTGCTCGGCCCCGCCGACATCCGCGAACTCGCCACCGCCCTCGGCGTACGCCCCACCAAACAGCGCGGACAGAACTTCGTCATCGACGCCAACACCGTCCGGCGTATCGTCCGCACCGCCGAGGTCCGGCCCGAGGACGTCGTCGTCGAGGTCGGCCCGGGGCTCGGGTCGCTCACCCTCGCGCTGCTGGAGGTCGCCGAGCGGGTCACGGCCGTGGAGATCGACGACGTGCTCGCCGCCGCGCTGCCCGCGACCATCACCGCCCGCATGCCCGAGCGGGCGGACCGGTTCGCGCTGGTCCACTCCGACGCCATGCACGTCGCCGAGCTGCCGGGACCCGCCCCGACCGCGCTGGTCGCCAACCTCCCCTACAACGTGGCCGTCCCGGTCCTGCTGCACATGCTCGGCACCTTCCCGAGCATCGAGCGCAGCCTCGTGATGGTCCAGGCGGAGGTCGCCGACCGCCTCGCCGCGGCGCCCGGCTCGAAGGTGTACGGCGTCCCGTCGGTCAAGGCCGGCTGGTACGCCGAGGTCAAGCGCGCCGGAGCCATCGGCCGGAACGTGTTCTGGCCCGCGCCCAACGTGGACAGCGGCCTGGTCTCCCTGGTCCGCAGGACCGAGCCGATCAAGACGACCGCGTCGAAGGCCGAGGTGTTCGCCGTGGTGGACGCGGCCTTCGCCCAGCGCCGCAAGACGCTGCGGGCCGCCCTCGCCGGCTGGGCCGGCTCCGCCGCCGCGGCCGAGGAGGCCCTGGTCGCGGCCGGGGTCCCGCCACAGGCCCGGGGCGAGTCCCTGACCGTGGAGGAGTTCGCGCGTATCGCCGAGCACAGGGCGGACCGGCACCGGCAGGAGGAGACCGCGTGAGCGTCATGGCGGACCGGCACCGGCAGGAGGAGACCGCGTGAGCGTCATGGCGGACCGGCACCGGCAGGAGGAGACCGCGTGAGCGCCACGGCGAACCGGGCACCGGCAGGAGGAGAACCAGTGAGCGTCACGGTCCGCGTCCCCGCCAAGGTCAACGTCCAGCTGGCGGTGGGCGCCGCCCGCACCGACGGCTTCCACGACCTGGCCAACGTCTTCCTCGCCGTGGGCCTCTACGACGAGATCACCGTCACCCCGGCCGACGGGCTGCGCGTCACCTGCGAGGGCCCCGACGCCGGCCAGGTCCCCCTGGACCGTACGAACCTGGCGGCGCGCGCGGCGATCGCGCTGGCCGAGCGGTACGGCCGCAGCCCCGACGTCCACGTGCACATCGCCAAGGACATCCCCGTCGCCGGCGGCATGGCGGGCGGCAGCGCGGACGGCGCCGGCGCCCTGGTCGCCTGTGACGCGCTCTGGCAGACCGGCGCCACCCGTGAGGAACTCCTGGACATCTGCGCCGAGCTGGGCAGCGACGTGCCGTTCAGCCTGGTCGGCGGGGCGGCGCTGGGCCTCGGGCGGGGCGAGCGGCTGACGCCCCTGGAGGTCGGCGGCACCTTCCACTGGGTGTTCGCGATGGCCGGGCGGGGCCTGTCCACCCCGGCCGTGTTCCGGGAGTTCGACCGGCTCGGCGAGGGCACGGACATCCCCGAACCGGTCGCCTCGCGGGAACTCCTCGCCGCGCTCGCCAAGGGCGACCCGGACGCGCTCGCCGCGGCCGTCTCCAACGACCTGCAGCCCGCCGCGCTCTCCCTCTTCCCGGAACTCGCCGGCACCCTGGCCACCGGCCGCGCGGCGGGCGCCCTCGCGGCCCTGGTCTCGGGCTCCGGCCCGACCACGGCCTTCCTCGTCCGCGACCCCGAGTCGGCGGCGGCGGTGGCGCAGGCCCTGGTGGCCTCCGGGACGTGCCGCACGGTCCGCACGGCGTCCGGCCCGGCACCCGGGGCGACGGTGTCCGGGAGCTGATCGCGCGCGGAGCCGGGCCGGTGTCCGCGTGCGCTGCGGAGCCCGGGGATCGACCGCACGCGGGCCCGGTCCGAGAGCGCGTGCGTCGACCTTGTGCGGGGCGGAGCGGATGCGTAGTTCCGGGCGCCGACCGTTCGCGGGGCGGTGCGTGATCCCGGGTGTCCACCGTGTGCGAGGCCTGGTCCGGTGATCGCGCGTGGTGGCCGGGCAGTGATCGCTCCGCACGGGGGCCGGGGCCGACCGCGTGAGGGGTCCGGGTCGTCTCCCACGCGGCTCGATGGACGTGCGGCGCCAAGCGGCGCCGGGGGGCCGCCGCCGGCTCGTGAACACCCCGGCCGGAGCACCCCTCGGCCCGACTACCCTGGAGGGTCGATCCATCCCCCTCGTCAGGAGCGAAATGGCCGTCAACCTGGTCAATGTCGAGAACGTCAGCAAGGTGTACGGCACCCGTGCCCTGCTCGACGGCGTTTCCCTCGGCGTCTCCGAAGGGGACCGCATCGGCGTCGTCGGCCGCAACGGCGACGGCAAGACCACGCTGATCCGGATGCTCGCCAGGCTGGAGGAGGCCGACACCGGGCGCGTCACGCACTCCGGCGGCCTGCGCATCGGCGTGCTCACCCAGCACGACTCCCTCGACCCCGCGGCCACCGTCCGCCACGAGGTCATCGGCGACCTGGCCGACCACGAGTGGGCCGGCAACGCCAAGGTCAGGGACGTGCTCACCGGCCTGTTCGGCGGGCTCGACCTGCCCGGCTTCCCCAAGGGCCTGGACACCGTCATCGGCCCGCTCTCCGGCGGTGAGCGCCGCCGCATCGCGCTCGCCAAGCTGCTCATCGAGGAGCAGGACCTGCTCGTCCTGGACGAGCCCACCAACCACCTCGACGTCGAGGGCATCGCCTGGCTCGCCCGGCACCTGCAGAACCGGCGCTCGGCCCTGGTCTGCGTCACCCACGACCGCTGGTTCCTGGACCAGGTCTGCACCCGCATGTGGGACGTCCAGCGCGGCGCGGTCTACGAGTACGAGGGCGGCTACTCCGACTACGTCTTCGCCCGGGCCGAGCGCGAGCGCATCGCCGCCACCGAGGAGGTCAAGCGGCAGAACCTGGTCCGCAAGGAGCTGGCCTGGCTGCGCCGCGGCGCCCCGGCCCGTACGTCCAAGCCGCGTTTCCGGGTGGAGGCCGCCAACGAGCTCATCAAGGACGTGCCCCCGCCCCGGGACAGCAGCGAGCTGATGCGCTTCGCGTCCTCGCGGCTCGGCAAGACGGTGTTCGACCTGGAGGACGTCACCGTCCAGGCCGGCCCCAAGATCCTGCTCAAGCACGTCACCTGGCAGCTCGGGCCCGGCGACCGGATCGGGCTGGTCGGCGTCAACGGCGCGGGCAAGACGTCCCTGCTGCGGGCCATGGCCCAGGCGGCCCGCACCGACGGGGAGGACCAGCCCGCGGGCGGCCGCGTCCGCGTCGGCAAGACGGTCAAGCTCGCCTACCTCTCCCAGGAGGTCGCCGAACTCGACCCGAACACGCGGGTGCTGGAGGCCGTGCAGCAGGTGCGCGAGCGCGTCGACCTCGGCAAGGGCCGGGAGATGACCGCCGGGCAGCTGTGCGAGACGTTCGGCTTCTCCAAGGAGAAGCAGTGGACGCCCGTCGGCGACCTCTCCGGCGGTGAGCGCCGCAGGCTCCAGCTGCTGCGCCTGCTCATGGACGAGCCCAACGTCCTCTTCCTCGACGAGCCCACCAACGACCTCGACATCGAGACGCTGACCCAGCTGGAGGACGTGCTCGACGGCTGGCCCGGCTCGATGATCGTCATCTCCCACGACCGGTTCTTCATCGAGCGCACCACCGACCGGGTGTTCGCGCTGCTCGGCGACGGCGCCCTGCGGATGCTGCCGCGGGGCATCGACGAGTACCTGGAGCGACGGCAGCGCATGGAGGAGGCCGCGGCCGCCCCGGTCCCCGCCGCCGCGCCGCAGCAGTCCGCCGCCCCCGAGAGGAGCGCCGCCGACCAGCGGGCCGCCAAGAAGGAGCTGCAGAAGATCGAGCGCCAGCTCGACAAGGTCTCCGAGCGCGAGAGCAAGCTGCACGCCCAGATCGCCGAGAACGCCACGGACTTCGCGAAAGTGGCCGAACTGGACGCCGAGCTGCGCGAGTTGGCCGGTCAGCGCGAGGAGCTGGAGATGCGCTGGCTGGAACTCGCCGAGGACGCGTGAAGGGTGCGTGAAGGCGCATAACGGCGGCGTCACGGGCCGGTCCTCCCTTGGGAACAGGGAGTGAGACGCCCCGGTCCGCTGTGGGAACGGGGTGATAGAAAGAGCCGTCTTGGAACTTTATGAAGCGACTCTGAGCCCATCGTGTGCCCAGGGCGTGGCTAGAAATGAGTGAAACGGGGGGAGCGACTGATGACTCAGCCGCCCAGTCAGCCACCGCACGGTGGCTTCGGAGCACCGCAGGACCCGCCGCCGGGCGGTGGCTTCGGGGCACCGACCCCGCCACCACCCCAGGGCCCGCCCCAGACCCCGCCGCCCCCGCAGGGCCCGCCGCAGCCCGGCTACGGCTATCCGCAGCAGCCCCCGCAGCAGCCCGGCCCCTACGGTCAGCCCGGACCGTACGCCTCCGGCCCGTACGGCCAGCCCCAGCAGCCCGGCCCGTACGGCCAGCCCCAGCAGCCCGGCCCGTACGGCCAGCCCGGTTACGGCTACCCGCAGCAGCCCCAGTTCCCGGGCGCGCCCGGCACCCCGCCGCCAGGCGGCTCCCGCAACCCCTTCAAGGGCAAGCCGGCCGTGGTCATCGGTGCGGCCGTCGCCGCGCTGCTCGTCGTCGGCGGCACCGTCTGGGCGGTCACCGGCGGCGACAGCGGTGAGGGCCGGAAGAAGCCGGTCGCGCGGCACAGCGACGACCCCAAGGCCGGCTCCTCCGCCCCGGTCAACCCCGGTGACGGCGACGGCGACGGCGGCGAGGACCCGGAGAACCTCAACGAGGGCCGCCAGGCCGGCGAGGCCAAGGTCCTCTGGTACAAGGAGGCGCCCGACGCGCCGGGTTCCGGCGCCGACGCCCCCGGCATGTGGATCACCGACAAGACGGCGGTGAAGGCCGCGTACAAGCAGCTTCTCGCCTTCGACACGGGTGACGGCAAGCCCGCCTGGGACGCCATCACCTTCCCGCAGAAGATCTGCGCGACCACCCCGCAGAAGACGGCCGACGACAAGATCGTCGTCGCCTACATGAGCGGCAGCAGCGACCGCGCCAAGTGCAACCAGCTGCAGGAGATCGACCTCAACACCGGCGAGAAGGGCTGGAAGGAGAAGGTCGCCGACGGCGCCCTGTTCGACTCCACGCTCTCGGTCGAGTTGTCCCTCACCGGCACGACGCTGATGGTGGGCCGCTCCCAGTCCGGCACCGCCTACGACGTCACCAACGGCGACAAGCTCTTCGACAAGAAGCGCTACGGCGACTCCTGCTTCCCGTCCGCGTTCGCCGGCGGCGAGAAGCTGATCGCCGTCTCCTCCTGCGGCGCGGGCACCGACAAGGAACACGACGAGGTGCAGGAGCTCGACCCCAAGACCGGCAAGGCGAAGTGGACCCAGCCGTTCGACAAGGGCTGGCGGGTCGCGCGCACGTACTCGGTCAGCCCGCTGGTCGTCTACAGCACCAACGAGGACAAGAAGGCCTGGAACATCTCCACCTTCACCTCCGGCGGCAAGTTCCGCTCCCAGGTCGGCTTCGACGAGGACTTCGCCCCCGAGTGCGGCTGGGCCATCCTGGAGCGCGACCTCCAGGGCTGCCAGGGCGTCGCCGTCGACGGCGACACGCTCTACCTGCCGACCAAGGCGACCACCGGCGCCAACGAGATCGTCGCGGTCAACCTCGCCAACGGCAAGGAGAAGTGGCGGGTGAAGTCCCCGTCCGACGAGTCGATGCTGCCGATGAAGGTCGAGGGCGGCAAGCTCATCGCCTACGTGCAGCCGTCGTACGACGCGGGCGGCCAGATCGTCGCCATCCCCACGGGCGGCGGCAGCCACAAGCCGGTCAAGCTGCTGCAGAACCCGCAGGGCGCGGCGGACATCGAGGACGGGTTCTTCTCCAAGGACATCGACTGGGTCGACGGGCGCTTCTACATCTCGACGACCCGGCTGAGCGGGAACGACGACACGAAGGAGAAGTTGATGCTCGCCTACGGCAAGTGATCCTTCCTCCCCCTCACCGTCGTTCGCCGTCCGTCCCCTTCCCCGAGGTGCCCACGTCATGACCCAGCCTCCGCCGCCGCCCCAGCAGCCCCCGCAGGGGGGCGGGTTCGGGCCGCCCCAGGACCAGCCCCAGCCGCCGCAGACCCCGCCGCCCGCCGGCGGGCCGAACCTCGGCAAGGCGCCCGAGCCGGGGTACGGCTACCCGCAGGCCCCGCAGACGCCTCCGCCGGCCGCCCCGCCGAACCCGCAGGCGCCGCAGGCCCCGCAGACGCCGCCCCAGCCGCAGCCGGGGTACGGCTACCCGCAGGGCGCCCCCCAGCCGGCCCAGCCTCCGCAGGCCCCGCCCGGCTACGGCTACCCCGGCCAGCAGCCGGGGCCGTACGGGCAGCCGCCGACGGCGCCCTACGGGCAGCCGGGCTACGGGCAGCCGGGTTACGGGCAGCCGGGCTACGGGCAGCAGCCCGGGTACGGCTATCCGCAGGCGACCATGCCGCTGCAGCCGCAGTCCGGACAGCCGGGCGGCGGTGGGAAGTTCAACGCCCAGGTGGCCATCATCGTCGCCGCGGTCGTGGCGATCGCCCTGATCATCGGCGGCGGCGTCTGGTACTCCTCGTCCAAGGACGACGGCAAGAAGGACGACACGGCCAGCTCCGGCGGCGGCACCGGCGGCACCACCGAGGGCAAGGGCGGCACCTCCTCCGGCGGCAAGGAGAAGGCACCCGCCGACCCCGGCGCCAAGGTCCTCTTCCAGGTCCCGGCGCCCGAGGTGAAGAACGACAGCACGGTCGTCGTCTCCGGCTCCTGGCTCACCGACAAGGCGTACGTCAAGAGCGGCATCGCCCAACTCGTCGGCTACGACCGCACCGAGGGCGGCAAGCTCTGGTCGGTCCCGCTGGACGGGCCGGTCTGCCAGGCCAGCCGCCACGTCACCGACGACGGCCTGACGGCGATCCTCCACCAGCCCGCGATGCCGACCAAGGCCGAGCCCTCGCACGGGTGCAGCCAGATCGCCCTGATCGACCTCGACGCGGGCAAGAAGCTGTGGACCAAGACGGTCGAGGCCGGTGGCGATCCGATCAGCTTCGACAACGTCACGATCAGCGGCAAGACCATCGCCGTCGGCAGCACCCGGGGCGGCGCCGCCTACGACGTCTCCGGCAAGCTGCTGTGGAGCCCGAAGCCGAGCGACTCCTGCTACGACGCCGGCTACGGCGGCGGCGAGAAGCTGGTCGCGGTGCGCAAGTGCGGCTCGTACGAGCAGCGGCAGCTGCACATCCAGACCATCGACCCGAAGTCCGGGAAGGTGATCTCCGAGTACAAGATGGCCGAGGGCATCGAGTACGCGAGCGTCGTGTCGACCAACCCGCTCGTGGTGGCCGCCGACGTCGGTGACTCCGCGGGCGACGGCAGCGGCATCTCGGACTTCTTCTCCATCGACAACAAGACCGGCAAGCTGCGCACCCGCATCTCCGCGCCGGGCGAGCAGTTCGCGGCCCGCTGCGAGGGCATCACCCGCATCGAGTACTGCAACCAGCTGGCCGTCGGCAACGACCGGCTCTACCTGCCGACCGAGGAGCACGACGGCACGGGCAAGTACAGCCAGACCAACGAGATCGTCGCCTTCGACCTCGCGACCGGCAAGCAGACCGGGCAGCGGGCCGACGCCGGCGACGGCTACACGATCTCTCCGCTGCGCATGGACGGCGGCAACGTCATCGCCTACAAGCGCCCGCCGTACGACAAGGGCGGGCAGGTCGTGAGCATCGACGGGGGCAGCTTCAAGCAGACGACCCTGCTGGAGAACCCCGCGACGGACCAGGTGCGCGACGTGGAGACCAGCATGTCGCCGGACTACTCCGAGTTCCTCTACGGCGACGGGCAGCTGTACATGTCCAAGGTGTACGCGAGCAAGCGGTCCGTCGGGCGGGACAAGGAGTACCTCGCGGTCGGCTTCGGAACGAGCTGATCGTCTGGTGATCGATCCTTGATCGACTGAGGGCCGGTGCGGTCCCGTCCCTGTTCAGGGGCGGGACCGTTCGCGTTTGGCCCGGTCAACCTCGAATGCGAGGAATTTCGGCGATCCGGGGCGATTCTCGCGGGTAGGGGGAGCGCAACGTCGAACAAGCGTGTAGCTTCCGGGGGCATGAAGGCGGGGGAGCCGGGGGGCTTCCATTGGGGGGACTGGGTGACTGGGGGGTTGCTCGCATGGGAGTGCGGCTCATGGTGGTCGACGACCACCGACTGCTGGCGGAGGCGCTGGCCTCGGCGCTGAAGCTGCGGGGGCACCGGGTGCTGGCCGCGGCGGCGCCGGCCGCGGGGGCGGCGGAGCTGGTGATCACGCGGGCGCCCGAGGTGTGCCTGCTGGGGACGGCCACGCCGGCCGAGCCGGGGATCTTCGATCCCGTGGTGAAGATCAAGCGGGAGCGGCCGCAGGTGGCGGTGCTGGTGCTGGGCCCGGTACCGAGCCCGCGGGGCATCGCGGCGGCGTTCGCGGCGGGGGCCTCCGGCTATGTCCGGCACGACGAGCGCATAGAGGGTGTCGAGCGGGCGATCATGAAGGCGCGGGCGGGGGAGGCGGCGGTGGCGCCGCAGCTGCTGCAGGGGGCGTTCAGCGAGTTGCTCAACCCGGCGGCCCAGCCGGACGACGAGGGGCAGCGGCTGCTGTCGATGCTCACGCCGAGGGAGGTCGAGGTCCTGGTCCGCGTCGCGGACGGGGAGGACACGCGGCTGATCGCCGCGGGCATGGGCATCGCCCCGTCGACGGCCCGCACGCACGTCCAGCGGGTGCTGATGAAGCTCGGCGTCGGCTCCCGCCTGGAGGCGGCGGCCCTGGCGGCCCGGACGGGGTTGCTGGACCGGGCGGGGCCGGTGCGGCGGGAGCCGTGAGCCGTCAGCCGCGTGTCCTCGCCGTCGCCTGACGGTGGGTTGTGGGTCGGGGCCGCGCCGGGGGGTGTCCGTCCTCGGAACGGCGCGATCGACTTGCGTGCCGACTCACTGTTCGTTGACGCGCCAACCGCTGCGGGCGGACACCCCCCGGCACGGCCCCTTCCGTGCGTCGGCGGGTGCGGGCCGTCCCAGCTGCCGTCGTGCCGCTGGGGGGCCCGCACCCACCCGGCCGGGTCAGTCCACCCGCTCGTCCCCCTCCGGCTCAGCCCCCGGCGGCGGCGGAGCCACCGGCCTCAGCTTCAGCCACACGAGGAAGAACAGCCCCAGCGCGAGCATGCCCAGACCGGTCCACAGGTTGATGTTCACCCCCTCGGCCTTGTCGATGTCGGCGTCGGACGCCGTCAGACCCGCGATCGTGACGATCACGCCGTACACCACGAACAGCCCGCCGATGATCCGCCGGATGTCGAACAGCCGCGCGGCGGTCGCCGACTTGCCCTGCAGCTCGGTGACTTCCCGCTGCACGTCCTTCTCGGAGTAGAACTCGGACATGTTCTGTCAGCCTCCCTGGGTCAGAACGAGAACGGGATGTAGCAGGCCGCGGCCAGGACGACCGCGCCCCAGCCCAGCAGCGCCGGCTTGCGGTACCAGGCCTCGTCCCCCGGCGCCGCCGGCTCGGTCATACCGGGCGAGGTCGTGCCGTAGACCAGCCCCTGGAGCTCCTCCGCCGGCTTCGGCGCGGTGAAGAGCGACACCGCCACCATGACGACCGCTCCCGCGACGAAGCCCGCGATCGCCGAGACGAAGTTCGCCCCCTGGTCGGAGGGGATGTCGATGATGTCCTGCTTGTAGAGGACGAAGTAGTTGACCATCGCGGCGGTGGTGCCCGCCAGCAGCCCCCAGAAGCCGGACTTCATGGACGCCCGCTTCCAGAACATGCCGATGATGAAGACGACGAACATCGGCACGTTGAAGAAGGAGAACAGCGTCTGCAGGTAGCTCATGATGTTCGAGAAGGACGACGCCAGGAACGCGGTGCCGATGGAGGCCAGGACGCCGATGGCGGTGATGAGCCGGCCGAAGCGCACGTAGTACTCGTCCTCGCGGCCCCGGACGACGTACTTGGCCCAGATGTCCGACGTGAACACGGTGTTGAACGACGACACGTTGGCCGCCATGCCCGCCATGAACGCCGCGAGCAGACCGGTGACGGCGATGCCGAGCACGCCGTTGGGCAGCAGCTGTTCCATCAGGTAGGGGATCGCGTCGTTGTACTGGAGGTCCGAACCGGCGGTGCCGATCTTGGGGACCAGGACGGCGGCGACCAGGCCCGGGATCATCACGAGGAACACGATGAAGATCTTCGGGAAGGCGGCGATCAGCGGCGTGCGCTGGGCCGCGGAGAGGTTCTTCGCGGACAGGGCGCGCTGCACCTCGGCGAAGTTCGTCGTCCAGTAGCCGAAGGAGAGCACGAAGCCGAGGCCGAGGACGATCGTGAGCCAGTTGGCGCCCAGCGGGTTGTCGCTGCCGATGCCCGTGCCGCCCCAGGCGGTCATGAAGTCACCGCCGCGGGACTCGGTGAGGTTGTCCGACAGGCCGTCCCAGCCGCCGACGCTCTTCAGGCCGAGCACGGTGATGGGGATGAGCGCGGCGAGGATCACGAAGAACTGGAGGACCTCGTTGTAGATAGCCGAGGAGAGGCCGCCGAGGGTGATGTAGGCGAGGACGAAGAAGCCGGCCACCACGATCGCCACCCACTCCGGCCAGCCCAGCAGCGCCTCGACGACGATGGCCAGGGCGTAGAGGTTGACGCCGGCGATGAGGATGGCGGCGAAGGCGAAGAGGACCGAGCTGAGCAGGTGCGCCGCCTTGTCGAAGCGCAGCAGCAGGAACTCGGGGACCGAGCGGACCTTAGACCCGTAGTAGAAGGGCATCATCACCAGGCCCAGGAAGACCATGGCCGGGATGGCGCCGATCCAGTACCAGTGGGTCGTGTAGACGCCGTACTGGGCGCTGTTGGCGGCCATGCCCAGGATCTCGGTCGCGCCCAGGTTGGCGGCGATGAACGCCAGACCGGTGACCCAGGCGGGCAGGGAGCGGCCGGAGAGGAAGAAGTCGAGGCTCGTCTTCACCGAGCGTCTCGCGGCGAAACCGATGCCGAGGACGACGACGAAGTAGATCCCGAGGATGGTGTAGTCGAGCCAGTTGGTGGGGAGCCGTAGCTCGGCTGCCAGAGATGTGGGGGTTTGCATGAGCCCTCGCTTTGTCGCGCGAACCGATACCTCGCGGAATCTACGTGTCCGCGTTCAGCAATTGAACACTCCCGGTGATGCTCTTTGTTGGATTGTGATGTTGACGATTGAGGGGAGTGGTGTTTTGATATGTTCGGTTATGTTTGAAGGATGAGGAGTGCGGCGTGAAGAAGACCTCGACCCGGCTGGCCGACGGTCGCGAGCTCATCTACTACGACCTGCGGGACGACAGCGTCCGCGGTGCGGCCGACCGCCGCCCGCTGGACCGCACCGTCACCACGTCCGAGATCCGCCGCGACCCCCTGCTCGGCGACCGTGTCGCCATCGCCTCCCACCGCCAGGGGCGCACCTACCACCCCCCGGCCGACGAGTGCCCCCTGTGCCCCTCCGAGGGCGACCGGCTGAGCGAGATCCCGGACTCCTCGTACGACGTCGTGGTCTTCGAGAACCGCTTCCCCTCGCTCGCCGGCGACTCGGGCCGCTGCGAGGTCGTCTGCTTCACCTCCGACCACAACGCCTCCTTCGCCGACCTCTCCGAGGAGCAGGCGCGCCTGGTGCTGGAGGCGTGGACGGACCGTACGTCGGAGCTGTCCCATCTCTCCTCCGTCGAGCAGGTGTTCTGCTTCGAGAACCGGGGTGCCGAGATCGGGGTGACGCTCCAGCATCCGCACGGGCAGATCTACGCCTACCCCTTCACCACCCCGCGCACCGCCCTGATGCTCCGCTCGGTCGCCGCCCACAAGGAGATGACGGGCGGGGAGAACCTCTTCGACGCCGTCCTGGAGCGGGAACTCGCCGACGAGCGGGTCGTCCTGGAGGGTGACCACTGGGTGGCGTTCGTGCCCTACGCGGCACACTGGCCCTACGAGGTGCACCTGTACCCCAAGCGCCGCGTGCCCGACCTGCTCGGCCTGGACGAGGCCGCCCGCACAGAGTTCCCCAAGGTCTATCTGGAACTCTTGGGGCGCTTCGACCGGATCTTCGGTGAGAACGAGCCGCCGACGCCCTACATCGCGGCCTGGCACCAGGCACCGTTCGGCGCGCTGGAGGAGTTCGACGGGGTCGTGCGCGAGGACTTCGCGCTCCACCTCGAGCTTTTCACCATCCGCCGCACTTCCGGCAAGCTGAAGTTCCTCGCGGGTTCCGAGTCCGGCATGAACGTGTTCATCAACGACGTGCCGCCGGAGCGCGCGGCCGAGCGACTGCGAGAGGTAGCGAGTTCATGAGCGGGAAGTACCTGGTGACGGGCGGCGCGGGATACGTCGGCAGCGTGGTCGCGCAGCACCTGCTGGAGGCCGGTCACGAGGTCGTCGTCCTCGACAACCTCTCCACGGGCTTTCGCGAGGGCGTCCCCGCCGGCGCCTCCTTCGTCGAGGGCGACATCCGCGACGCGGCCAAGTGGCTGGACTCCTCCTTCGACGGCGTCCTGCACTTCGCGGCGTCCTCGCAGGTCGGCGAGTCGGTCGTGAAGCCGGAGAAGTACTGGGACAACAACGTCGGCGGCACCATGGCCCTGCTGGCCGCGATGCGCGAGACGGGCGTGCGCAAGCTGGTCTTCTCCTCCACGGCCGCCACGTACGGCGAACCGGAGCAGGTCCCGATCGTCGAGACGGCCCCGACGAAGCCCACCAACCCCTACGGCGCCACGAAGCTCGCCGTCGACCACATGATCACCGGCGAGGCGGCGGCGCACGGCCTGGGTGCGGTCTCCCTGCGCTACTTCAACGTGGCCGGGGCCTACGGCCAGTACGGCGAGCGCCACGACCCCGAGTCCCACCTGATCCCGCTGGTCCTCCAGGTCGCGCAGGGCCGGCGCGACGCGATCTCCGTCTACGGCGACGACTACCCGACGCCGGACGGCACCTGCGTGCGCGACTACATCCACGTCGCGGACCTGGCCGAGGCCCACCTGCTGGCCCTGAAGGCCGCCGCCCCCGGCGAGCACCTCATCTGCAACCTCGGCAACGGCAACGGCTTCTCCGTCCGCGAGGTCATCGAGACGGTCCGCCGCGTGACCGGCCACCCGGTCCCCGAGGTCGTGGCCCCCCGCCGGGGCGGCGACCCGGCGGTCCTGGTGGCGTCGGCCGCCACGGCCCGCGAGAAGCTGGGCTGGAACCCGTCCCGCGCGGATCTCGCGGGAATCGTCGCGGACGCGTGGGACTTCGCGCAGCGGCGCGGCAACTAGTACATACGGAAGGGTCAGGGGTCAGGGCATGAGCGAGGCTGTTGCCGAGACGGTCGCCGAGCGGTTCGCGGAGCTGTACGGATCCGCGCCGGACGGGGTGTGGGCGGCGCCGGGCCGCGTCAACCTCATCGGCGAGCACACCGACTACAACGACGGCTTCGTCATGCCGTTCGCCCTGCCGCACCAGGCGGTGGCCGCGGTGTCCCGCCGCGAGGACGGCGTGGTGCGCCTGCACTCGGCGGACGTCGAGGGAGGGGTGAGCGAACTCCGCCTGGACGACCTCGCCCCCGAGTCGGACAAGAACTGGACGGCGTACCCGGCGGGCGTGGTCTGGGCGCTGCGCGAGGCGGGCCACGCGGTGACCGGCGCGGACGTCCACCTCGCCTCCACCGTCCCCTCGGGCGCGGGCCTGTCGTCGTCGGCGGCCCTGGAGGTCGTGGTCGCCCTGGCCCTGAACGACCTGTTCTCCCTCGGGCTGCGCGGCTGGCAGCTGGCCCGCCTGTGCCAGCGCGCCGAGAACGTCTACGTCGGCGCCCCGGTCGGCATCATGGACCAGACGGCGTCCGCGTGCTGCGAGGCCGGGCACGCGCTGTTCCTCGACACCCGCGACCTCTCCCAGAGGCAGATCCCCTTCGACCTGGCGGCCGAGGGCATGCGCCTGCTGGTCGTCGACACGCAGGTCAAGCACTCCCACAGCGAGGGCGAGTACGGCAAGCGCCGCGCGGGCTGCGAGAAGGGCGCGGCCCTGCTCGGGGTGGACGCGCTGCGCGACATCCCCCACGACGGGCTGGAGGAGGCCCTGGCCCGCCTCGGCGACGAGGAGGAGGTGCGCCGCCTGGTCCGCCACGTCGTCACGGAGGACGAACGCGTCGAACGGGTCGTCTCCCTCCTCGAATCCGGCGAGACCCGCGCGATCGGCCCGGTCCTGGTCGAGGGCCACGCCTCCCTGCGCGACGACTTCCGCATCTCCTGCCCGGAGCTGGACCTGGTCGTCGACACCGCCCTGTCGGCTGGCGCCCTGGGCGCCCGCATGACCGGCGGCGGCTTCGGCGGCTCGGCGATCGTCCTGGCGGAGGAGGCGGACGTCGACGCGATCACCAAGGCGGTGACGGAGGCCTTCGCCGCGGCGGACTTCACGACCCCCCGCGTCTTCGAGGCGGTCCCCTCCCCGGGGGCCCGCCGCCTGGTCTGACCCCCGACCGGGACCGGCGCCCTCACACCGAGGGCGCCGGTTCCCGTCCGGCTCAGCGGTTGACGGACTGGATCTCCTGGACCGGCACCTCGGTGGTCGTGGCGAACGTCCCGTCGGGCAGCTCACCGCCCGTGCCGCCCGCGCCCTCCCAGGTGATCTCCCAGGTGAGCGTCGCTTCGAGGGCGTAGGTGCCGTCCCCCGACGACCGCAGATACCGCACCCCGCACGGAGGCGTCAGCTCCGCCTTGCCCTTGGCGTACGGCTCTCCGATCGAGCCGTCGTCGTCGATCAGACACTCCCCGGACGCCGGAAGGACCTCCGCGTCCCTGGTCCCCGCGTCGATGTGCAGGCTCACCGGCCTGGCGGTCGTGGTCGCCCACAGGCCGGTGCCGGGCAGACTCGCCGTGACGGAGACGGGCTCGAAGGCCTTCTTGTCGAGCCAGATCCAGGTGGGCGCGTTCACCGTGGACCTGCCGTCCGGCGCCATGGAGACCCTGGTCGGCGGCACGACGGTCCGCTGATGCGCGAGCCCGGCGAGGGTTTCGGTGTCGATGGCCTGGGGGACGTCGGGGATGTCGCCGTTGTCGACCCAGAACGGGTCCCGGGTGCAGGCTTGCGCCGCCGGGTCGTCCTTCATCTCCGGGTTCTTGACGGCCACCCACCACATGCCCTGGTCGTTCTTGTCGACGTTGAAGTCGGTGTAGGGATGGCCTTTCTTGTAGCGCGCCTGAGCGTCTGCGATGCCCTCGGGCGCGCCACCGGCCGACTCGTACATCGACCACTTCGCCTCCGTGAAGGTTTTGAAGTCCTCGGCCTTCCAGTACGGCTCGTACCAGCAGGCCGGGGGCTCCCAGTCCACGGCAGCGGAGGAGATCGGCCCTTCGCCCTCGGCCTTGGTGCCCTCGACCTTGATGCTGACGCGGGACTCCAGCGCGGGGCCGGATGAACCACCGGACGTCTTGCGCTGCTGTGAGCCGATGGTGTCGAAGCCCCCAGCGACAGCCGGAAAGGCGCCGCTGCAGGTCAACGCCATGGTCAGCGCCGCCGACCCCAGGCACCGCCTCATGGCTGGCACTTCTGTGCCCCCCGGTCCTCCGTGAGGTCCCACGTCTGCCAGACGCCGTCCGCGTTCTTCTTCAGACCCAGGTTGTAGAAGACGTAGCTGTCCGGCGTGGTCTTGGTGCCCTGCAGCCTGTCCGTCTCGCGGTTCTTCAGGTCGGCCTTGCTCTCGTCGACGCAGTACGTCAAAGCCGCCGACTTGTTGTCGAACACCTTCACCTGACGGTCGTAGTAGCGCAGGGTGCCGGCCCAACTGGTCTTCTTGGTGATGGCGCCCTTCGCGTACTGGTACACGCCCACCAGTGCGTCGTCCGTGTAGTAGAACGCCATGCCCGACTTCTTCACGTCGCCGTACGCCATGGCCTGCCACACCGTGCTGACAGCCCGTTCGTTGTCCGCCAGGATCGCGTCCTTCGTGGCGTCCCCGGTCCGCCGGTCCTCGAAGACCAGCTTCATGTCACTCGGCAGCTTGATCCCCGGCCGGTCGATCCCGTGCGCCGAGGCGGACGGCGACGGCGAGGCCGACGGCGTCCCGGCCGTGTCCGCGCCGGCGATCTCGTCGGATGACGCCCCGTCACCTCCTTCCGAGCCGCAGGCGGTCAGCAGCAGGGCCGCGGATGCGGTGAGCGCGGCTGTCACGAGCCGAGCGGGGCGGTTCACTGTGTGCTCCCGTTGATGTGGGGGTTACTCAAGCGAACCCACGCTATCGGGACGCCCGATCACGCCCGGCACGAGGTGCGTTCAGCCCAGCCGCTTCACCAGCGTGTACTCCGTGATCCCCGGCGGATAGTCCGGCACCACGCACACCACCTCGTACCCCTGCTTCCGATAGAAGCTAGGGGCCTGGAAGTCCCAGGTCTCCAGGCGGGAGGAGCGGCAGGCGCGCCGGGTGGCGGCGATGTGTTCCGCTCGGGCCAGCAGCCGGGAGCCCAGGCCCCGGCCCCGGTGGCGTTCGTCGACCCACAGGTACGTGACGTGCAGCCAGGTCGCCCACGTGTGGCCGACCAGGCCGCCGGCCAGGTCGCCGTCGGTGTCGTTCACAGCCCACACGTGCAACGGGACGTCCCGTTCGTCCGGAGTTCCGCGCAGGGCGCGCAGGACCGGAGAGGCGGCCGTGTTGGCCTCCCGCAGACGCGTGCGGAGCAGATCACGTCGGGCCTTGTCGACTTCTGTCTCAAGACGGAACATGCGGCACACCATAAACGTGTCGGACGGTCAGTTCTGCAAATAACCTTCCGCTCCGAGCCCCCGCCCGTACCCTGATGAACAGCACCGGTGGGGGCCGGTGCCGCTCAGGGGGCGAGACAGCCGGGTACGACACCCGGAGTGGGGGTAGCGGTTTCCTGCACGGCGGCGGCCGTGCGGCTGCGGCGACCCGGTCGGCTGCGGCGAGGACGGACGGACAGGCGCAGCGGACGCACACTCCGGGGTCGTACCCGCGCGGTGTCGTCTCCCGACGATGGGGTATCCCCTGCTCTCCAAGAGCTCGGGTGAGGGGGTTTCGTGGTTCGTATCCGAGTCCTGGTCGTCGACGACCATCGCATCTTCGCCGAGTCGCTCGCCGCGGCCCTGGCCGCCGAGCCCGACGTCGACGTCTCCGCCGCCGGCAGCGGTCCCGCCGCGCTGCGCAGCCTGGAGCGCGCGGTCGCCGAGGGGCGCCGGTTCGACGTGCTGCTCGTCGACGCCGACCTGGGCGGCAAGGTGCCGGGCGCGCGCCCGGCCGTCCCCGTGCAGGAGGGCAACGAGGACGGGCTCGTGGACGGGATCTCCCTCGTCACGGGCGTGCGTTCCGCGCAGCCGAACGTACGGACCGTCGTGCTCGCCGAGAAGGACGACCCGCGCCGGGCCGCGCTCGCCCTGCAGGCCGGTGCCTCCGGGTGGGTCGCCAAGGACTGCTCGCTGTCCCGGCTGCTCACGGTCATCCGGGGCGTGCTGCGGGACGAGACGCACCTGCCGCCCGCCCTGCTCACCGGCGTGCTGCGCGAGCTGACCGCCGCCCGCAAGCACCGCACCGAGAGCGAGCGGCTGGTGGAGTCCCTCACTCCGCGTGAGCGGGAAGTGCTGCGGTGCATGGTGGCGGGGCTGGGGCGCAAGGCCGTCGCCGAGCGCCTGTACCTGTCGCCGCACACCGTGCGGACCCACATGCAGAACGTGCTGGGCAAGCTGGGGGTGCACTCCACGCTCGCCGCCGTGGCCCTGGCCCGGCGGGCCGGAGTGGGGCCCGTCGACCTAGCCGGGGATGTTGTCGAACGGGGCGGTCAGCTGGCGTAGCAGGCCCGCCAGTTCGCCGCGCTGGGCCCGGGTCAGCTCCGCGAGAATCGCGCGCTCCTGGTCCAGCAGACCCGCCAGGGCCTGGTCGGCGCGGTCCCGGCCCTCGTCCGTGAGCCGGACCAGGACGCCGCGGCGGTCGCTGGGGTCGGGCAGGCGTTCCACCAGGCCCTTCTTGGCCAGGCGGTCGATGCGGTTCGTCATCGTGCCGGAGGTGACCAGCGTCTGGGTGAGGAGCTGTCCGGGCGAGAGCTGGTAGGGCGTGCCCGCGCGGCGCAGCGCCGTCAGGACGTCGAACTCCCACGGTTCCAGACCGTGCTCCGAGAAGGCCAGGCGCCGGGCCCGGTCCAGGTGCCGGGCCAGTCTGCTCACACGGCTGAGCACCTCGAGCGGTTCCACGTCGAGGTCCGGGCGCTCCCGGCGCCATGCTGCGACCAGCCGGTCGACCTCGTCCTCCATGACGATCAGTGTAGTGGTTGTGTCGACGTAGAGTCTCTTGATGTCCATTATCTTGACATCGAGATAGTCGCGCCGTCACGCTGGGTGTGCGTCGCGTGTGCCGCCGTACGGCCGGCCCGAAGGACACCCGGAGGATCCATGCCCGACCCCGCCCCCACCTGGGACCCCGCCCAGTACCTGCGCCACGCGGGCCACCGCGCCCGGCCCTTCGCCGACCTCCTGGCCCGCGTCCCCGACCTGCCCGACGAGCCGCCCCGCGTCGCCGACCTCGGCTGCGGCCCCGGCAACGTCACCGCGCTGCTCGCCGACCGCTGGCCCACCGCCCGGATCACCGGCTACGACAACGCGCCCGAGATGCTCGACCGGGCCCACGTCGACCACGAGGGCCCGACCGCCGGCGGCGGGCGCCTCGACTTCGCCCCCGCCGACGCCCGCACCTGGTCTCCCGGTGAGCCGTACGACCTGATCGTCAGCAACGCCGCACTGCAGTGGGTGCCGGGGCACGCGGACCGGTTCCCCGACTGGGTCGCCGGGCTGAAACCCGGCGGGATCCTCGCCTTCCAGGTGCCCGGCAACTTCGACGCCCCCAGCCACCGGATCCTGCGCGCCCTGGCCGATTCACCGCGCTGGCGCGACCGGCTCGCCGGCACCCTGCGCCACGCCGACGCCGTGCTCGCCCCCGAGGCCTACCACGAGCGGCTGACGGCCCTCGGCTGCGCGGCCGACGTGTGGGAGACGACGTACCTCCACCTGCTGGAGGGCGAGGACCCGGTGCTGGACTGGGTGAAGGGGACCGGCCTGCGGCCGGTGCTGAGCGCGCTCGCCGACGAGCCCGGGGCCCGGGAGGGCTTGGTCGCCGAGTACCGGCAGGCCCTGCGCGAGGCCTATCCGGCCGGCCCGCACGGCACCCTGTTCCCGTTCCGGCGGATCTTCGCCGTGGCGCGGCGGGCCTGACCGCTGATCAGCCTGTGCGGCCCAGGTGGGTGACGAGGACGCGCACGACGTCGTCGTCGATGAGGTAGAGCACCCGGTAAGCGCCGGCCCGCAGTCGCCGGAAGCCCGGACCATAGGGCGCCGAAGAGGCGGGGCGCGGATTCCCGGCAAGCCCGTCGACGGCCTCGTACACGGCGGCGAGCCCGGTCGGGTCGTCCTTGAGGAAGCGGACGGCCGCGTTCGTGGCGCCGGGCTCCCAGATGATGCGGTAGGTCACGGACGCAGCCCCAGCATGCGTCCGACCTCTTCGTGGGGAATGCCCTCGTCGAGGGTGCCCTCCGCCTTGCGCCGCTGGTAGTCGGCGACCGCCACGGCGTCCTCGAGATCCTCTATCACCTGGGGCGACACGAGCAGCGCCGCGACGTGACCGTGGTCGGTGAGGGCGATGGTCTCCCGGCTGTGGGCCGCGCGGCGGACCAGGTCTCCGAGCTGGGCACGGGCTGCGCTGATCGCGATCTCAGTCATGGACGAATCATTGCACAAGGTTAATCTTGTGCACAGGTCGGCTCGAGCAGTGCGGCGCCCTGCCGACTCAGGCCTTGCGGCGCCCTATCAGGTGCGGCTTGGCCTCCAGGCCGTCCAGGCCGTGCCAGGCCAGGTTCACCAGGTGCGCGGCCACCTCGGCCTTCCTCGGCTTGCGCACGTCCAGCCACCACTGACCGGTCAGGGCGACCATCCCGACCAGGGCCTGGGCGTACAGCGGCGCCAGCTTGGGGTCGAAGCCGCGGCTCTTGAACTCGCGGCCCAGGATGTCCTCCACCTGGGTGGCGATGTCCGAGATCAGCGAGGCGAACGACCCGGTGGACTGGGGGATGGGCGAGTCACGGACCAGGATGCGGAAGCCGTCCGTGTACTCCTCGATGTAGTCCAGCAGCGCGAACGCCGCCTGCTCGCACAGTTCGCGCGGGTGGCCGGCCGTCAGGGAGCCGGTCACCATGTCCAGCAGGCGGCGCATCTCGCGGTCCACCACGACCGCGTAGAGCCCTTCCTTGCCGCCGAAGTGCTCGTAGACCACCGGCTTGGAGACCCCGGCCTTGGCCGCGATCTCCTCCACCGACGTGCCCTCGAACCCCTTGGCCGCGAAGAGCGTGCGACCGATCTCCAGCAGCTGCTGGCGGCGCTCGGCACCGGTCATCCGGGTGCGACGCACTCGCCGCGGCTTGTCATTGCTGGGGGTGCTGCTCGAGTCGGTCGCCACAGCGACCATCATGCCGCCTCGACGGGCTCCTTCCCCCGCCGGGAGCCGCCTTCCCCGGTCGTACGCCGCGAATCGATACGCGAGCGTGACGGCCAGCGCACGTCGTACGCCCACCCGGCCATCTCGAACCAGCGGATCAGCCGGGCCGAGGAGTCCAGCTGGCCGCGCATCACACCGTGCCGTGCCGAGGTCGGGTCGGCGTGGTGCAGGTTGTGCCAGGACTCGCCGCAGGACAGGACCGCCAGCCACCACACGTTGCCCGAGCGGTCACGCGACTTGAAGGGGCGCTTGCCCACCGCGTGGCAGATCGAGTTGATCGACCAGGTCACGTGGTGCAGCAGGGCCACCCGGACGAGCGAACCCCAGAAGAAGCCCGTGAACGCGCCCCACCACGACATCGTGACCAGACCGCCGATCAGCGGCGGCAGCGCCAGCGACACCACGGTCCACAGCACGAACTGGCGGGAGATCGCGCGCAGCGTCTTGTCCTTGATCAGGTCCGGGGCGTACTTCTCCTGCGGCGTCTGCTCCTCGTCGAACATCCAGCCGATGTGCGCCCACCACAGGCCCTTCATCAGGGCCGGCAGGGTCTCGCCGAACCGCCACGGCGAGTGCGGGTCGCCCTCCGCGTCGGAGAACTTGTGGTGCTTGCGGTGATCGGCGACCCAGCGCACCAGCGGCCCCTCGACCGCCATCGACCCGGCGATCGCCAGCGCGATCTTCAGGGGCCGCTTCGCCTTGAAGGAGCCGTGCGTGAAGTGACGGTGGAAACCGATCGTGATGCCGTGGCACCCCAGGTAGTAGAAGAAGACCAGCAGACCGAGGTCCAGCCAGCTCACCCCCCATCCCCACGCCAGCGGCACGGCCGCCAGCAGCGCGAGGAACGGAACGGTGATGAAGAGGAGGAGGGCGATCTGCTCGATGGACCGCTTCTTCTCGCCGCCCAGCGTGGCGGAGGCCGCTGTGGCGTCGATGGGCTGACCGGGCGCCTGCGCGGCGTCCGCGATCACGTCGGAACTACTGGTCATACGCGTCCCCTGGGGGGTATGTGGATGGAGAAGGAGTCGCCGGGCCACGGGAATCCGTGCAGTGCTTCCTACGGTTCCGTAACCTACGGCATCGTAAGTATGGCAGTGCGTCGCTCCGCGGCAAGAGCCCGACAGCCTGCGCGTCCCGGCCGACACCTATCCTTGAGTCGGTCGGACAGCGCGGTCCGCTCTGATTTCTTCCCGGACGTCCGGCCCCGTAAGCGGCGCCCGCCGCGCGAGACGCCGTCCGGGTTCCCTCCCAGACGAGCTTCAACACTGCAAGGAGCCGCACCTGTGAGCAGTGCCGACGACCAGACCACGACGACGAGCAGCGAGCTGCGTGCCGACATCCGCCGCCTGGGCGACCTCCTCGGAGAGACCCTCGTCCGGCAGGAGGGCCCCGAGCTGCTGGACCTCGTCGAGAAGGTCCGCCGCCTCACCCGAGAGGACGGCGAGGCCGCCGCCGAGCTGCTGCGCGGCACCGAACTCGACACCGCGGCCAAGCTGGTCCGCGCCTTCTCCACCTACTTCCACCTGGCCAACGTCACCGAGCAGGTCCACCGCGGCCGCGAGCTGCGCGCCCGCCGCGCCGCCGAGGGCGGACTCCTCGCCCGCACCGCCGACCGGCTCAAGGACGCCGACCCCGAGCACCTGCGCGAGACGGTCCGCAACCTCAACGTCCGGCCCGTCTTCACCGCCCACCCCACCGAGGCCGCACGCCGGTCGGTCCTCAACAAGCTCCGGCGCATCGCCGCGCTCCTGGAGACCCCGGTCATCGAGTCCGACCGCCGCCGCCTCGACATCCGGCTGGCCGAGAACATCGACCTGGTCTGGCAGACCGACGAACTGCGCGTGGTGCGCCCCGAGCCCGCCGACGAGGCCCGCAACGCCATCTACTACCTCGACGAGCTCCACGCCGGCGCCGTCGGCGACGTGCTGGAGGACCTCACCGCCGAGCTGGAGCGCGCGGGCGTCAAGCTCCCCGACGACACCCGCCCCCTCACCTTCGGCACCTGGATCGGCGGCGACCGCGACGGCAACCCCAACGTCACCCCCCAGGTGACCTGGGACGTCCTGATCCTCCAGCACGAGCACGGCATCAACGACGCCCTGGAGACCATCGACGAGCTCCGCGGCTTCCTGTCCAACTCCATCCGCTACGCCGGAGCCACCGAGGAACTGCTGACCTCCCTCCAGACCGACCTGGAGAACCTCCCCGAGATCAGCCCCCGCTACAAGCGCCTCAACGCCGAGGAGCCCTACCGGCTCAAGGCCACCTGCATCCGGCAGAAGCTGGAGAACACCAAGAAGCGCCTCGCCGAGGGCACCCCCCACGTCGAGGGCCGCGACTACCTCGGCACCGGCGAACTCCTCGCCGACCTGCGGATCATCCAGGACTCGCTGCGCGCACACCGCGGCGGCCTCTTCGCCGACGGCCGCCTCGCCCGCACCATCCGCACCCTCGCCGCCTTCGGCCTCCAGCTCGCCACCATGGACGTCCGCGAACACGCCGACGCCCACCACCACGCCCTCGGTCAGCTGTTCGACCGCCTCGGTGAGGAATCCTGGCGCTACGCCGACATGCCCCGCGAGTACCGCACCAAGCTCCTCGCCAAGGAGCTCAGGTCCCGCCGGCCCCTCGCCCCCTCGCCCGCGCCCGTCGACGCGCCCGGCGAGAAGACCCTCGGCGTCTTCCAGACCGTGAAGAAGGCCCTGGAGGTCTTCGGGCCCGAGGTCATCGAGTCCTACATCATCTCCATGTGCCAGGGCGCCGACGACGTCTTCGCCGCCGCCGTCCTCGCCCGCGAAGCAGGCCTCATCGACCTGCACGCCGGCTGGGCCAAGATCGGCATCGTGCCGCTGCTGGAGACCACCGACGAGCTCAAGGCCGCCGACACCATCCTGGAGGACATGCTCTCCGACCCGTCCTACCGGCGCCTGGTCGCGCTCAGGGGCGACGTCCAGGAGGTCATGCTCGGCTACTCCGACTCCTCCAAGTTCGGCGGCATCACCACCAGCCAGTGGGAGATCCACCGCGCCCAGCGCCGCCTGCGCGACGTCGCCCACCGCTACGGCGTCCGCCTGCGCCTCTTCCACGGCCGCGGCGGCACCGTCGGCCGCGGCGGCGGCCCCACCCACGACGCCATCCTCGCCCAGCCCTGGGGCACCCTCGAAGGCGAGATCAAGGTCACCGAACAGGGCGAGGTCATCTCCGACAAGTACCTCATCCCCTCCCTGGCCCGGGAGAACCTGGAACTCACGGTGGCCGCCACCCTCCAGGCCTCCGCCCTGCACACCGCGCCCCGCCAGTCCACCGAGGCCCTCGCCCGCTGGGACGCCGCGATGGACGTCGTCTCCGACGCCGCCCACGCCGCCTACCGCCGCCTCGTCGAGGACCCCGACCTGCCGACGTACTTCCTCGCCTCCACGCCGGTGGACCAGCTCGCCGACCTGCACCTGGGCTCCCGGCCCTCGCGCCGCCCCGGCTCCGGCGTCTCGCTCGACGGCCTGCGCGCCATCCCCTGGGTCTTCGGCTGGACCCAGTCCCGGCAGATCGTCCCCGGCTGGTTCGGCGTCGGCTCCGGCCTCAAGGCCCTGCGCGAGGCCGGCCTCGACACCGTCCTGGACGAGATGCACCAGCAGTGGCACTTCTTCCGCAACTTCATCTCCAACGTGGAGATGACCCTGGCCAAGACCGACCTGCGCATCGCCCAGCACTACGTCGACACCCTCGTCCCCGACGAGCTCAAGCACGTCTTCGACACCATCAAGGCCGAACACGAACTGACCGTCACCGAGGTCCTCCGCGTCACCGGCGAGAACGAACTGCTCGACGCCCAACCCGTCCTCAAGCAGACCTTCGCCATCCGCGACGCCTACCTCGACCCCATCTCCTACCTCCAGGTCGCCCTGCTCAAGCGGCAGCGCGACGCCGCCGCCGCAGGCGAGACCCCCGACCCGCTCCTCGCCCGCGCCCTGCTCCTCACCGTCAACGGCGTGGCAGCAGGCCTGCGCAACACCGGCTGAACCCCGGCACGACCGTGCCCCCGAACCCGTACGGGCTCGGGGGCACGGTCCGTTCACACGTCAGCCGCGCCGCGCGCTCCGGCGCCGGAACACCAGGAAGGCACCGGCGGCCAGCAGCACCGCCGCCCCGCCCGACAGCAGACCCACCGGCGCCCCGCTGCCCGTCTCCGCGAGGTCACCGCCCCCGACGCCCTGCGGGGACGGCGACGAGGACACCGGCGCGCCCCCGCCCGCCGACGAACCCGGGGACGCCGACGCGCCCGGCCCACCCGGCTCACCCGACGGCCCCTCGGACGCCCCGGACGACGGCGACGCGGACACCGACCCGGACGGCGACCCGGACGGCGACCCGGACGGCGAGCCGGAGGGCACCGAACCGCCCGGCTCCTCCCCGTCCTCGCACTCCGTCCAGAACACCTTGTGCTTCGCCGCGCCCTTCTCGCCCTCGAAGTTCCAGAACAGCTTGTAGTGCCCGTCGGGCAGCGACAGATCCTCGCTGCGGCCGTGACCCGCACCGTCCAGCGTCAGCGCGCCCGACTTCACCGTCTCCCCCTTGTTCTCACTCGGGGGGATCGCGGCGATGTGCCAGTCGACCCGCTGACCGCCGTCGAAACCGAAGGCGTCCAGGTAGAACGTGCACACGTGCGGCTCGTTGCGCCGCAGCTCCTCGCCCGTCGCGGCGTCATGGATCTTGACCGTGCCGTTGTCACCGGGCGGGGTGGCGTGCGCGGCGGGAGCGAGCAGGAGGGCCGCGGAGGCGGCGGCGCAGACAGCGCCGAGGCGGGGGAGGCTTCGCATGGGGAAGTGGTCCATCTTCGAGAAGGGACGGGAAGATGTGGAGGGGGCGGCTCAGCTTCCAGCCCAGCCCGACAGCACGTCAATCACGAACACGCAACACTCGGGCCCCTCCACAGACTTGGAGAACGCCCAACCCCTCAGACAGTCACGAAAGCCGCCGTCAGCAACGCCACACCCGACAACCCGAGCACCCACGCCGCCCGCGTCCGCAGCAACCCGCCGGCCACCACGACCGACGCCAGCAACAACGCACCACCCAGCGGAACCCACGCGTACAGCACACCCGCCGGCCCCGACCGCACCGCCTCGTCACCGCCCGGCTTCAGCACCACCGCGTACGTCCGGCCCCGCTCCACCGCGACCGACCGCTCCAGCACCACCCTCGGACGCGGCTGCGCCCCCGCCGACAGCGGCGCGAACCGCCCCCAGCACGTCTGCGCCCCGCACCGCGCCACGTCGACCGTGCCCCGCTCCCGGCCCTTCGTCAGCATCACGTGCTGCGCCGTACCCCACGACGCCCACACACCCGCGATCAGGATCAGCGCCGCGACCGCGCCCATCACCGCGAACCGCCCGAACCGCAGCAGGACGGCCCAGACCGGACGAGAGGCAACGGCATGGGCAGGCATGGCCGGGATCATTGGCCATGCCTCAACGGCCCGTCAACCTCGCCGGGCGACAAGTCAGGAGTTGTACGTGCTTTGCGCCCGCTCCAGCCCCTCGACCACCAGACACTCCACCGCGTCCGCCGCCCGGTCCACGAAGTAGTCCAGCTCCTTGCGCTCCGCCGACGAGAAATCCCGCAGCACGAAATCCGCCACCGGCATCCGCCCCGGCGGCCGCCCGATCCCGAACCGCACCCGGTGGTAGTCCGCCCCGAACGCCTTCGTCATCGACTTCAGACCGTTGTGCCCGTTGTCCCCGCCCCCCAGCTTCAGCCGCAGCGTCCCGTAGTCGATGTCCAACTCGTCGTGCACCGCCACCACATGCGCCACCGGCACCTTGTAGAAGTCCCGCAGCGCGTTCACCGGACCACCCGACAGGTTCATGTACGACATCGGCTTCGCCAGGATCACCCGCCGGTTCAACGGCCCCGGCGGCCCGATCCGCCCCTCGACCACCTGCGCCTGCGCCCGCCCGGCCCGCTTGAACCTCCCCCCGACCCGCCCGGCCAGCAGATCGGCCACCATGAAACCCACGTTGTGCCGGTTCCCCGCGTACTCCGGCCCCGGATTGCCCAGCCCCACGATCAGCCAGGGAGCGGCGGCATCGGTCGTCACGTCCATGTCTCCTTCATACGCGTCGGCCGCTGCCCCGCACGGGAACAGCGGCCGACGAAACGACGACGCGGAGGATCAGGCCTCGGCGGCCTCTTCCCCAGCGGCCTCCTCGCCCTCCGGGGCCTCCTCGGCCTGCGCGGCCAGGACCTGCAGGACGACGGCGTCCTCCTCGACGGCCAGCGTCGTGCCCTTCGGCAGCGTGATGTCCTTGGCCAGGATCGAGGCACCGGCCTCCAGGCCCTCCACCGACACCGTCACCGACTCGGGGATGTGCGTCGCCTCGGCCTCGACCGGCAGCGCGTTCAGCACGTGCTCCAGCAGGTTGCCACCCGGGGCCAGCTCACCCTCGGTGTGCACCGGCACCTCGACCGTGACCGTCTCGCCACGCTGGACCAGCTGCAGGTCCACGTGCTCCAGGAAGCCCTTCAGCGGGTCACGCTGCACGGACTTCGGAATCGCCAGCTCGTTGGTCTTGCCGTCGATGTCCAGCGCGATCAGCACGTTCGGCGTACGCAGCGCCAGCAGCAGGTCGTGACCCGGCAGCGTCAGGTGGATCGGGTCCGAACCGTGCCCGTACAGGACACCCGGAACCTTGTCCTCACGACGGATACGGCGCGCCGCACCCTTGCCGAACTCGGTACGCGTGGTGGCGGAGATCTTCACCTCGGACATGACACTCACTCCTCGAAGTCAGAAACGGACGTGGTCACCCGGCCACGAACGGCCTGCTACGAAGAGCGCGTCGATAACGGACCGCCGCATCCCGCGAAACAACGGGAACGGCCTCCCTCGCCGAGCAACTGCAGCAGTCTACTCGGACCGGGAGGCCGCACCCAAAACGATCTACGAAGCCCCACCGGGGGACTGCGCCGACGACTCCTACTGCTCGTCGAACAGGCTCGTCACCGAACCGTCCTCGAACACCTCACGCACCGCACTCGCGATCGTCGGCGCGATCGACAGCACCGAGATCTTGTCCAGGTCCCGGCTCAGCTCCGCCGGCGTCGGCAGCGTGTTCGTGAACACGAACTCGCTCACCCGCGAGTTCTTCAGCCGGTCCGCCGCCGGACCCGACAGCACACCGTGCGTCGCCGTCACGATCACGTCCTCCGCACCGTGCGCGAACAGCGCGTCCGCCGCGGCACAGATCGTCCCACCCGTGTCGATCATGTCGTCCACCAGGACACACACGCGACCCTTCACCTCACCCACGACCTCGTGGACGGTGACCTGGTTCGCGACGTCCTTGTCCCGGCGCTTGTGCACGATCGCCAGCGGCGCGCCCAGCCGGTCGCACCAGCGGTCCGCGACCCGCACCCGGCCCGCGTCCGGCGACACCACCGTCAGCTTCTCCCGGTCCACCTTCCGGCCCACGTAGTCCGCCAGCAGCGGCAGCGCGAACAGGTGGTCCACCGGACCGTCGAAGAAGCCCTGGATCTGGTCCGTGTGCAGATCCACGGTCAGGATCCGGTCCGCACCCGCGGTCTTCATCATGTCCGCGATCAGACGCGCCGAAATCGGTTCACGCCCGCGGTGCTTCTTGTCCTGCCGCGCGTAACCGTAGAACGGCACGATGACCGTGATGGAGCGGGCCGACGCACGCTTCAGCGCGTCGATCATGATCAGCTGCTCCATGATCCACTTGTTGATCGGAGCCGTGTGGCTCTGGATCAGGAAGCAGTCGGCACCACGAGCCGACTCCTGGTAACGCACATAGATCTCACCGTTGGCGAAGTCGAAGGCCTTCGTCGGGACAACCCCGACACCCAGCTGTTGGGCGACCTCCTCCGCAAGCTCGGGGTGGGCGCGGCCGGAGAAGAACATCAACTTCTTCTCGCCGGTCGTCTTGATCCCGGTCACAGCACTGTCTCCTCAGAGGTGTCGCAGCTGGGTGTCGAGAGACCTCGCAGCCGGCTTGCCGGAGGCCGTCTCAGCTGGTGGGGGTGCGGGTGTGCACTTATCACCGTACGCCGTGTTTGAGGCACCGGTTTCCGGTCACCCCTCGCCGGCCGACTCCCGGGACGCCGCCTCCGCCGCCTTCGCGGCCGCGCTCCCCGGACGCTTGCGAGCCACCCAGCCCTCGATATTCCGCTGCTGACCACGGGCCACGGCCAGCGAACCCGGCGGCACGTCCTTCGTGATCACCGACCCGGCGGCGGTGTACGCACCGTCCCCGACCGTGACAGGCGCCACAAACATGTTGTCCGAACCCGTCTTGCAGTGCGAGCCGACGGTCGTGTGGTGCTTGCTCTCCCCGTCGTAGTTCACGAACACGCTCGCGGCACCGATGTTCGTGTACTCGCCGATCGTCGCGTCGCCCACGTACGACAGGTGGGGCACCTTCGTCCCCTCGCCGATCGAGGCGTTCTTCGTCTCCACGTACGTACCGATCTTGCCCTTCGCACCCAGCCGGGTCCCCGGACGCAGATACGCGTACGGCCCGACCGACGCCCCCGGACCCACCTCGGCGCCGTCGGCCACCGTGTTGTCCACCCGCGCACCGGCCCCCACACGGGTGTCCCGCAGCCGCGAGTTGGGGCCCACCTCAGCGCCCTCGCCCAGATGCGTCGAGCCGTGCAGCTGCGTACCCGGATGCACGACGGCGTCCTGCTCGAACGTCACCGTGACGTCCACCCAGGTCGTCGCCGGATCGACGACCGTCACACCGGCCAGCATCGCCTCGGTCAGCAGCCGGTCGTTCAGGATCCGGCGAGCCTCCGACAGCTGCACCCGGTTGTTGATGCCGGCGATCTCGCGATGGTCCCCGGCCACCGAGGCACCGACCCGGTGCCCGGCCTCCCGCAGGATCCCCAGGACGTCCGTCAGGTACTCCTCGCCCTGGCTGTTGTCCGTGCGCACCTTCTTCAGCGCCTCGGCGAGCAACTGCCCGTCGAACGCGAACACACCCGAGTTGATCTCCCGGATCGACCGCTGCGCGTCCGTGGCGTCCTTGTGCTCGACGATGGCCGTGACGGCACCCGTGGCCTCGTCGCGCACGATCCGGCCGTAGCCCGTCGCGTCCGGCACCTCGGCGGTCAGCACGGTGACCGCGTTGCCGTCGGCGGCGTGCGTCTCGGCGAGGGCCCGCAGGGTGGCGCCGGTCAGCAGGGGAGTGTCCCCGCAGACGACCACGACCGTGCCGTCGACGGACCCGCCCAGCTCCTCCAGGCCCATCCGTACGGCGTGCCCGGTGCCGTTCTGCTCGGCCTGCACGGCGGTGCGGACGCCGGGGGCGATCTCACCGAGGTGGGCGGTGACCTTCTCGCGCGCGTGGCCGACCACGACGACCAGGTGCTGGGGGTCCAGCTCGCCCGCGGCGGCGAGCACGTGTCCCACGAGACTGCGACCGCAGAGTTCGTGCAGGACCTTGGGTGTGGCCGACTTCATACGGGTGCCCTCACCCGCTGCGAGAACGACGACGGCTGCCGGGCGGTTGGCGCTCACGGGATGCCCTTCGGCTGTGGATGGGGTGGGGTGACATCCGCAGGATACCGGGGGGTTTTGTGGCCGACATGAGTGCGGGGCCCGACCGCATCCCGTCAGCCGGGACCCGAACCGTGTGTGTGCTCCCCTGCCAGGACTCGAACCTGGAACAAATCATCCAAAGTGACCCGTGTTGCCAATTACACCACAGGGGACTGTAAACCCGGCTAATCGGACATTCTCCCAATCGGCTGGGTGGCTCCCAACACTATGCCGTACCAGGAGCCTTCGATGCGACGGTACAGGTCGGCGCTCCTCCTCACCCTGATCACGAGGCAACCCCGGTACGAGTCGCCGGTGTTCTCGCGAACCGCCAGGCGAGGAAGGCCCGGATCATCCCCGGATCGCTGTTGACGAAGCAGACGTTCTCGCGGCGGCCGTACGGCTTGTCCTTGCCGCCCTCGGCCCAGTACAGGCCCACGCCCAAGAGGAACAGCGCGCGCGGTGACAGGTCGCCGACCGCCTGCTCGGCGACTGCCTTGGCGCGCTGCCGTTCCTCGTCGCGCGGGCGCATGGTGACCTCCCAGCCGCGCCTGCGGGGCTGGACGTGCGACCGGATCCAGCTGGAGCTGGGCTGCTCGAAGAGCTCGATCTCACTGTGGGTGCGGGACCTGCCGAAGGCGGAAGTCGGGGTATTTGCTGTTGGCACGTGTCATACGCATACCGGCCGGGCGGAATGCAGGGTTCCGGGGTCGAACGGTGAGCGATTCAGCAGTTCGAGGGATATCGGGTGGTTTCGCGGCCGAACGGTCACGGAGTGTGGTGTAGGCCAGTCCGGGAAACTCGCCGGAAAACCGGCGGTGGGCGCCCGTAGGCTGGAGGCATGACCGCGACGGGGGAAGACCATGTGACGGCCCGGGGAGGGCCGTGGTGGTGGGCCAGACGGCGCAGTGCCGTGTTCGACGTGAGCCTGGGTGTGGTGTCCGCGCTGGAGTGCGCGCTGGAGGGGATCCCGTTCGCCGGGGACGCGGGGGTCCCGGCGGCGGCGGGGGTCGTCTTCGGTGCGCTGGCCGGTGCCGTGCTGGTGGTGCGGCGGCGGTGGCCGATCGCCGTCGTGCTGGTCTCGATCGCCATCACGCCGGCCCAGATGGGTGTCCTGCTGGGCCTCGTCGGCCTGTACACGCTCGCCGCGGCCGAGCTGCCGCGGCGGATCATCGCCTCGCTGGCGGGGATGTCACTGGTCGGGACGCTCATCGTGACGTTCGTGAAGACGCAGCAGGACACGGTCCGGGGGGACCTGGACCTGGGCGACTGGTTCGTGCCGTTCGCGGCGATCACGATGTCGCTGGGCTTCACCGCGCCTCCGGTGCTGCTCGGGCTGTACGTGGGGGCGCGGCGGCGGCTGATGGAGAGTCTGCGGGAGCGGGCGGACAGTCTGGAGCGGGAGCTGCAGCTGCTGGCCGAGCGGGCGGAGGAGCGGGCCGAGTGGGCCCGGAACGAGGAGCGGACGCGGATCGCCCGCGAGATGCACGACGTGGTGGCGCACCGGGTGTCCTTGATGGTGGTGCATGCCGCGGCGTTGCAGGCGGTGGCCCGGAAGGATCCCGAGAAGGCGGTGAAGAACGCCGCGCTGGTGGGGGACATGGGGCGGCAGGCGCTGACCGAGCTGCGGGAGATGCTCGGGGTGCTGCGCAGCGGCGGGGACGAGCGGCGTGCGCGGGCGGACGCGGTGCCGCTGGCGGCGGTGGGGGTGGCTGCCGCGGCGGCGGCTTCGCGGGCGGCGGACGACGAGGGCCCGTGTCTGGCGGAGATCGAGGAGCTGGTGGGGCAGTCGGCGGCCGCGGGGATGGTGGTGGACCTGTCGGTGGAGGGGGAGGCCCGGCCGTACGCGCCGGAGGTGGAGCAGACGGCGTACCGGGTGGTGCAGGAGGCGTTGACGAACGTCCACAAGCACGCGGCGGGGGCGAAGACCTACGTGCGGCTGGCGCATCGGGTGTCGGAGATCGCGATGCAGGTGGAGAACGAGCCGCCGGACGAGGGGGCGGGCTCGTCGGCGCGGTTGCCGTCCGGGGGGAACGGGCTGGTGGGGATGAAGGAGCGGGTGTCGGCGCTGGGCGGGGTGTTCGTGTCGGGGCCGACGGACGCGGGGGGTTTCCGGGTGTCGGCGGTGATTCCGGCGTCGTAGGCCGCGGTGGTGCCCGGGTCCTGGTCAGCCGGTGGTGAGGCGGGCGGGTGCGGTGCCGGCGATGAGGGTGGTCAGGGCTTGGTCGATGTCGGCGCCGAGGTACCAGTCGCCGGTGTGGTCGAGGGTGTAGACGCGGCCCTCGGTGTCGATGGCGAGGAGGCCCTGGTGGTCGGTTTCGGCGCCGACGGGGCAGACCTCGGTGCCGAGGGCGCGGCCGAGGTCGCCGAGGGTGCGGGCCATGTGGAGGCCGTGCAGCGGGTCGAGGTGGAGGGTGGCGGGGGCGACCTGGCGGCCGGGGCCGGTGGGGGTGATGTGGAGTCCGCCGAATTCGGCCCAGGCCTCGACGGCGGCGGGGAAGACGGTGTGGCGGTGGCCGGCGGGTGAGACGTGGTCGCGCAGGGCGTCGGCCCAGATCTCGGCTTGTTTGATGTCCCAGCGTCCGGGTTGCCAGCCGGCGGCGCGCAGGGCGGCGTCGACGGGTACGGCGAAGCGGGTGGTGGAGGTGCGGTCGGTGTGCATCTGCCCTTCGTCTCGTCGAGGTCATGGGGTGGCGCGCGCGTGAGGTGGGCGTGCCGGAGTGTCTGGCTGTGCGGGGTGGGTGTGGGGGGATGGGGGTGCCTGGGGCGTCAGCTCCGGGGTGCCGGGTCGACTATGCGGACGCCGAAGTGGGCGCTGAGCGCGGTGCAGGCGCGGCAGGGGGTGGCGAAGCTGCCGTGGAGGGGGTCGCCGTCCTCGCGGATGCGGCGGGCGGTGAGTTTGGCCTGCTTGAGGGCTTTGCGTGCCTCGCCGTTGGTCATGGGTTTGCGCGCGGCGCGTTTGCTGCGGGCGGCGTCGGCGGCGGCGATGTGGCGTGAGATGAGGATGGTTTCGGCGCAGCGGCCGGTGAAGCGGTCGCGTTGGGCGCTGGTGAGGGTGTCGAGGAAGTCCTGGACGAGGGGGTGCAGGACGGGGGGTGTGTCGCCGCGGGCGGCGGTGCCGGTGAGGGTGGCGCCGCGCACGGAGAGGGCGGCGGCGACGGTGGGGAGGATGCCGTCGCGGCGGTGGAGGAGGACGGGGGCGTGGGCGGCTTCGGTGGCGCTCCAGCCGATGCGCGGATCGCCGGCTCGTGGGCCGGGGTCGCGCGGGGCGCCGTCGCGTGGGTCGGCGGACCTGCCGGTGTGTGGTCCCGTCTGCGTCGCGTTCATGATCGTATTCCCCTCCGTGCATCCCCCGGGAGGTCACAGACTGCCAAATGCCGTGGCTGGTGCGGAAGCTGGGGCGGGCGACACGCCCGGGCCGGGGCGTGCCGTCACGGCGGGGTGACGCCTGGTCACGGAACCGGAGGGGGGTGCCGACCGGTGCCGGTGACCGGTGTCGTCGTACCGCATAGGCTGTCGGCACCGCGGGCGATGCGGTGATCCGTTCGGGGATCGATGCGAAACAGAAGACGTGACAGTCGATACGGGCCGTAGTGCGCCAGAGGTGGTCAATACGGGTCGTACAGAATGCCGCAGGGGGCAACCGCCATGACGACAGGTCGGCTCGGGCTGGGGGCACCTCCCGGCCGCCAGGCCGGGGGACAAGCCGCGCCGCCGAACGCGGCCTACGCCGGGCAGGTCGTGCATTTCCCGGATCCGGTCCGGGCGGCCCGTCACCCGAGAGGGGTACGGGTGGACGAGCGTGGTTACCCCGACTTCTCGCCCTACGCGCGGGCGGCCGCGGAGATCGCGGAGCCGCCGGAGGGCTTCGGTGTCGACGAGTTGCGGCTGACCGACTACGTGTCGGCGAACACGGCGCTGGCGGCGTCCGGGCACGAGTTGTGGGACACGGTGCCGGCGGTGGCGACGCCGCACGGCTGGACGTGGCACCACGTGGTGGGTTCGCGGCGGCTGGAGCTGGTGCCGGTCGAGGTGAAGGCGCTGCTGCGGCACCACGGCGGGGTGGCGACCTCGGGCGTCGACCACGCCAAGCGGGGGACGCGGCCGTTGCAGGAGACGCGTCCGGCGCACTTCGGTCTGCCGAAGTCGGGTGTGGCGGTGACGGAGTCGCAGGTGCAGGGTGTCGAGGAGGACCTCGGCTACCGGCTGCCGGGCGCGTACCGGTCGTTCCTGAAGGCGGCGGGCGGGTGCGCGCCGGTGGGTGCCGCGCTCGACGCGGAACTGGGGCTGCTGATCGACCAGCCGTTCTTCACGGTGCGCGACGAGGCCGCGGTCAACGACCTGGTGTACGTCAACAAGTGCCTGCGGGACCACCTGACCAAGGACTACCTGGGGGTCTCCTTCGTCCAGGGCGGGTTGCTGGCCGTGAAGGTGAAGGGCGAGTGCATCGGGTCGGTGTGGTTCTGCGCGTACGACGACGCGCGGGACGTGGACCCCTCGCTGCCGCCGGCGGAGCGGGTGGAGCGGCTGCTGCTGCCGTGCGGGGACGACTTCGACGTCTTCCTGTCACGGCTGGCCGGTCATCCGCCGGAGTTGGAGACGGTGGCGAACCTGATGGTGGACGGCGGGTTCGCGCGTGTGGTGCCGGTGGACGCGGTGTCGTCCCCGGGTGTGGGGGAGTGACGCGGCGATGGTGACCTTCGCACAGGCGCAGGAGCGCGCGGAAGAGTGGATCAACGGGGACGTGCCGTCGTACCAGCACCGCGAGGTGCGGGTGCGGGAGTTCGGCCTCGGGTTCGTGGTGTGGGCCGAGGACCGGGAGGACGGGCCGCGTTCGGACGGCGGCGCGCAGCGGCTGGTGATCGCGCGGGACAGCGGCGAGGCCACGCTGTGGCCCGGGCTGCCGGTGGGCGAGGTGATCCGCCGGTACGAGGAGGAGTACGGCCGTGCCGGCGCGGCGGACGAGCCGGCGCCGGCGGCACCCGCGCGGGTGGATCTGAACCAGACGTCGTTCCTGCTGACGCCGCCGGAGTGGTTGCAGGACGCGGCGGACAAGCTGGGCATCCCGGATCGGCGGACCGCGACGTCCGGTGGTGCGGGCGCCGACGCGGGTGCCTCCGCGGCTGCCCTGGGCGGTGACGGCGCGCCGGTCGCGCCGGGGAGCGGTGCGGCGTGGCCGGCCGCCGGCGGGAGCGACGCGGAGACCGCGTCGGACGCCGCCGGGATTCCGGAGGCCCCGGGTGCACCGGACGCCCCGCGTGCGCCGGGCGCCTCCGATGCGCCGGGTGCCCCGGGGGCGCCGGGTGCCCCGGGGGCGCCCGCCGGGGCGACGCCCTGGGCGGGGACGGACACCAACGGGGATGCCGGAGACGACCGTTCCGTACCGCTGCCCGCGACGGTGTTCGCGCCGCCGCTGAGCGGGAGCGACGGGGACGCGCCGCCGTCGGTGGCGCCCGATGCCGAGACGGCCCTGATGTCCGGTGGCAGCGCGCTCCCGCCGACCGCGCAGTCGCCGGCGATCGACGACCCGAACGCGCCGGGCGGGGCGGGCGCTGCGGCGCCCGGCGGGCCGGGTACGCCGCCGGGTGGTGTGCCGCACGGCAGCACCCTCCCGCCCACGCAGGCCGGCCAGCCGTACGGATATCCGCAGGGATCCGGTGGTCTCGGTGGACCCGGTGGTCCCGGTGGGCAGCCGCCTGCCGGGCCGGGGGCCGCGCCGAACGCGGGTGACATCGCGGATGCCGCGACCAGCAAGGCCACCCCGCCGCCAGGACGCGGCCGGGGCGCGGGCCCGACCCCGCCGCCTCCGCCGGGTGCCCCGGGGGCGCCGGGCGCACGGCCGGGTGACACGCCTGCCCCGTCCGGAGCCGGTGGACCGGGCACGCCGGCGGGCGGTTACGTGCCCACGCAGATGGTGTCGGCACTCGGGCCCGAGGGTCCGGGAGCACCTGGAGGGCAGGCCGGGCCGGGCGGGCCCGGTGGCCCCGGCAGCCACGGTGGCCGGGGCTTCCCCGGTGCCCCGGCCGGGCCGGGCGCGCAGCAGGCTCCGGCTGCGCCGCACGCGCCCGGTGGTCCCGCTGTCCCCGGTGCCCCGGGCGGTCCCGGTGCCCCGGGTGGACACGGTGTGCCGCAGGCCTCGGGCGCACCCCATCCGCCCGGTGCCCCCGGTGCCCCGCATCCGCCCGGCGTTCCCGGCACCCCCGGTGGTACGCCGCCCGGCGGGGTTCACCACGCCGCCACGATGCTCGCCGATCCCGGCCGGACGGGCCCGGGCGGCGCTCAGCCGCCGCAGCCACCGCAGCCACCGCAGCCGCCGGGGCCTCCCGGTGCGCCCGGTGTTCCGGGAGCCCCGGGTGGGCCCGGGGCTCCCCAGCCCACTGGCGGGCCGCATCCGGGCGGTGCGCCGCAGGTGTCCGGTGCGCCCCGTCCGCCTGGTCCGCCCGGTGCGCCGCAGCCCCCGGGTGCGCCCGGGGGGCCGGGGCCCGTGCACCACGCGGAGACCGTGCTGGCCGCGCCCCCCGCGGGCGGCCCCGGCGTGCCTCCGCCGCCGCAGGCCCCCGGCGCGCCCCCCGGGGCGCCGGGCGTCCCGTTCGCCCCGGGTGTGCCCGGTGCGCCGCCGGGACCGCACGGTGCGATGCCGGGTGCGGTGCCGCCCGGTGTACCGCCGGGTGCCATGCCGCCACCCGGCCGGCCCGGCCCCGGGCAGCCGCCGGCGTACGGCTATCCGCAGCAGCCCGCCGGGCAGCCCACGGTCGGTCCCGGCTACCAGGCCGTGCTGCGCTACCGCGCGCAGGACGGTTCCGAGCAGCAGCTGATCCGGCGTTCGGCGCCGGGCACGCCGCACCCGGAGTGGCAGATCTTCCACGAGCTGCGGGCCATGAACGTGCCCCCGGACCAGGTGCTGGAGCTGCACACCGAGCTGGAGTCGTGCGAGCTGCCGGGCGCGTACTGCGCGCGGATGATCCGGGAGCAGTGGCCGCAGGCGCGCATCACGTCCATCGCGCCGTACGGCACGGATCACGCTAGCCGGCAGCAGGGCATGCAGCAACTCCTCGCCCACCAGGGCGAGTTGCACCAGGTGGCGGACGGTCCGGCGCGTCCGGCCCCGGTGCGTGCCCCGCTGCCGCCGGTGCAGGCCGCGCCGCCGATCCCGCCGGAGGGCATCGCGCAGGAGCTGGCGGCGGCGTTCGGGCCGGGGGTGTTCCGGTTCGAGCAGGCGGCCGTGTCCCGGCAGGGCGTGCCGCCGGTCGTGGCGCACACGCTGGTCGCGGCCGGGCTGCCGTTGGACATGGGCCCGTTCTTCTGGGCGCAGGCGCAGCCGGGCCGGCCCGTTCCCACGCTGGCGGAGCTGGCGGCCGAGCGCGGTGTGCAGCCGGCCTCGGACGCGGGCTCCTACCTGGTGATGGGCAGCGACTTCGGCAAGGCGATCTGCGTCCAGTACGGCACCGCCAACATCGTCGCCGTGCCGGTGGAGGCGGGGCCGGGCGGGGCGCCCGTACCGCCGCAGTTCGTGAACACCGGGCTGCCGGAGTTCGCGCGCTGCCTGGCGCTGCTCGGCCGGATGTGGCGGCTGCGGTTCGGGCTGAACCAGGAGCAGGCGGGCCGCTGGACGGTCGACTTCCAGGCGCAGCTGGCCGCGCTGGACCCGGCGGCGCTGGGTTCGCCGGAGAGCTGGTGGTCGGTGCTGCTGGAGCAGATGTGGGACGGCTTGCTGTGACGCGGTGACGCGTCGCGGCCGACGTGCCGTGAGGAGCCGGTCCGGTCGCTCGCATGACCGGGCCGGCTCTTTCCGTGCCGGTAGGGGGATTCCTGCCGTCGGGCTGTCACACCTTCCTCCCGCGGTCCGTCAGTGCGGTGAAAGCGACGCACAGGCCGACCCAGGAGGCAGAGATCATGCAGGCACGGATGACCAACCCGGCGTTCGTCCTTCCCGGTGCGATGAAGGGCATCGGCACCCTGTTCCAGGCGATCGGGGAGGGCGGTCTGCGGCGAGACGTGGCGGAGCTCGTCGGGCTGCGCGCCAGCCAGATCAACGGCTGCGGCGCCTGCGTGCACGGGCACACCGAGAACCTCCGCGAGGCCGGCGTGAGCGAGGAGCGCGTCGCGGCCGTGGCCGCCTGGCGGCACGCGCCCTTCTTCTCGGACGCCGAGCGCGCCGCGCTGCGGCTGGCGGAGGCGATGACGCGGCTGGCGGACCTCTCGGAGGAGTCCGTTCCGGACGCCCTGTGGGACGAGGTGGCCGACCACTTCGACGAGAAGGAGCTCTCCGGGCTGATCCTCACCATCGCGCTGACGAACCTGTTCAACCGCGTCAACACGACCATCCAGGAGCCCGTCGGCACGACGTGGGGCTGACGGCCGCCCGGGCCGGACGAGGCCCGTGACCCCGGTGCGGAGTGTCGCGTTATGAACACTTCCGTCTGATCCACCAAGATGTGCGCGAATCGTCCCCATTCCCGCGCGGTTCCCGCGCGGTTCGTGTGACGTCGGTGTGGTGGAGAGGGGCCCCAGGATGAGCAGCGCATCGGTGCCCCCGCACGGCTTTCCGGTCGTGCGGGGGCGTGGTTACCGTCCCGAGCAGGTCGACGCGTACGCCGCGGCCCTCTCCGCGGACCGCGACGCGGCCTGGGAGCGGGCCGCCCGGCTGACCGTGCTCGCCCGGCAGATGGACGAGCAGCTGGGGCGGTTGCGCGAGAGGACGGGGCGGCTGGGGCCGCAGACCTACGAGACGCTGGGGGAGCGGGCCGGGCGGCTGTTCGAGCTCGCCGCGCAGGAGGCGGCGGCGGTCCGGGAGGGGGCGCGTCGCGAGGCGCTCGAACACGTGGAACAGGCGCGGGCGTCGGCGGCCGGCGTGCGCGAGTCCGCGCGGGCGTGCGCCGATGCCGTACGCGCCGACGCCGACCGACGTGCCCGGCAGCGGCTGCTCGCGGCGCGTGCCGAGGCCGACGAGATCCGGGGCGAGGCCGGGCGCGCGGCGGAGGAACAGCGCGCCGAGGCGCTGGCCGCGCTGCGCGAGATGCGGCAGCGCACCTGCGATCTGCCGGCCGAGCAGGAGAAGGAGCGCGCCGAGCGGTGGGAGGCGGCCGAGCGCGCGGAGGCCGAGCGCGCGGCAGCCCTCGACGCCCGGCACGCGGAGGAACTGGCACGCGCCGAAGAGCTGTTGTCCGAGGCCGAGCAGGCCTTCGCCGACGCCGGGACCGAGGCCCTCGGCCTGGAGGAAGAGGCACGCGCGCGGGCGGCACAGCTGCTGGACGGGGCCCGGGCCCGCGTGGAGGCGATCGAGCGCGAGACGCAACGGCTGCTGCGCGAGCACGCCGACCAGCAGGACGGCGTGCGGGCCCATATCGACCACGTCCACAGCAGCCTGGCGGCCTGGGCGGGACGGGCGGCGGAGTGACCCACGGCGCCTCGGGACGAGGGCCGACGCCGGTGACACCGGAGGTCACAGAGGTGGGCGCACACCCGGTCATGCGCCCGACTCCCGTCGCTCGTAACGGATTCCGGGCCGGCCGCTCAGGACGATGTCCCCGACGGGCGTGAAGCCGTTGCGGGTGAGCACCTTCATGGAGGCGGGATTGTCCAGGGTCGTGCACGCGGTGAGGGACGTCAGCCCGTAGTCGGCGGCGGCCAGCCGGCACAGCTGCGCGACGGCGGCCGTCGCCACGCCCCGGCCGGCGGCGCGCTCGCCGACGCGGTAGCCGAGTTCGGCGCCGCCGTCCGCCACGTCCATCAGGTTCACCCGGCCGATCAGCACGTCGTCCTCCAGCAGGACGTGGAAGTGACACACGCGCGCGTGCTGCTCGTCCAGGAGCGCCCGGTGGCGTGCGGCGAACCCGGCCGGTGTGAAGTAGGCGTCCCCGCGGTCCGGGACCGTGCGCGCGAAGTACGCCCGGTTCTCCCGCTCGAAGGCCAGCAGGGCGTCGGCGTGATCGGGGCGCAGCCGTTCCAGTGTCAGCATGTGCTGAGGGTAGGCGCGGTCAGTCCGTGAGCACCGGGAATCTCCTCGGCGCGAGGAACAGCAGAACCAGGAACGCCAGCGCCGCCGCGCACGAGGCGCCCAGGTAGACGGCGTGCACCGCGTCGGCGATCGCCCGCCTGGTCGCCTCGGGCACCGCACCGGAGTCGAGCGCCCGGGTCACCGAGTCGAGGTCGCCCGCGCCGCCGAGCCGGGCGGCCAGCACCCCGTTGGCGACCGCGCCGAAGAGGGCCGCGCCGGCCGTCTGGCCGGTCTGGCGGCAGAACAGCACGGACGCGGTCGTCGTCCCGCGCTCCGCCCAGCCCACCGTCGACTGCACCCCGACGATCAGCGGCAGCTGGAACAGGCCCAGCGCGGCGCCCAGCAGCAGCATCAGCAGCGCCGGCTGCCAGGCCCGCCCGGGGTACGGCAGGAAGGGGAACGCCAGCAGGACCAGGGCGGCGGCCCCGATGCCCAGCATCGCGGTGTTGCGGAAGCCGATCCTGCGGTACACGTGCTGGCTCAGCGCCGCCGACACCGGCCAGCTCACCGTCCATACCGACAGCACGAATCCGGCGGCCACGGGCGCGAGACCCAGCACCGACTGGGCGTAGGTGGGCAGGAAGACCGTCGGCGCGACCATCAGCAGCCCGAGCGCTCCCAGGGCCAGGTTGACCGCGGCGATCGTCCGGCGCCGCCACACCCAGCCCGGGATGATCGGCTCCGCCGCGCGGCGCTCCACCAGCACCACCACCGCCACCAGGGCCAGCCCCGCGCCGAACAGGCCCAGCGAGGGCGCCGACAGCCACGGCCACGCCACACCGCCCTGCACCAGGGCCGTGAGCAGCACCCCGCCGCAGGCGAACACCGCGAGCGCGCCCGCCCAGTCCACGCGCGCGTGCCGGGCGCTTCCCCGCTCGGGCTCGTGCAGGTGACGCACGATCAGCCGCAACGCGACCGCGCCGATCGGCAGGTTGACCAGGAAGATCCAGCGCCAGTCCGCGTACGCGGCGAGCACCCCGCCCACGGCGGGGCCGGCGACCGCGGACACCGCCCACACCGTGGACAGCCTCGCCTGGATCCTGGGGCGGTCCTTGAGCGGGTAGAGGTCGGCGGCCAGGGTCTGCACGGTGCCCTGGAGGGCGCCGCCGCCCAGGCCCTGCACGACGCGGAAGGCGATCAGCGCCCCCATGTTCCAGGCCAGCGCGCACAGCAGTGAGCCGAGGAGGAAGAGCACCGAGCCCGCGATCAGCACCGGCTTGCGGCCGAAGGTGTCGGAGAGCTTGCCGTAGACGGGCAGCGTGACGGTCACGGCCAGCAGATAGCCGGAGAACAGCCAGGAGAAGACCGAGAAGCCGCCGAGGTCCCCGACGATCTGCGGGACGGCGGTCGAGACGATGGTCGAGTCCAGCGCCGCCAGCGCCATCGAGAGCATCAGCGCGGCGACGACGGCCCCGCGCCGGCCGGTCGCGACGGGACGTGCGGTCTCCTGCGCCGCCGAACTGGTGCTGCCCACCCCGGATCCCTCCCCCTCACCCCGGCCACGCCCGCGCCGGGACCCTCGTCACTGTTCCTGCCCCTTGCACCCATCCGCCGCGGACAGCTTCCCACTTGACCCTCACGCCGCGGCAGGGTGGAACCTCGGTGGGCCGGGGGGAGGAGCCGACCCTGAGACGGACTCCGCCCTGGGGTGGACTGCCCCTAGGGGTACCTCCGTACTACGACCTGGGGAGGGTTCGTACCGGCGGAGGACGAGAGGGTGAGGGGCCGCTCCTTAACCTGGCTTTACGCCGCCGGGGGGCGGTTCCGCGAACCGGCGGGGGTGGGGTTTTCCACAGGAAAAGACTGCGCTGAACACCAGGGCGCGGGGCCCCTCCCCGCGGCGAGACTTGAGGCGCGCCGGACGGATCCGTGGTCCGGCATCCACACCGCGGCTGTCCACCGGGCGACCGCCGTCACCATCTGCTGACCGATATAGGAGACATACCGTGACTTCGGCTGTGACCATTCCCAGGCACGGGGGTACTGGAGGGCGTACGGCCGTTGCCGCGCGGGCGCGGCAGGTCGTGAAGGCGTACGGATCCGGGGAGACCCGGGTCGTCGCCCTCGACCACGTCGACGTGGACATCGCACGCGGCCAGTTCACCGCGATCATGGGCCCCTCCGGCTCCGGCAAGTCCACGCTGATGCACTGCCTCGCCGGGCTCGACACCGTCACCAGCGGGCAGATCTACCTCGACGAGACCGAGATCACCGGCCTGAAGGACAAGAAACTGACGCAGTTGCGCCGGGACCGGATCGGGTTCATCTTCCAGGCGTTCAACCTGCTGCCGACGCTCAACGCCATCGAGAACATCACGCTGCCCATGGACATCGCGGGCCGCAAGCCGGACAAGCAGTGGCTGGCCCGGGTGGTGGAGACCGTCGGGCTGGCCGACCGGCTCAAGCACCGGCCGACCCAGCTCTCCGGCGGCCAGCAGCAGCGTGTCGCCGTGGCACGGGCGCTCGCGGCCCGGCCCGAGATCATCTTCGGGGACGAGCCGACCGGAAACCTCGACTCGCGCGCCGGCGCCGAGGTCCTCGGCTTCCTGCGCCGCTCCGTGACCGAGCTGGGCCAGACCATCGTCATGGTCACCCACGACCCGGTCGCCGCCAGCTACGCGGACCGCGTGCTGTACCTCGCCGACGGCCGCATCGTCGACGAGATGTTCCAGCCGACCGCCGAGGCCGTCCTGGACCGCATGAAGGACTTCGACGCCCGGGGGCGCACGTCATGACCGTCATGAAGACCTCGATGCGCAACTTCCTCGCGCACAAGGGACGCATGGCCCTGTCGGCGATCGCCGTCCTGCTGTCGGTGGCCTTCGTCTGCGGGACGCTCGTCTTCACCGACACCATGTCCACCACGTTCGACAAGCTCTTCGCGGCCACCTCCTCGGATGTGACGGTCAGCGCCAAGGGCGCCTCCGACAGCGGTGAGACCACCGCCGGCAACGGCAAGCCGCCGGTCATGCCGGCCTCCGTGCTCGGCGAGGTGCGCAGGGCCGAGGGCGTGAAGTCGGCCGAAGGCACCGTGTTCTCCACCTCGGTGACCGTCGTCGACGCCGACAAGGACAGCCTGTCGCCCACCAGCGGCGGCCCGACCATCGTCGGCAGCTGGAACGCCACCGACGCCCGCACCATGGAGATCACCTCCGGTGCGGCCCCCGAGGGCGCCGACCAGATCATGGTCGACGCCGACACCGCCGACAAGCACGGCCTGAAGCTCGGCGACGAGATCGGCGTCCTCACCGCCGTCGGCAACCACAAGGCGAGGATCTCCGGCATCGCCGACTTCACCGTCACCAACCCCGGCGCCGCGATCTTCTACCTCGACACGAAGACCGCCCAGCAGGCCCTGGTCGGCCAGACCGGCGTCTACACCAACGTCAACGTCACCGCGGCCGCCGGCGTCAGCGACGCACAGCTGAAGAAGAACGTCACGGCCGAACTCGGCGGCGGCTACCAGGTCAAGACCGCCAAGGAGACCGCCGACGCCAACCAGAAGGACGTCGAGGGCTTCATGAACGTCATGAAGTACGCGATGCTCGGCTTCGCCGGGATCGCCTTCCTCGTCGGCATCTTCCTGATCATCAACACCTTCTCCATGCTGGTCGCCCAGCGCACCCGCGAGATCGGCCTGATGCGGGCCATCGGCTCCTCCCGCAAGCAGGTCAACCGCTCCGTGCTCGCCGAGGCGCTGCTGCTCGGCTTCGTCGGCTCCGTGCTCGGCGTGGGCGCGGGCGTCGGCCTCGCCGTCGGCCTGATGCAGCTCATGGGCCGGATGGGCATGGAACTGTCCACCGACGACCTCACCGTCGCCTGGACGACCCCCGTGGTCGGACTCGTCCTCGGCGTCGTCGTCACCGTCCTCGCCGCCTACCTGCCCGCCCGGCGCGCCGGCAAGATCTCCCCGATGGCGGCCCTGCGCGACGCGGGCGCCCCGGCCGACGCCAAGGCCGGCTGGATCCGCGGCATCACCGGCACCGTCCTCACCGCCGGCGGCGTCCTCGCCCTCTACCTGGCCTCGGCCGCCGACAAGGCCACCGACGGCTCGCTGTGGCTCGGCATCGGTGTGGTGCTGTCGCTGATCGGCTTCGTCGTCATCGGCCCGCTGCTGGCCGGCGCGGTGGTCCGCGTCCTCGGCGCGGTCCTGCTGCGCATGTTCGGCCCCGTCGGCCGCATGGCCGAGCGCAACGCCCTGCGCAACCCGCGCCGCACCGGCGCGACGGGCGCCGCGCTGATGATCGGCCTCGCCCTGGTGGCGTGCCTGTCCGTGGTCGGCTCCTCCATGGTGGCCTCCGCCACCGACCAGCTCGACAAGACCGTCGGCACGGACTTCATCGTCCAGTCCGACAGCGGCCAGCTGATCACCCCCCAGGCGGTCGAGGCCGTGAAGTCGACGCCGGAGCTGGAGCGGGTCACCGAGTACAAGTGGACCGAGGCCGACTTCACCACCCCCGACGGGAAGACCCTCAAGGACACGGCGATCACGGCGGCCGACCCGTCGTACGCCACCGACCTGCGCACCGAGACCGTCGCCGGCAAGCTCCCCGACGCCTACAAGCCCGACTCGATGTCCGTGCACGAGAAGTTCGCCGAGGACCACGGCATCACCCTCGGCTCGAAGATCAAGGTGGCCTTCAAGGACGGCTCCACGGCCGACCTCACGGTCCGGGCGATCACCAGCAGTGACGTCGTGATCGACGCGGGCGCGATGTACACCTCCATCGCGACGCTGGCCAAGTACGTCCCGGCCGACAAGATGCCGCTGGACACGCTGGTCTTCGCCAGCGCCAAGGAGGGGCAGCAGGACGCCGCCTACACGTCCCTGAAGTCGGCCCTGCACGACTACCCGCAGTACACCGTGCGCGACCAGACCGACTACAAGGACGCCCTGAAGGACCAGATCGGCCAGCTGCTCAACATGATCTACGGCCTGCTGGCCCTGGCGATCATCGTCGCCATCCTGGGCGTGGTGAACACCCTGGCCCTGTCGGTGGTGGAGCGCACCAGGGAGATCGGCCTGATGCGGGCGATCGGCCTCTCCCGCCGCCAGCTGCGCCGCATGATCCGCATGGAGTCGGTCGTCATCGCCCTCTTCGGCGCCCTGCTGGGCCTCGGACTGGGCATGGGCTGGGGCGCCACGGCCCAGCAGCTGCTGGAGCTGGAGGGACTGATGGTCCTGGACATCCCCTGGCCGACCATCATCGGCGTCTTCATCGGCTCGGCCTTCGTGGGCCTGTTCGCGGCACTGGTCCCGGCGTTCCGGGCGGGCCGGATGAACGTCCTGAACGCGATCGCCACCGAGTAGCCACCCCGGCCACCGCACACGGGGGTTGCGGGGGACCCGGCGCCGGGACGTCCAGGACTGGACGTCCCGGCGCCGGGTGCTGTGTCCTCCACGGGCCCCGACGCCGGGCCGCGCGGCGTCGTACGCTGGAGACCCCCGGCCCGCGGCGCGTGTCGGGCCAGTCGTGTTGCCCACCCCCTGGACGGAAAACACCCCCCATGAGCCTGCACGGTCTGCTCGACGCCGTCGTCAAGGACGCCGCCCTCGCCGAAGCGATCAGGGCCGCCGCAGACGGCAACCGCATGCACGTCGACCTGGTCGGCCCGCCCGCGGCCCGCCCCTTCGCGGTGGCCGCCCTGGCCCGGGACACGGGCCGTCCGGTGCTGGCGGTGACGGCGACGGGCCGCGAGGCCGAGGACCTGGCCGCCGCCCTGCGCTCCCTCCTCCCGCCCGAGGGCGTCGTGGAGTACCCCTCGTGGGAGACCCTCCCGCACGAGCGGCTCAGCCCCCGCAGCGACACCGTCGGCCGCCGCCTGGCCGTCCTGCGCCGTCTGGCCCACCCCCGCCCCGACGACCCCGAGACCGGACCCGTCTCCGTGGTCGTGGCGCCCGTCAGGTCCGTGCTCCAGCCGCAGGTCAAGGGCCTGGGCGACCTGGAGCCGGTCGCGCTGCGCACCGGGCAGAGCGCCGACCTGAACGAGGTGGTGGAGGCCCTCGCGGCCGCCGCCTACGCGCGCGTGGAGCTGGTGGAGAAGCGCGGCGAGTTCGCCGTGCGCGGCGGCATCCTCGACGTGTTCCCGCCCACCGAGGAACACCCCCTGCGCATCGAGTTCTGGGGCGACGACGTCGAGGAGATCCGCTACTTCAAGGTCGCCGACCAGCGCTCCCTGGAGATCGCCGAGCACGGTCTGTGGGCGCCGCCGTGCCGCGAGCTGCTGCTCACCGACGACGTCCGCGCCCGCGCGCGTGCCCTGGCCGAGGAGCACCCCGAGCTCGGCGAACTGCTCGGCAAGATCGCCGAGGGCATCGCCGTGGAGGGCATGGAGTCCCTCGCCCCCGTCCTCGTCGACGACATGGAGCTGCTGCTCGACGTGCTGCCCAAGGGCTCCATGGCCGTCGTCTGCGACCCGGAGCGGGTGCGTACGCGCGCCTCGGACCTGGTCGCCACCTCGCAGGAGTTCCTCCAGGCCTCCTGGGCGGCCACCGCCGGCGGCGGGGAGGCGCCCATCGACGTCGGCGCGGCCTCCCTGTGGTCCATCGCCGACGTCCGGGACCGGGCCCGCGAGCTGGACATGATGTGGTGGTCGGTGTCGCCGTTCGCCGCCGGTGAGGAACTCGACGGGGACACCCTGAAGCTGGGCATGCACGCCCCGGAGACCTACCGCGGGGACACCGCCAAGGCCCTCGCCGACACCAAGGGCTGGCTCGCCGACGGCTGGCGCACGGTGTTCGTCACCGAGGGGCACGGCCCCGCGGCCCGCACGGTCGAAGTGCTCGGCGGCGAGGGCATCGCCGCCCGCCTGGACGGCGACCTCGGCGAGATCTCCCCGTCGGTCGTGCACGTGGCGTGCGGCTCGATCGAGCACGGCTTCGTCGATCCGGCCCTCGCACTGGCCGTCCTCACCGAGACCGACCTGACCGGCCAGAAGGCCTCCGGCCGCGAGGGCGCCCGGATGCCGGCCCGCCGCCGCAAGACCATCGACCCGCTGACCCTGGAGCCGGGCGACTACATCGTCCACGAGCAGCACGGCGTCGGCCGCTACATCGAGATGGTGCAGCGCACCGTGCAGGGCGCCACCCGCGAGTACCTGGTCGTGGAGTACGCGCCCGCCAAGCGCGGCCAGCCCGGCGACCGGCTGTACATCCCCACAGACCAGCTGGAGCAGATCACCAAGTACGTCGGCGGCGAGGCGCCCACCCTGCACCGCCTGGGCGGCGCCGACTGGACGAAGACGAAGGCCCGCGCGAAGAAGGCCGTCAAGGAGATCGCCGCCGACCTCATCAAGCTCTACAGCGCGCGCATGGCCGCCCCCGGGCACGCCTTCGCGCCGGACACGCCCTGGCAGCGCGAGCTGGAGGACGCCTTCCCCTACGCGGAGACGCCCGACCAGCTCACCACCATCGCCGAGGTCAAGGAGGACATGGAGAAGTCGATCCCCATGGACCGCCTGATCTGCGGCGACGTCGGCTACGGCAAGACCGAGATCGCGGTCCGGGCCGCCTTCAAGGCCGTCCAGGACGGCAAGCAGGTGGCCGTGCTGGTGCCGACGACCCTGCTGGTGCAGCAGCACTTCGGCACGTTCAGCGAGCGGTACGCCCAGTTCCCGGTGAACGTGAAGGCGCTCTCCCGCTTCCAGACCGACACCGAGGCCAAGGCGGTCCTGGAGGGCCTGCGCGAGGGCTCGGTGGACATCGTCATCGGCACGCACCGGCTGTTCTCCTCCGAGACCAAGTTCAAGGACCTCGGCCTGGTCATCGTCGACGAGGAACAGCGCTTCGGCGTCGAGCACAAGGAGCAGCTGAAGAAGCTCCGCGCCAACGTCGACGTGCTGACCATGTCCGCCACCCCGATCCCCCGGACCCTGGAGATGGCGGTCACCGGCATCCGCGAGATGTCCACGATCACCACCCCGCCGGAGGAGCGCCACCCGGTGCTGACCTTCGTCGGCCCCTACGAGGAGAAGCAGATCGGCGCCGCCATCCGCCGCGAGCTGCTGCGCGAGGGCCAGGTCTTCTACATCCACAACCGCGTCGAGTCCATCGACCGCGCGGCGGCCCGGCTGCGCGAGATCGTCCCCGAGGCGCGCATCGCGACCGCCCACGGCCAGATGTCGGAGCAGGCGCTGGAACAGGTGGTGGTCGACTTCTGGGAGAAGAAGTTCGACGTCCTGGTGTCCACCACGATCGTCGAGTCCGGCATCGACATCTCCAACGCCAACACCCTGATCGTGGAGCGCGGCGACAACTTCGGTCTGTCCCAGCTGCACCAGCTGCGCGGCCGCGTCGGCCGGGGCCGCGAGCGCGGCTACGCCTACTTCCTCTACCCGCCGGAGAAGCCGCTGACCGAGACCGCGCACGAGCGGCTCGCGACCATCGCCCAGCACACGGAGATGGGCGCCGGCATGTACGTCGCCATGAAGGACCTGGAGATCCGCGGCGCGGGCAACCTCCTCGGCGGCGAGCAGTCCGGACACATCGCGGGCGTCGGCTTCGACCTGTACGTGCGGATGGTCGGCGAGGCCGTCGCGGACTACCGGCGCCAGCTGGAGACCGGCGAGATCGAGGAGGAGCCGCCGCTCGAGGTGAAGATCGAGCTGCCCGTCGACGCGCACGTCCCGCACGACTACGCGCCCGGTGAGCGACTGCGCCTCCAGGCCTACCGCGCCATCGCCTCCGCCAACTCGGAGGAGGACATCAAAGCGGTCCGCGAGGAACTCGTCGACCGCTACGGCAAGCTGCCCGAACCGGTGGAGAACCTGCTGCTCGTCGCCGGGCTGCGCATGTTCGCGCGCGCGTGCGGGGTCGGCGAGATCGTGCTCCAGGGCAACAACATCCGCTTCGCGCCGGTGGAGTTGCGCGAGTCGCAGGAGCTGCGGCTCAAGCGGCTCTACCCCGGGTCGGTCATCAAACCGGCGGCGCACCAGGTGCTGGTGCCGCGCCCGAAGACGGCGAAGGTGGGCGGAAAGCCGCTGGTCGGACGGGAACTGCTGGCGTGGGTCGGGGAGTTCCTGACGTCGGTACTGGGGTCTTGAGGGCCCGGGGGACGGCGGGAAGCCGCCCGCGTAAGCCGCGTCCAGGGGGCGTCTTCGCGGACGGCCTCGGATGAGCCTTGCTTGCCCCTGTTCCGCGCCTGGCTCTTGAAAGGCCGGGTGTGGTCTGAACCTCTTCCTCGCTACCGTGGGACCAGGCACAAGCCGCCCGCGCGCGGGCGGAACGGGCAAGCAGGGGAGGGGCGCAGGTGACGCGTCTGAGGGGCGGGGCGGCACTGGCCGCCGCCATGGTGGTCGCCGGTGCGGCGCTGACCGGCTGCGAGGGCCTCGCTCCTCCGGCGGACGGCGGCGCGGCCTCCGGATCCGGTGCACCGGCCGCCGGTGACGGCCGGGCCGTGAACCCGCTGGACAACCCGGACGGCACGAAGCCGGGGCTGGCGGCCGTCACCTCCACCGAGGACAGGGCGAGGGCGCGCGCCCTCATCGAGAAGGTGGCCACGAAAGGCCGCGGACCCAGGACGGGATACGACAGGGACGAGTTCGGCTACGCCTGGATGGACTCGGCACCACGGGACGTCCCCTTCTCCCACAACGGCTGCGACTCGCGCAACGACCTCCTCCGGCGCGACGGCCGGGACCTGCGCTTCCGGTCGGGCTCCCACTGCGTCGTCACGTCCATGACGCTGCACGACCCGTACACCGGCAAGGTCATCGAGTGGACCAAGTCCCGTGCGACCGAGGTCCAGATAGACCACGTGATGCCGCTGTCCTACGACTGGCAGATGGGCGCCTCGCGCTGGACGAAGGACAAGCGGGAGTCCATCGCCAACGACCCGCTCAACCTCCTCCCGGTCGACGGTCCGACCAACAGCGCGAAGGGAGACTCCGGACCGGCGTCCTGGCTGCCTCCCGACAAGCGGATCCGCTGCGCCTACTCGGTGCGCTTCGCCCAGGTGTCACTGAAGTACGACCTGCCCGTGACGTCGGCCGACAAGGAGATGATGCTGCGGCAGTGCGGCGGCTGAGGACCCGCCCGCCTCCCGCGGCTCCCGGCGCAGGAACGCGCGCCATTCGTGCGAGTGCGGTAGAGGGGAGGGGGACAGGCCGGCGCCCGCGCCCCGGCGCCGATTCGATTCCCGGTACGCGCGGCCCCGCCTACGGTGATCGAGCCTCGCCGACCGCCCCGGCATGCTGGAGCGGGTCGTCGGGATGGCGGACACCTGGCCGGAGTTCGCGCTCCAGGACCTCGTGGGCGCCGCCCACTATCCCCGGATCGCCACCGAACTCCCCGAGTACGTCCTCTTCGCCGAGGACGAGCGCGGCGAGGTCGTCGCGAGCGCCGCGGAGTGCGCCCCGACACGGTCAGCGCCGTCTCCGTCTCCGTCGCACCCCACGCCCAGGGCAGGGGCCTGTCCGCGCTGATGGTCTCGGCCCTGCGTGACAACGCCCGGGCCAAGGGCTTCCGCGAGGTCGTCGCCCCGGTCCGCCCCAGTGCCGAGCACCTGGAACCGCACACCCCGATCGAGGAGTACGCCCACCGCGTCCGCCCCGACGGCCTGCCGCACGATCCGTGGCTGCGCGTGCACGCCCGGGCCGGTGCGACCATCGACTCGGTCGCGCCGGCGTCCATGACGGTGGCCGCCCCGCTGGCCGACTGGCGCCGCTGGACGGGCCTGCCCTTCGACACCCCGGGCGACGTCGAGGTACCCGGTGCCCTGGTGCCGGTGCGCTGCGAGCCGGAGCGCGGTTACGCGGTGTACGTCGAGCCCAACGTGTGGATGCAGCAGCCCCTTTGAGGATCCCCGCCGAGCGCCGCCCTCCCCGCGTCTCCCGCGTCTTCCCGGGGGCGAGCCGCCCGTACGAAGTGATCAGCACCCGAAGTGATCAGCACGACAACGGTTCGGTACAACCCGTGACCGGTTGTCCGTGTCGGGCTATACGCTCGGACTCCCAACGGGCTCTGACACTCGCACACCCGTCCCATCGGCTACACCGGTCCAGGAGCAGTCATGTACGGCCACGGCGCGGCGCCGCCTCCCCGCAGCGCGGCAACGGTCATCTCCCTGCGCGTGCTGTTCGCGGCAGCCGGCTTCCTCACGTGCGGCGTGCTGGCCTGTGTCCCGCTGTTCCGGGTGGCCGTCCTGCGCGGGCGCGCCCTGGACTGGGTGCTGGCCTGGGTGACCCTGCCCCTGTCCATCGCCTGCTTCCTGGTGGTCGGCACCCTGCCGGACGAGGACGTCCGCACCGACATCGCACTGGGCCTGATCCTGCTGCTCGGTGTCGGTGCCGCGATCTACTTCCTGATCGTGGACATCACCCACCACGCCGAGCGGCGGCACGCCGGCGGCTACCCGGCCTCGCCCCACGCGCCGACCGTCCACACGCCGTACGGCTATCCGCACCCCGGGTCCTCCTACGCCCCCACGCCCGTGCCGCAGCCGCCCGCGCAGCACACCCCCGTGCCGCGCGACGCCACGCCGCAGGGCCCGCTCCCCGTCCAGCCGCCCGCCGCGCCGCAGCGCCCCGCACCCGCCCGCATCGACCAGGTCCGCGCCGAACTCGACGAACTCAGCGACTACCTGCGCCGGCAGGAAGGCGACGGCCGGCGGGACGGCGATCGCGAGGGCGGCAGGTGACCGCGACGGCGGGACGGGTCGTCGCCGGCCGCTACGAGCTGTCCACGCTCCTCGGGCAGGGCGGCATGGGCCAGGTCTGGACGGCGTACGACCAGCGCCTCGACCGGCGCGTGGCGGTGAAGCTGCTGCGCCCCGACAAGGTGGCGGGCCAGGACGCGGAGGAACTGCGCCGCAGGTTCGTGCGCGAGTGCCGGGTCACCGCGCAGGTCGACCACCCCGGCCTGGTCACGGTGCACGACGCGGGCAGCGAGGGCGAGGAACTGTTCCTCGTCATGCAGTACATCGACGGCTCCGACCTCGCGGAGCACCTCGCGGAGCGGAACCCGTACCCGTGGCCGTGGGCGGTCGCGGTCGCCGCGCAGTTGTGCGCCGTGCTCAGCGCCGTGCACGCCGTGCCGATCGTCCACCGCGACCTCAAGCCGCGGAACCTGATGGTGAAGCCGGACGGCACGGTCACCGTGCTGGACCTCGGCGTGGCCTCCGTCATGGAGGCCGACACCACCCGCCTCACCCACACCGGCACCCCCATCGGCTCGCCCGCCTACATGGCCCCGGAGCAGGCGATGGGCGGCGCGGTCGGCCCGTACACGGACCTGTACGCCCTCGGTGTCGTCCTGCACGAACTGCTCAGCGGGGACGTGCCCTTCTCGGGCTCCACGGCGCTCGGCGTCCTGCACCGCCACCTGTACGAGCCACCGCTGCCGGTGCGCCGCCTGCGGCCCGAGGTCCCCGAGGCCCTGGAGACCCTCGTGCTGCGGCTGCTCGCGAAGGACCCGCAGCACCGGCCCGCCTCCGCGCAGGAGGTCTACGAACACCTGGAACCGATGTTGCCCGCGCGCGGCACGCCCACCGGAGCGCCCCTGGATCCCACCCGCCCCTTCCTGCGCCCGCACGCCCCCTGGCCGTACCGGGCCCGTACCCCGGCGCCCCAGCCCGCGCCGCCCGCCGCGCCCGTCGCCGAGGCCGCGGGCACGACGGACATCGCCCGCGCCGTCGACGAGGTCAAGCGGCTCCTCGGGGAGGGGCGCATCACCCAGGCCGTCGACATCCTCGGCGCGATCCTGCCCGCCGCGGCGGAGCAGCACGGTGAGCACTCCCCGGTGGTGCGCACGCTGCGCAAGCAGTACGCGGCCACGCTGCTGGACGACGGCCAGTTCCGCCGCGCCCTGCCCGAGCTGCGCCGCCTCGCCGAGGAACGCGCCGCCGAGGCCGGCCAGGCCGATCCGCAGGCCCTGCGCTTCCGCTACGAGGCCGCCCAGTGCCTTGAACAGCTGGGCGAACCGGCGGCGGCGCTCGCCGAGTACCGGGCGGTCCTGCCGTACTACGAGAACCAGTACGTCGCCGCCGGCGGCCCCGAGCTCGCGCACGACGTCCGCCGCCGGATCGGGCACCTCCTGCTCGCCCTGGGCGACCGCGGCGCCGCCCACGACACGCTGGCCCGGCTGCTGCACGACGTGGAGCGCACCCACGGACCCGGCCACCCGCTCGGCGCGGAGATCCGCAGGACGCTGCAGTGGCTGGGACAGGTCCGCGGCTGACCCCCGGCCGGGAGCTGGCGCGCCGGTGCCGGAAGTCCTGGCGAATCGTTGGTCGAATGGGTTGGCCAGAGCCTGGCCACTGCCTACCATCGATCACCGCAAGACTTTGTGCACCGTCGCACAATCTCCTCGGGAGGTCTCCTTGCACCGCCGCCGTCGCACCGCGCTCCTCCTCACCGCCGCGATCGCCGCGGCGCCCCTGCTCACCGCCTGCGGCAACGACGCGCATCCCGGCGCGGCGGCCGTGGTCGGCGGGCAGCGGATCACCGTCTCCCAGCTGGAGGAGCGGGTCGGAGAGGTCCGAGCGGCCCAGCGCGCGGCCGTGCGGAGCGACGCCCAGTACCAGCAGGCCGTCGCCCGGACCGGCACCCTCACCCGCGACACCCTGCACACCATGGTCCTCGACCGGGTGCTGCACCGCGCCGCCGAGGACGCCGGGGTGACCGTCAGCCGCAAGGAGATCCAGCAGATGCGGTCCGGCCTGGAGGAGCAGGCCGGCGGCGCCGAGGCGCTGGAGACGACGTGGCTGCAGCGGTACGGCATCCCGCCGCAGCGCCTGGAGGAGAACCTCCGCCTCCAGCTGGAGGCCCAGAAGCTCGCCGAGAAGCTGGGCACCGACACCACCCGCCCCGAGTTCTGGAAGGCCCTGTCCGAGGCCTCCAAGAAGCTGGACGTCGACCTCAACCCGCGCTACGGCACCTGGGACGTCCGCAAGAGCAGCCGCGCCGACGCGAAGACGCCGTGGGTGCGGGACGTGACGGCGGCACAGAACCCGCAGAACATGTAGGGCCCGGCCGGCCCCTCCAGCGGATGACGTCCACGGGCCCCGCGCAGGCCTGTGGACGACCCCGGGCCCTGTCGGCGTCGTGGGATAGCTTCGAACCGTGAACGCCAACAGCCCCGAAGCCACCCCGGGCCCCCGGCAGGCCGCCCCCGACGCGGCCGCCGGCCCCGGCCGCGTCGTCCTGCTCACCACCAGCCACCGCGTCGCCCCCGGCCTGCTGTCCTGGCCCGCCTGGCAGGCCCTGCACGCGGCCGACCGGGTGCTGTGCGCGGACGGCGCGCATCCGCAGCTGCCGTATCTGCGCGAGGCGGGGATCGAGGTCGAGGAGGCGTCCCCGACCGCCCAGGAGCTCGTCGACGCCTGCGCCGGCGAGCGCACGGTGGTCGTCGTGGCGACGGGCGAGGGGGAGCCCGCCCTGACCGACGGCCTGGCACGCCTCGCCGGCACCGGCCGTCTCGCGATGCCCGAGCTGGAGCTGCTGCCCGCCTCCTACGACCTGCCGGGCGCCCGGCTGCTCGACCTCGTCCAGGTCATGGACCGCATCCGCACCGAGTGCCCCTGGTCGTCCCAGCAGACCCACAAGGGCCTGGCCAAGTACGGCATCGAGGAGGCGTACGAACTCGTCGAGGCGATCGAAGAGGGCGACCGCGACGAACTGCGCGAGGAGCTCGGCGACGTCCTCCTGCAGGTCGTCTTCCACGCCCGCATCGCGGAGGAGGACCCCGAGGCGCCGTTCTCCGTCGACGACGTGGCCGGCGGCATCGTCGCCAAGCTGATCCACCGCCACCCGCACGTCTTCGGCGACGCGACCGCCACCACCCCCGAGGAGGTCAAGGAGCACTGGCTGCGCACCAAGGCCGTCGAGAAGCGGCGCAGCTCCGTCACCGAGGGCATCCCCCTGGGCCAGCCCGGCCTCGCGCTCGCGGCCAAGCTGGCGTCCCGGGCCCGCACGGCCGGCCTGGACATACCGCTCCCGCCGGTCGAGGGCATCGGCTACGACCTGCTGGCCCTGGCCGTCCGCGCGGAGGCGGAGGGCGTGGACCCGGAGGCGGCACTCAGAGCGGCGGCCCGCGCCTACCGGGACGCGATCAGGGAGGCCGAGGGCTGAGCGGACCGGCGAGGGCCGGCAGCGGCGGGCCGGATACGGTCGGAGGGTGACCGACCAGCCCCAGCCCAGCCCGCCCGCCTCCGCCCCCGCCCCCGACCTGTTCACCTGGGAGTTCGCGAGCGACCCCTACCCCGCCTACGCCTGGCTCCGCGAGCACAGCCCCGTCCACCGGACGCGGCTGCCGAGCGGCGTCGAGGCCTGGCTGGTCACGCGCTACGCCGACGCGAAGCAGACTCTCGCGGACAACCGGCTCTCCAAGAACCCTGCGCACCACGACGAGCCCGCGCACGCCAAGGGCAAGACCGGCATCCCCGGGGAGCGCAAGGCCGAGCTGATGACGCACCTGCTCAACATCGACCCGCCGGACCACACCCGGCTGCGGCGCCTCGTGTCCAAGGCGTTCACGCCCCGCCGGGTGGCCGAGTTCGCGCCGCGGGTGCAGGAGCTCACCGACCGGCTCATCGACGGATTCGCGCGGGAGGGGAGCGCCGACCTCATCCACGAGTTCGCCTTCCCGCTGCCCATCTACGCCATCTGCGACCTGCTCGGTGTCCCCCGCGAGGACCAGGACGACTTCCGGGACTGGGCGGGCATGATGATCCGTCACCAGGGCGGGCCCCGCGGCGGGGTGGCCCGGTCCGTGAAGAAGATGCGCGGCTACCTCGCCGACCTCATCCACCGCAAGCGGCAGGCGCTGCCCGCCGAACCCGGCCCGGGCGAGGACCTCATCTCCGGGCTGATCCGCGCCTCCGACCACGGCGAGCACCTCACCGAGAACGAGGCCGCGGCCATGGCCTTCATCCTGCTGTTCGCCGGTTTCGAGACGACGGTCAACCTCATCGGCAACGGCACCTACGCCCTGCTCACCCACCCCGGGCAGCGCGCCCGCCTCCAGGCCTCCCTCGCCGCGGGGGAGACCGGCCTGCTGGAGACCGGCGTCGAGGAACTCCTGCGCTACGACGGCCCCGTCGAGCTCGCCACCTGGCGGTTCGCCACCCAGTCGCTCACCATCGGCGGACAGCGCATCGCCGCGGGCGACCCGGTCCTGGTCGTCCTGGCCGCGGCGGACCGGGACCCGGAGCGGTTCGCCGACCCGGACGTGCTCGACCTGTCCCGCCGCGACAACCAGCACCTCGGATACGGCCACGGCATCCACTACTGCCTCGGCGCCCCGCTCGCCCGCCTGGAGGGCCAGACCGCGCTCGCCACCCTCCTCACCCGCCTCCCGGACCTCCGCCTCGCGGCGGACCCGGCCGAGTTGAGATGGCGCGGCGGGCTCATCATGCGCGGGCTGCGCACCCTGCCGGTGGAGTTCACCCCGCAGGGAAGGTGACACGCCCTCAGCTCTGTGATCTTCACGTGATCTGCGCGGCATGAACTTGTGACAAGTGATCGTGTGCCGATACGTTCACCCATCAGCGCGGCCGGGGACCCCTGCGCCGCGCGGGTCACTGCTGTCTCGCGAAAGGTCTCCGTATGCTCTCCGGGAACGGCCGGCACCGTCGCCCCCGCCAGGCTCCGGCTCTCCTCGTCGCGGCCGGAGTGACCGGCTCCGCCATCGCGATCCCGCTCCTCGGGGCCTCCGGTGCCAGTGCGGCCGACGGCGCGACCTGGGACCAGGTCGCCGACTGCGAGACCGGCGGCGCCTGGAGCCAGAACAGCGGCAACGGCTACTACGGAGGCCTCGCGCTGTCCCAGGAGAACTGGGAGAAGTACGGCGGTCTGGACTACGCGGCCAGCGCCGACCTCGCCAGCCGCTCCCAGCAGATATCCGTGGCCGAGAGAATCCTCGCCGACCAGGGGGTCGGCGCGTGGCGCACCTGCGGGCTGCTCTCCGGCCTCGAACAGGGCGAGTCGAGCCCGGCCGACGGGTCCGGCTCGTCCGCCGGGTCCGCTCCGGCCGGCTCACCCGGATTGCTGGACTCGCTGGATCCGTCCGGGTCTTCTCCCTCGCCTTCGCCGTCCGCCACGGCGCCGTCCGACGGTGCGCCGACGTCTCCGGATGAATCGGCCAAGCCCGACAAGTCGTACAACCCGTCCTCCTCTCCTTCCGCGTCGGAGAGATCCGGCGGCTCACCCTCGGCCACGCCCGGGAGTGAGGCGTCCGGCAACTCCCGGCGGGACGGCGGCGCTTCGGACGTCACGGACACCGGCTCCGGCCGGCATCGCGGCCCCAGTGCCGACGAGAGCGCCGGATCCGCGGGCGGCTCCGGGAGCGGCACCCCGGGCCGGCACGCCTCGCGCGGCGACGCGGAGGCCGACGCGGCGTCCGAGGGTGCCTACATCGTGGGTGTCGGCGACAACCTCTGGTCCATCGCCGACTCCCTCCGCATCAGCGGCGGATGGCAGGAGCCGTCCACCGCGGGCGCGGAGGCCGCCGGCGGCGGACAGGACCTCATCGCCCCCGGTCAGACGCCTGGTGAAGCGGACGAAGCGGGCGAGAGGTAGCCGTTCGGACAGGGCGGGAACGGCGGCTCAAGTCACCCCGAAACCGGGTGAGTTCACGTCACATTTCGCGCTGAATGTCCGGTATAAGCGCGGTGAGAGATAGATCTCAGAAGCCCTGATCGTCTTTGAAATTCGGCGGATCACCTGCTTACGGTCGTGACCGCTCGCCACCGCGAGCCCCGGCTGCCGCAACGCCGAATCCTGCCAGCGGCCGCCCGGGAACAGTCGTCGCGTCAAGCGCCGTAGGCAGGAGCGGGGGACCCAAGGTAGGTGCCCGACCGGCCGGTTGGCCGGAAGGGCTTGGGGTGAAGCCGTGTCCCGTGAGGGACGCGGCCGGGCAACTCAACCGGCCCGAACCCGACAGCTCACCTCGCAGGCGTCGGTGAGGGGATCCATCCATGCTGTTTTCCGGCAAGGGCAAGCACCGTCGTCCGTCCAAGGCCACCCGTGCCATCGCCGTCGCCGGTGTCGCCGGCGCCGCCGTCGCCGCCCCGCTGATGGCGGCCGGCAACGCCTCCGCGGCCACCGCCTCCGAGTGGGACGCCGTCGCCCAGTGCGAGTCCGGCGGCAACTGGTCCATCAACACCGGCAACGGCTACTACGGCGGTCTGCAGTTCTCCGCCTCCACCTGGGCCGGCTACGGCGGCACCAAGTACGCCTCCACCGCCGACCAGGCCACCAAGGCCCAGCAGATCGAGATCGCCGAGAAGGTCCTCGCGGGCCAGGGCAAGGGTGCCTGGCCGGTCTGCGGCAAGGGCCTGTCGAGCGCCGGCTACACCGGCGGCGGCTCCACCGACTCCGGCAGCAGCTCCTCGCAGAGCCAGAGCCAGAGCCGGCAGAGCACCGAGACCCGCGAGACCCAGCAGCCGGCCTCCCGCTCCGACGAGCGCCCGGCCGCCAAGAAGACCGTCACCACCCCGACCGGCAAGAAGGTCAAGAAGGGCGACGGCGAGTACAAGGTCGTCAAGGGTGACACCCTCAGCTCGATCGCGGCCGAGGAGAAGGTCAAGGGCGGCTGGGAGAAGCTCTTCGAGCTGAACAAGGACATCGTCGAGGACGCCAACCTCATCTACCCGGGCCAGCAGCTGCACCTGAAGTAAGCAGCGGCCCACCCCGTCCCCACGGGCTCCCCGCCCCGGCGTGTTCCCCCGTACACGCCGGGGCGGGGTGTTTTCCGGGTGTTTTCCGGCCGGGCCCTCGGCGGAGGTTTCGGCCGGTCTTGGCGAACCGCCTTTGTTCCGTTCGGAAACAATTTACTCTCGGTTCTGTCCATGGGGTGGGCGACCCGGTGGCCGATCGCCCGGAGCCGGTTAGGCTCATGTCGCGAGCCACCGGCCCGCACCTCGCCGGGTCCACGCGACCCGCGTACCCCGCGTCACATCAAGAAGGAGATGCTCGTGCCGTCCATCGACGTCGTCGTAGCCCGGGAAATCCTGGACTCCCGAGGCAACCCCACGGTCGAGGTCGAGGTCGGCCTCGACGACGGCAGCACCGGTCGTGCCGCCGTCCCGTCCGGCGCCTCCACGGGCGCCTTCGAGGCCATCGAGCTCCGCGACGGCGACTCGAACCGCTACCTCGGCAAGGGTGTGGAGAAGGCCGTCCTCGCGGTCATCGAGCAGATCGGCCCGGAGCTGGTCGGTTACGACGCCACCGAGCAGCGCCTGATCGACCAGGCGATGTTCGACCTGGACGCCACCGACAACAAGGGCTCGCTCGGCGCCAACGCCATCCTCGGCGTCTCCCTCGCCGTCGCCCACGCCGCCTCCGAGGCCAGCGACCTGCCGCTGTTCCGCTACCTGGGCGGACCGAACGCGCACCTGCTGCCGGTGCCGATGATGAACATCCTGAACGGCGGCTCGCACGCCGACTCCAACGTGGACATCCAGGAGTTCATGATCGCCCCGATCGGCGCGGAGTCCTTCTCCGAGGCCCTGCGCTGGGGCGCCGAGGTCTACCACACGCTGAAGAAGGTCCTGAAGGGCAAGGGCCTGGCCACCGGCCTCGGCGACGAGGGCGGCTTCGCCCCCAACCTCGGCTCCAACCGCGAGGCCCTGGACCTCATCCTCGAGGCCATCAAGGAAGCCGGCTACACCCCCGGCGAGCAGATCGCCCTGGCGCTCGACGTCGCCGCCTCCGAGTTCTACAAGGACGGCGTCTACACCTTCGAGGGCAAGGAGCGCTCGGCGGCCGAGATGACCGAGTACTACGCGGAGCTCGTCGACGCGTACCCGCTCGTGTCCATCGAGGACCCGCTGTTCGAGGACGACTGGGAGGGCTGGAAGACCATCACCGCCCAGCTCGGTGACAAGGTCCAGCTCGTCGGCGACGATCTGTTCGTCACCAACCCCGAGCGCCTCGCCCGCGGCATCGAGGAGGGCGCGGCCAACGCCCTGCTGGTCAAGGTCAACCAGATCGGCTCGCTCACCGAGACCCTGGACGCCGTGGAGCTGGCCCAGCGCAACGGCTTTAAGTGCATGATGTCCCACCGCTCCGGCGAGACCGAGGACGTCACCATCGCCGACCTGGCCGTCGCCACCAACTGCGGCCAGATCAAGACCGGCGCCCCGGCCCGCTCCGAGCGCGTCGCCAAGTACAACCAGCTGCTGCGCATCGAGGAGATCCTCGACGACGCGGCGGTGTACGCCGGCCGCAGCGCGTTCCCGCGCTTCAAGGGCTGATCGCCGGAAGGCCCGACCCGTAAGAGGCAGCGTCGTACGTACGTCCCCGTACTCGGTCCCGTACCGTGTCCGGGGACGTACGCGCGTAGGACGGTGCAGCGGGAGGCGGACTGACATGGCCGTGAAGGACCGGGACCGGTTCTCCACCGCGACCAGGATCCGGTTGCTCGGCGAGCAGACCGCGGCCCGGGTCTACCGCTCCCAGACCAAGCGGCAGGCCCGCCGCTCCCGGCTGACCGGCCGGGCCGCGCTGCTCGCCCTGGTGATGTGCTCGCTGATCGTGGCCCTGGCCTACCCGATGCGGCAGTACGTCTCGCAGCGCGCCGAGATCGACGACCTGCGCCGTGAGCAGCAGCAGGCCCGCGAGCGCGTCGAACGGCTGCGCGACCTCAAGGCGCGGTGGCAGGACGACGCGTACGCCGAGCAGCAGATCCGGCGGCGGTTGCACTACGTCATGCCGGGGGAGACGGGGTTCATCGTGATCGACCCGCGCGCGGCGCAGCAGTCGCGCACCGACCTCGGGGCGGCCGACCGGCCCTGGTACGCCAACGTCTGGGACGGCGTCGACAAGGCCGACGCCGCCGGCCGGTGACCCGCGCCCCCCGCCAGTGACCCGAAACCACAGAAAGACAGACTGAAGACAGTCATGGAAACGCCCCCGCCGACCACCCCGCGCACCGAGCCCACCGACGCGGACGTCGAGGCCTTCAAGCAGCAGCTCGGCCGGCCCCCGCGCGGCCTGCGGGCCATCGCCCACCGCTGCCCCTGCGGACAGCCCGACGTCGTCGAGACGGCCCCGCGGCTGCCGGACGGCACCCCGTTCCCCACGCTGTACTACCTGACGTGCCCGAAGGCGAACTCCGCGATCGGCACGCTGGAGGCCAACGGCGTGATGAAGGAGATGACCGAGCGGCTCGCCTCGGACCCCGAGCTGGCGGCGGCCTACCGGGCGGCCCACGAGGACTACGTCCGGCGCCGTGACGAGATCGAGGAGCTGAAGGGCTTTCCGAGCGCCGGCGGCATGCCGGACCGGGTGAAGTGCCTGCACGTGCTGGTGGCGCACTCGCTGGCCGCGGGCCCGGGCGTGAACCCGCTGGGCGACGAGGCCCTGGCCATGCTGCCGGAGTGGTGGCGCAAGGGCGCCTGTGTGACGACCGCCGAGGAGGACGCCCAGTGACCCGTGTCGCCGCCGTGGACTGCGGTACCAACTCCATCCGGCTGCTGGTCGCCGACGCCGACCCGGCCACCGGGGAGCTGACCGACCTGGACCGCCGGATGACGATCGTGCGGCTCGGGCAGGGCGTCGACCGCACCGGCCGGCTCGCCCCCGAGGCGCTCCAGCGGACCTTCGCGGCGTGCCGGGAGTACGCCGGGGTCGTCAAGGAGTACGGGGCGGAGCGCTTGCGGTTCGTGGCCACCTCCGCCTCCCGGGACGCCGAGAACCGGGACGAGTTCGTGCGCGGCGTGCTGGACGTCCTGGGCGTCGAGCCGGAGGTGATCTCCGGGGACCAGGAGGCCGAGTTCTCCTTCACCGGCGCCACCAGGGAGCTGGCCGGCGGGGACCACCTGCCCCGGCCCTACCTGGTGGTGGACATCGGCGGCGGCTCGACCGAGTTCGTGGTCGGCGACGACCACGTCCGCGCGGCCCGCTCGGTGGACATCGGCTGCGTCCGCCTCACCGAGCGGCACCTGGTCCGGGACGGGGCGGTGAGCGACCCGCCGGCGCGGGAGCAGATCGCCGCGATGCGGGCCGACATCGAGGCCGCCCTCGACCTGGCCGAGGAGACCGTGCCGCTGCGCGAGGCGCGGACGCTGGTCGGTCTGGCCGGTTCGGTCACGACCGTGTCGGCGATCGCCCAGGAGCTGCCCGCGTACGACTCGCGGGCCATCCACCACTCCCGGGTCTCCCGCGAGCGGGTCCGCGAGATCACCGAGTGGCTGCTGCGCTCCACCCACGCCGAGCGCGCGGCCGTGCCCTCCATGCACCCCGGCCGGGTCGACGTGATCGGGGCGGGAGCCCTGGTCCTGCTGTCGATCATGGAGCGGATCGGCGCGGAGGAGGTCGTCGTCAGCGAGCACGACATCCTCGACGGCATCGCGTGGTCGGTGGCGTAGCCCGCTTCTGAGCAGGCATGGATCACGGATGAGCGTCTCGGGGGGGCCTGCGGGAACCCCCCGGCGGCAGTCCGCCGGAAAAGTTCGTGAAGTTCTTCACAAGGAATTCGGCCCCTGCGGGCGATCGCAAGGGCCTCGTTGACCCGTCCGGGGGCCGAACTGCCCTTTGAACATGTTCAGAAGCATGGTATGGAGGGTGCCGGAGAGGGGCCCGGACCGGCGCCCGGGAGTGCCTCACAGGGACCCGCGTGACCCAGAGAGGCAGCTCACGCGGCATTGACAACGGTCGGCGGTGCACAAACGATCCCGGTTGTCACCATGACGTGGATCACGCGAGCGGCGGAGGATAGCACACCGTCTCCACAACCTTGTGAAGGGGCGCACGAGCCACCCCCCTGGGCCGGGTGGATACTCGATGGCATGAGCACCACGGAGCGTCCCAGGATCCTCGTAGTAGGCGGTGGGTACGTAGGCCTGTACGCAGCTCGGCGCATCCTCAAGAAGATGCGTTACGGCGAGGCGACCGTCACGGTCGTCGACCCCCGGTCGTACATGACCTACCAGCCCTTCCTCCCCGAAGCCGCCGCCGGCAACATCTCCCCGCGCCACGTCGTCGTCCCGCTGCGACGCGTGCTGCCCAGGGCGGAGGTCCTCACCGGCCGGGTCACCACCATCGACCAGGACCGCAAGGTCGCCACGGTCTCCCCGCTGGTCGGCGAGGCCTACGAGCTGCCCTTCGACTACCTGGTGGTCGCGCTCGGCGCGGTCTCCCGCACCTTCCCGATCCCCGGCCTCGCCGAGCAGGGCATCGGCATGAAGGGCATCGAGGAGGCCATCGGCCTGCGCAACCACGTCCTGGAGCAGCTCGACAAGGCCGACTCCACCACCGACGAGGAGATCCGCCGCAAGGCGCTCACCTTCGTCTTCGTGGGCGGCGGGTTCGCCGGTGCCGAGACCATCGGCGAGGTCGAGGACATGGCCCGCGACGCGGCCAAGTACTACAAGAACGTCTCCCGCGAGGACATGCGCTTCATCCTCGTCGACGCCGCCGACAAGATCCTCCCCGAGGTGGGTCCCAAGCTCGGCAAGTACGGCAAGGAGCACCTGGAGGGCCGCGGCGTCGAGGTCTACCTGTCGACCTCCATGGACTCCTGCGTCGACGGCCACGTGGTGCTGAAGAACGGCCTCGAGGTCGACTCCAACACCATCGTCTGGACCGCCGGCGTCAAGCCCAACCCGGTCCTGTCCCGCTACGGCCTGCCCCTCGGCCCGCGCGGCCACGTCGACTGCACCCCGACCCTCCAGGTCCAGGGCACCGACTACATCTGGGCCGCCGGCGACAACGCCCAGGTCCCGGACCTCGCCGCCCGCAAGGCCGGCAACGAGAACGCCTGGTGCCCGCCGAACGCCCAGCACGCGCTGCGCCAGGCCAAGGTGCTCGGCGACAACGTCCTCTCCGGCATGCGGGGCTTCCCGCAGAAGGAGTACGCCCACGCCAACAAGGGCGCGGTGGCCGGTCTCGGCCTCCACAAGGGCGTCGCGATGATCGTCATGGGCAAGATGAAGATCAAGCTCAAGGGCCGTCTCGCCTGGTACATGCACCGCGGCTACCACGGCCTGGCGATGCCGACCTGGAACCGCAAGATCCGCGTGTTCGCCGACTGGACCCTCGGCATGTTCCTCAAGCGCGAGGTCGTCTCGCTCGGCGCCATCGAGACGCCGCGCGAGGAGTTCTACGAGGCCGCCAAGCCGGCCCCGGTCGCCGCCGCGCCGAAGGAGAAGACCGAGGAGAAGGCCAAGGCCTCCTGACCTCTGGTCCGTTCCCCGTCCGGCCGAAGGGCCTCCCACCGTCCGTGGTGCGGGAGGCCCTTCGTCGTGTGCCGCCACGGATTCTCTGCCCGACCGCGGAGCGGGGGAGGCCGTTTCGATGACCGCCGAGAGGTCCGGGACCGTTTTCGACGAAGGCCGGATCGTCGACGCGCGGGAAGTGAGGCGTCCGGACGCCCCGGGGGCCGGGTGCGGAGCCGATCGACCGCGGTGGCGTACGCCCTCCCAGGGTTTGCCCAGTCGTGACGCGCGTGGGGGACTGCGCCGGGGCCGCACAGGTGTTTACGTGGTGTCGACATTCCGGGATCTCCGTCACGGAGGTGTACACCATGGCAGACGCCGCGCAGCGGTTGCAGAGCCTCTTCGCACAGGTGCTGGACGCACCGCTTCCCGTGCGCATCCGCGCCTGGGACGGTTCGCAGGCGGGCCCGCCGGGCGCGCCGACCCTGGTCGTACGCAACCGCCGCGCCCTGCGCCGCCTGCTGTGGAAGCCCGGCGAACTGGGCCTGGCCCGTGCCTGGGTGGCCGGCGACCTCGACATCGAGGGCGACCTCTACACCACCCTGGACCTGCTGTCCGGGCTGATCTGGGAACGCGGCGAGGACGCCCGCACCCTCGCCCAGGCGCTGCGCGAGCCCGAGGTCCGCGCCGCCGTGCGCGGACTGGTCCGGCTGGCCGGATCCCCGCTGCCCCCCGCCCCGCCGCGCGAGGAGACCCGCAGCCCCCGCCGCCACCTGCACACCAAGCGCACCGACCGACGCGCCATCAGCCACCACTACGACGTCGGCAACGACTTCTACGAGATCGTCCTCGGCCCGTCCATGGTGTACTCCTGCGCCTACTGGCCCGCCCCAGACAGCACCCTGGAACAGGCGCAGCACGACAAGCTCGAACTGGTCTGCCGCAAGCTGGAGCTGAAGCCCGGCCAGCGGCTGCTCGACGTCGGCTGCGGCTGGGGCTCGATGGCCGTCCACGCCGCCCGCGAGCACGGCGTGAGCGTCGTCGGCGTCACGCTCTCCCAGGAACAGGCCGCGTACGCCCGCAAGCGCGTCGCCGACGAGGGCCTCACCGACAAGGTCGAGATCCGCGTCCAGGACTACCGCGACGTCCGCGACGGGCCGTACGACGCGATCTCCTCCATCGGCATGGCCGAGCACGTCGGCGCCGACCGCTACCTGGAGTACGCCGCGGACCTGTACGACCTGCTCAAGCCCGGGGGACGGCTGCTGAACCACCAGATCGCCCGCCGCCCGCAGCGCGACGAGACGGCGTACCGCGTCGACGCGTTCATCGACTCCTACGTCTTCCCCGACGGCGAGCTCCAGCCCCTCGGCAGCACCGTCACGCAGCTGGAGCGTGCCGGGTTCGAGGTGCGCGACGTCGAGTCGATCCGCGAGCACTACGCCCTCACCCTGCGCCGGTGGGTGGCCCGCCTGGAGGCCGACTGGGCGCGCGCCGTCGAGCTCACCAGCCCCGGCCGCGCCCGCGTCTGGCGCCTCTACATGGCCGCCTCCGCCCTGGCCTTCGAACGCAACCGCATCGGCGTCAACCAGGTCCTGGCCGTCCGGACGCCGGAGTCGGGCGCCTCCGGGATGCCGTTGCGGGCCCGCACCTGGGGTGCGCCCGGCCGCGGTTGATTCCCAACCCGACGCGAGGGGCCGGGCTCCCCGTCCCGGGAGCCCGGCCCTTCGCTGTGCCGCGGGGCGGCGAGGTCACTCGGCCTTGATCGCGTTCAGCATGTTCAGCCGGGCGGCGTTGCGGGCCGGCCACATCGCGGCCAGGACGCCCACCAGACCGGCCAGCACCAGGAAGATCCCGATCCGGTCCCAGGGCAGGACCAGCGCGTAGCCCGGGATCTGGTCCGCGAAGGTCTCGCCGATCGCCCAGCCGAGGAACGCCCCCAGAGCGACGCCGACCACCGCGCCGAAGACCGAGATGACCACGGCCTCCAGCCGGACCATCCGCTTCACCCGGCGCCGGTCCAGGCCGATGGCGCGCAGCATGCCGATCTCCTGCTGCCGCTCGAAGACCGACATCGCGAGGGTGTTGACCACGCCCAGCACCGCGATGATCAGGGCCATCGCCAGCAGGCCGTACATGATGTTCAGCAGGGTGTTGATCGCGCCGCCGAACTCGTTGCGGATGTCCTGCTTGTCCATCACGGTGATCGCCGGGTTGTCCCCCAGCGCGTCCACGATGACCTGCTCGTTCGCCGCGGTCTGGCCGCCGTCGACCTTCACGAAGATCTGCCGGATGGACGGCTTGGTCTCGTGCCGGTCCACGATCTTCCGGTCGATGAGGACGGGGGAGAGGAACTCGCTGTCCTTGTAGACGGCGCCGACCGTCAGCGTGGCCTTCTTGTCGTCGCCGAAGGTGACGGGGAGTCGGTCGCCGGTCTTCCAGCCCCTGCTCTTGGCCGTCTTCTCGGCGACCGCGATGCGGCCCTCGGCGAGCGAGCCGGCGCTGCCGCTGACGACGTCGACGGTCAGGACCTTACCGATGTCGCCGGGGGAGACCGCGGAGGCGGACACGTAGTCGTCGCCGTCGACCCGGAAGTAGGCGTCCTGCTGCGGCGAGACCGCGGACACGCCGTCGGCCTCCCGCAGCGCCGTCACCGCGGACCGGTCGAGGTCACCGCCGTTGGCCATCGAGACCATGTAGTCGGCCTTGATGTTGTCGGTGGTCATCTTGTCGATGGCCGTGCCGACCGTGACGCCCAGCACCGACAGGCCGGTGACCAGCGTCAGCCCGATCGCCAGGGCCGAGGCGGTGGCGCCGGTGCGGCGCGGGTTGCGGACCGCGTTCTGGCCGGCGAGCTTGCCCGCCACCCCGAAGGGGCCGACGAGCAGCGGGCGGACGAGCGCGATCACGGGCCGGGACAGCAGCGGGATCAGGATGATCACGCCGATCAGCGCGAGGAACGCGCCCGCCCCGATGTACATCCGGCCGTCGTCGCCGCCGGTCGAGGCGCCCGCCACGATCCCCACCGCGCCGAGGGCGGTGACGGCCGCACCGATGGAGTTGCGCAGCACCAGCGACTTGGTGGTGGCCACCGCGTGGACACTGTTCATGGCCGCCACCGGCGGGATCTTCGCGGCCCGGCGGCCGGGCAGCCAGGCGGCGAGCATCGTGATCAGCACGCCCACGGCGAACGCCGCGATCACCGGCGTGGCGGACAGGACCAGCGGACCGTCCGGCATCTTCATGTCGAACGCGGCCATGCCGGAGCGCAGGGCGACGGCCAGGCCGATGCCGAGGACGAAGCCGACGGCGGAGGCGACCAGACCCACCAGCGCGGCCTCGGCGAGCACCGAGCGGGTGATCTGCCTGCGGGACGCGCCGACGGCGCGCATCAGGGCGATCTCCTTGGTGCGCTGGGCGACCAGCATCGTGAACGTGTTGGAGATCAGGAAGATCCCGACGAAGAGCGCGATGCCCGCGAAGCCGAGCAGCACCTGCTTGAGGTTGCCCATGCCCTGCTCGATCTGCTCGGCCTGCTCGTCGGCGAGCGCCTGGCCGGTCTGTGCCTCGGCGGTGTCCGGCAGCAGCGGCTTGACGGCGTCCAGGATCCGCGCGTCGTCGGCGCCGGGGGCGGCGGTGACGGTGGCGCTCGCGAAGTAGCCGGGCTCGAGGTACTGCTTCTGGGCGACGGCGGTGTCGAAGAGGACGAGACTGCCGCCGGCGTTGACGGCGCCGTCCTCGGTGGTGAACACCCCGCTGAGGGTGTACTCCTTCACCGGGCCGTTGGTGGCGACGCGCACCCGGTCGCCGACCTTGTACTCGCCCTTGGCGGCGGACTCCTCGTCCAGGGCGATCTGGTCGTCCTGCACCGGGCCGGAGCCGTCGGTGAACGTGTAGGCGGCGTCCTTGCCGTCCTTGCCGGGGGCGAAGTTGGAGCCCTTGTTGGACCAGCCGACGCCGATGAGCTTGCCGTCGGGGTCGGCGACCCCGGCGAAGCCCTCGACGCGGCCGTACACCCCGGCGACGCCGTCGACGGCGGCGATCCGGTCGAGGACCTTGCCGGACAGGCCCGGCTCCTCCTTCGGGTTGTCCGGGTCGGCGTGCGAGGAGACGGAGACGGCGACGTCGTCGTAGCTCTTCGCCGACTGGTTGCGGAAGGCGTTGGAGAGGGTGTCGGCGAAGACCAGGGTGCCCGAGACGAACGCGACGCCGAGCATCACGGCGAGCACGGTCATCAGCAGCCGGGCCTTGTGCGCGAGGACGTTGCGCAAGGCGGTACGGAACATGGTGGCGGTTCTCAGTCCTGTCGGTCCTGACGGGGGATCAGCTCGTGCGGCCCTTGGCGTCGAACTCCTTCATGCGGTCCAGGACCGAGTCGGCCGTCGGCCGGTGCATCTCGTCGACGATCCGGCCGTCCGCCAGGAAGACCACCCGGTCCGCGTAGGCCGCGGCCACCGGGTCGTGGGTCACCATCACCACCGTCTGGCCCATCTCCCGCACCGAGTTGCGCAGGAAGCCCAGGACCTCGGCACCGGAGCGGGAGTCGAGGTTTCCGGTGGGCTCGTCACCGAAGATGATCTCGGGCCGGGAGGCGAGCGCCCGGGCCACGGCGACGCGCTGCTGCTGGCCGCCGGAGAGCTGGGAGGGCCGGTGGCCCAGCCGGTCCGCGAGACCGACCATGCGGATGACGGAGTCCAGCCACTGCTGGTCCGGCTTGCGGCCCGCGATGTCCATCGGAAGGGTGATGTTCTCCCGGGCGGTCAGGGTCGGCAGCAGGTTGAAGGCCTGGAAGATGAAACCGATCTTGTCCCGGCGCAGCTTGGTCAGCTGCTTGTCCTTCAGCGAGCCCAGCTCGGTCTCGCCGATGCGCACCGAGCCGGAGGAGAACGTGTCGAGACCGGCCACGCAGTGCATCAGGGTCGACTTGCCGGAGCCGGAGGGGCCCATGATCGCGGTGAACTCGGCCTGCCGGAAGTCGACGGAGACCCGGTCCAGGGCGACCACCTGGGTCTCTCCCTGTCCGTAGATCTTCGACAGATCCGTGGCGCGCGCGGCCACGGTGGTGGCCCGGTCGGCGAGGGATGCGGTGGTCACGGGATGGAACTCCTGTCGGACGGCGGTGTTCTGGAGGGACGTGTTCCATCGTCCGGGTCCCGCGCCGCCGTGTAGTCACCCGTAGTTCTGGTTCTGGGGGCCGACTCCGGTCTGACGGAGCGGGGCGGTGTCATACCTGGGAATGACGTGCACCCCCGAGGGACACCGCGGCCGGAACCCGTGCTTCCGGCTGTCGAGAACAGGTGGAGTGCCCTCGTTCGGGCGGTGAAATTCCGTCATTCCGCATACGCCGCCGAGCGGCGCGGGCAAGGCTATTGGCAAGTGCGGATGGCGCGTTCCGTGTGCTGATGCACCCTCAGACGTCAATAAAATAAGACAACATCGGTCCGCCCTTCCGCTGTTCGGGGGATCCGTCCCGATAGTCTCGGAACCTCGTTGCGGAGCCCATGGCCTGCCCGGATGGTGGAATGCAGACACGGCGAGCTTAAACCTCGCTGCCCCTTCGCGGGCGTGCCGGTTCGAGTCCGGCTCCGGGCACCTTCCGACCCCTGTGTGCTTCGTCGAAGTGTTCACCGCATGCCCGTTGACAGCGGTCGTATGCCGTCGGAAACTCGCATCCGAAAGTAGTGAAATATTTTTCACTACGCGAACACACGGGAGACGGGCCCTGCCGGACCCGAGAGAGAGGGCGCCCGATGCGCACCACCGTCGGCATCATCGGAGCCGGGCCCGCCGGACTCCTCCTCGCCCGGCTGCTCCACGACGCCGGCATCGACTCGGTCGTCCTGGAGAGCCACGACCGGACCTACGTCGAGCGGCGACAGCGCGCCGGGATCCTGGAGCAGGGCACGGTGGACGTGCTGCGCGCGGCCGGCGCCGGCGAGCGCATGGACCGCGAAGGGCTGCGCCACGACGGCATCGAACTCCGTTTCGACCGCAAGCGCCACCGGATCGACTTCCCCGGCCTCACCGGTGGCCGGTCGGTGACCGTCTACGCCCAGACCGAGGTCTGCAAGGACCTCATCGCCCTCCAGCTGCAGGACGGCGGCCCGCTGCTGTTCGAGGCGGAGGCGCTGGCCGTGGAGGACGCCGGCACGGACAGCCCCCGCGTCCGCTTCCGGCACCAGGGCCGCGAGGACGTCCTGGAGTGCTCCTACGTCGTCGGCTGCGACGGCTTCTGGGGCGTCTCCCGCAAGGCGATCCCCGCGGACGTCACCCAGGTGTTCGAGCGTACGTACCCCTTCGGCTGGCTCGGCATCCTCGCCGACGTCCCGCCCTCGCACGACGAGCTGGTGTACGCCCGCCACGACCGCGGCTTCGCCCTGCTCTCCATGCGCTCGCCGTCCGTCTCCCGCCTCTACCTCCAGGTGCCCGACGGCACCGACGCGCGGGCCTGGAGCGACGCGGAGATCTGGGACGAGCTGGAGCGCCGCTTCGAGACCGCCGACGACTGGCGGCTGCGGCGCGGCCGGATCACCCAGAAGTCGGTCACCCCCATGCGCTCCTACGTCCACGAGCCCATGCGCCACGGCCGCCTCTTCCTCGCCGGCGACGCCGCGCACATCGTCCCGCCGACCGGCGCCAAGGGCCTGAACCTCGCCGTCGGCGACGTCGTCACCTTCGCCCGGGCCCTCGTCCACCAGCGGGAGACCGGCTCACCCGAGCTGCTCGACGGCTACTCGCGGACCTGCCTGCACCGCGTCTGGCAGGCCGAGCGCTTCTCCTGCGACATGACGACCCTGCTGCACCGTCTGCCCGGGGCGACGCCCTTCGAGGAGCGGCTGCAGCTCGCCCGGCTGGAACGCGTCGCCTCCTGCCGCGCCGCCGAGGCGGACCTCGCCGAGGCGTACACGGGCTTCCCTCTCGACCGGGGATGAATGAGCCCCTCCGGTGAGGGGAATCACCAAGCGGCGTAGCGTGTTGCGCTGCACGACGAGGGAAAGATCCTCCCCAAGCAGTAGGGTCATTCCTTTGCCTACCTATTACTCTTGAGCCAAGGCCACGCAGTGTGGCCATGGAGGAGTGAAATGAGGAGCAGAAACCCGGTCTTCTCGCGACGGGGGTTCAGCCGCGACAACGGCTACGCGGGCTTCAACACCGCGCCGCAGGCCGGGGGTCCCGCTGTCGCCACGCAGGGCAACCCGTACGCGCAGCAGCCGACGGGCAACCCGTACGCGCAGAACCCGTACGCGCAGAACCCTTACGCCCAGCAGGACCTGCAGCACGGCGCGCCGCCGCAGGCCCCGGCCACCACCGGCCGGATGACCATCGACGACGTCGTCCTGCGCACGGCGAGCACGCTCGGTGTGCTCGTCCTCACCGCGGCGCTGTCCTGGGCGCTGCTGCCGATCGACGACGCCAACATCAGCCGGAGCTACGGCATCGGTATCGGCGCCGCGCTGATCGGCATGGTCCTGGCGTTCGTCCAGTCCTTCAAGCGCAAGGCCTCGCCCGCCCTGATCCTGACGTACGCCGCGTTCGAGGGTGTCTTCCTCGGCGTGGTGTCCAACATCGTCGACAACCGCATCGCCGACGGCGCGGCCATGCAGGCCGTGATCGGCACCATGGCGGTCTTCGCGGGTGTGCTGATCGCCTACAAGGCCGGCTGGATCCGCGTCAACCGGCGCTTCTACGGCTTCGTGATGGCGGCCGCGCTGGGCTTCATCCTGCTGATGACCGTGAACCTGCTGTTCGCGGTGTTCGGCGGCGGTGACGGCCTCGGCTTCCGCAGCGGTGCCCTCGGTGTCGTCTTCGGCATCATCGGCATCATCCTCGGTGCCTGCTTCCTCGCCCTGGACTTCAAGCAGGTCGAGGACGGCGTCGCCTACGGCGCCCCGCGCGAGGAGGCGTGGCTCGCGGCCTTCGGCCTGACGCTGACGCTGGTGTGGATCTACCTGGAGTTCCTGAGGCTCATCTCGATCCTCAACAGCAACGACTAGTTCCCGCCCGTCCCGCGCGAAGGGCCCCGGCTCCGGCCGGGGCCCTTCGCCGTCTTCCGGGCACCCCGGCCCGGACCGGCGGTGCGCGCCTAGAGCAGTTTGCGCGCGGCCCTCCTCAGGTCGTACTCGTGGATGATCGCCTTGGCGTGGCCGTACGCCAGGTTGTGCTCGTGCCGGAGCCAGCTGACCTTTTCCTCGAAACGGAAGAGTGCCGGGCCTTCTTCGACGGTGCGCAACCAGTCGGAGATCTCACGACCGGTGCAGTGGGGGATGCGGGCGAGCATGTTGCGGTGGGTCTCTTCGGAGAAGACTTGGGACATCGGCGCCTCCGGACGCTGGGATGTAAGCCGGTCCTTCAGGTCACCGTGCCTGAGTGTTCGCCCGTTGGCAACAGTCCCGGTGCGACGCGTACGCTCGCGGCGTGGTTGATACGACGCCTCTGACCCGTGCGGTGGATCACTTCGCCGATCGTTTGAGGGCCGCGCCCCAGAGCCGGTTGCAGCGGGGCGCTGCCGCCGAGGCTCTCGGGCTGGCCCGGGAGCTGGCCCGCAGGGCGCAGGTCCTGGAGGGCATGGAGCCTCGGGAGATGCCGGACGCGGGGATGTTCGCGGCGGCGGACCAGATCGTGGTCGCCGCGCGTGATCTGGCCGTGGTGGTTCCCGGCGACGCCGAGGTCGACGAGGCGGTGCGGCTGGTGGAGGAGGCGCAGAAGCGGGCGGGGGTGTGACCCGCCGCGTCGGGCGCGGGTGCGTCGTGGCGGCCGGCGCCCGCGCGGCGGAGCCGCATGCCGGCGCCGCCCCGCGCCCCTGGTGCGGGGCGCTTGGCTAGAGGGACGCGATGACCCGGTCGGCCAGGATGTACACGTTCTCCTGGCCGCACTCGAACGTGAGGGTGTAGGCGCCGGAGACGCCCGAGCCGCCCAGCAGCGTCGGGGTCTCGCCCGCGCGCAGGGCCGCGGCCAGCCGCTCCGCCGTCTCGCGGTGGCCCGGGGTCATGCACAGGGTCGTGCCGTCGGCGAAGACGTACACGTCCAGCGTGCCCAGGGGGCCCGGGCGGACGTCCGTGAGCGCGACGCGGGAGGCGGCCAGCTCCTCCAGGGTGGCCACCGTGCGCTCGTGGTCGCCCACGACCGGCGAGGGGTTCGGCACGAAGTCCGGGTGGGAGGGGTGGCGGCGGCGGGCCGCGGCCAGCTCGGGGGACTCGGAGGGCGTCTCCCGCACGCTCGGCTCGTCGGTGTCCGCGCCGGGCTCGGTGACCGGCTCCAGGCCCGCGAAATCGGCCTGCCGGGGCAGGAACGGATCGGTGTCGGTCAGACCCAGCAGGGACGGCGCGTCGGAGGCGTCACGGGCTTCCTGGGCGGCCCAGAACGCCCGCGCCTCGGCGAGCTCGCGCTCCCGCTCCTCGGCCAGCGCCGCGGCAACGGCGGCCCGTATCTCGTCGGTGTCGGCGGTGGTACGGGCGGCGGGCAGCAGGGCGCGGGTGGTGGCGGCGCGGTTCTCGGCGAGCGCGGTGTGCAGGGCCGCGACCTGCCGGCGCAGCTGCAGAACGGTGCGCAGGACGGCGACGCCCACGGCGCCCGTGGCGGCCGTGGTGACCAGCAACGCGATCGGCATGGCGCTCACTGACGTACTCCCGGTTCAAAGTCGACCCCCGACTTCCTACCTCAGCTTGAAGGGCGGACTAACCAGCTGTCAGTGCGTAACGTCACGAAACGGACAGGGCTTCGGTTTCGGGGGAGGGGGTGGGGCTGCTGTGACCTGGGCTTCTGCCGGTGCAGAGGGAGATAGGTCACATCCTGGGGGAGATTGGATCACAAAACGGCCCGGTCCCCGGGAGTTTCCCGGGTTCCGGGCCACGACCTCACGGTCGGTGCTATGGCGGTTACGGTACGACGCTCAGGCGGTTACGGTACGGCGCTCAGCTGAGGCGCTCGATGACCATGGCCATGCCCTGGCCGCCGCCGACGCACATCGTCTCCAGACCGAACTGCTTGTCGTGGAACTGCAGCGAGTTGATGAGCGTGGTGGTGATGCGGGCGCCGGTCATGCCGAAGGGGTGGCCGACGGCGATGGCGCCGCCGTTGACGTTCAGCTTCTCCAGCGGGATGCCCAGGTCGCGGTAGGAGGGGATCACCTGGGCGGCGAACGCCTCGTTGATCTCCACCAGGTCGATGTCGTCGATGGTCAGCCCGGCCCGCCGCAGGGCCTGCCTGCTCGCCTCCACCGGGCCGAGGCCCATGATCTCGGGGGAGAGGCCGGAGACGCCGGTGGACACGATCCGGGCCAGCGGGGTGAGGCCGAGCTCGCGGGCCTTGGTGTCGGACATGATCACGAGCGCGGCGGCGCCGTCGTTCAGCGGGCAGCAGTTGCCGGCGGTGACCATGCCGTCGGGGCGGAAGACCGGCTTCAGGCCCTGCACGCCCTCCAGGGTGACGCCCGCGCGCGGGCCGTCGTCCTTGGTGACGACCGTGCCGTCGGGCAGGGTCACCGGGGTGATCTCGCGCTCCCAGAAGCCCTTCTTGATGGCCTCCTCGGCGAGGTTCTGCGAGCGGACGCCGAACTCGTCCATCTCCTGGCGGGTGACGCCCTTGGCGCGGGCCAGGTTCTCGGCGGTCTGGCCCATCGCGATGTACGGGTCGGGCAGCAGGCCGTCCTCGCGCGGGTCGTGCCAGGTGGAGCCCTCGGACTGGGCGGTCGCGGCGGTGCGGGCCTCGGCTTCGGCGAAGAGCGGGTTGTGGGTGCCCGGCATGTCGGAGCTGCCGTGGGCGAAGCGGGAGACCATCTCGACGCCCGCGGAGATGAAGACGTCGCCCTCGCCGGCCTTGATGGCGTGCAGGGCCATGCGGGAGGTCTGCAGGGAGGACGAGCAGTACCGGGTGACCGTGCAGCCCGGCAGGTGGTCCATCCCCATCTGCACCGCGATGATGCGCCCGAGGTTGTGGCCCTGCTCGCCGCCGGGCAGGCCGCAGCCGAGCATCAGGTCGTCGATGTCCTTCGGGTCCAGCTCGGGGACCTTGGCGAGGGCGGCCTGGACGATCGTGGCGGCGAGGTCGTCCGCGCGGAGGTCCTTGAGGGAGCCCTTGACGGCGCGGCCGATGGGGGAGCGGGCGGCTGAGACGATCACGGCTTCGGGCATCACGGCTCCATTGACGTACCGGGTGGTCGGGCAGGGCTGACTGGGAAGCTACCCGTACGTATGGGCTGGGTCACGGGTGTCGCGGTGTGACCCTGGCCGCAGTTTCCAAGCGCTTGCTTTGGTCGCGGGGCCCGTGTCTCAGACCGAGGGCGTCGCGGGCGCCGGTTCCTGCTCGGGCACCCGCCGGCGGCGCCGGCGCTTGAGCAGGGCCCACGGGCCGCGCGGGCCGGTCGGCAGGGCCGCCGCGACCTCCGTGCCGGCCTCCGAGGCGGCCTCGGCGGCCGCCCGCGCCACCGGCAGGAAGCCCTCGCGGCGGGAGGCGTCCGGACGCTCCTCCTCGGCCGGCCAGAGGCCCAGCGCGGCGCACACGGTCGGCAGGACCGCCATCGCCGCCGTCGCGTAGCCCTCGGCGGACGGGTGGTAGTTGTCCGGGCCGAACAGCTCCCGCGGGTTCGCGGCGAACTCGGGACCCAGCAGGTCGCCCAGGGACACCGTGCGGCCGCCCTGCTCGACCACGCCGATCGTCTGGGCGGCCGCCAGCTGGCGGGAGGCCCGTCTGGCCAGCCAGCGCAGCGGCTGGCGGACCGGCTCGATCGTGCCCAGGTCGGGACAGGTGCCCACGACGACCTCCGCGCCCGCCGTGCGCAGCCGCCGCACCGCCGAGGCCAGGCAGCGCACCGAGCGGGTCGGGGGCATGCGGTGGGTGACGTCGTTGGCGCCGATCATGATCACGCAGATGTCGGGCACCGGGCCGGGACCGGCCAGCACCAGGGCCACCTGGCGGTCCAGGTCGTCCGACCGGGCCCCCGGCAGCGCCACCGTGCGCAGCTCCACCGGGCGCTCCGCCAGCGCCGCGACGCCCGAGGCGAGCAGCGCGCCCGGCGTCTGCCCGGCGCGGTGCACGCCCTGGCCGGCGGCCGTGGAGTCACCCAGCATGGTCAGCCGCAGCGGCGGCAGCTCGGAGGAGACGGCGTAGGTGCGCCCGTACAGCCCGTCCGCGTTCGGCACGTGGCCCGAGGTGCCGTTGCCCACCCGGCGCCGGGCCAGCTGCACCTCCGCCAGCACCAGCCCCACGGTGGCCGCCCCGGCCAGACCGATCCCGCCGCCGCCGTACGCGGCGCCGGCCGCGATCCGCCGGGCCACCCTCGCCCTCGACATGTTCGACATGCGTCGCCGCCACCTCCTCGAACCCCTACACCCAGTGCTTGCCCCGTACAGGGCGTCGCCCAATCTCAACGGGGAGTGAACGACCGTCACGGGCGACGGCGAGGTCATAGGCTGGCGGCACCACTACGACCGAAACTTTTGCGGCATCCGGAGACAACGGTGCAATTTCACGACTCGATGATCAGTCTCGTCGGCAACACCCCGCTGGTGAGGCTCAACAGCGTGACCAAGGGCATCAGGGCGACCGTCCTGGCCAAGGTGGAGTACTTCAACCCCGGCGGCTCGGTGAAGGACCGCATCGCCCTGCGCATGATCGAGGCGGCGGAGGAGAGCGGCGCGCTCAAGCCCGGCGGCACGATCGTCGAGCCGACCAGCGGCAACACCGGCGTCGGGCTCGCCATCGTGGCCCAGCAGAAGGGGTACAAGTGCATCTTCGTGTGCCCCGACAAGGTGAGCACCGACAAGATCAACGTGCTGCGCGCCTACGGCGCCGAGGTCGTGGTGTGCCCCACCGCGGTGGACCCCGAGCACCCGGACTCGTACTACAACGTCTCCGACCGGCTGGTCCGTGAGACGCCGGGCGCCTGGAAGCCCGACCAGTACTCCAACCCCAACAACCCGCTCTCCCACTACCACTCCACCGGCCCCGAGCTGTGGGAGCAGACGGAGGGGAAGATCACCCACTTCGTCGCGGGCGTCGGCACCGGCGGCACCATCTCCGGCACCGGCCGCTATCTCAAGGAGGCCAGCGACGGCAGGGTCAAGGTCATCGGCGCCGACCCGGAGGGCTCCGTCTACTCCGGCGGCTCCGGCCGGCCGTACCTGGTCGAGGGCGTCGGTGAGGACTTCTGGCCCACCGCCTACGACCGCACCGTCGCGGACGAGATCGTCGCCGTGTCCGACAAGGACTCCTTCCAGATGACCCGCCGCCTCGCCAAGGAGGAGGGCCTGCTGGTCGGCGGCTCCTGCGGTATGGCCGTCGCGGCCGCGCTGGAGGTCGCCGCGCGGCTCGGCGAGGACGACGTCGTGGTGGTCCTGCTGCCGGACGGCGGCCGCGGCTACCTCAGCAAGATCTTCAACGACGAGTGGATGGCCGACTACGGCTTCCTGGAGGACGCCGGCCCGAGCGCCCGCGTCGGCGACGTCCTCGCCGACAAGGAGGGCGACCGCATGCCCTCCCTCGTCCACATGCACCCGGAGGAGACCGTCGGCCAGGCCATCGACGTGCTGCGCGAGTACGGCGTCTCGCAGATGCCGGTCGTCAAGCCGGGCGCCGGGCACCCCGACGTGATGGCCGCCGAGGTCGTCGGGTCCGTCGTCGAACGCGAGCTGCTGGACGCGCTGTTCAGCAAGAGCGCCTCGCTGGACGACCCGCTGGAGAAGCACATGTCCGCCCCGCTGCCGCAGGTCGGCTCCGGCGAGCCGGTCGCGGACCTGATGGCCGTGCTGGGCAAGGCGGACGCGGCGATCGTCCTGGTCGAGGGCAAGCCCACCGGAGTGGTCAGCCGGCAGGACCTGCTGTCGTTCCTCGCCCGCGGCGGGAAGTGACGGAGAACGCCGGATGAACGGCCCGCGTACCGGGTGAACCCGCGACGTCCGCGATCTCCGCGGACTTCGCGGAAGTGGTACGAGGGCGTCACGTTCGCGCAGCACCCGCTTAACACGGGGCCTGCACAGTGGTGGGTGTCGGCAGGGCGGGAGCGGCTCCCCGCCCCGGCCGGCGCCGTAGGCGTCACGGACCTCCGGAGCGGCTCCCGGACCTCCACCGACGCCACGGACGCGGGGGCCCGGCCCTGACCAGGTCCGCGTCCTTCGCGGGGACCGCCGTCGTCCCGCCCCCCGTTCACGGGGGTGCGGCGGTCCCCGCGCATCTCTCCCTCGCCCGGCCCGTACGGCTCGCCGCCCGGCTTCCCGGCAGTGCCGGGGGCTCCGGCCGTCTGCGAGCCCGGTTCCGGGCTGCGGGCCGCGGTCGTCCGTGCCGCGGATGGTTCGCGCTGTGGTCGCAGCTTCCGGCCGGATGGTCGGCCCGCAGGCTGCGGAAGTCCTCGCCGGGGCGGGTCAGTTCGCCGACAAGGGGTGTGTGAGCCCGGGTGGGAGGAGAGCCGGCGCGGCGGCTCTGGCCGCCGGGGCGTCCTCAGTCCTCCCAGCCGCCCTCGCGGGAGGACGCGCGGCGCCCGAACAGGCCCGGGTTGGTCCGGGCGGCCTGCACGACGTTGACGCCGACGATGCCCGCCCACGCGGCGAGCAGACCGGGCAGGTGGGCCACGCCCCCGCCGATCGCGGACAGCGGCACCGCGAGGACGAGGGAGACGATCCCGAAGCCGAAGCGCTCACCCCAGGAGTCCATCGCCCTCGGCGTCCGGGAGTCGCGGGCCGTCTGCATCTGCTGCTCGGCCAGCTGCCGGCGCACCCGGCGCTCGACCGTCCCGTCGATCCGCTGGTCGACCTTCTCCAGGAACGAGTCCACCAGCGCCGACTCGTACTCCTCGCCCAGTTCCCTGCGGGCGTGCAGCGTGGCGTCGAGTTCCTTCTTCAGCTCGGTGTCCCGCGCGTCCATTCCGCTCATGCCGTCCACGGTAGGGAGCCGGACCGGCGGCCGCACTGGGGGTAGCCCCCCTGTCGGACCGGTGGCTGCCGGTCCCGGCACCGCCCGGGGCCCCGGGGACGGTCGGCCGCCTCTGATCACCGGGCAGTCCGCCCACCGCGGCCCACGGGTGTGGCACAACCGCCGCCCCGGAGCTGCCGGAAAAGGTGTCCGATGAACGGATCTCGATGACCGGATAACGGTCCGGTCTCGCTCGCTGGCACTTTGCGAGATCACCGACCGTTATGTGACTTGCATCACTAAAGAGTGCGCAAAGCTCATGGTAGAACTGCGCAACTCCGCAGGTGACGCCATCCCTCGTCCCCGTGCGGAGCAGTCGGTACGCACCGGCACTCGGACCCAAGTGTGATCACCGTCCGAGTTGGTGGACCGCGTGCCCACAGTCGTCAATCGGACACCGTCGTTCGCTCAGCAACCGCTCATCAACCGGCGACACAGAGCCCCATGTCCCGGTTCCGCGCCATCGAGGTAGCCACGTGTCACTCGACTCCGTCACCCAGTCCGTCGACGATGCCGTCAGCGGATTCTTCGAGCCCATAGCCAAGTGGCTCGGGGAGGTCGTCTTCTACGCCGTGCCCGTCGGCGGCACCGACCTCCCCCTGATCGTCGCCTGGCTCGTAGTCGCCGGCCTGGTCTTCACCGGCTGGTTCGGGTTCGTGCAGATCCGCAAGTTCCGTCTCGCCGTGGACGTGGTCAGGGGCAGGTACGACGAGAAGGGGTCGGCGGGCGAGGTCAACCACTTCCAGGCGCTGACCGCCGCCGTCTCGGGCACGGTCGGTCTCGGCAACATCGCCGGTGTGGCCGTCGCGGTCTCCATCGGCGGCCCCGGCGCCACGTTCTGGATGATCCTGTGCGGCCTGCTCGGCATGGCCACCAAGTTCGTCGAGGTCACCCTCGGCGTGAAGTACCGCGAGGTGCACGCCGACGGCACCGTCTCCGGCGGCCCGATGCACTACCTGCCCAAGGGCCTGGCCGACCGCTTCGGCGCGGGCGGCAAGAAGCTCGGCAAGGTCCTCGCCGTCCTGGCCTCCTTCATGGTCCTGTTCTTCGGCCTGTTCGGCGGGAACCTCTTCCAGGTCAACCAGTCCTACGCCCAGCTGGTCTCCGTCACCGGCGGCGAGGACGGCCTGATGGGCTCCTCCGCCGGCGCGCTGTTCTTCGGCATCCTCGTCGCCGCGCTCGTCGGCATCGTGCTCCTCGGCGGCATCCGCTCCATCGCCAACGTCACCAGCCGCCTCGTGCCCGCCATGGCCGGCATCTACATCGCGGCCTGCCTGGTGGTCATCCTGGTCAACGTCACCGAGGTCCCGGCCGCCATCGGCACGATCATCGAGGGCGCCTTCAACCCGCAGGGCGTGGCCGGCGGTGTGCTCGGCGCGCTGATCATCGGCTTCAAGCGGGCCGCGTTCTCCAACGAGGCGGGTCTGGGCTCCGCCCCGATCGCCCACTCCGCGGTGAAGACCAAGCACCCCGCCAGCGAAGGCCTGGTCGCCCTGCTGGAGCCGTTCATCGACACCGTCGTCATCTGCACGATGACCGCTCTGACCATCGTCATCGCCAACCCGGCCAGCTGGGCCGAGGCCCGGGAGGGCAAGGACATCGGTGGCGTCACCATCACCTCCGACGCCTTCGAGACCGTCCTGCCCTGGTTCCCGTACATCCTCACGGTCGCGGTGCTGCTGTTCGCCCTGTCCACCGTGCTCACCTGGGGCTACTACGGCCTCAAGGCGTGGTCCCACCTCTTCGGCCGCAGCAGGGCCAGCGAGCTGACGTACAAGGTCGTCTACACGCTGTTCGCGATCACGGGCTCGCTGCTGACGCTGCAGACCCTGATCGACATGGCCGACGCGGTGCTGTTCATGCTCGCGGTCATCAACATCATCGGTCTCTACCTGCTGGCGCCGGTGGTCAAGCGCGAGCTGGACTCCTTCCTGGAGTTCGTCCGCGCCCGCAAGGCCGGTGAGACCGGCGGCGACGACGAGGACCAGGAGTCGGTGAAGACCACCGTCTGATCCGTCCCCCCGGCGGCCCGGCTCCTGAACGGGCCCGTGCACACCTCGCGCCTTGGTGAGCACGGGCCCGTTCCCCTGCCGGAGCCCAGCCCCCTGGAGGCGGGCTCCCGTCCGCGCGGTCAGAGTTCGCTGTCGGGCCAGCCGAGCAGCCGGGCGCCGATGACGGCGGTCTGCAGGCCGTAGCGGTGGAGGGGGTCGGCCGGGTTGGTGCCGGTGAGCTTGTGGATGCGCTCCAGACGGTAGGTCAGGGCCCGCACGCTCAGCCGCAGACGGCGTGCCGCCTCGGCGGCGACGCAGCCGGAGTCGAAGTACGCGGTGAGGGTGTCGAGCAGGGGCTGGGCGCCGCCGCGCGCCGCCTGGAGCGGGCCGAGGACGCTGCGCACGAGCTCGGCCATGGCCTGCCGGTCCCGCGTGAGGACCGGGTAGACCAGCAGGTCGGCCGAGCGCAGCACGGGCTCGTCCAGGTCCAGGCGGCCCGCCAGGTCGAGGGCGTTGAGGGCTTCCTCGTACGAGTGGACGACCCCGCCCGCTCCCGGGTGGGCACGGCCGATGGCGACCCGGCCGCCGTCGGTCGCCGCGTGCGCCTGCTTCGCGAAGTAGGTCAGGACGTCGTCCTGGTCGCCGGGCGCGACGCAGATCAGCCGGCCGTCCTTGGTGGTGAGCAGGATGCGGCGTTCGCCGAAGCGGGCGATCAGCGCGCTGTCGACGTGCCGGGTCGCCGGATGGGTGTCGTCCACCGGCACGTCGCCCTGCGCCACGGCGACCGCGTGGGCACGGGAGAGGAGCAGGCCGAAGCGCTCGGCGCGTTCGGCCAGGCGGCCCAGGTCGCTGCGGCCGTAGAGGAGGTCGTCGATGAACTCCCGCCGGGCGGCCTCCTCCTTCCGAACGGCCAGTTTCTGGGCTCGCTCGTGTCCCTCGGCGAAGGCGTCCACCGCCTGTTCGACGGCGGCGAGCACGTGGTCGACACCGGCGGGGGAGAGCGTGGGTGACAGGTCGCGGGCCGCGGACAGGTGCCGGCGGACCAGCGCACGCAGTCCCAGGCCCGCTTCCGCGGCCCGCTCCCCCCGGGCCCTGAGCGACTCCAGCTCCTCCCGCGTCAGACGGCGGCCGGTGGCGCAGACGTCGGCCAGGATCCGGCCGTACCCCTCCAGGTACTCCTCGGGTACCGCTGACCGTGCCACGCGTCCTCCTGATTCCCATGGTCGGCCGGTGCTTCCACGGCGCACGACGGACCAGACTGGCAGATCCGCGCTCGGGTCCGTTCCGCGGCTCAGGGCGTGCCGCCCGCACACTCCGGCCGCCGGTGTCCCACCAGGGCGGCGAAGCGGTCACGCTGTCGCCGGTCGCCGAGGTCCACCTTCTCGTAGGGGTGGCGAGGCCACAGCGGGCGACCGTCGATCCAGGGCACGACAGTGGCGGCGTTGTCGATCCGGCCGTGCAGCTCCACGGTTCCCGACGGCGACGGCAGGCCCTCCCACGGGCGTTCCGGAACGCCGGGCGGATTCACCTCGACGCAGGCCTCCGGCAGGTCCCCGGGTCCGCCGGCGAGGGGGAACAGCACGAGGACCAGCCCGTCGTCGCGGCCCGGCAGCACGACATAGCGTTTGCGGACGGACACGGGCGCTCGGGCGGCGCGGTGCAAAGCCCTCGCCACCGGCACCGAGCGGAGCGCCCGCCTGCCGAACCGCAACGCGTTGAACACCGACAGCGCCGCGGCGAACAGAGGGAGCGAGAAGCTGTCGAGCTCCCCTCCCCACAGCCACCACGTCAGCAGCACCCCGACGGCGAACGCCGCACTGACCGCGGCGGGCCGCACCTGCGAGATCTCCAGCAGCACACGCACCCGCCACCAGGGCACGGTACGAGCGTCGGGTCCCTGACGGCCGGTGGACTCCCCGGTGCCGGGGAGGCACAGGCGGTGGGCGGCCCGGGCCAGCACCGCGTAGGTCGGATCCGGGTCCGGCTGCCCAGGGGGCGGGCCGGCCGACGGCTGCGGGGGCACGGGCCCGCTCAGCAGCCCGCGCCGCAGGGCCGCCTCCGCGTCGCGGCGGCGCAGGCGTCCGGACGGGGTGGGTCGTACCCACAGCAGGTGCTCACCGCCCGGCGGCGCGATGACCCCTCCGACGGCGGGGTCCCCGGCCCACCACAGAACGCCCCCCGGCCCGGGGTCGGCCAGGTGGTAGCGCGGCGCCATGGTCCGCACCGACAGCGGGATCAGCGCGTCCGTCGCCGGATGGCGCAGGACGACGCGTGGCGGCCGCTGGCCCGCCGCGGGGATCGCGACCGCGCTGCACGCCTTCCACGCGTGCCTCGCCACCGCCCGGCGCATACGGCGTGAGGTGACGAGCGCCGCCGCTCCGACGACGGTGGCGGCCGGACCGCACACGACACAGAACCCGGCGAGTGCCCGGAGCCATCCGGTGCCGGTCGCGTCTGCGCCCGGTGCGAAGGCCAGCCCGACGAGTGTGGCCACGGCGCCGAGGGCGGCCCAGCGTCCGGCCCGCCGACGGTGGCCGGCGACCGCCCGCGCGGTCGCCGGAAGCGCGAGCGCCGTCGCCTCGTGCGTACCGGGGTGTGTCTCGGACATGTGGGCCCCCCGTTTCGTCGTGTGTGTTCCGGCCTGAGCCGACGGTGTCCGGCCGTGGGGCACCACGGGCCGAGGGGCCCGGCGGCTCGGTGCCGCCGGGCCCCTCGACCGGTTCTGTCCGCCTCAGCCGGTTCCGTCCGCCTCAGCCGATCTGGATCTTCCCGTTCGCGTCGGCGGCCGGCGCCGTCGCGGGCTGCGTCTCGCCGCGGCCCTGAGTGATGCCCTTCAGCAACTCGGCAAGGTCGACTCCGGTGGTGGAGCTGAGGAGTTCGACGCCCTGGGCGACGTTGTCGGCGACGGTGCGGGAGAGCCGGCTCGCGCCGTCGGTGGAGATGACGGTCATCTTGTCCACGGCGCTCAGCGGCTCGGACGCCTTGGCCACCACCTGCGGCAGCACCTCGACGAGCATCTGCAGCACGGCCGCGTCGCCGTACTGCGCGAAGGCGTCGGCCTTCTTCTGCATCGCCTCGGCCTCGGCCGCGCCCTTGGCGCCGATCGCCGCCGCTTCGGCCTCGCCCTCCAGCCGGACCGCTTCCGCGATGGCCGCGCGCCGGGCCTTCTCGGCCTCGCCCTGCTTGAGCCCTTCGATGGCCTGGGCGTCGGCGAGCGCGCTGCGGCGCTGCTTCTCGCCCTCACCGGTCAGCCGGGACCGCTCGGCCTCCGCCTGCGCCGCGGCGATTCCGGCCAGCCGCTCCGCCTCGGCCTGCTTGACCCGCGCCACCCGCTTGGCCTCGGCCTCCTGTTCGGCGGCGTAGCGCTGGGCGTCGGCGGGCTTGCGGACCTGCGTGTCGAGCTGGCGGTCGGTCAGCGCGGCCTGCCGCTCGGCGACCTTCTCCTGCTGGGTGAGGATCTCCTGCTGCCGGGCCGCCTCGGCGAGCGGTCCGGCGGCGGCCGCGCGGGCGGCGGCCTCGTCGGTCTCGGCCTTGATCTCGGCCTGCTTGAGGGAGAAGGTCCGCTGGGCGACCGCGATCTCCTCCTCGGCCTTCAGCCGGGCCTGTTCGGCGGCGCGCCGGGCGACCGCCTCGGCGATGTCGGCCTCCTGCTTGGCGCGGGCGGCCTCGGGCCGGCCGAGGTCCTCCAGGTAGGAGCCCTCGGTGGTGATGTCCTGGATCTGGAAGGCGTCCAGCACCAGGCCCTGCCCGGAGAGGCTGGCCTCGGCCTCCTCGGCGACCTGGCCGGCGAAGGCGGCCCGGTCGCGGATGATGTCCTCCACCGACATGCGGCCGACGATCGCGCGCAGGGCGCCGGAGAGCACCTCCTGGGTGAAGCCGACGATGCCGTCCTGCTGCATCAGGAAGCGCTGTGCGGCGGCCCGGATGGCGTCCTCGCTGCCGCCGACCTTGACGATGGCGACGCCCTCCAGGTTGGCCTTGACCCCGCGCAGCGTGACCGCGCCGCGCACGGCGACGGGGATGTGGCGGGAGGACAGGTCGAGGGTGAACTTCTGCTGCACGAACGGCACGACGAAGACCCCGCCGCCGACCACGACCTTCTGGCCGCTGTTGTCGGTGAAGACCCGGCCGGTCTCCGGGTCGGTGGACTTCTTGCCGCGCCGCCCGGTGACGATGAACGCCTCACTCGGGCCGGCGACCTTGTACCGGCTGACCACGACCAGCGCGATCAGGACCAGGAGTACGACGACTCCCGCGACCGCGATGACGACAGAACTCATGGTGGTGTCCCCTCAGCCCTCCCTGCGGACGGCGATCGGTACGTGTGTGTGGAAGCCGGCGGTGCGAAGCCCCGCGGGCCGGTGGCGCGACAGCGTGGTCAGGACTCGACCGGACGGACGGACACGGCCGACTGCGACAGCGTCTGCTCGACCCAGACCTCGGCTCCGCGCGCCACGGCGACCGGGCTCCTGGCCGACAGCTTCACCGGCTGGCCGGCCCGGTGCACCAGCACCTCGCCGTAGCCGCCCGCGGGGATCGCGGTCACCACCGAGCCGGACGTGCCGATCAGGTCCTCGTCGCGCGGTGCGGCCCCGGAGGTGTCACGCAGCAGCGCCCGGCTCAGGCGGTAGGCGATCCAGCCGGTGAGGGCACCGGCCGGCACCCCGACCAGCACGGCCCCGGCCACACCCCAGCCGGTGGTCCCCAGGACGATCGCCCCGGAGAAGCCGAGCATGGACACGAACCCCGCGATCACGGGCAGCGACAGCAGCCCGTCGACGACGCCGTCCAGCGCCGAGACCCCGTCGAGCAGTCCCTCGACCACGCCGTCGAGGACGAACGACAGGGCAAGGAGGACGACCCCCGCAATGCCGAGCCCCAGAAACCAGGCCACTCGCGCACACCGCCTCTCCTTGCCCTTCCCCGTTGTGAGCAGCATCGTCACACGCGGGCCTGGAAGGCGGCATTGCCTGGTTCCGGCAATCTTTACGCGGTTTTAATGCCGTGCTCCGAACATCCGTGTGGTCAACGCCCCCGGGATCCGCCGACGCCCGGTGACGCGCCGTCAGAAGCCCTGTACGGTTCCCGCGTTGGGCCGGGACGCCGGGCCGGCGATCTTCATGTCAGGAGGCGGGGCAGCCCGCGCCACGTCACCCGCTCGACCCGGAGGAGCCGTCGGCGTGATCACATTCCCTCAGCCCGCACGCGGTGTGCCGGGCGCGGAGCGCATGATCGTGTGCGGTGACGACGCCCTGGCCGAACGACTGGCCGCCGAGCTGGCCACCGTGTACCGCGAGCAGGTCACCCTCGTCGTACCGCCCTCACGACGGCCCGGGACCGGCCGCACGCGCGCCGCTGCCCTGCTCGGCCGGGTTCAGGCCGCGATGCACCGCGCCGCGGACCCGACCGGTTCCGGCGGCACGGCCACGGCCCACGTCATCGAGGCCGCCGAACTCGACGAGGCCGCCCTGGCGGAGGCGGGTGCGCGCACGGCCGCCGCGATGGCGCTGGTCCACGAGGACGACGAGACCAACATCCGCGCCGCGCTGGCCGCCCGCCGCCTCAACCCCCGGCTGCGCCTGGTCATCCGGCTCTACAACCGCAAGCTCGGCCAGCACCTGGAGGAACTCCTCGACCAGGCGGCCGCCCTCGCCGTCCCGGGTTTCGACCCCGAGGCGCTGGACACCTCCACGACGGTCCTGTCGGACGCCGACACCGCGGCCCCCGCGCTCGCGGCCACCGCCGTCGCGGGCACCAGCAAGGTCGTCCAGGCCGACGGACTGCTGCTGCGCGCGGTGGAGCGAACCCCGCCCGGCCACGGCCGGATCGCCGATCCCGGCCTGTGCACCCTGGCCCTGCTGTCGTCGACCACCAACGATCCGGCCGGGGCGGAGGGTTCGGACAGCAGCGGCCGGGAGGCTCCCGTCCTGCTGCCCGACGACGACACGGTCGCCTCCGCCACCGGGCGCGGCACGGTCGTCCTCGAAACCGTCACCCACGTTGCCTCCGGCTCCGCGGCGCGCCGGCTGGCGGGGCGCGGCCTGCCGCTGGGCTCCCTCTTCTCGCGCCGGCTGCGCTGGTCCCTGGCCGGGCTCGTCACCAGCGTCGCCGGCGTGGCCGTGGCGACGTGGCTGACCGCCGGCGATCACGCCGGCCCGGCCGGCCTGCTGCACGCCTCCTACCTCACGCTGCTCGACCTCTTCGCGATCGGCGACCCGGCGCTGGAGGAACCTCCGGCACGCCAGGTCCTCCAGCTCCTCGCCGGTCTGGCCGGACTGCTGCTGATGCCGGTGCTGCTGGCGGCCGGCCTGGAGGCGCTCGGCACCTTCCGCACCGCCTCCGCACTGCGCCGGCCGCCGCGCGGACTGTCCGGCCACGTCGTCCTGCTCGGCCTCGGCAAGGTCGGCACGCGGGTGCTGGCCCGGCTCCGGGAACTCGGCATCCCCGTGGTGTGTGTGGAGGAGGACCCCGAAGCGCGCGGCATCCCGCTCGCCCGCCGCCTGCGCGTGCCCACCGTTGTCGGGGACGCCACCCAGGAAGGCGTGCTCGAAGCGGCCAAGATCCACCGCGCGCACTCGCTGCTCGCCCTGACCAGCAGCGACACGACGAACCTGGAAGCCGCCCTGTACGCACGTTCCGTCAAACCGGACCTGCGGGCGGCGCTGCGGCTGTACGACGACGACTTCGCCACCGTCGTCCACCGCACCCTGCGCACCGCCCACCCGCGGGCCCTCACCCGCAGCCGCAGCGTCTCCAGCCTCGCGGCGCCCGCCTTCGCCGGCGCCATGATGGGCCGGCGGGTCCTGGGCGCCATACCGGTCGAACGCCGCGTGCTGCTCTTCGCCGCCCTCGACGTCGCCGGGCACCCGCACCTGGAGGGGCGCACCATCGCCGAGTCCTTCCGCCCCGGGGCCTGGCGGGTCCTGGCACTCGACACGGCGGAGCCGGGGGAGCGCCTGCCCGACCTCGCCGCCACACCGGCCCACGACGGCGTACACCGCACCGGCGGACTGGTGTGGGAGCTCCACCCGGGCTACGTCCTGCGCCCCGAGGACCGTGTGGTCCTCGCCGCCTCCCGCCAGGGCCTGGCGGAACTCCTCGGCAGGCGCCCGCGGCTCGGGGCGCGGACCACCGACGCGCGGCGCGTCCGTCCCGTGCGGGAATGACGTCGGCCGCCTGCCCGCATGCAGCGGCGGCGAGCACCCGCCTCCGCTTGCCGGTCTGCATATGCTCATGCAGAATCCTCAGCTACTGAATAGGCGAGGGGGAGCACGCCATGAGCGCGACCGACAGCCCTGCCGCGCGGCTGCAGGCGCTCTTCGAGGGCCACCGGCTGACGCCGACCCAGCGGCGCATCGCGCACAGCATGGTGCGCCGCGCCGCCGACGTGCCGTTCCTGTCGAGCGTGGAACTCGCCGAGCTGGCCGGCGTCAGCCAGCCCTCCGTGACCCGCTTCGCCGTCGCCCTCGGCTTCGACGGCTATCCCGCCCTGCGCCGCCACCTGCGCGAGGTCGCCCCCGCGGAACCCGCGGGGGAGGCCGGGACGGCCAACGAGTACCAGCAGGCCGTCGAGGCCGAGATCGAGAACCTGCGGCACCTGGCGGAGGCGCTGGCCGACCCCGGGCCCGTGCGGCGGGCCGGGCGTCTGCTCGCGGCCTCCCGCCCGCTGCCCGTCCTGGGCTTGCGGGCGGCGGCCGCCCAGGCCCACGGCTTCGCCTACTTCGCCGCCAAGGTCCACCCCGACGTGCGGCTCCTCAACGAGGGCGGCACGATGCTCGCCGACCGCATCGACGCCGCCGCCCACGCCGGTGCCTCCGCACTGCTGTGCTTCGCGCTGCCCCGGCACCCCCGTGAGGTCGTCGACGCCCTCGCCCACGCCAAGGAGACCGGCCTGACCGTCGTCACGGTCGCCGACTCCGCCTTCGCCCCCGTCGCCAAGGTGTCCGACCTGCTCCTCCCCGCCGCCGTCGGCACCGGCCTGGTCTTCGACACGGCCTGCGCCCCGATGCTGCTCGGCCGCGTCCTGCTGGAGGCCATGTGCGACGGCCTGCCCGACGCCCAGGCCCGCCTGGAGGAGTTCGACGCCAAGGCGGCGGCCCGCGGCCTGTTCGTCGACTGACGGCACCCGCTCCCGCTTCTCATCCTCGTCTCACGTTGCGTCGCTAACCTGCGTCTCCTACAACACTCTTCAGACACTTCGGGTACCGGACGGAGGCTGATGCGTCATGCGCGGAGGACATGGACTGGCCCGGGTGGCCGTCGTCGTACGGGCGGGTGCCGCCCCGCTGTGGTGGCTGGGGGTACTGGCGGCCGGCATCGGCCTGCTGCCCGAGGGGCTCACCGGCCGCCGTATCGGGGTGCTGGCGGGAGCGGCCCTCTTCCTCCTGGCCGCGGCCGTGGTGTCCACCGCCCGCCGCAAGCGCTACACGGCCCTGGCCGCGTCGGCCGCCCGGGCCGGCAAGCACGACGTGCTCCAGGACCGCGCGGTCACGGCCCGCAACTGGCGCCGCGCGCACCGCTGGTGGCTCCTCCTGGCGTTCCTGGCCGCCCTGGGCACCTCCTTGGCGCTGCCGGCCGCGGGCGGCATGCTGCTGGCCGGCTGCGGAGCGGGCCTGTGGCTGAAGGCGGCCTGGCTGGGCCGCCGCGAGCGCGCGGACGAGGCGTTGCTGTGGGTCCGCGTGGACTGGCTGCGCGCGGGCGCGGCCCGCCCGACGGGCAAGCGGGTCAAGGCGTTCCGCAGCACGGGCATCGCGGCGGGCGACGCGGCCCCCGGCGGAACGCGCAGGAAGACGGCGGTCCCCGGCGGAACGCGCAGGAAGACACCGGCCCTCGTCTGACCGACGGCGAGGACACGCCCCCTCGGGGGCGCGGGGAACTGCGCGATCAGCCCCCACGCCCCCGCGGCCGCCCCACCACGGCACTCCCGCGGCGCTCAGGCCAACGCGTCCACCTGGGCCCCGCCGGACTCCGCGACGACCTCCTGTACGGTCTGCGCCTCCCGCACCACCGCGAACCGCCCCCCGGGCCAGAACCCGTACACTCCGGGCCGCACCAGCGAGTTGTACCCGTAGTGGTGCGCGAAGTAGTACGCCCCCGTGTCCAGCGCCGCCGCGTAGTCCCCCTGTTCCAGCAGCGGCATGGACCGCCCCTGCGCCAGCAGGTCCCCCGCGAAACAGGCCGGCCCCGCGACGTCCTGCACCACGACCGGCCCCTCCTTCGCCCGGCCCTTCGCGTCGTACGCCGCGATCCGCAGCGGCCAGCTGCCCGGCGCGTACACCGTCCGGGCCGCCACCTGCACCCCGGCGTGCGTCACCGCCACCGCCCGCCCGCCGGAGGTCTTCGCGTACTCGACCCGGGCCACCACCGTCCCGTGCTTCGCCAGCAGGGACCGCCCGAACTCGGTGACCAGCCCGTACCGCCCGTCGAACAGCCCCGGCACCTCCCCGGCCAGCGTCCGCGCGTACTGCGCGTACGTCGGTGTCGTCGCGTCCGACGCGAAGTTCACCGGCAGCCCGCCGCCGATGTCGAGCGTGTCGACCTGCCGCCGCCCGGCCCTGCGGTTGATCTCCTCCGCCAGCGCGTACGCCTCCGCCACGCCCCGGGCCATCAGGGACAGCGGGACCCCCTGGGAGCCGGTGTGCGTGTGCAGCCGGGTCAGCCACGGCCGGTCCACAAACGCCCGGACGACCCATTCCCGCGCCCCCTCGTCCCGCAGCGCCACCCCGAACTTGGAGGTGGCCGTCGCCGTGGACAGCGCCTCGATGGCACCCCCGCCGACCTGCGGGTTCACCCGGATCCCGAGCGGGGAGCGGCCGGGCCGCGTGCGCACCAGCCGGTCGATGCGGGCCAGCTCCTGCGGGTTGTCCGCGTTGACCGCGACGCCCAGGTCCAGCGCCTCGCGCAGTTCGGCCGGTGTCTTGGCGGGCGAGTCGAGCACCGTCATCTCCGCCGGCACTCCCGCCGCCCGGGCCAGCGCCAGCTCGCCCGGGCTCGCCACCTCCGCGCCGACACCCTCGTCCCGCAGCAGCCGCAGCACCGGCACCAGCGGGGTCGCCTTCACCGCGAAGGCGTGCAGCACGGGCGTGCCCGGCGCGGTCACCGCCTCGAACGCCGCCCGCAGCTGCGCGGCCGACTCCCGGATGCCGGTCACGTCCAGCAGCCCCACCAGGGGCCGGTCCGGCCCCAGCAGCCCCTGCTCGATCGCGGCCCGCACCGCCTCGTCCCGCCGGGCCGCCCGCCCGGCCCCGGAGCCGCCCGCCTCGTCCGCTTCCCTGTGTGCACCCATGCGTCCAGCCAAACATCCACGCCACGGCGGCGCCGACCTCCCGAGGTATTGACTAGGTCTATTCATGAGTCCAGGATGTGAATAGGAGCACCAACATCCGCCGGGAGACCCACCAGGAGGCAGACCATGTCCGGACCCCGCCCCGTCCGAGCGCCGCGTGGAACGGAACGCAGCGCCCTCGGATGGCAGCAGGAAGCCGCCCTGCGGATGCTGCAGAACAACCTCGACCCGGAGGTCGCCGAACACCCCGACCAGCTCGTCGTCTACGGCGGCACCGGCAAGGCGGCCCGCGACTGGCGCTCCTTCGACGCGATGGTCCGCACGCTGCAGGGCCTGAAGCAGGACGAGACCATGCTGGTCCAGTCCGGCCGCCCGGTCGGCGTCATGCGGACCCACGAGTGGGCCCCGCGCGTCCTCATCGCGAACTCCAACCTGGTCGGCGACTGGGCCACCTGGGAGGAGTTCCGCCGCCTCGAACAGCTGGGCCTGACCATGTACGGCCAGATGACGGCCGGCTCCTGGATCTACATCGGCACCCAGGGCATCCTCCAGGGCACCTACGAGACCTTCGCCGCCGTCGCCGCGAAGAGGTTCGGCGGCACCCTGGCCGGCACGATCACCCTGACCGCCGGGCTCGGCGGCATGGGCGGCGCCCAGCCCCTCGCCGTGACCATGAACGACGGCGTCGCCCTGTGCGTCGACTGCGACCCGCGCGCGATCGAGCGCCGCATCGAGCACCGCTACCTGGACGTGAGGGCCGACAGCCTGGACCACGCCCTCGCCCTGGCGACCGAGGCCCGCGACGCCCGCCGCCCCCTGTCCATCGGCGTGCTCGGCAACGCCGCCGAACTGGTCCCGCAACTCCTCGCCATGAGCGCGCCCATCGACATCGTCACCGACCAGACCTCGGCGCACGACCCGCTCGCCTACCTCCCCCTCGGCGTCGACTTCGACGAGATGGCCTCCTACGCCGCCAAGGACCCGGCCGGCTTCACCACCCGCGCCCGCGAGTCCATGGCCCGGCACGTCGAGGCCATGGTCGGCTTCCAGGACGCCGGCGCCGAGGTCTTCGACTACGGCAACTCCATCCGCGGCGAGGCCAAACTCGCCGGCTACGACCGGGCCTTCGCCTTCCCCGGCTTCGTGCCCGCCTACATCCGCCCCCTGTTCTGCGAGGGCAAGGGCCCCTTCCGCTGGGCCGCCCTGTCCGGCGAGGCCTCCGACATCGCCAAGACCGACCAGGCGATCCTCGACCTCTTCCCGGAGAACGAGTCCCTGGCCCGCTGGATCAGGATGGCCGGGGAGCGGGTCCGCTTCCAGGGCCTGCCCGCCCGCATTTGCTGGCTCGGCTACGGCGAGCGCGACAAGGCCGGCGAGCGCTTCAACGACATGGTCGCGAGCGGCGAGCTGGCCGCCCCGGTCGTCATCGGCCGCGACCACCTCGACTGCGGCTCCGTCGCCTCCCCCTACCGGGAGACCGAGGCCATGCTCGACGGCTCCGACGCGATCGCCGACTGGCCGCTGCTCAACGCCATGGTCAACGTGGCCTCCGGGGCGTCCTGGGTCTCCCTCCACCACGGCGGCGGCGTCGGCATGGGCCGGTCGATCCACGCCGGGCAGGTGACCGTGGCCGACGGCACCCCGCTCGCCGGGGAGAAGATCCGCCGCGTCCTGACCAACGACCCCGGCATGGGCGTCATCCGGCACGTCGACGCCGGGTACGACATCGCCGAGTCCGTCGCCGCCGAGCGCGGGGTCCGCGTCCCGATGCGCGAGGGTGACCAGGCGTGAGTTTCCACAGCATGTGGGCGGAGCTGCTGCCGGTCGGCCGCAGCTCCGCCTCCGGCGGCTACCGCCGCTTCGCCTGGACCGGCGCCGACCTGGACTGCCGGGCCTGGTTCCGGGAGCAGGCCGAGTCCCGCGGGCTGGCCTACGAGACCGACCGCAACGGCAACCAGTGGGCCTGGCTCGGCGATCCCGCCCGCGGCGACGCCGTCGTCACCGGGTCGCACCTGGACTCCGTCCCCGACGGCGGCGCCTTCGACGGGCCCCTGGGCGTCGTGTCGTCCTTCGCCGCCCTCGACGAGCTGCGGGCCAGGGGAGCGGAGCCCACCAGGCCGCTCGGCATCGTCAACTTCGGGGACGAGGAGGGCGCCCGGTTCGGCCTCGCCTGCGTCGGCTCCCGGCTCACCGCCGGACAGCTCACCGTCGACGACGCCCACCGGCTGACCGACGCGGACGGCACCACCCTGCCCCGGGCCATGGAGGCCGCCGGCCACGACCCGGAGTCGATCGGCCCCGACCCCGAACGGCTCGCCCGCATCGGCGCCTTCGTCGAACTCCACGTCGAGCAGGGCCGGGCCCTGGACCTGTCCGGCGACCGCGTCGGCATCGCCAGCGCCATCTGGCCGCACGGCCGCTGGCGGTTCGACTTCGCCGGCGAGGCCAACCACGCCGGCACCACGCGCCTCGCCGACCGGCGTGACCCCATGCTCGCCTACGCCGAGACGGTCCTCGCCGCCCGCCGCGAGGCCGAACTCGCCGGGGCCGTCGCCACCTTCGGCAAGATCGCCGTGGAGCCCAACGGCGTCAACGCCATCCCCTCCCTGGTGCGCGGCTGGCTCGACTCGCGCGCCGCCGACCAGGACAGCCTGGACGCCGTGGTCGCCGGGGTGCGGAAGGCCGCCGGGGAGTACGCCGCCGCCCACGGGGCCGAACTCGCGGTCACCCGGGAGTCCTTCACCCCCGTCGTCGAGTTCGACCACGCCCTGCGCGACGAACTCGCCCGCATCCTCGGCAAGGACCGGGACCCGCAGCTCACCGTCCCCGTCCTCGGCACCGGCGCCGGACACGACGCCGGGATCCTCTCCGGCAGCGTCCCGACCGCCATGCTGTTCGTGCGCAACCCCACGGGCGTCTCGCACTCCCCGGCCGAGTTCGCCGCCGAGGACGACTGCGTGGCCGGAGTGCTCGCCCTCGCCGACGTACTGGAAGGACTGGCCTGCCCGTGACGCCCGCCCAGCACAGCCGCACCTACTGGCTGGAGTACGCCTGGCTCGGCACCCACGTCGAGCCGGGCGTCGCCCTGGACACCGCCGACGGCCGCGTCACCGCCGTCCGCACCGGGGTGACCGCCCCGCCCCCCGGCGCCGAGCCCCTGCGCGGCCTCACCCTCCCCGGCCTGGCCAACGCCCACAGCCACGCCTTCCACCGGGCCCTGCGCGGCACCGCCCAGGTCGGCTCCGGCACCTTCTGGACCTGGCGCGAGGTCATGTACTCCGTCGCCGACCGGCTGACCCCGGACACCTACCACGCCCTGGCCCGCGCGGTGTACGCCGAGATGGCCCTCGCCGGCATCACGGCCGTCGGCGAGTTCCACTACGTGCACCACGCCCCGGGCGGCACCCCGTACGCCGACCCCAACGCCATGGGCGAGGCCCTGATCGCGGCCGCCGCCGAGGCCGGCATCCGCATCACCCTCCTCGACACCGCCTACCTCTCCTCCGGCTTCGGGCAGCCGCCCAACCGGCACCAGCTCCGCTTCTCCGACGGGGACGCCGACGCCTGGGCCGCGCGCTGCGCACTGCTCAAGGAGCGGGAGCACGCCCGGATCGGCGCGGCGATCCACTCCGTGCGGGCCGTGCCCGCCGGGCAGCTGGCGACCGTCGCGCGGTGGGCCGAGGAGCGGCGGGCCCCGCTCCACGTGCACCTGTCCGAGCAGACCGCCGAGAACGACGCCTGCCGCGAGGCCCACGGCTGCACCCCAACCCAGCTCCTCGCCCTGCACGGCGTCCTCGGGCCGCGCACCACCGGCGTCCACAACACCCACCTGACCGCCGAGGACATCCCCCTCATCGGCGCCAGCTCCACCGGCACCTGCATGTGCCCGACGACCGAACGGGACCTGGCCGACGGCATCGGGCCCGCCGCCGCCCTGCAGAACGAGGGCTCCCCGCTCAGCCTCGGCTCCGACAGCCACGCCGTGATCGACCTGCTGGAGGAGGCGCGGGCGATGGAGCTGAACGAGCGCCTGCGCACCCGTACCCGGGGGCACTGGACGGCCGCCGCCCTGCTGCGGGCCGCGACCGCCGACGGCCACGCGGCCCTCGGCTGGGACGAGGCGGGCGCCCTGGAGCCCGGCGCGCTCGCCGACTTCACGACGATCGCCCTCGACTCGGTCAGGACGGCAGGGCCGCTTCCGCGGCTCGGGGCCGAGACGGCCGTATTCGCCGCGTCGGCAGCGGACGTGTCGCATACGGTCGTGGCAGGCCGGCACGTCGTCCGGGACGGGGCGCACACGCTCGTGCCGGACGTGCCGCGGGCACTCGCCGACGCCGTCGCGGCCCTGCGCGCATGAGACCGGGCCGCCCGCCCGGGCGGTCAGGCTCCGCCCCCGCCCCCGACCCCACCGCCGACCAGGCCACCAAGGACGCCATGAGCAACGCGACGACCGTCAGCCCCGCCCACTCCGCGAGCACCGCCAGCACGCTCATCACCAACATCGCCGCCCTGGTCACCAACGACCCCTCCCTCGGTGACGGTTCCCCCCTCGGACTGGTCCACGACGCGGCGGTCGCCATCGAGGGCGACCGCGTCGTGTGGACCGGTGATCACAGGAAAGCACCCGCCACTGACAACCGGGTCGACGCCGGCGGCCGGGCCGTGCTCCCCGGCTTCGTCGACTCGCACTCCCACCTCGTCTTCGCGGGCGACCGGACGCAGGAGTTCGACGCCCGCATGTCGGGCCGCCCGTACAGCGCCGGCGGCATCCGCACCACGGTCGCGGCCACCCGCGCGGCGAGCGACGGGGAACTGGAGGCCAACGTCACCCGTTACCTCGCCGAGGCCCTCCGCCAGGGCACCACCACGTTCGAGACGAAGTCCGGCTACGGCCTGACCGTCGAGGACGAGGCCCGCGCCCTGCGCATCGCCGCCGCCCACACCGACGAGGTCACCTACCTCGGCGCCCACATCGTCCCGCCGGACTACGCCGAGGACCCGGCCGGCTACGTCGCCCTGGTCACCGGCGAGATGCTCGACGCCTGCGCGCCGCACGCCCGCTGGATCGACGTCTTCTGCGAGCAGGGCGCGTTCGACGGCGACCAGGCCCGCGCGATCCTCACCGCGGGCAAGGCCAGGGGGCTGCACCCGCGCATCCACGCCAACCAGCTCTCCCACGGCCCCGGTGTGCAGCTCGCCGTGGAACTCGACGCGGCCAGCGCCGACCACTGCACCCACCTCACCGACGCGGACGTGGACGCCCTGGCGGGCAGCCGGACGGTGGCCACGCTGCTGCCCGGCGCCGAGTTCTCCACGCGGGCCGCGTGGCCGGACGCCCGGCGGCTGCTGGACGCGGGCGTGACGGTCGCGCTGTCCACGGACTGCAACCCCGGGTCGTCCTTCACCTCGTCCGTGCCGTTCTGCGTCGCGCTCGCCGTCCGGGACATGGGGATGACCCCGGACGAGGCCGTCTGGTCGGCCACGGCGGGCGGCGCGGCGGCCCTGCGCCGCACCGACGTGGGCCGCCTCACCCCGGGCGCGTACGCCGACCTGCTCCTCCTCGACGCGCCGAGCCACGTTCATCTGGCCTACCGGCCGGGCGTGCCGCTGGTGACCGGGGTGTGGCGGCGGGGAGAGCGCGTGGTGTGACGGGCCGCGGGCACGCGTCGGGGGCGGGCCCTGCGGCCCGCCCCCGGAGGACACGATCACCCGGTGAGGATCACTCCTCGACCGTCAGCCCCTTGCGCAGCCGTACCAGCGTCCGCGACAGCAGACGCGAGACGTGCATCTGCGAGATGCCGAGCTCCTCGCCGATCTCCGACTGGGTCATGCCGGCGACGAACCGCAGCGACAGGATCTTCCGGTCGCGCGGCGGGAGTTCCGCGATCAGCGGCTTCAACGACTCGACGTACTCGATGCCTTCGAGCCCGTGGTCCTCGTAGCCGATGCGGTCCGCGAGCGCGCCCTCGGAGTCGTCCTCCTCCGGCTGGGCGTCCAGCGAGGAGGCGGTGTAGGCGTTGGACGCGGCCATGCCCTCGACGACCTCGTCGTTGGAGATGCCGAGCCGCTCGGCCAGTTCGTGCACCGTCGGGGCGCGGTCCAGCTTCTGCGCCAGCTCGTCACCGGCCTTGGCCAGGTCGAGCCGCAGTTCCTGGAGCCGGCGCGGCACCCGCACGGACCACGACGTGTCGCGGAAGAAGCGCTTGATCTCACCGATGATGGTCGGCATCGCGAACGTGGGGAACTCGACACCGCGGGACAGCTCGAAGCGGTCGATCGCCTTGATCAGGCCGATGGTGCCGACCTGGATGATGTCCTCCATCGGCTCGCTGCGGGAGCGGAACCGGGAGGCGGCGAACTTGACCAGCGCCAGGTTCAGTTCGACCAGCGTGTTGCGGACGTACGAGTACTCGGGCGTCCCTTCCTCCAGCGACTCCAGCCGCTCGAAGAGGGTCTTGGACAGGGCCCGTGCGTCGACCGCGTCGACTTCCTCGTACGGGGGGATGTCCGGAAGTCCGGCGAGAAGGTCGTCGGGTGTGACGAGCGTCTCGTCCTGCTCGATGGGATCCAGATGTTCCGGAGGGGGTGTCGACGTCGCTTCCTGGGTACGCGATGCGTCGAGCCGGGGTGACATGATGTCCTCCATCGTTCTCGGCATATGGCTGCCGGAGCCAGTACGTGCACTGCGGTGTGCGGCGCCTCCAAAGCCGGCCGTGTCGGTTACGTGTCCTTACTAGGCCTACCCGCTTTCCCGAGCCGACCGCAAGTCCGTTGTGTGGGCATATGTCCGTTTGTGTGTGGTTGTTCGGGTGTCGAAGCGTGTGAGGAAGGCGTAGTGTTCGAGGGCGTCAGGAACAGCCACGACGTCGGGAGAGAGAGACGGCATGGACCGCGGGACGGTCGGCAGCGCACAGTCTGGCCGGCTTCTGGTGGAGGTGCGGGAAGAGGGCCCCAGTGCCGTCGTGACCCCGGCGGGTGAGTTGGATCACCACACCGCCGATCTGTTGCGCGAGCCACTGGAGGACTGTCTCGCCAAGGGATTCAAGCGCCTGGTCATCGACTGCGCGCGCCTTGAGTTCTGCGACTCCACGGGGCTGAACGTGCTCCTCGGGGCACGACTGAAGGCCGAGGCCGCCGGTGGTGGTGTGACGCTCGCCGGGATGCAGCCGGTGGTGGCACGCGTGTTCGAAATCACCGGGGCGGATGCGGTTTTCCGCGTCCATGACACGCTCGAGGCGGCTCTCGCCGACGAGTCGGGCTGACCGGCGTGCCCCGGTCCGCCGCGCCTCTGACACCCCCCTGTGACCGGTGTCCTGCCCCCGTCACGCGTTTCGTGCGCAATACAGGGGTGTTCCCCCGGTCCGCCCGGGCAGGAGTCATCCTGAGCCTGTCGGCCGCGGGATGAGCGGGGGTGCTGTGAAACCGACGTGCCGCCCACTGCGTGACTGACTGTGTACTGAAGCTTTTGAATCGTGAACTGGTGAATCGGTGAGGTGAAGCGCTGATGAGCACCACCCGGCCTTACTCGCCGGGCGACCGCGGGCCGGAGCCCAGCGGCGCTTCCGGGGCGTCCGAGGGTGGCGTGACGGCGGCCGGTCCGGCCGGCGGGGGAACGGCCGCACAGGACGGAGCCGCGGCGCCCCCGGGGGGCCGGCAGGTGCGTCGGCTGAGCTTCGAGGGGGAGAGCGGGGTCGTCCCGCTCGCACGCGACTTCACCCGCCAGGCGCTGTACGCGTGGGGCTGGCTGCCCGCCGCCTCCGCCGACCAGCGGGCCGCCGCCGAGGACGTCCTGCTCGTCGTCTCCGAACTGGTCACCAACGCCTGCCTGCACGCCGAAGGGCCGGACCAGCTCCAGATCACCTGCGACAACAAGGTGATCCGCGTCGAGGTGACCGACCGCGGCACCGGCCAGCCGGCACCCCGCACCCCCCACCGGGCGGGCCGCCCCGGCGGCCACGGCATGTTCATCGTCCAGCGCCTGTGCCTGGACTGGGGCGTCGTCCGCACGCCGGGGGTCGGCGGCAAGACGGTGTGGGCGGAACTGGGCGCACCGGCCTGACGACGGGTCCCGCGCGCCGCCGGACGCCCGCCTCAATGAGCGCCCGGCGGTACCGCCGAACGGGTGACCCGGGCCCGCCCGGCCTCCGCCGCACGTCGTCCGCATCCTGGGTCCCCTCCGCACCACTCCGTCCCCTCCGGACCCCTCCGCATCCCTTCACGCGTCACGCACCGCGCGCCCGGTCCCCACGGATCCGGCGCGCCCTGTGTCTTCCCTCCTCATCCCGCCGGGCGTACCTTGACGGCCCGATCTGATGCGCCGTCAGGAACAGGAAGGGGAGCGGCACCGTGTCGTACCGGAAACGAACCGCCGCGCTCGCGTCCGCCGCGGCCCTGGCCGGCTCGGCGGTGTGGATGGCCGCCCCCGTGGCCCGGGCCGAGGTCGTCGACGTCGATTACCAGTGCAGGACCCCGATCGGCGACAAGAGCGCCGTCTCGCCCATCGACATCGAGGGCGTCGAGAGCGGCGGCGGCTACCGGATCACCATGTCCTGGCAGAAGGGCGTCTCCTCCAGCCCGGTCGAACTGGGCAAGGGCGCGATGACGCCGAGCGCCACGATCGCCCTGGGCGGCGCGGACAGCGGCGCCCTGACGGTGACCGGGCCCGCCAACGACGCCGCCATACCGGCCAACACACCGATCAAGATCAGTGACCTGAGCGGGACGTACACGCCGGAGAAGAGCGGCGAGGTCACCTTCACGGCGGGCGTGCTCACCATCAAGGCGCTCGGTACGACCACCACGTGCACGCCGACCAACGACCCGGCCCCGTCCCTGACCCTGGACGTCGAGGCCGCGACCGGTGACGGCACGACCGGCTCGACGGGCGCGGACCGGGGCGGCGGCTCGGGCTCCGGCGCCGCGCTGCCACGGACCGGCCCCGAGGACTCCGCGCTCGCCCTCGGCACCCTGGGCGGCACGGTCCTGCTCGCCGGCGCGGCGGGCACCCTGTGGCTGACCCGCCGTCAACGAGCCGCGCGGACAGGCCACTGGGCCCGGACGGGCCACTGAGCCTGGGCGGGCCGCTGAGCCCGGGCGGGCGACCGGGCTCCGGCGGGCGGCCGAGCCCGGGCGCCGGCGCGCCGCGGGCCGAGCCGTCGTCCGCAGGCGCGCCGGAGCCGTCCGCACGTCGTCCCGACGACCGCTGCCGCTGGAGTCGCAGATGCCCTTGACCCCCCGCCTCACGTCCCTGCCCCTGACCGTCCTGCTGGTGCTGGCGCTCGTGGCGGCCGGTGCCGGTCCCGTCGGCGCGGTGGAGCGGCCCGTCGTGGAGCTGTCCCGGACGCAGGCGGGCACGGGCGGCGTGATCACCGTCTCGGGCAGCGGCTGGCGCCCCCGCGCCCTGCTGACCCTGCTGGTGTGCGGACAGGCCGAGCCGGACCGGGGCGTGACCGGCGGCACCAACTCCTGCGCCAACGCCGACGGACGGGCCGTGACCACCGACGCCGAGGGGCGCTTCCGCCGGACCCTGCCCGTGGTCGAGCCGCCCGTGCCCTGCCCCTGCGTGGTGCACGTGGCGACGGCGACCGGCGCCGGAACACAGGCCGACGCGGCCCTCCGGGTCGCCGGCCACACCGTCGAGCCGCTGCCCGCCGAACCGTCCGGCGGACGGCTCTCGCTGCTCGCCGGCACCCGCCTGCGCGGCTCCGGCGGCCTGCTCACGTGGTTCGGCTCCCCGCCGTCCCGGACCCTCGTGGTCACCGTCGGCAACGTCGGCACGTCCCCCGTGGAGAACCCGGTCTTCCAGGTCGGCACCGCGCACGGCGTCTACGCCCCGCAGTGGCACCACCAGCGCTGGCGCGGCACGATCCCGCCCGGCGGGAAGGCCCGCGTCGAGCTGCCCGTGGAACTCGCGGCCGGGGCGCACGGCGACTACACCGTGTCCCTGAAGTACGGCGGCAAGGTCCTCGCCGAGCACCCCTGGGGCGTCGGCCGCCCCTGGGGCGTGACCCTGTTCTGGGCCCTTGTCCTGCTGGTCGTGCCGGCGGCGCTGTTCCGCCTGGCGCTGGCCGTGATCGACCGGGCCCGCCCCCGCCGCCCCGGCCACGCGGCCCGTCCCGCCCGCCGCCCGCTCCTGCCCGCCCCGCCCCGGCGCCGCTCCGCTCTCCCGTGGGTCGCCCCGGACGCCGGTCCGCCGGGGTCCCGCAGGCCGTGAGGGCCTGGACACCGCGAGCGCGCGAAAGGGCCGCCGCACCCCGAAGGTGCGGCGGCCCTCTTCAGGGTCCGGCGGCCGGCGTCAGTGGACGTCGCCCATCAGGGCCTTGACCTTCCGGCGGTACATGTACACCGCGACACCGGCCAGGGCGGCCAGCGCGGCCTCCACGGCGACCGCGCCCGCGCCGCTCAGGTCCACGCCGCCGACGGCCGGGTTGGAGAGCAGACCCGTCACCGAGTCGCCCGCCGTCACCGCGAGGAACCACACGCCCATCATCTGGCTGGCGTACTTGGCCGGGGCCATCTTCGTCGTCACCGACAGGCCGACCGGGGACAGGCACAGCTCGCCGACGGTCTGGATCAGGTAGATGCCCACCAGCCACATCGGGCTGACCAGCGTGTCGCCGTCGGCCATGCCCAGCGGCAGCAGGAAGAAGAAGAACGAGACGCCGATGAAGAACAGCGCCGCGGCGAACTTGGCGACCGTGCTCGGCTCCTTGCCCTTGCGGTTCAGCCACAGCCAGAACCAGGCGAAGACCGGGGCCAGGGCCATGATGAACACCGGGTTCAGCGACTGGTACCAGGAGGACGGGAAGTCGAAGCCGAGCAGCGAGCCCGAGGCCTTCGTCGTACCGAACGCCTGGACCGTGGAGCCGCCCTGGTCGTAGATCATCCAGAACACGGCGGCCGCGACGAAGAACCAGATGTAGCCGGTCATCTTCGACTGCTCGACGTCGCTGAGCTCCTTGTCCCGCTTGATGCGGAACAGCACGCCGGCCGGGACGACCAGGCCGATCACCGTCAGCGGGATCATCGCCCAGTTGAGCGTGAAGTGGCCGGTGAAGCCGACGACGCCGTAGAAGACGGTCGCCACGATCAGCCACAGCAGGCCCTTGCGCAGCCAGGCGGTGCGCTCCTCGGCGGCCAGCGGCTTGGGCACGATGTCGCTTCGCGGGCTCAGGTTGCGGGTGCCGAGGAGGAAGGCGATCAGGCCGATGCCCATGCCGACCGCGGCCAGTCCGAAGCCGAGGTGCCAGCTGACCTGCTGGCCGACGGTGCCGATGATCAGCGGCGCGAAGAAGGCACCCATGTTGATGCCCATGTAGAAGATCGTGAACCCGCCGTCGCGGCGCGGGTCGTCCGGCCCGTCGTAGAGGTGGCCGACCATCGTGGAGATGTTGGCCTTCAGCAGGCCGGAGCCGAGCGCCACCAGCGCCAGACCGGCGAAGAAGGGCGCCTCGCCGCCGGGCAGGGCCAGCACCAGGTGGCCCGCCATGATCGTGACGGCCGCGATCGCCACCGTCTTGCGCGGACCCCAGACCCGGTCGCCGAGCCAGCCGCCCGGCATCGCGAGCAGGTACACCATCGACAGGTACACCGAGTAGATCGCCGTCGTCGTGGCGAGGTCCATGCCCAGACCGCCGCCCATGCTGCCCTTCTTGGCGTCCGGGCCGCCGGAGATCAGGTAGACGACGAGCAGGGCACGCATGCCGTAGAAGCTGAACCGCTCCCACATCTCGGTCATGAAGAGGGTGGCCAGTCCGCGGGGGTGGCCGAAGAAGGTCTTCTCGGAGCCGGGGGTGCCCGGGCGGGCCGAGTCCTTCGTCAGGCTGGACGCCATGGTCGTTCCTTGCTGCTCGGGACGCGCCTTCCGCGACAGCGGTGGTGCGCCCGGTGGGGGTTGCCGGCACCGGTGCGTACGGCCGTCCGCCCGACGCCTACGGGGGTCCGCTCCGGAACACGGAGCGGTGGGCGGTCGCCACCGGGATCCACACCTCTACGCGCGTCGCCACGCGCCGAGGCCCGGCCACAGGTCGTTCCAACGTGGGGGGCCGGCGGCGAACCGGCCCGCACACAAAAGAGACCTCCAGGGCCAACGGCCTCCGAAGGTCGCCAGGGGTGCTACAGGCGTCGATTCACCATACGGCAGGACACCGCCGCATATGGAAGGACTTGAGACGCGAATCACAGGTGGCGAGGGAACCGCGGACCCTCTTTCCAAGGTCCTTACCAGGATCCCACCCCAAAGGCAGAGGTTCGTGCCCGGTGCCCGGGTGCGTAAGAACGCGGTGTGGGTCCGGTAAGAACCGAGGCTTCCGGTCACACCCCGGCCCGGGGCCCGCAGGTCTACCATCACCCCATGACCCGAGTACTGCTCGCCGAGGACGACGCGTCCATCTCGGAGCCGCTGGCCCGTGCTCTGCGCCGGGAGGGCTACGAGGTGGAGGTGCGTGAGGACGGACCCGCCGCTCTCGATGCCGGAATGCAGGGCGGCGTCGACCTGGTCGTGCTCGACCTGGGTCTGCCCGGCATGGACGGTCTGGAGGTGGCCCGCCGCCTGCGTGGCGAAGGCCACAGCATCCCCATCCTCATCCTCACCGCGCGCGCCGACGAGGTGGACACGGTCGTCGGGCTCGACGCGGGCGCCGACGACTACGTCACCAAGCCCTTCCGGCTGGCCGAGCTGCTCGCCCGCGTCCGGGCCCTGCTGCGGCGCGGTGCCGCCGAGCCGCAGCAGCCGCCCGCCACCCACGGCGTGCGCATCGACGTCGAGTCGCACCGCGCCTGGATGGGCGAGGAGGAGCTGCAGCTCACCGCCAAGGAGTTCGACCTGCTGCGGGTCCTGGTGCGCGACGCGGGCCGGGTCGTCACCCGCGACCAGCTGATGCGCGAGGTCTGGGACACCACCTGGTGGTCCTCGACCAAGACCCTCGACATGCACATCTCCTGGCTGCGCAAGAAGCTCGGCGACGACGCGGCCAACCCGCGCTACATCGCCACCGTGCGCGGCGTGGGCTTCCGCTTCGAGAAGAGCTGAGCCGCGGGCCGGGAACGGGCGATCGGGTAACAGGACATGCGCCGCCGACTCATCCAGTCCACGCTCGCCGTGGTGCTCGTCGTGATCGCCGTCTTCGGGGTCTCGCTCGTCATCGTCGAGACGCGGACGATCAGCAACAGCGCCCAGGAGCGCGTGGAGTCCGAGGCGGTGCGGCTGGCCAGCATCGTCGACAGCCGGCTCTTCGGGGCCCAGCAGGTCGACGCCGAGGCCCTGCGCGGCCAGATCACCCAGGACCGCTACTACGCGGTCATCCACATCCCCGGCGAGGCACCCATCGAGATCGGCCCCAAGCCGTCCGGTGACGTCATCAGCGCGACCGCGCCCGGCGAGGAGGGCGAGACGGTCACGGTCCAGGAGCCCCGCTCCTCGGTGACCCGGGAGGTCGGCCGGACCCTGCTGATCATCGCCCTGGTGGCGCTGCTGGCGGTGGTGGCCGCGGTGCTGCTGGCCGTCCGGCAGGCCAACCGGCTGGCGTCGCCGCTGACCGACCTCGCGGAGACGGCCGAGCGGCTCGGCTCGGGCGACCCGCGCCCGAGGCACAAGCGCTACGGCGTGCCGGAGCTGGACCGGGTGGCGGACGTGCTGGACGGCTCCGCCGAGCGCATCGCGCGCATGCTGACCGCCGAGCGGCGGCTCGCCGCCGACGCCTCCCACCAGCTGCGCACCCCGCTGACGGCGCTGTCCATGCGGCTGGAGGAGATCACCCTCACCGACGACCCGGACACGGTGAAGGAGGAGGCGACGATCGCGCTGACCCAGGTCGAGCGGCTCACCGACGTGGTGGAACGGCTGCTGACCAACTCGCGTGATCCGCGCACCGGCTCCGCCGTCACCTTCGACCTCGACGAGGTCATCCAGCAGCAGCTCGCCGAGTGGCGCCCCGCCTACCGCAGCGCCGGCCGGGCCATCGTCAGCTCCGGCAAGCGGCACCTCCAGGCGGTCGGCACGCCCGGCGCGGTCGCCCAGGTGCTGGCGGCGCTGATCGAGAACTCCCTGATGCACGGGGGCGGCACGGTCGCGCTGCGCACCCGTGTCACCGGCAACCAGGCCGTCATCGAGGTCACGGACGAGGGCCCCGGCATCCCCGCCGACCTGGGCGCCCGCATCTTCGAGCGCGCGATCAGCGGCCGGAACTCCACGGGCATCGGCCTCGCCGTCGCCCGCGACCTGGCGGAGGCCGACGGCGGCCGTCTGGAGATGCTGCAGACCAAGCCCCCGGTCTTCGGCCTGTTCCTGTCCCGCACGGCGCTGCGCAAGCCGGAGGACGGCGACGACCGGCCGACGATCCGCTGACCGGCTACGGCACGCGCTGCCGGGTGCGCTCCCGCTCCAGGATCGACTCCGCGTCCGCCACCGCCTCCCGCGCGGGCAGCGCGCGGAACACCCACGTGCGGTACGACCAGAAGCGGAAGAGCGTGGCGACGCCGATGCCGACGAACTTGAAGACGTTGTTCTGCAGCGGGGTGTCCCAGCCGAAGCCGTAGGTCGCCGTGTACAGCACGCCGTTCTCGATGACCAGCCCGACCGCGCTGAACAGCAGGAAGAGGCTCAGTTCCCGCGTGCGGCGGGTCTTGTCGCGGTCGCGGTAGGTGAAGTACCGGAAGCCGACGTAGTTGAAGACGATCGCCACGACGGTCGCGATGACGCTCGCGCGGACCACCGGGAGGTCGGTGACGTGCCGCACGAGGTTGAACACCAGCAGGTTGACCAGCACGCCGGCCCCGCCGACCGCGCCGAACTTGGCGATCTCGTGGACGAGCCGCCGGAGCCGCGAAGCACCATGTCCCATGGTCGTGCAGGCCCCCGTCCGTGGTTGGCGTCAACCCAGCCATGCTAACCACCCTCGCGCGCGATCTTCCTGTGGATGCCGGTGGAGGGCCGGAGACGGTCCGGACCGGGGCGGCAAGGGACGGGAAACCGGCCACCCTGGCGCGGCCGATACCCTGGGGGCGTGACGTTCCCGGTAGTCGGCATGGTCGGCGGGGGCCAGCTCGCGCGTATGACACACGAGGCTGGCATCCCGCTCGGCATCAGGTTCAAGCTCCTCAGTGACACCCCGCAGGACTCCGCCGCGCAGGTCGTGGGCGATGTCGTCGTCGGCGACTATCGCGACCTCGACACGCTGCGCGAGTTCGCGCGCGGGTGCGACGTGATCACCTTCGATCACGAACACGTACCCACCGAGCACCTCCGGGCGCTGGAGGCGGACGGCATCCCCGTGCGCCCCGGCCCGGACGCGCTGGTGCACGCCCAGGACAAGGGGGTGATGCGCGCGAGGCTCGACGCGATCGGCGTGCCCTGCCCGCGCCACAGGATCGTGTCCGATCCGCAGGACGTGGCCGCCTTCGCGGCCGAGGGCGACGGCTTCCCCGTCGTCCTGAAGACCGTCCGCGGCGGCTACGACGGCAAGGGCGTGTGGGTCGTCGACTCGGTGGAGGAGGCCGCCGCCCCCTTCCGGGCCGGGGTCCCCGTGCTCGCCGAGGAGAAGGTCGACTTCGTCCGCGAGCTCGCCGCCAACGTCGTCCGCTCCCCGCACGGCCAGGCCGTGGCCTACCCGGTCGTGGAGTCGCGGCAGGTCGACGGCGTCTGCGACACGGTCATCGCCCCGGCGCCCGACCTCGACGAGGCCCTGGCCCTGGAAGCCTCCGAGATGGCGCTGAACATCGCCAAGGAGCTCGGGGTCGTCGGGCACCTCGCGGTCGAGCTGTTCCAGACCCGCGACGGCCGCATCCTCGTCAACGAACTCGCGATGCGCCCGCACAACTCCGGCCACTGGTCGATGGACGGCGCCGTCACCAGCCAGTTCGCCAACCACGTCCGCGCGGTCCTGGACCTGCCCCTGGGCGACCCGCGCCCGCGCGCGAAGTGGACCGTGATGGTCAACGTCCTGGGCGGCGACTTCCCGGACATGTACTCGGCGTACCTGCACTGCATGGCCCGCGACCCCCAGCTCAAGATCCACATGTACGGCAAGGACGTGAAGCCCGGCCGCAAGGTCGGTCACGTCAACACCTACGGCGACGACCTGGACGACGTGCTGGAGCGCGCCCGTCACGCTGCCGGCTACCTGAGAGGCACCATCACCGAATGAGCCCCGTTGTTGGCATCGTCATGGGGTCGGACTCCGACTGGCCCGTCATGGAGGCCGCCGCCAAGGCCCTCGACGAGTTCGAGATCGCCTACGAGGTCGACGTCGTCTCCGCGCACCGCATGCCGCGCGAGATGGTCGCCTACGGCGAGCAGGCCGACAGCCGCGGGCTCAAGGTGATCATCGCCGGGGCGGGCGGCGCCGCCCACCTGCCCGGCATGCTCGCCTCGGTCACCCCGCTGCCGGTCATCGGCGTGCCCGTGCCGCTGAAGTACCTCGACGGCATGGACAGCCTGCTGTCGATCGTGCAGATGCCGGCCGGTGTCCCGGTCGCCACGGTCTCGGTCGCCGGGGCCCGCAACGCCGGCCTGCTGGCGGCCCGGATCCTCGCCGCGCACGACGAGGAACTGCGCGTCCGGATGCGCGAGTTCCAGCAGGAGCTCAACGACCAGGCCACCGAGAAGGGCAAGCGCCTGCGCGCCAAGGTCGAGGGCACGGGCGGCTTCGGCTTCGGCGCGGGGAAGTGACGGCGGTGACGTCCTGGGAGGCGGCCCGGGAACTCCTGGCGGAGTTCCCGGTGGCCGACGGGCACAACGACCTGCCCTGGGCCCTGCGCGAGCAGGTCCGCTACGACCTCGACGCCCGGGACGTCGCCGTCGACCAGAGCGAGCACCTGCACACCGACATCCCCCGGCTGCGGGCCGGCGGGGTCGGTGCGCAGTACTGGTCGGTGTACGTCCGCACGGACGCGGCCGACCCGGTCACGGCCACGCTGGAGCAGATCGACTGCGTGCGGCAGCTGCTGGCCCGCCACCCGGCGGACCTGCGCCCCGCGCTGACGGCCGCCGACATGGAGGCCGCGCGCCGCGAGGGGCGGATCGCCTCGCTCATGGGCGCGGAGGGCGGCCACTCCATCGCCAACTCCCTGGGGACCCTGCGCGGCCTGTACGGCCTCGGCGTGCGCTACCTGACGCTCACCCACAACGACAACGTCGACTGGGCGGACTCCGCCACCGACGAGCCGCGGGCCGGCGGCCTCACCGCGTTCGGCCGCGAGGTCGTGCGGGAGATGAACCGCCTCGGCATGCTCGTCGACCTCTCCCACGTGGCGGCGACGACCATGCGGGACGCGCTGGACGCGAGCTCGGCCCCGGTGATCTTCTCCCACTCCTCGGCCCGGGCCGTGTGCGACCACCCGCGCAACGTCCCGGACGACGTCCTGGAGCGGCTGCCCGCCAACGGCGGCGTGGCGATGGTGACGTTCGTGCCGAAGTTCGTGCTCCAGGCGGCGGTGGACTGGACGGCCGCGGCCGACGAGAACATGCGCGCCCACGGCTTCCACCACCTCGACACCACCGCGGAGGCCATGAGGGTCCACCGCGCCTTCGAGGAGCGCCACCCGCGCCCGGTCGCCACGGTGGCCACGGTCGCCGACCACCTGGACCACATGCGCGAGGTCGCCGGCGTCGACCACCTCGGCATCGGCGGCGACTACGACGGCACGGCCTTCACCCCGGACGGCCTGGACGACGTCTCCGGCTACCCGAACCTGATCGCCGAACTGCTCGACCGCGGCTGGTCCAAGGCCGACCTGGCCAAGCTGACCTGGAAGAACGCGGTGCGGGTCCTGGACGCGGCCGAGGACGTGGCCCGGGGGCTTCAGGCGACCCGGTCGCCGTCCAACGCCACGATCGAGTCGCTGGACGCGCCCGCCTCCTGAGCGCCGGGGGCGGGGCAGCCGGTGCAGCCGGCCGCCCCGCCCCCGTCGATGAGGTACCGGTCGCGCACCGGGTTCAGCGGCGCGCCGAGCCGCAGGGGACAGCGACGGCGGCCGTGACGTACCGGGGCGTACCCCGAACGCCGCTCCCACCAGGAACCGCCCCCCGCGCCGTGCGACGGTGACCGTACCTCACGAACGACCGTACGGGAGCCGCCATGGCAGATCTCCAGGACGACCTGCGCCCCACCGCCGCGGCCGGCGACTTCGACGACCTGGCCGGCCCGTACCCCGAGGAGGCCGTCGTCACGGCGGAGTCCTACGAGCCCGTCTCCGACCCGGACGACGCGCCGATGACCCGGGCGCACGCCATCCTCGCCGCGCACCCCGTCGCCGACGGTTACAACGGACTGCCCTGGGCCCTCAAGCGCCTGTCCTACTACGACCTGGAGCTCGGCGAGAGCACCGTCGACACGGACGTGCCCCGGCTGCGCGAGGGCCATGTCGGCACCCTGTTCTGGTCGTTGCACCTGCCCGAGGGGCTGGACGGGGACCGGGCCGTCGGCGCCACCCTGGAGCAGCTGGACCTGGCCAAGACCGTCCTGCGCGGCTGCGACGAGGGACTGCGCCCCGCCGCCACGGCCGGGGAGGTCGTGGACGCGCGCAGCTGCGGCCGGGTCGCCGTGCTCTTCGGCCCCGCCGGTGCCTCGGCCGTGGGCGACTCCGTGGGCATCCTGCGCCAGCTGCACCTGCTCGGCCTGCGCGTGCTGACCCTGACCGGGGTGTCCTGGGCGAGCGAGGCGGGGCTGACCCGGTTCGGCGAGGAGGTCGTGCGCGAGATGAACCGGCTCGGCGTGATCGCGGACCTCTCCGGCGCCTCACCGCAGACCCTGCGCCGCGCCCTCAGCCTCTCCCGGGCGCCCGTGCTGTGCAGCCGCTCCGCCGCCCGGGCCGTGCGCCCCCACCCGGCGAACCTCCCCGACGACCTGCTGGCGGAGCTGGGCGCGGCCAAGGGCCTGTGCCTGGTGCCGCTGACCGCCGAGCAGACCGGTCCGACCGTCCGCGACGTGGCCGACCACCTGGACCACATCCGGGCCGTGGCCGGAGCGCACAGCGTCGGCCTGTCCGGCACCTACGACACCGGCTCCGCCCACCCCCAGGAGCTCGGCGACACCTCCTGCTACCCGCGGCTGGTCGCCGAACTGCTGCGCCGCGGCTGGGAGGAGGCCGATGTGGCTCTGCTGACCTGGGGAAACGTCCAGCGCGTGCTGCGCGGCGCCGACTTCACCGCCCGCGCCGCCCAGCAGCGCCGCGCACCGTCCACGGCGACGATCTCGGACCTGGACGGCTGACGGGCCCGCCCACCCGGACGGGCCCGTCAGCCGTGCGACGCGGTGTCAGCCGTGCGACTGTGTCAGCCGTGCGACGCCGGGTCAGTCGTGCTCGATCCGGCACAGGCAGAACGGATGCCCCACCGGATCGGCGTACACCCGGAAGCCCTTCTTCTCGTCGTCCTCCCGGTCCAGCACCCGCGCGCCCAGCGCCAGCACCCGCTCCTCGGCCGCGTCCATCTCCTCCCAGGTCGACCCGGCGTCGAAGTCCAGGTGGAACTGCTGGGCGTTGCGGTCGGCCCGCGGCCACTCCGGCGGCGTGTAGCCCGGCGAGCGCTGGAAGGCGAGCCGGGGCCCGCCCGGGACGCGCAGCACCACCCAGTCGGGGTCGTCGTCCTCCGGCGTGCCGCCGCCCACCTGCGCGTAGAAGCGGGCCAGCGCGCGCGGGTCGGGGCAGTCGACGACCACGGAACGGAAACGTGCCACAGCGGACATGGAGCCTCCCGGACTCAGCAGGCGCAGAGGCAGAACGGGTGCCCGGCCGGGTCGGCGTAAACCCGGAAGCTGCGCTCCCGGTCCTCTGTGTCCAGCGGTTTCGCGCCGAGCGCCAGCACGCCCTTCTCGGCCGTGTCCAGGTCCTCCACCACCAGGTCCAGGTGGAACTGCTGCGAGTGCTCGGGCGAGGGCCACCGCGGTGGCACGTACCCGGGCGCGGCCTGGAACGCCAGCGCCGGTCCGCCCGGCACCTTCAGGTCCACCCACTCGTCCGCACCGTCGGTCTCCACCGTCGGCGTGCCGCCGAGCACCTCCGCGTAGAAGCCCGCCAGGGCGCGCGGGTCGGGACAGTCCAGGACGACGACACCCATCTTGGCGAGAGCCATGACTTCCTCCTCGAAGTCGCTGTTACCCATAAGAGGCGGGTAACCGGTAACCGTTACCTCATGCTCCCGTATCGGCGGTAACCTCGCGAGGGAATTCGCGAGAGGTACGGTCCAGCCATGACGGAGAGATCGCCCGCGCCCGGCGGCCTGGCCCTGGTCGAGGCCCTGGTGAACACGCTGGACATCGAGTCGGGCGCCGACGCGCTGGACACGCCGGAAGGCCGGGCGCGCCTCGGGATCACCCGGGACGACGAGGCCGAAGGCGCCCGCGCCCTGCGCGAGTCACTGCGGGCCGTCCTCCTCGCCCACGCCGGCCACCCGCCGCACCGCGAGGTTCCCCCGCTCGGCGAACTCCTGGCCGGGGCACCGCTGGTCGTCCGGGTCGACCCGGCGGACGGCTCGGCCGCCCTCGTCCCCGCCGACGGCACCTCCCTGCACGCCCGCGTGGCCGCCGCCGTCGCCGAGGCCCTCGTCGCCGGCACCTGGAACCGCCTGAAGGCCTGCGAGGCCGCCGACTGCCACTGGGCCTACTACGACCGCAGTCCGGCCGGCCGCGGCCGCTGGTGCTCGATGCAGGTCTGCGGGGCCCGGGCGAAGATGCGCCGTTACCGGGCCAAGGGGGCGTGACCCGCCCCGCACCCGGGCCCGGTGGGGCAGAATGCAACAAGACGCCGGTTCGGCCGACTGAGCCTCGGCCGAACCGGCGTCGCCTGTTCTCGCGTCCCCGGGCGCCTACGCCCTGGGACGTCCCATCGCCCGGTACGTCCAGCCGGCCTTGCGCCAGCGCTCCGGGTCCAGGGCGTTGCGGCCGTCCAGGATGACCCGGGCCGCCGCGACCTCGCCGAGGGCCTCCTCGTCCAGCTCGCGGAACTCCCGCCACTCGGTCAGGTGCAGCACGATGTCGGCGCCCCGCACGGCCTCCAGCGCCGAGTCCGCGTAGCCGAGGGTGGGGAAGACCCGGCGGGCGTTGTCCATGCCCTTGGGGTCGTACACCGTGACCTGGCCGCCCTGGAGGTGGATCTGCCCGGCCACGTTCAGCGCGGGCGAGTCCCGCACGTCGTCCGAGTCGGGCTTGAAGGTCGCGCCCAGCACCGCCACGCGCTTGCCGAGGAACGGCCCCCCGCCCAGCGCCTGCCGGGCCAGCTCCACCATCTGCCCGCGCTGGCGCATGTTGATCGAGTCGATCTCCCGCAGGAACGTCAGCGCCTGGTCGGCCCCCAGCTCACCGGCGCGCGCCATGAACGCCCGGATGTCCTTGGGCAGACAGCCGCCGCCGAAGCCGATCCCGGCCCGCAGGAACTTCCTGCCGATCCGGTCGTCGTAGCCGATCGCCTCCGCCAGCTTGGCGACGTCGCCGCCGGCGGCCTCGCACACCTCCGCCATGGCGTTGATGAAGGAGATCTTCGTGGCGAGGAAGGAGTTGGCGGACGTCTTCACCAGTTCGGCCGTGGGGAAGTCCGTCACCACGAACGGCGAGCCCTCCGCGATCGGCGTCGCGTAGACCTCCCGCAGCAGCTTCTCGGCCCGCTCGCTGCGCACGCCGACGACGATCCGGTCGGGGTGCAGGGTGTCGTCCACGGCGAAGCCCTCGCGCAGGAACTCCGGGTTCCAGGCCAGCTCGGCGTCCTGCCCGGCCGGGGCGTGCGCGGCCAGGTACGCCGCGAGACGGTCCGCCGATCCCACCGGCACCGTCGACTTGCCGACCACCAGCGCGGACCCGCGCAGATGGGGCGCGAGCGAGGCGAACGCGGAGTCGACGTACGACATGTCGCAGGCGTACTCGCCGTGCCGCTGCGGGGTGTTCACACAGACGAAGTGCACATCGCCGAAGGCGCCGATCTCGGCCCAGTCCTGCGTGAAGCGCAGCCGGCCGCTGGAGCCCTCGAACCCGGGGACGTGCCGGCGCAGCAGCTCGTCCAGACCCGGCTCGTACATCGGGGCCTCGCCCCGCTCCAGCTTCTCGATCTTCTCGGGGACGACGTCGAGAGCGAGCACCTCGAAGCCCAGCTCGGCCATGGCCGCGGCGTGCGTCGCGCCGAGATAACCGGTGCCGATCACGGTGATCTTCAGGGCCATGGGTGCTCCAGGGGTCTACGGCATGTGGTGCGCGCCCGAGCATAGCCGGGGCATGGGAACGCGCTTCACCGGGCAACTTCTCCGCTGTCGTCTAGCTCACGTATCCCTCCCGTGGGCGACCCCATAAACTTTTGATTACTTAACGGTAGTTAGCGCCACCATCGCAGCGTTTTGGAGCGTGAGAGACCTTGGCCGGATCGGCTGACTTCGACCTGTACCGCCCGTCCGAGGAGCACGACATGCTCCGTGACGCCGTCCGTTCGCTGGCCGAGGCGAAGATCGCGCCGCACGCCGCCGCGGTGGACGAGGAGGCCCGCTTCCCGCGCGAGGCCCTCCAGGCGCTGGTCGCCAACGACCTGCACGCCGTGCACGTGCCCGAGGAGTACGGCGGCGCGGGCGCCGACGCCCTGGCGACCGTCATAGTGATCGAGGAGGTCGCCCGCGTCTGCGCGTCGTCCTCCCTCATCCCGGCCGTGAACAAGCTCGGCTCGCTGCCCGTGATCCTCTCCGGCTCCGAGGAGCTGAAGAAGAAGTACATGACCCCGCTCGCCAAGGGCGAGGGCATGTTCTCCTACTGCCTGTCCGAGCCCGACGCCGGCTCCGACGCCGCCGGCATGAAGACCCGGGCCGTCCGCGACGGCGACTCCTGGGTCCTCAACGGCGTCAAGCGCTGGATCACCAACGCCGGCGAGTCCGAGTACTACACGGTGATGGCCGTCACCGACCCGGAGAAGCGCTCCAAGGGCATCTCCGCCTTCGTCGTCGAGAAGTCCGACGAGGGCGTCTCCTTCGGCGCCCCCGAGAAGAAGCTCGGCATCAAGGGCTCGCCGACCCGCGAGGTCTACCTCGACAACGTCCGCATCCCCGCCGACCGCATGATCGGCGAGGAGGGCACCGGCTTCGCCACGGCGATGAAGACCCTCGACCACACCCGCATCACCATCGCCGCCCAGGCCCTCGGCATCGCCCAGGGCGCCCTCGACTACGCCAAGGGCTACGTCAAGGAGCGCAAGCAGTTCGGCAAGCCGATCGCCGACTTCCAGGGCGTTCAGTTCATGCTCGCCGACATGGCCATGAAGATCTCGGCCGCCCGCGCCCTGACCTACCAGGCCGCCGCCGCCTCCCAGCGCGTCGACGCCGACCTCACCTACCAGGGCGCCGCCGCCAAGTGCTTCGCCTCGGACGTGGCGATGGAGGTCACCACCGACGCGGTCCAGCTCCTCGGCGGGTACGGCTATACGCGGGACTACCCGGTCGAGCGCATGATGCGCGACGCCAAGATCACTCAGATTTATGAAGGCACCAACCAGGTGCAGCGCATCGTCATGGCGCGCAACCTGCCGTAGGGCCTTCCGCCACGCGGCCCGTCCCGGCCCCCGGCGTGCGCCGGGGGCCGGGGCGTCTCACAGGAAGCGGCGGATCGGCGTGACGACTGCCTCGGTGAGCCGCTCGGGCAGCGGGCGCCGCCGCCAGCGGGCGGGATCGATGGGCTCGCTCAGCTTCCGGTCGGCGTCGAAGTCGGCGTCCAGCTCCGCGGTGAAGTCCTCGTCGAGGACGGCCAGCACGACCTCCTCGTCGTGCTCCATGGAGCGGCGGTTGAAGTTGGTGGAGCCGATGAGCGAGCAGACCCCGTCCACGGTGACGATCTTCGTGTGCAGCATGGTCGGCTGGTACTCCCGCACGTCGACCCCGGCGTCGACGAGGGTCTGGTAGTGCTGCCGTCCGGCCAGCAGGCACGCCCGCTGGTCGGTGTGCGGTCCGGGCAGCAGGATCTCGACCCGGACCCCGCGCCGGGCCGCGGCGGCCAGCAGGCCGATGAAGTACGTGTCGGGCGCGAAGTAGGCCGTGGCCAGCCGCAGCCGTTCCTGCGCCGAGGTGATCAGCACCCGCAGCACCGTCTGCATGTCCTGCCAGCCGAAGGAGGCCGAGCCCCGCACCACCTGGACCGTGGAGCGCCCCGGCTGCTCCTGCGCGGTGAAGCGGTCGTGCTCGTCGTAGAGGTCGTCGTGGCACTCGGCCCAGTTCTGCGCGAAGGCCGCGGCGATGCCGTCCACGGCGGGGCCGCGCACCCGCACGTGGGTGTCGCGCCACTCGCCGGGGTTGCGGGCGTCGCCGCACCACTCCTGCGCTATGCCGACGCCCCCCGTGAACGCCGTGTGCTCGTCGGTGACCAGGACCTTGCGGTGGCAGCGGTGGTTCTGCCGCATCGGCGACAGGCGCGTGGGCGGCCGGAACCAGGCGACGTGGACCCCGGCCTCGTCCATGGCGGTCAGCAGGTCCGGCTCGATCTCCTTGGCCCCGAAGCCGTCCAGCAGCAGCCGCACCCGCACGCCCGCCCGGGCCCGGCCGGCCAGGGCCTCGGCGAACTCGTGGGCGATCTCGCCGCGCCAGTACACGAACGTCATCATGTCGACGGTGTGCTCGGCGGCCCGGATCGCGTCCAGCATCGCGGGGAAGATCTGGTCCCCGTTGCGCAGCGGCACGAGGTCGTTGCCCTCGGTCGCGGCGATGCCGATCAGCCGCTCCAGCCGCCTGCGCAGCCGCTGCTTGCGTTCCTCCGGCCCTCTCTGCTCCGGTATCCGCCGTTCCTCGTACATCTGCCGTGTCACGTCTGGTCTCCCCTGCCCCGGGCTCGTCGCCGCCCCCTGCCCGCGCGCCGCCGGGGACCGGGACGCGCCTGCTGGTCCTCCTTGCCGCTGCCGCCGGTTTCACGCAGAGCCGTGGCGAGCCGCACACGGGCCGGTCCGCCCTGTGGTGCTCATGGGGCCGGAGGCGTAGGACGGAAGGCACGGGGGCCGGCCCCCGGCCCTCGCCGTCCCCACGGGAGGAAGTCATGACCCAGCAGCCCGCCACCGCGACCCCGCTCAGCAAGGAGATGCAGGACTGCGTCCAGGCCTGCATGACCTGCCACGGCGTGTGCGAGGAGACCATGAGCTCCTGCCTGCAGATGGGCGGCCCGGCCCAGATGCAGATCATGCGCGCCGTGATGGACTGCGCCGAGATGACGCGCATGTGCGCCGACATGATGATGCGCCGCTCGCCCCTCGCGGCCGACGTGTGCGCGATGTGCGCCCGGGCCTGTGACATGTGCGCCGAGGCGTGTATGTCCATGCCGGACGACGCCCAGATGATGCGCTGCGCCGAGTCCTGTCGAGCCTGCGCCGAGATGTGCCGCGCCATGTCGGCCACCACGATGTGAGCACCACCGCACGGCGGAGGGGGCACCCGCCCGGGTGCCCCCTCCGCCGCTGCCGCCGGCTCAGTTGCCCGAGACGGTGACCGTTTCGTCGTTCTTCAACTGGTTCACCAGGGTCTTCACCTTCGCGGTGTCCCACTGGAGGTTGCCGTTCGGGGCGTTGCCCGCGATCGGCATGTTCATCGACTTGCCCTCACCGCCGCTGACGCCCTTCATCGCCCAGAACATGGAGGCCAGGTCGAACAGGCCCATGTCCTTGTCGACGACCAGGGAGTCGAGGCCGGCGCCCATGGTCGGGTACAGCTTGAACGGGTTCAGGATCGTGCTCGGGGTGGCGACCTGGTTGGCCAGGGCCGAGAGGAACTTCTGCTGGTTCTTCGTACGGTCCAGGTCGGAGCCCTTGAGGGCGTAGCGGGTGCGGACGAAGGCCAGGGCCTGTTCGCCGTTCAGCGTCTGCCGGCCCTTCTTCAGGTCCGCGCCCGACTTGGTGTCCTTGATGTCCTGCGGGATGTCCATCTCGACCCCGCCGACCGCGTCCACGATGTTCGCGAAGCCGCCGAAGCCGATCTCCACGTAGTGGTCGATGTGCAGGCCCGTGTTGGCCTCGACGGTGCGGACGAGCAGTTCCGGGCCGTCCTCGGAGTACGCCGCGTTGAGCTTCGTCTGGCGGCCCGTGGCCGGATAGAGCTTGCCCGAGTCGGAGCCCTTGTAGGACGGGATGGTGACGTTGGAGTCACGGGGCAGCGAGATGAGGGTGGGGCCGTTGCTGCCGGTGTGCAGGATCATCATCGAGTCCGTGCGCTTGCCCTCGGCGGAGCCGGTGCGCAGCCTCTTCTTGTCCTCGGCCGACAGGCCCGCGCGGCTGTCGGAGCCGACGATCAGGTAGTTGGTGCCCTCGCCCGCCTCCGGACGGTCGATGACCTTCGACAGGTCGACGTCGCGGTTGAGCTTGGAGTCGGCCCAGAAGTACGTGGCGACGCTCGTCACGACCAGCGCCGTCACCACGGTGATGGCCGTCAGCTTGATGCGGCGGCGCCAGTCCGGCGCGGGGCGCGGGTCGTATCCGCCGCCGCCCGGGCCGCCGGGGCCGCGGCCGCCGGGCGAGCCGTAGACCTGGCCGGTGTTGTAGCCGCTGTCGTACCCGCTGGACGGCTCGGCGTAGCCGCCGTCCACGTACGACGGCTGCTGCTGCGGCACGCCGCCGTAGGCGCCCTGCCCGGGCGGTGCCGCCGGACCGCGGCGGACCTGCCGCATGACACGGGCGCTCTCCGGCTGTGCGCTGGAGCTGCCCCGTCCGTACCGGCTGCCGCGGTTGTCGCCGGAGAACCCCTCGGGCCAATCATTCATGCCGACAGTGTGCAGGTCCCCGCGGTGCGCCATACAAGAGTCGTCGGAAAATCAGAGCACGGCTGTGGCGAAGCTGACACAAAACCCCCTCGTGCCGCCTCGGCATAGGGTAGGGGCCATGACAGACCAGGCCCCAGCTGCGGATTCCGGCACCACGGATATCCCGGGCAAGCCGACCTCGGCCTCCCGCACCACCCTGAGCCACATCATGACCCACAACGACACGAACCTGCTGGGCACCGTGCACGGCGGGGTGATCATGAAGCTGGTCGACGACGCGGCCGGGGCCGTGGCGGGGCGGCACTCGGGCGGGCCGGCCGTCACCGCGTCCATGGACGAGATGGCGTTCCTGGAACCGGTCCGCGTCGGCGACCTCGTCCACGTCAAGGCGCAGGTCAACTGGACCGGCCGCACCTCCATGGAGGTCGGTGTGAGGGTCCTGGCCGAACGCTGGAACGAGTCCGCGCCGCCCACCCAGGTCGGCTCCGCCTACCTCGTCTTCGCGGCGGTCGACGCCGACGGCAAGCCCCGCCGCGTCCCGCCGGTCCTCCCGGAGACCGAGCGCGACAAGCGCCGCTACCAGGAGGCCCAGATCCGCCGCACCCACCGCCTGGCCCGCCGCCGCGCGATCATGGAGCTGCGCGAGAAGCGGGCGGCGGAGGGCTTCGAGGACTGAGGCGAGCGGCCTCCTACGAGCACGCCACCTCGTCGCCCCGCACCACCCCGAACTCGCCCTGGCCCGGGTCCTCGGCCCGGACCTTGCGGACCCGCTCGAAGTCCGCGCCCGCGATCACCTTCAGGGTCGCGCCCAGGCCCTTGACCGGCTTGAGCTCGCTGCCCGGCAGGGCGGTCGCGAGGGACTTGGCCGAGCGGTCCCAGCGGGGGTCGTAGGCGACGATCGTGCGCTTGACGTCACGGGCCGCGGCGTTCCTCGGGGCCTTGGTGGTGCGGAAGCCGGTCGAGGCGAGCGCCGCGTCCACGCGGCGGCCGAGCCCGGCCGTGTCCGTGCCGTTCTCCACCTGGACCCGGATCTGCTGCGGGGCGACCGAGACGATCCGGGCCGCTCCGCGCGAGCGGTGCGCGGACAGCGGCTGGTCCTGGCGCAGCGCGTGGAAGAGCCGCTCCGACTTCACGGGGTCCCACTTCAGCGTCGAGCCGACGCCCTTCACGGCGTACCCCATGTGCCCGATCGGCACGGTGGTGAACTCGGAGGAGGACGGGGAGAAGTTCCGCATGGCCCGGCCCAGGTCCAGCATCTCCTCCGTGCCGAAGCCCTTGTCGGCCCGCACCGAGCCGAGCACCGCCCGGGTCACGTCGCGGAACTTCATGGGGTTGAGCAGGATCCCGGAGGAGGTGACCCGCTCCACGAGCGCCGCCATGAAGCGCTGCTGCCGCTTCATCCGGCCCAGGTCGGAGGCGCCGTCGACATGGCGGGCGCGCACGTACTGCAGGGCCTGACCGCCGGCGAGGGTGTGCCGGCCGGGCGGGAGGTTCAGGCCGGTGTAGCTGTCCTTCAGCGGGTCCGCGGTGCAGATCTGCACGCCGCCGACCACGTCGACCGTCTTCATGAAGCTGGTGAAGTCGACCTCGACGTAGTGGTCGATCTTCACCTTGGTCATGCTCTCGACCGTCCGCACGGTCAGCTGCGGCCCGCCCTCCGCGTACGCCGCGTTCAGCTTCAGGGGGTGCCCGCCGTGCCGCTTGCCGGAGGTGCGGTCCACGTGCGGGGGCGTCACGGCGTAGGAGTCGCGCGGCAGGCTCACCACGCTCGCGCGCTCCCGGTCCTCCGAGATGTGCACGATCATCATCGTGTCGGTGCAGTGGCAGGGCGCGCCGCCCAGCCGGTACTTGTGCCGCTCCGCCTTGCTGATCTTCTCGCGGCCGTCGGTGCCGACCAGCAGCACGTTCATGCCGTGGCCCGCCCGCGGCCGGTTCTTCATGTCCTTGAAGGCGTCGACCCGGGTGATGTCCGCGTCCAGGCTGGTCACCACCGCGTGCCCGATCCCGGCCGAGGCGAGCACCACCACGGAGAGCGTGGTGACGGCCCGCATCCCCCAGCGCGGCCTGCGGCGCCGGGCGGGCGGCGCGGGCCGGCGCGGGGCGGGGCGGGGAGCGGGCTGCGGACGGCGCTTGGGGGCGGCGGTGGACCGAGGGGACCGCGGCGGCGTGGGCATGGTGACACCTCCGGACGACGGCCGTACGTGGGATCCGTGAAACCGTAGGCCGATACGATCTGCGGCCCGCGCCGCCGCCCCCGCGGCGCGCACCGGTGTCCCCCGTTCGCGGTAACGTGAGCCCCCTATGAACGCCAATCCCGACGTGCGGCTCCCCGCCGTTTCCGTGATCATGCCCGTCCTCAACGAGGAGCGGCATCTGCGGGGAGCAGTCCAAGCGATCCTCGCGCAGGAGTACGCCGGCGAGATGGAGGTCGTGATCGCCCTCGGTCCGTCCACGGACCGCACGGACGAGATCGCCGCCGAGCTCGTGGCCGAAGACCCGCGCGTGCACACCGTCCCCAACCCCACGGGCCGCACGCCCGCCGCGCTGAACGCCGCGATCAACGCCTCCCGGCACCCGATCGTGGTCCGCGTCGACGGCCACGGCATGCTCTCGCCGAACTACATCGCCACCGCCGTACGGCTCCTGGAGGAGACCGGCGCGCAGAACGTCGGCGGCATCATGCACGCCGAGGGCGAGAACGACTGGGAGCACGCGGTCGCCGCCGCGATGACCTCGAAGATCGGGGTCGGCAACGCCGCGTTCCACACCGGCGGCCAGGCGGGCCCGGCCGAGACCGTGTACCTGGGGGTGTTCCGGCGCGAGGCGCTGGAGCAGCAGGGCGGCTACAACGTGGAGTTCATCCGCGCCCAGGACTGGGAGCTGAACTTCCGCATCCGTGAGGCCGGCGGGCTGATCTGGTTCTCGCCCGAGCTGAAGGTGTCCTACCGGCCGCGGCCCAGCGTCAAGGCGCTCGCCAAGCAGTACAAGGACTACGGCCGCTGGCGGCACGTCGTCGCCCGCTACCACGAGGGCTCGATCAACCTGCGCTACCTGGCTCCGCCGACCGCCGTGTGCGCGATCGCGGCCGGGATCCTGGTGGGCGCGGTGCTGACGCCCTGGGGCTTCGTGGTGCCCGGCGGCTACCTCGCGGCGATCCTGCTGGGTTCGGTCCCGGCGGGCAAGGGGCTGCCGCTGAAGGCACGGCTGCAGATCCCGGTGGCGCTGGCCACGATGCACATGTCGTGGGGCTGGGGCTTCCTGACCAGCCCGCGGTCGCTGGCGAAGAAGGTCATCGCGTCCCGGCGCCCGGCCGTCACCGCGGACGCGTCGGCCCGCTGACGGACACGCTCACGGGCCCCCTTCCGGGACGGGAGGGGGCCCGTGGCGGGTGCGGACGGCGGACCGTCCGGCGGGGTCAGCGGGCCCCGGCGGCCGCGGCGGCCTTCAGGATGGCGTCCTTGCGTTCCCTGAGCGTGTTCAGCATCTGCTCGTTCCTGTCGATGGCGCGTTCCTGGTAGGCGACCTCGACGGCGTACCAGACGCCGATGACGTTGTTCTCGCGTTTGCAGGCGACATCGGCCTGGGCGACGCGGATCTCCTCGGCCGAGGCGGTGGCCGAGGAGGTGAACCGCTTGTCCTCGACGGCGGCCATGGGGGAGGAGTAGGAGTAGCCCCGCTCCTTCATACAGGCGGACCAGGCGGCGAACGCCTTCTTCACCCGGGCGTCCTTCTGGGACTCCTGGTAGGTGAAGCCGGCGAGCTGGTCGGCGAACTCCTCCTGGTCCGGATGGACCTTGGGCCCCTGGGACGCGAGATCGCGCAGGGATTTGCCCCAGCAACCTCCCTTGGGGACGGCCTTGCCGTTCCGCCCGGCCCGGGCGGGCTGCCCCTCCCGCGGGCCGAACAGCACGAGCGACTCGGCGGCGGAGTAGTTCTCCTTCGGCGGCCTGGGCCCGCGCGCGGCGGGGTCCGGGTGGTAGCCGTAGCGGGAGGCGGTGTCCGGGTCGGACACGCCGTACCGCCCGGCGTCCCGCAGGGCCTTGTCGCCCCGGTACGGCGGCCTCGGTTCGAGGTCGAAGCCGAAGTCGCGCATGCAGGCGGCGGCGAGCAGGTCCTCGCCCTGCCGCTTGGTGCGCAGCTCGGCGTCCGTCCAGGCGTAGGCCTCCAGCGGCAGTTCCAGGTTGGCCGAGGAGGTCATGCGCGGCGTGGCGCGGACCTCGGGAGGGTCCTTGAAGTCGACCGGCGGGGCGGCGCTGGAGCGGGAGCGCGGCGCCGCGTCGCCGGAGCCGGAGGAACAGGCGGTCAGCCCGAGGGCGGCGCACACCAGCGCCGCCCCGAGCCGTCGTGCGGTGGTACTGCGCGGCATGGGATCGTCCGCGTCCTCAGAAGGGCTCGTAGCTGGAGGCGTTGTTGTTCTGCAGCCAGCCCGGGGTGTTGCGGCGCACACCGTCGCAGGTGTGGTTGTGCCGCTGGCCCATGAAGTTGGAGTTGAAGAAGATCGCGTAGTCGTAGCGGGTGCCGGCGCATTTGGCGGACGACGCGTTGTTGCCGACGACCTGGCCCTTGCCCGCGCCGCTGGACAGGAACACGTCGTTGTGGTGGCTCGGGTCCTCGTCGTAGTAGTCACGGAAGGACGACGCGCCGTACTGGGTCGAGTGGTAGTACATGCACAGCTCGCCGCTGTCGCAGCGGCCGTCGTCGTACGCGGCCTGGGCCGGTGCCGTGTTGAGCGCGAGCGTGCCCAGCGCGATCGCCGCGGCGGCGAGGAAGGAACGGCCTCTCATCTGATGGATCCCCGTTTCCTGTGAGAGTTGCGTGACCAACGGCGCAGGATCCTGGCATGGCATGTGCGGGGAAGCGCAAGGGATGTGCCTTTTGTGGCCTAAAAATGATCACCTGGCGGTAAATAATCCGTCGCCAAGTCCCTCTGCCCGTAAGTAAGTTGGCTTGGTTCGACAGAGCAACGTCGTCACCGGGGGAGTGTCCGTTGTCGAAGCAGGGGGAGAGCTCCGGCCTGACCCGGCGCAGGCGGTCGCTGACCGCGCTGGCCGTCGGGTCCGTCGTGCTCGTGGGCGCCGCGCTGTGGACGTCGGCGTACGTCAAGTCGCCGGCCCAGGCCGCGGCCGAGGCCCGGCCGCCCGCTCCCGACGTGCTCACCGCCCCCGTCGAGCACCGCGTCCTCACCGACACGGTCGTCACCCGGGGCACGGTCTCCGCCTCCCAGACGGTCGACATCGCCCCGGCCGGAACGGCCGCCCAGGACGTCGCCCGGCCCGTCGTCACCAAGGTCATGGTGCGCTCCGGCCAGACCTTCCGCGGCGGCCGCGTCCTCCTGGAGGTCTCCGGCCGCCCGGTGTTCGCGCTGCGCGGCGCGCTCCCCGTCTACCGCGACCTCAAGCCCGGCTCCCGCGGCGACGACGTCCGGCAACTGCAGAGGGCGTTGCGCGACCTCGGCCACGGCACCGGCACCGACACCCCCGGCAGCTACGGCCCCGGCACCAAGCGGGCCGTCGCCGCGCTGTACGCCGCCCTCGGCTACGAGCCCGTCACCGCGGGCGGCGAGGACGGCGCCGACCCGCTCAAGGGCGCCCGCGACCAGGTCAAGAGCGCCCAGCGCGCCCTCGACGGGCTGGTCCGCGACAAGGCCGGCGCCGCCGAGATCCGCTACGCCCGCGAGGACCTGGCCGAGGCGAGGAGTGAACTGGCCGCGGCCGAGGCCGTGTCGGGTCCGATGGTGCCCGCCTCCGAGGTCGTCTTCCTCTCCGGCTTCCCGGCCCGCGTCGACAGCATGACCGCCAAGGTCGGCACCGCGGCGGGCGAGAAGCTCGCCACCGTCTCCGCCGGCCGGCTCGTCGTCACCGGCTTCCTCGGCGCCCGCGAGAAGGACCTCGTCCGCCCGGGGCAGAAGGTCACCGTGCTCTCCGAGGTCTACGGCCAGGAACTGACCGGCACGGTCGGCTCGGTCGCCGGCACCCCCACCGTCCCCGAGACCGACGGCGACGCGACGGCCGCCGCCCCCGCCGGCCAGGGATACGCCGTCACCGTCAGACCCGACTCCGCCCTGCCGGCCCGTCTCGCGGGCCAGGACGTACGGCTCACCGTCGAGGCCGGCTCCTCGGACGGCAAGGTGCTCGTCGTCCCGGTCTCCGCGCTCTCCGCGGGCGCCGACGCGCGCACCACCGTCACCGTGCTGGAGCCCGACGGCAAGCGGCGGCGGGTGGAGGTGCGGCCCGGCACCTCCGGCGACGGCCACACCGCGGTGACGCCGGTGGGCGGCGCCCGGCTCGCGGCCGGCGACAAGGTCGTCGTGGGGGTCGGGCCGGCGGCGGGCGACGGGGCCGCCGGGTGAGCGCGGTCGGCACGCCGCCGGTCATCGAGTTCCGCGGGGTGGGGCTGACGTACCCCGGGCCGCCGCCCGTACCGGCGCTGCGGCCCTGCGACCTGACGGTGCGCCAGGGCGACTACGTCACGGTGGTGGGCCCGTCCGGCTCCGGCAAGTCGACGTTCCTCAACATCGCCGGACTGCTCGACGCGCCCACCGAGGGCCGGTACCTGCTCGACGGCATCGACACCGGGCCGCTGTCCGACTCCGCGCGCACCGCACTGCGCGGGCGCCGCATCGGGTTCGTGTTCCAGAGCTTCCACCTGCTGCCGCACCGCTCCGCCCTGGAGAACGTCGAACTGGCCATGGTCTACAACGGCGGTGCCCGCCGCGGCCGCGGGGAACGCGCCCGGGAGGCCCTGGACCGGGTCGGCCTCGGCCACCGCACCGACGCGCTGCCCACCCGGCTGTCCGGCGGGGAACGCCAGCGCGTCGCCATCGCCCGGGCCCTGGTGGCCCGGCCGTCGCTGCTGCTGTGCGACGAGCCGACCGGCAACCTCGACACCCGCACCGCCGAGTCGGTCCTCGCGCTCCTCGACGAACTGCACGCCGACGGCATCACCCTCGTCGTGATCACCCACGCCCCGGACGTCGCCGCCCGCGGCCGGCGGACCGTCGCCATCCGGGACGGGGTGCTGACCGAGCAGGTGGGAGTCTGATGCCGAACCTCAAGACCGCGTGGCCGCGGGGCCGTGACAGGGCCGCACGGCGCGCGCCGCGGAACGAGCGCTCCCGGTTCAGCCCGCGCGACCTGGTCGCCGAGTCCGTCGCGGGCATCCTGCAGCGCCCGGCCCGCTCCGCGCTGACCGCGCTCGGCACCGTCCTCGGCGTCGGCACGTTCGTCGCGGTCCTCGGGCTGACCGCCACCACGTCCTCGCAGATCGACTCCCGCTTCAACCGGCTCACCGCGACCGAGGTGACCGTCGAGGACACCGGGGGCGAGCAGCCCGAGTTCCTCGCCAACGCCTTCCCCGCGGACGCCGACCGCCGCATCGGGGCGCTGGCCGGCGTCCGCGGGGCCGGGGTGTACTGGCCCGTCCGGCTGGACCCGGGCACCACCGTCGGCGCGGCCCCGGCGGCCGCGGGCGGGGCGGGGGAGCAGGCCCAGGTCGTCGCCGCCTCGCCCGGAGTCCTCGCGGCGGCCGAGCCGCGCCTGGCCCAGGGCCGGACCTTCGACGCCTACCACGACCGGCGCGGCGAGAACGTCGCCGTCATCGGCGCCGGCCTCGCCTCCCGCCTGGGCATCAGCACCCTGGAGACCGCCCCGGCCGTCTTCGTCGGGGACCAGGCCTTCACCGTCATCGGCATCGTCGACGACGTGCGGCGCAAGGCCGACCTGCTGCTGTCCGTCGTGGTGCCGAGGACCACCGCCGAGGAGATCTGGGGCGGGCCCCAGGGCGGCGAACGGGCCAGGATGCTGATCTCCACCGACCTCGGAGCCGCCCGGCAGATCGCCTCCGAGGCGGCCCTCGCCCTGGACCCGGCGCACCCCGAGCACTTCAAGGTCGTACCGCCGCCCGACCCGAAGACCCTGCGCGGCGGTGTCACCTCCGACCTGAACCAGCTGTTCATGCTGCTGGCCGGGATCTGCCTGGTCATCGGGGCCGTGGGCATCGCCAACACCACCCTCGTCGCCGTCCTGGAGCGCACCGGCGAGATCGGCCTGCGCCGCGCGCTCGGGGCCCGCGGGCGGCACATCACCCTCCAGTTCCTCGCCGAGTCGGGGGCGCTGGGGGCGCTGGGCGGTCTGGTCGGCACCAGCCTCGGCACGGTCACCGTCGTCGTCATGGCGGTCCACCGCGAGTGGACGCCCGTCATCCATCCCGCGACCGTGGTGACGGCACCCCTGGCCGGCCTCGCCACCGGCGTGCTCGCCGGCCTCTACCCGGCCTGGCGCGCCAGCCGCATCCAGCCGGCGGAGGCCCTCCGCCGCTGAGCCACCGGCCTCATGTTCCGGCCGGGCTCACCACCGGTAGGGGCCGTACACGTCCATGCACTCCTTCTTGTCCGCCGTCAGCGCGTCCGCGCTCTCGGGCAGGTCCCCCGCCTTCACCGGCTCCTGCTTCGGGTAGCTGCTGCCCTCCCGCCAGTCGGCGCCGACGATCAGGGTCGTGGTGACGCCGTCCGTGGCCCGCACCTGGCTGCCCGGGATGCCGACCGCCTGGGCCACCGACAGCGCGTTTGCCCTGCCCTGTGCCCCGGTGCTCTTCGGGTACGTCACCTGCGTCCGGGGCTGCGGGTCCTGCTGCCCCGAGGCGACCGCCCGCACGAACCCCTCCTGCCGCAGGGCGGCCACGATCGCGGCGGCCCGGTTCGGCACCGCCGCCCCCTGCTCACCGGCCGTGCCGTTGACGACCGTGACCGACAGCCCCTCGGCGGGCGCGGCGGCGGGCCCGGTGGCCCGGACCGAGGCCGGGGACGGACCGGCGCCGGCCCGCCCGGCCTTCCCGCCCTTGTCGAAGGAGACGTCGTCGCGCAGCATCGCCCACATCTTGTCCGCGTCCCCCGGCCTGGGCAGCAGGTGGTTGCGGTCCAGCGGGTCCTCGATCCAGGGCATCGTGGTCATCGTGATCCGGCTGGTCGGGACCGACTTCAGCTGCATGGCCAGGTCGTACAGGTTCTTGACCGTGCCGATCTCCTCGGACACCTTCAGCGCCTTGGTGCCCGCCTCGGCCAGACCCATCAGCCGGCCGGTGTCGGTGAAGACGTTCTGCTTCTTCAGCGTGCGGATCATCGCGTTCATGTACATGTGCTGCGCCTTGGCCCGCAGCGGATCGCTGCCCCAGGCGTGCCGGGTGCGCAGCCACTGCAGCGCCTGCTTGCCCTGGACGTTGTGCGTGCCGGCCCTGAGCTTCAGGCCCGAACCACCGCGCTGGCCGGGCAGCGGCCGGTCCCACACGTTCTGGTTGACGCAGACCGGGACACCGCCGATCGCGTCCGCCATGTCCACCACTCCGGCGAAGTCGACCATCATCCAGTGGTCGATGTACACACCGGTCAGCTCCTGCCAGGTGGCCAGCGTGCAGCCCGGTCCGCCGCGCTGGAGCGACTCGTTGATGATCGTGTTCTTCGCCGGGTAGGTCTCACCGGTGTCGGGGTCCGTGCACTTGGGGATGTCCACCCGGGTGTCCCGCGGGATGCTCACCACGGCCGCGCTCTCCCGGTCCGCCGAGACGTGCAGCAGCATCTGCACGTCGGCCAGGGGCTTGCTGCCGACGTTGTCCCTGCTGCCGCCGAGCTTGACGTTCTCCGCCGAGTTCCGGCTGTCGGAGCCGATCAGCAGGATGTTCAGCGGGGTCTGGCCGGCCGCGTTGGGCTCGGACCTGCGGACGTCGGAGTCGCCGGCGTTGCGCTTGCCCTTGTCTATGTTGGCGTTGAGATGGCGGTAGTAGAGGTAACCGGCGCCGGCCGTCCCGAGTATCAGGACCGACAGCACGAGCGCGGACCAGCGCAGTATCCGGCGCCCGCCGCCACGGCGCCGGCCGCTGCGGCGGGCCGGGCCGCCCCCCGGCCCGTCGTCCCCGCCCGCGGCGGCGGCCCCCGTCGCCGGACGCTCGTCCTGGACCAGGCCCCCCGTGTCGCGCCGCGTGCCGCCTCCGCGCACGTCACTTCGCGCCATACCCTGCCTCCCCACCCCTACGGCCGACCCACGGGTCCGCCCCGCGTCGTGTTCGGATCACGGGCGAACCGTGTCCGCCCGGACCGGGGGTTTCCCGGCCCCCGCCGGACACGGCGGTTCCCGCTCCTGGTTGGACACCTGACATGCCCGCTCGGATGTACACCCGGTCCGTATGTCCGGGCATGTCCTGCCCACCTGTGAGACGCGGGAAAGGACGGTCAGGTCACTTGGCGCACTCGACCTTGTCGGCCGTGGACTTCTGCACGTCGTCCGGAACCTTCGACGGAGTGGTCAGCGGGACGCCCGCGCCCTTGAAGTCCTTGCCGAGGGTGAGCGTCATGGCGGGCAGCCCCTGGGAGTTGTCCACGCTCTCGCCCGGCTTCATCGCGGCCCCGGACAGACCCAGGATCGCGGCGAGCCGGCGGGCCTGGGCGGCCTGGTCGGGGGCGTACTCCAGGGTGGTCCTGGCCAGTTCGGCGGGGGCGTTGCCGGCGTTCTCGGACTTGGTGACGCCCTCCTCGACCTGGAGCCAGCTGAGGGTCTCCTGGGCGCTGCCGGCGACGGCACCGCCGTTGAGGATGCGCACCCGCACCTCGGAGGCCGGGGCCTTGCTGCCCTTCAGCCGGGCGGCCTCGGCGTCCTTCTCCTTCTTCTTCTGCTGCTTCACCTCGGTCAGCGACACGTCGTCCCGCACCATCGCGAAGAGCTGCTGGGCCTGGGGCTGCTTCAGCACCACGGTGGCCTTGACCGTCTCCTCGGGGTTGTCGACGACGGGCACGGTCGCGAACGTGAGGTTCTTCGTGTCGAACTTGCCCAGCTCCGCCCCGAGGTCGGCAAGCTTCTTGATCGTGCTGATCTGGGAGTCGACGGTCAGCGCCTTGGTGCCCGCCTCCGCCAGCTTGATCATCTTGGCGGGGCTGGTCAGGGTGTCGTTGGACTTCAGTTTGCGCATCAGCGAGCCGAGGAACTGCTGCTGCAGCTGGATGCGGCTCAGGTCGCCGCCGAAGCCCACGGAGTGCCGGGTGCGCACGAACGCCAGCGCCTCCTCGCCCTCGATGGTGTGCTCGCCCTTGGGCAGGTCGAGCCTGGAGTCCGGGTCCTTGATGTCCTTGGCCAGGCACACGTCGACCCCGCCCACCGCGCTGGTCAGCGTCTTGACCGCGTTGAAGTCGGCGACCATGAAGTGGTCCATCTTCAGCCCGGTCAGCTCGGTGATCGTGCGCATGGTGCAGCTCGGCGTCCGGTCCTCCTGACCGAGGCTGTTGTTGAAGCGCGTGCGCTGCTTGCCCGGGATGACCTTCTCGGTGCCGTCCTCCTGGGTCGTCGGGCAGTCCGGGATGTCGGTGATGAGGTCGCGCGGGATGCTCAGCACCGTCGCGTTCGAACGGTCCTTGGAGACGTGCAGCACCAGCGTGGTGTCCGCGTGCCCGGCGCTGTCCTTGTCGCCGTAGCCCTCGTTGCCCTTGCCGGTGCGCTTGTCGGTACCGATCAGCAGGATGTTGATCGCGCGGTCCTTGCTGAACCCGCCGGTGCCGGCGCCGTCGTCGGAGACGGACGTGATGTTGTCGTTGAGGTGCTGGTAGTAGAGGTACGCGGCCGCGCTCACGGCGACCAGCACGAAGGCCAGCGAGCCGCCGGTCCACGTCAGGACCTTCTTGCCCTTCGACTTCTGCGGCGCCGGACGGCGTCCGCGCCGCCCGGCGGCCGGCTCGGCCGGGGCGGCGGCGCGTCTGCGCGGGGAGACCGTCTCGCCGCCGGGTGCCGGGGCCCCGGGCCGCCGGGCGGGGGCGGCGGTCCGGCGGGCACGTGCCGCGCCGCCCGCCGCGCCGGTGCCGCGGACGGCGGACTCACGGGGGCCGGGAACGGGCGACTGCGGTGCGGAAGGGGCCAGTCGCAGTTCGTATTCGCCGGTGTCCGGGTTGAGCACCCACTGGTCTGCGGGGTCGATGTCGTCCGCCCGCCCACGGCCTTGCGCGTCCACGGTTGCCTGATTCCTCCGTCGGGCCACGCGGCGCCCTCCCCCCGGAAGGCGCACGGTGTCGGTCAAGCAGCGCCCGTTCCCGGGACGGACCTCGTGGGTGCGGGCACTGGATCGCACACACTATCCGCACACATCGACGTCAAGCGACGTGGGTGACGGAATCCACGTTCTCACAACTGGGCAATCCCGCCCATTTGTTTGACGCGACTTTGGTGAACACCCGCCAATTACACGTCACTTGGCGCACTCGACCTTGTCGGCCGTGGACTTCTGCACGCCTTCGGGCGCCTTCTCGGGAGCGGTCAGGGAGATTCCCGCGCCCTTGAAGTCCTTGCCGAGGGTGAGCGTCATCGCGGGCAGGCCCTGGGAGTTGTCCACGCTCTCGCCCGGCTTCATCGCGGCCCCGGACAACCCCATCAGATCGGCGAGCCGGCGGGCCTGGGCGGCCTGGCCGGGGGCGTACTCCAGGGTGGTCCTGGCCAGTTCGGCGGGGGCGTTGCCGGCGTTCTCGGACTTGGTGACGCCCTCCTCGTTCTGCAGCCAGCTGAGGGTCTCCTGGGCGCTGCCGGCGACGGCACCGCCGTTGAGGACGCGCACCCGTACCTCGGAGGCCGGGGCCTTGCTGCCCTTGAGCCGGGCGGCCACCGCGGCGGCTTCCTTCTTCTTCCGCTCCTTCACGGCCGTGAAGGAGACGTCGTTCCTGATCATGTCGAAGACCTGCGGGGCGGTCGACTCGTTGAGGACGACCGTGCTCTTGACCTTCTCCGCCGGGTTGTCGATCACCGGCACCGTGGTGAACGTCAGGTTCTTGGTGTCGAGCTTGCCCAGTTCCAGGCCGAGGTCCTTCAGCTTGCCGATGCTGTCCAGCTGCGAGTCGACGGTCAGGGCCTTGGTGCCCGCCTCCGCCAGGTCGAGCATCTTGGAGGGGCTCGTCAGGGTGTCGTTGGACTTCAGCTTGCGCATCAGCGCGCTCAGGAACTGCTGCTGCAGCCCGATCCGGCTCAGGTCGCCCCCGAAGCCCACGGAGTGCCGGGTGCGCACGAACGCCAGCGCCTGCTCGCCCTCGATGGTGTGCGTGCCCTTGGACAGCTTCAGCTTGGAGTCCGGGTCGTCGATGTCCTTGGCCAGGCAGACCTCGACGCCGCCGACCGCGCTGGTCAGCGTCTTGACGGCGTTGAAGTCGGCGACCATGAAGTTGTCCGGCTTGACCCCGGTCAGCTCGGTCACGGTCCGCATGGTGCAGCTGGGGGTGCGGCCGTCCTGGCCGAGGCTGGTGTTGAAGCGGGCGCCCCGCGTGCCGGGGATGATCTTCTGGCTGCCGTCCTCCTGCGTGGTCGGGCAGTCCGGGATGTCGGTGACGAGGTCGCGCGGGATGCTCAGCGCGGTCGCGTTCGAACGGTCCTTGGAGACGTGCAGCAGGATCGTGGTGTCGGCGTGACCGACGCTGCCCGCGTCGCCGTAGGTGTCGTTGCCCGCGCCGGTGCGCTTGTCGGTGCCGATCAGCAGGATGTTGATCGCCTTGTCCTTCTGGAAGCCGCCGGTGCTGGCGCCGTCGTCGGAGACGGAGGCGATGTTGTCGTTCAGGTGCTCGATGTAGAGGTACCCCGCGCCCGCGCCGGCGACCAGTACGAACGCCATCGTGCCGCCGGTCCACAGCAGGACCTTCTTGCCCTTCGAGGCCTTCGCGGGCCGCCGCCCGCGCCGTCCCGGCGGCGGTTCCTCGGGTGCCCCGCGCCGCCGGCGCGGCGGCGGCACCGCGCGGCCGGGCTCCTCGGGCCGCGAGCGGCCGGGTGCCGCGGTGCCGGAGCGGCCGGGAGCCTGCGTGCGGGAGCGCGTGCGCGGACCCGCGTCGGACGCGTGCGGCCTGCGGGGGGAGGGCACACCCGGCTGCGGTGGGGAAGCGGGCAGTCGCAGCTCGTATTCACCGGTGTCCGGGTTGAGTACCCACTGGTCTGCGGGGTCGATGTCGTCCGCCCGCCCACGGCCTTGCGCGTCCACGGTTGCCTGTTTCCTCCGTCGGGGCACGCGGCGCCTCCCCCACCAAGGCGCCCGGGTCTCGGTCACACGGTGCGCGCCCTCGAGGACCGTCCTCGGAGCCGGGCGCACCGGATCGCTCACACTAACCGCCCACTTCGGTGCGGAGCGACGGCGGTGACCAATTCCACGTCCCTACACCCGGGCAATTCGCCCATTTCCCGGGTGAAGAGTTCGTTACGTTGAAGTCGCCTTGGCGCCCGCTTTACCCACAGGTGTCCTCGGCTGCCGTGTTCCCCTCGAACGTCGGCGGCGGAGAAACGGTGACGACGGGTGCGGCTAACGGCCCCCCGTACGCATCCCCGTACGACCCGTCATGGGAATGGGCGGGCCGCAAAGGGGCGGAACCGCGCGGCGCGTCCCGGGCGATCACCACGGGTGAGTCCGTGCGCAGCCGCTCGAACAGCCGGTCCGCCTCGGGTTCCACGAGTTGGTCGCGATTGGCGTCGAACGCGTACGACTCCCGGGGTACGGTCAGGAATTGCACTTGTTCCATGGGGATGTCGCGCAGACCGCGCACGAGTTCGTACAAGCCGCGCAGGCTCGCCAGATCCGGGTCGGTGGTGAGAGAGGACGTGGCCGCGTCCAGCACGGGATACAGCTTCGCCGGATTCAGCAGGACGTCATTGCTGCGCACCTTGTTGACGAGCGCTGCGAGAAATCGCTGCTGCCGTTCCATGCGTTCGGTGTCGCTGCCGTCGCCCAGGGATTTGCGGGCCCGGACGTAACCGAGGGCCTGCTCGCCGTCGAGCGTCACCCGCCCGGCGGGCAGCCGCAGCCTGGCGGCCCGGTCGTCGATCGGCTCCCGCAGGCACACCTCGACGCCGTCGACGGCGTCGACCATCTCCTTGAAGCCGTGGAAGTCGACGACGACGTGGTGGTCGACGCGGATGCCGGTGAGCTTCTCGACGGTGCGGATGGTGCAGGCCGAGCCGCCCACCTGGAACGCCTGGTTGAACATGGCGAACCGCGGCACGCTGCGCGAGCCGTCCCGCCGCCGGCAGCCCGGCAGGTTCACCATCAGGTCCCGGGGCAGCGAGACGGCGGTGGCGCTGCGCCGCCCCGCCGACAGGTGCAGCAGGATCGCGGTGTCCGACCGCGCGGTGCCCGAGTCACGCCCGTAGCGGGCGTTGTCGTCGCCGTGACGGGTGTCGGAGCCGATCAGCAGGATGTTGCGCGCGTCCTTGACCAGCGAGGTGGGGCGTTCCCGCTCGTACCGCCTGAGCTCGGCGGCGGCCGCCTCGTCGGGGGTGATGTTCCCGCTGAGCTTCGCGTACACGGCCCACCCGGCCGCCACGCCCGCCACGAGGAGGCCCGCGGCCACGAGCGCCGAGACCCGCACCCACCGCGCCCGGCGCCGCCGCGGCAGCCCCCGCCCGCTGGCGGACGCGCCCACGCCCGGCCCGACCCTGTAGCCCACGGCAGCAACCACCCCTCCTGACGCCGGAACGTCCCACGCGCAGTGCTCTTACGACGATGGCGTGGATGGGAGGCGGGGGCGGGGTCGGGATGGGCCGGACGGGGGAGCGCCGGGGCGGGCGGTGGCCCGGCGGGGAGCGCCGGGACCGGTGGGAGGGAGGGGGACGCCTACCGGGCGATGGCCGTCACCCGCTCGCTCTCCACCCGCTTGTCCAGCACTCCCGCACCCGCCTGCTCCAGGTTCCGGCACAGCACCACCGAACCGCCCGTGGCCAGGGGGGCGTACAACCCCGCGTTCAGCCCTTCCCACGTGTCGTACGCACGCCCCGACAGGATCCGGGACCCGGGTCCGGTCAGCCCCAGCCCCGTCGCCTCGGCCCGCGCCCGCTCCACGACCTCCGCCCCGCTGAACTCCCGCCCGGCCACGATCAGGGCCGGTCCCTCCGGGTCCACCGGCGCGTACGGCACGAAGCGGTCCCCCTGTCCCGGCACCTCCACCGCGTAGTCGACGAACCCCTCGGGCGGCTGCGGGAACCGTCCGCCGAGCGGGCGCAGCGCCAGCGCGACCCGGGCCCCGGAACAGGCACGCGCCGCCTCCAGTCCGTCCGGCCCGCTCACCACCACGTCGGCGGCGCGCACGTCCCCCGTCACGTCGGCGACGACCCCCACCGACGAACAGGCCAGCAGCCACACCGCCGTCTGCCAGTGCGCCGGCAGCAGCAGCGCCACCCGGTCCCCGGGCTCGGCGGACAGCTCGTCCTGCAGCAGGTTCGAGGTCTTGGCCACCCAATTGGCGAAGGTGGCCACGGACAGTTCGACCCGTTCGCCCGTGGCGTCGTCGTAGAAGGTCACCAGGGGGCGTCCCGGGTCCGCGGCGAGCGCGGAACCCAGCAGGTCGGCAGGGGTGCGATCGGTGGCGTTCACCCGCGCAAGCGTACGCGGCGCACCCCCCGCGCCCCAACGGCCCGGCCGCCGCCCCACCCCGGTTCCGCCACCGGTTCGGCCGAACGCGACCGACGACCCGTCAACTCCCAAATGGACAGACTTATACGACTATGTCCAAGATCAGGGGCATGCGTGGATTCCTTGCTTCCTCGATCGGTGTCACCTGTGCGGCCGCTCTGGCCCTTCCCCTCACCCCGCCCGCCCTCGCGGCGACCGCGAGACCGGTGCCGACCACGGAAGCCGCGACGAGCGCGAGACCCGCGCCCCACGCGGGGACCCCGGCCGCCACCACGACCACCCGGCGCGCGGCCGAACCGGCCACCCCCGGCAGCACCCAGTCGCTCCCTCTCGAACCCCTCACCCGCAACCGCGCCACCCCGTCCGCCCCCACCACCGAGCAGGGACTGCGCCCCCGCGCCGTACGCCACTTCTCCCTCGTCGGCGTGGTCTGGGACGACCCCAGGGCCGAACTGCACGGCCGCGTCCAGGTCCGCACCCGCGCCGCGGACACCGGCAGCTGGTCCGGCTGGCAGGACGTGGAGACGCACAACGCCGAGCACGGCGCCGACCGGGACACCCCCGAGAGCGCCTCGGGCCGCGTCCGCGGCGCCACCGCCCCGCTGTGGGTGGGCGACTCCGACGGTGTGGAACTCCGGGTCCGCTCCGAGGCCGGCAGCGCGGAGGCCGGCTCCGCGCAGCACGGCACGGACGCCCGCCACCTGCCCGCCGCGCCCCCGCTCCCCTCCGGCCTCCGGCTCGAACTCGTCGACCCCGGCGAGGACGCCCCGCCGCCCGGCGCCCCGGCCGACGGCCCCCGCACCGCCGCCCTCGCCGGTGAGAGCGCCGCCGCCACCGAGGCCTCCGCCGTCAACGCCGACCTCGCCCCCCTGGGCGCGACCGAGATCGCGGCCCTGAGCCGGGAGGAGACCGAGCGGGAGTACCTGGCATCGAACGCCGGCGGGCTGACGGAGCAGCAGCAGCGGGCCAAGCCGTACGTCGGTCCGCGCCCGGGCATCGTCACGCGACGCGGCTGGGGGGCCGACGAGGGATTGCGGGAGCGCGGTTTCCGGTACACCAAGAAGGTCCGGGCGGCCTTCGTCCACCACACCGCCAGCGGCAACAACTACCGCTGCTCGCAGGTCCCGTCACTCATCCGCAGTATCTACCGCTACCACGTCAAGAGCATGGGGTGGCGGGACATCGGCTACAACTTCCTCATCGACAAGTGCGGAAAGATCTACGAGGGCCGCGCCGGGGGCGTGGCGCGACCGGTCCTCGGCGCGCACACCCTTGGTTTCAACAGCAACAGCATGGGGATCGCCGTCCTCGGGTCGTACGACACGAAGAAGCCGTCGAAGGCCGCGGTCAGGGCCGTCGCCCGGCTGACCGCGTGGAAGCTGGGGCTGTACCGGGTGAATCCGAAGGGAAAGACTTACCTGAAGTCGGCTGGCAGCAATCTGCACAGCAAAGGTAAGAAGGTACGACTGAACGTGATCTCGGGGCACCGGGACGGCTTCAAGACGGAGTGCCCGGGGCGGAAGCTCTACGGCAAGCTCGGCTCCGCCCGCTCCAAGGCGGCCCACTACCAGGGCCGCTGAGGTCACGTTCGACCGCCGTCGGGGGGCATGCGGGGGCATGGGACGGAATGCCGCACGGCCAGCGAAGGCGCCACGGAACGGTCTGCATACACTGACCGGCCGAAAGACAGTTCGGCCGGTCCCGGCAGGAAGCAGAGACGACACGTGACAGAAGCGATCCTCCTGGTCGGCGGCAAGGGCACCCGGCTGCGCCCGCTCACGGTGCACACGCCCAAGCCCATGGTCCCGGCGGCCGGGGTGCCCTTCCTCACGCACCAGCTGGCGAGAGCGAGAGCGGCGGGCGTCGAGCACATCGTCCTGGCCACGTCCTACCTGGCCGAGGTCTTCGAGCCGTACTTCGGGGACGGGTCCGCACTCGGGCTCCACCTGGAGTACGTGACGGAGGAGGAGCCGCTCGGCACCGGCGGCGCCATCCGCAACGTCGCCTCCCGGCTGCGCTCGGGACCGGACGACCCGGTCCTGATCTTCAACGGCGACATCCTGACGGGCCTGGACATCCGGGCCCTGGTCGACACCCACGAGTCGACCGGCGCGGACGTCTCCCTGCACCTGACGAAGGTGACGGACCCGCGCGCGTACGGCCTGGTCCCCACCGACGACACGGGCAGGGTGCTGGCGTTCCTGGAGAAGCCGCAGACGCCCGAGGAGATCGTCACCGACCAGATCAACGCGGGGGCCTACGTCTTCCGCCGCTCGGTCATCGACACCATCCCGCCGGGCCGGCCGGTGTCGGTGGAACGGGAGACGTTCCCCGGCCTCCTGTCGGCCGGGGCCCACCTCCAGGGCATGGTCGACTCGACGTACTGGCTCGACCTGGGCACCCCGGCGGCCTTCGTGCGCGGCTCGGCGGACCTGGTCCTCGGCAGGGCCCCGTCCCCCGCGGTCCCGGGCCGCTGCGGCGACCGGCTGGTCCTGCCGACGGCGACGGTCGCGGCGGACGCGAAGCTGGCGGGCGGCACGGTCGTGGGCGAGGGCGCGTTCGTCGCCGAGGGCGCCCGGGTCTTCGGCAGCACGATCCTGCCGGGCGCGGTCATCGAACCCGGCGCGGTCATCACCGACTCCCTCATCGGCACCCGGGCCCGCGTCGGCGAACGCTCGGTCCTCACGGGCACCGTCATCGGCGACGGCGCGGTGGTCGGCCCCGACAACGAGCTCCGGGACGGCGCCCGCATATGGTGCGACGCCCGCATCCCGGCGGGAGCGGTCCGCTTCTCCTCGGACCAGTAGAGGGCCGCCCGCCGCGGAACCCCCGGCCAGGGCGCCGACGCCGGGCACCGGTCATCGGGCAGGCCCTCAGATCTGCCCGATGTCCCACCGCGGCATCTTCGGCGCCCTGCGCCCCGGCACCCGCCCACTCAGCAGGATCAGCCGGGCCGCCCGGTGCCGCTGCCCCGCGTACGGCTCCAGCAGCTCCAGCATCACGGAGTCGTCCGCGTCCCGGTCCCCGGCCAGCGCCCACCCGACGATCCCCGGCAGATGCAGATCCCCGACCGTCACCTCGTCCGCCGCGCCGTGGCTGCGCTGCACCGTCTCCGCCGACGTCCACGGACCCACCCCGGGCACGAGCTCCAGCCGTGCCCGGGCCGCCACCGGATCCATCCGCACGGCCTCCTCCAGCCGCGCGGCGACCCGGACGGCCCGCAGGATCGTCGACGCCCGCTTGTCGTCGACCCCGGCCCGGTGCCACTCCCAGGAGGGGATCAGCGCCCAGGTGCGCGGCGCCGGCATGACGTACATCCGCCCAGGCGCGGGACCCGGCGCCGGCTCCCCGTAGGCGCGCACCAGCAACCGCCACGCCCGGTACGCCTCGTCGGTGGTGACCTTCTGCTCCAGGATCGACGGGATCAGCGACTCCAGCACCAGCCCGCTCCGCGTCAGCCGCAGCCCCGGCCGCCGGTGCCGCGTCATCGCCAGCAGCCGGTGCCGGGGAACGAACGCCGACGGATCGTCGGCCGCCCCGAGCAGCTCCGGCAGCCGCTCCAGCAGCCACTCCCCGCCGGGCCCCCAGGCCTCCCCGCGGACCCGGCCACCGGCCGCGGAGACCCGGAGCGTCCCGGGCCCGGCCGGTGTCAGGGCGGCCCGCCACACGGACCCGTCCGGCATCGCCCGGAACGTCGGGTCCCCGGGCCCTCGCCGCAACGGCCCGAGCACCAGCCCGAGGTCCAGCGGCCCGTCCGGCACCCACTCGCGCACCCGCCCCGGCCCGGCCGCCTGCCGCGGCACGCCGCCGCCCGCGACCCGCCCGCCGCGCACCGGCAGGGCGGTACCTCCCACGCCCTTCGGGCTGTGGGGGAGCGTGGGTCTGGGGGCGAAGCGTCCTGCCATGAATGAGATTCCCTGGATGACCGAGTGGGGCCCTACGAGGGTAGGCCCGGGCCGGTGCCTGTCACCGCACCTCGATGAACGCCCCCGCGTCCCGCTCCGGCCGGGGCCGCGGTTCCTCCGCCGGATGTCCGACCGCCACCGCGCCCATGGGGTCCCAGTCCGCGGGCAGACCCAGCACCTCGCGCACCACGTCCCGGCAGAACATCGTCGAGGACACCCATGCCGAACCCAGCCGCTCCCCGGCCAGCGCCACCAGGAAGTTCTGCACGCCGGCGCCCGCGGCGACGACGAACATCTCCCGCTCGGCGCCGTCCCGCCGCGCGTCCCCGTACGTGTGCGAGCCGTCCATGACCAGGCAGGGGACGACGAGGTAGGGCGCGTTGCGCAGGACGTCACCGCGCCGCACCCGCTTGGCGATCGACTCCTCCGTCCTGCCGTCCCGCCGCAGATCGGCGATCCAGGCCTCCCGCATCGCGTCCAGCAGCCGCGTCCGCGACCGCTGCGACTCCAGCAGCACGAACCGCCACGGCGTGGTGTGGTGCGGGGCCGGCGCGGTCACGGCCGCGGCCACGGCCCGCCGCACCGCACCGGGGTCGACGGGCTCGTCCGTGAAGGACCGGACCGTGCGCCGCTGGGTCACCGCCAGCCGCACGGCCTCCGACGTGCCGAGGCGGAACATGTCGTCGCGGGCGCCGCGCACCAGGGCGCGCGCCCCTTCCGCGCCGTCGTCCTCCGTCACGACGTGGGGCAGTCCGCGCACCACCGCGACGGGAAGCCTTGCGGCCTTGCCCTTGACGAGGTCGCCGGCGGCGGCGAGTTCGTCGGCCGTGGCGACGACGGTGGCGCTGAGCGGGTTGCCGTGGGCGTCCGTGCCCCCGCGCAGGTCGTCGAGCACGCGCACTCCGGCGGCACCGATCGCCACGTCCGTCAGCCCGGCGCGCCAGGGCCGCCCAAAGGTGTCGGTCACGACGACCCCGACGTCGACGCCGAGGGCGTCCCGCAGGCCCTCGCGGACGGCGCGGGCGGACGCGTCCGGGTCCTCGGGCAGCAACAGCACCGTGCCCGCGGGGGTGTTGGAGGCGTCGACCCCGGCCGCGGCCATGACCAGGCCCTGCCGGTTCTCCACGATCCGCAGGCTGCCCCGGCGGGCGACCACCCGGACCGTCTCGGCGTCGATGGCGGCCTCCCGGTCCGCCGCCCGGACGATCCGCCCCTCCGCCTTGGACACGATCTTCGACGTCACCAGCAGGACGTCCCCGTCGGCCAGCCCGGGCTCGGCGGCCGCTATCAGCTTGGCCAGATCGTCCCCGGCGGTCACCTCGGGCAGCCCGTCCACGGCCCACACGCGGTACCCGCCGGCGTTCGGCTCGCCGCCGCTCACGCGCCGCGCACCTCCTCCGCCAGGTCCAGTGCCTCCCGGGCCATCCGCGCGGTCGCGTCGGCGCCGGACATCATCAGCGGCACGGCCCGGCAGCGGATCCCGGCCGCCTCGACCCGCTCGACCGCGCCCGCGTCGACCGTGTCGACGAGCCAGCCGTCCAGCAGGCCCGAGCCGTAGTGCTCGGCCACCGCCGCCGCGGTCGACTCCACGCCCACGGCGGCCAGCACCTTGTCGGCCATGCCCCGCACGGGGGCGTCGCCGACGATGGGGGACAGGCCCACCACCGGCACCCCGGCGTCGGCGATCGCCTCCCGGATGCCGGGCACCGCGAGGATCGTGCCGATCGACACCACCGGGTTGGACGGCGGGAACAGGATCACGTCCGCCTCGGCGATGGCCTCCAGGACGCCCGGCGCGGGATTCGCCTGGTCGGCACCGACCGGCACGACCGCCTGCGCGGGCACCGAGGCGCGCAGCCGCACCCAGTACTCCTGGAAGTGGATCGCCTTGCGCTCGCCGTCGAGCTCGACCGCCACATGCGTCTCGACCCGGTCGTCGGTCATGGGGATCAGCCGCACGCCCGGCTGCCACCGGTCGCACAGGGCCTCCGTCACCGCGCTCAGCGGATACCCGGCGCCGATCATCTGGGTCCGCACGATGTGCGTGGCGAAGTCCCGGTCGCCGAGCCCGAACCACTCGGGCCCGACGCCGTACGCCCCGAGCTCCTCCTTCAGGTGGAAGGTCTCGTCGGCCCGGCCCCAGCCCTGCTCCTCGTTGATGCCGCCGCCGAGCGTGTACATCACCGTGTCGAGGTCCGGGCAGACCTTCAGCCCGAAGAGGTGGATGTCGTCCCCGGTGTTGCCGATGACCGTGATGTCCGCGTCGGGCACGGCCCGCTTCAGACCACGCAGGAACCGGGCACCACCGATGCCGCCTGCCAGAACCACAATGCGCATGGGAGCCAGTCTTGCAGGCGCCCGCGACAACCGGTGACCGGCTGTGGACAACGGGCCGACGCGACGGCGACCGGCGCGGGCACCGGGCCGACGCGACGGCGACCGGCGCGGGCACCGGCCGGCATCGAGCCGGCCGGCCCGGGGCGAGCGTCAGGCGCCGACCGTGTCCGGCTCGGTGCGGGCCTCGCAGTGCGGGGCCGTGTGCATCGGCATCTCCGTCAGGCCCGGGTAGTACACGTGCAGACTCACCGCCGGCTCCAGTGCGTCGTTCACCACCTCGTGCACGTACCCCGGCGCGAACACGCGCTGCGCGCCCGCCCGCAAGGCGCGTGTGCCCCGCTCCGTGCGCTCGGTCAGCGTGCCGTCCAGCACGGTCAGCACCCCGGAGGAGCGGCCGTGGTCGTGCAGTCCGCTGCCCTGCCCGGGCACCCACGACAGCAACCACACCTCGTAGCCCGGGCCGCTGCGCAGCCGGTGGTACCAGCGGCTGGTCGCGTCGTAGCGGACGAGGTGCTCCCACTGGGAGCGGTCGTCGGCGAGGGCGCGGGCGAGGCCGGCGAACTCGGCGACCGTGGAGGGATGCTCGCGCGGGGCCTGGAGCAGGTGGGTGACCTCGAGGATGTCGCCGGCGATCTGGAGGTCGCTGTCGCTGTTCATGGGTGTGGTGGTTCCTCAGTGAAAAAGAAGGTCAGAGGGAACGGCGGCCGGGAGACGGGTGGCCCGGCCTTCAGCTGGAGCGGGTGGGGCTCAACAGCTGGAACAGCAACAGCTACAGCGAGCCCGGGCAGCACCGAAGGACCCGGCGGTGCGGGTCGTGGTGAGTGCCAAGTTCGCGAGCATGCCCACAAGGACACCGGTTCACACCCGCACTGTCAACTCGACACCCGGTATGTGGGATGAGGTTCACCTCATCCGGTCGATCACTCAGATGAAAGGTTTGTTCAGGGCCGGTCCGGGACACATGGCGTCCATCCGGGCGGACAAACCCCGTTGCGCACTCGTGATCCGACTGTGATCCGGTTCGCTTCGTGGGGCGCGTCGGAACGGGATCGAACTCCTGGGCGTCCTTCTTCGTAGAGGTCTGCGAGGGGTCCGGCGGACGGTGTGAGCCCTTCGGGGCTCCATCAGTGTGTCAGGTTTTATGGTGATTTGAACACTTTCCGCATGGGCTTGGTTCCGCAGAGTGAATAAGGGGCTCAATAGCAGATCTCGGCTTGACTCGCCCGGAGCAGCACACTTGTAATTTCACTCGTGTCGTTCAGCCGGAATCGGTAACGGCTAGATCACGGGGACGCGAAAGACAGACGAGGGGCGCACATGACCGAGACGGTGCAGCAACTGCTGGTCGACGACGCGGACGAGGAACTCGGCTGGCAGGAGCGCGCACTGTGCGCCCAGACCGACCCCGAGTCCTTCTTCCCCGAGAAGGGCGGCTCGACCCGGGAGGCCAAGAAGGTCTGCCTCGCCTGCGAGGTCCGCTCCGAGTGCCTCGAGTACGCCCTCGCCAACGACGAGCGCTTCGGCATCTGGGGCGGCCTGTCCGAGCGGGAGCGCCGCCGGCTGAAGAAGGCGGCCGTCTGACCCGGCCCCAGTGTGCACGGCCCGTCGCAGGTGGAGTTGTCCACAGGCGGCGGGCCCCCTTGTTGCGCAGCCGATAGTGTGGGCGCTCGTCCGAGACGCCACGCGGCCCCCACCGGTCGCGGGCGTCCACCGCAGTCCACCGAACCGGGGCCCGTACCTCGATGTCCGTGCACAGCCACCCGGCAGCTCATCACGACAGCGCTGCCACACCTGAGTTCCCGCGCCATGTGGTGACCGCGGTCCTCGTCTCCCACGACGGCGCCCGCTGGCTGCCCGACGCGCTCGCCGGGCTGCTCGGCCAGGAGCGGCCCGTCCAGTACGCGGTGGGAGCCGACACCGGCAGCGCGGACGACTCCGCCCAGCTGGTCACCGACGCCCTCGGCGCCGACCGCGTGCTGCACCTGGCCCGCCGCACGGGCTTCGGCCAGGCCGTCGAGGAGTGCGACCGCACGGCGCCGCACCTCACCCCGGAGGAACTGCCCTACCTGAAGCGGCCCAGCGGCTGGGACCCGGTCACGCGCTCGTGGCGCGACGACGCCTACGACCTGCCCGAGCTCCCGCACGGCGAGCCGGTCCAGTGGCTGTGGCTGCTGCACGACGACTGCGCCCCCGAGCCCGACGCCCTGGCCCAGCTGCTGCGGGTCGTGGACAACGAGTACGAGCTGGGCCGCGAGGACGTCGCCGTCGTCGGCCCCAAGCTGCGCGGCTGGTACGACCGGCGCCAGCTGCTGGAGGTCGGCGTCACCATCGCCGACTCCGGCCGCCGCTGGACCGGCCTGGACCGCCGCGAGCAGGACCAGGGCCAGCACGACCACGTCCGGCCCGTGCTGTCGGTGTCCACCGCCGGCATGCTGATCCGCCGCGACGTGTTCGAGGAGCTCGGCGGCTTCGACCGGCACCTGCCCCTCATGCGTGACGACGTCGACCTGTGCTGGCGCGCCCACGCGGCCGGTTACCGCGTCCTCGTCGCGCCCGAGGCGGTCGTCCGGCACGCCGAGGCGGCCTCCCGCGAGCGCCGCACGGTGGACTGCGTGGGCCGCACGGCCGCCTCCCCGCACAAGGTCGACAAGGCGGGCGCCGTCTACACCCTGCTCGTCAACTCCCGTACGGCCGCGCTCCCCTGGGTGCTGCTGCGGATCGTGCTGGGCACCCTGCTGCGCACCGTCGCCTACCTCGTGGGCAAGGTGCCCGGGCAGGCCGTCGACGAGATCCGCGGCCTGATGGGCACGCTGCTGCGGCCCGAGCGGATCCTGGCCGGGCGGCGCGGCCGAGGCGCCCCCCGGATCGACAAGGACGAGCTGCGCCAGCTGTTCCCGCCGCCCGGCGCGACCATCCGGGCCACCGTCGAGCAGGTCGCCGGCAACCTGGTGGGCCGCTCCGACCCCGAAGTCACCTCCGGCGCCGGCCGACACGGCGGAGCGGTCGAGTCGGGCCCGGGCGGCGACGACGCCGACTTCCTGGAGATCGAGCAGTTCGCCCGGCTCAAGCGCATCGCGCGCAAGCCCGGCCCAGTGCTCTTCCTGGTGCTGCTGGTGGTCTCCCTGGTCGCCTGCCGCGCGCTCCTCGGCGGCGGTGCCCTCGCGGGCGGCGCGCTGCTGCCCGCACCGGCCGACTCCGCCGAGCTGTGGGCGCGTTACCTGGACGCCTGGCACCCGGTGGGCACCGGCGGCACCTCCGCCGCGCCCCCGTACGTGGCGATCGTGGCGATGCTCGCGTCCCTGCTGTTCGGCTCGACCGGCCTCGCCGTCACGCTCCTGCTCATCGGCTCGGTGCCCCTGGCCGGCCTCACCGCGTACTTCGCCTCCCGCCCCCTGGTCCAGTCCCGGCTGCTGCGCGCCTGGGCGGCCGTGGTCTACGCGTTCCTGCCCGCCGCCACCGGCGCCCTCGCCGGAGGCCGCATCGGCACGGCCGTGCTGGCCGTGCTGCTGCCGCTCCTGGCCCGCGCGGGCATCGCCGCGAGCGGCCTGGCCAACCCCCAAGGCACGCGCGGCAGCTGGCGCGCCACCTGGGCGTACGCCCTGCTGCTGACCGTCACCACGGCCTTCACGCCGATCGTGTGGCCCATCGCGCTGCTGCTCGGCGTCGGCGTGCTGGCGCTGCGCCGGTCCGACCTCCCGGCCTACGGGCTGCGGTTCCTCGCCCAGCTCGGCACGCCGCTGCTGGTCCTCGCGCCGTGGTCGCTGACGCTGCTGCCGTTCGGCTTCGTCCGGGAAGCCGGCCTGGAGTACGGCCCCTCGGCGGCTTCCGCCCTCGACCTGCTCGGCGCCAGCCCGGGCGGCCCCGGCACCGTCAGCGGCCTCATGCTCCTCGGTGTCGTGCTGGCCGCGCTCGCCGCCCTGCTCCGCTCGGAACGCCAGGCGGGCATCCGGACCGCCTGGGCGGTCGCCCTGACCGGCTTCGTCTTCGCGGTCCTGTCCAACGGCACCGCCTGGGCCGGCCCCGCGACCCTCGTCTACGGCATCGCCCTTCTCGCGGCCGCCGCGCTCGGCGCCGACGGGGCACGCGCGCGGGTGGCCGAGCAGAGCTTCGGCTGGCGCCAGCCGGTCGCCGCCCTGATCGCCTTCGCCTCGGCCGCCGGACCGCTGCTGATCGCCGCCGGCTGGATGATCCGCGGCGCCGACGGACCGCTGGAGCGGCGCGACCCCGTCCAGGTCCCCGCGTTCGTCGCCGAGGAGAGCGGCACCCGCGACCAGGCCCGCACCCTCGTCCTCGACAGCGACTCCGGCGCCCACGTCCGCTACGTGCTGGTGCGCGGCTCCGGCGCCCGCCTCGGCGACGGCGAGATCGCCGCGGCCGACGGCGAGAACCGCAGGCTCGACAAGGTCGTCGCCAACCTGGTCGCCGGCTCCGGCGCCGACCAGGCCGACCAGCTCGGCGGCTTCGCCGTGCGCTACGTCCTCGTCCACCAGGGCACGCCCCGCGAGATCACCCGCGTCCTGGACGCCACGCCCGGCCTGACCCGGCTGAGCCAGCAGAGCGGCGGCGCGCTGTGGCGGGTCGACCGCGAGGTCGCGCGCGCCACGATCGTGACCGCCTCCGGCCCGGGCACGCCCCAGCCGGTCGCCGCGGGCCCCGTCGAGATCCACACCACGATCCCCACCGGTGCCGGCGGGCGCGTGCTGCGCCTCGCCGACACCGCCTCCGACGCCTGGACCGCGACCCTCGACGGCAAGCCGCTGACCCCCACCACGGTCGACGGCTGGGCCCAGGGCTTCGAACTCCCCGCGTCGGGCGGCAGGCTGGACGTCACCTACGACGACCCGATCGGCCATACCGCCTGGCTGTGGACCCAGGGCGCGCTCGCCCTCGTCCTGGTCGTGCTCGCCCTGCCCGGCCGGCGCCGCGACGTCGACGACGACCTGCCCGAGGAGGCCGCCGTCCCCGCCCAGGCGACCGCCGGCGAGGGCCGCCGCGCCCGCCGCCTGCGCGCCCAGGCGGAGGCCGAGGCGGACGGCGCACCCGCGCCCGAGGAGTCCCCGCAGTTCCCGTCGCCGCAGTCCGGGCAGCCCCCGGCGAGCGTCCCCCAGCAGAACCACGGCCAGTGGGACGCCGCCGGCTACCCGGGCGGCGAGTACGCCGGCTACGGCGACCCGTACCAGAACGCCCCCTACCCGGCCGACGCCTACGGGCAGCAGCAGTACCAGGCGGATCCGTACCAGGGCGCCCAGTACGACCCGTACGCGTACGGCGGCGGTCCCCAGACCCCGCCCTACGACCAGCAGGCCTACGACCAGGCCTACACCCAGGGCTACGGCACGCCGTACGACCCGGCGCAGCAGCACCACCCCCACGGCACGGGCAGTGAGCGTCCCGACGGGAGCCAGCAGTGAACCGCACCACCCTGTCCCTCATCGCGGGCACCACCGCGCTCGCGGCCGTCACCGGCTTCGCCGTGCTGTCCCAGCCGGACCCGCCGGTCGCGCAGGCCACGGCCGGGGCGGCCGCCCAACTGCCCGTGGAGCGCACCAGCCTGCTGTGCCCCGCGCCCAGCACCTCCGACATCGCGGAGACGTCCTACACGTCCTTCACGCCCGTCACGAAGGGCGCCGGCAGCGGCGGCAAGGCCGGGCTCCGCGCGGCCGCCCGGCAGTCGGCGGACGGACCGGCAACCGGCGAGGACGGCGACTCCGGCGCCAAGCGGGGCGCGAAGCAGCCCGACAAGCCCGTGCTGACCCCCGGGGAGCCCGGCAAGCCCGTCACCGGCGACAGTTCCGGCTCCGAGGCGCCCGCCCTGGTCGGCACCGCGGACGGCCGCTTCGCACCCGGCTGGACCGTCCAGGAGACCACCGAGGTCGCCGCGGGGACCGGTCGCGGCCTGCAGGGCGTCAACTGCACGGCACCCGACACGGACTTCTGGTTCCCGGGCGTGAGCACGGCGGCCGACCGCACCGACTACATCCACCTGACGAACCCCGACGACTCGGCCGCCGTGGTCGACATCGAGCTCTTCGGCAAGGACGGCGCCCTGAAGTCGGCGGTGGGGGAGGGCCTCACGGTCCAGCCGCACTCCAGCGAGCCGGTGCTGCTGTCCACCCTGACCGACGAGGAGCAGCCCGGCCTCACCGTGCACGTCAACGTGCGCAGCGGGCGGGTCGGCGCGGCCGTGCAGGCCCTGGACGACAAGATCGGCGGCGACTGGCTGCCCGCGTCCGCCGACCCCGCCGGCAGCCTGGTCCTGCCCGGCATCCCCAAGGACGCCACCTCCGTGCGTCTGGTCGCCTTCACCCCCGGCGACGCCGACGCGGACCTCAAGGTGCGCCTGGCCTCCCCGTCCGGCCTGATCACCCCGGCCGGTCACGAGACCGTGCACGTCAAGGGCGGCATGACGACCGCCGTCGACCTCGGCGACGTCACCCGCGGCGAGGCCGGCTCCCTGGTGCTGACGCCGACGGGCCGGTCCGTGCCGGTGGTGGCGGCCGTGCAGGTGGTGCGCGGCAAGGACGGCAAGCAGGAGTCGGCGTTCATCCCGGCCGGGCGCCCCGTGGGCACGCGCGCGACGTCCGCCGGCAACAGCGCCGAGGGCAGCACGCTGTCCCTCACCGCCCCCGGGCACGCGGCCACCGTCAAGGTCACCGCCTCGGCGGGCAGCGAGGGCGGCACGCCGGTGTCGAAGACGTACACGATCAAGGCCGGCACGACCCAGGACATCGAGCCCCCGGTCCCCGCCGGCCTGAAGGGCACGTACGCGCTCACCGTCGAGCCGGTCTCCGGGGGCCCGGTCTACGGCGCCCGCACCCTGGCGGCGACGGAGGACGGCGTCCCGGCGTTCACCGTGCAGACCCTCCCCGACGACCGGGGGACGGTGGCCGTCCCGGAGGCGGACGAGGACCTTTCGGTGCTGCAGAAGTAGCCCCGCGGGGCCGTTCAGCCCTGGTCCTCGCCGTAGCGCGGGTCGACGGTCTCCGGGGTGAGCCCGAGCAGCTCGGCGACCTGTTCGACGACGACCTCGTGCACCAGCGCGGCCCGCTCGTCGCGGCCCTTGGTGCGGATCTCGACCGGGCGCCGGTAGATCACCACGCGCGCGGGGCGCCCGTCGCGCGCGGTGATCGTGCCGCCGAGCGGGACCGCCTCGTCGTTCCAGGCCTGGCCGGGCCCGTCGAGCCGCGGCACCTCCAATACCAGGAAATCGATGTCGGCGAGCTGCGGCCACCGCCGCTCCAGGCGTTCCACGGAGTCCTGCACCAGGTCCGCGAACGCCTCCGCGCGGCTGGCGGCGAGCGGCACCTGCGGGGGTGCGATCGGGCCGCGCATGCCCCGGCCGTGACGATCACGGCGGCGGGGCCCGGGGGCGGCGGCACGGGGCGTTACGGGCTTGTCCATCACTGGTGAAGGGTAGTCCCCGCCGCGCCCCCGCGCCCGGCACCGCACGGCGGCGCGGACCGCTTCCGGCCGACCCGCCCGGCGTGTCGTCACATGACCATTCAAGCCAAGGTTGGGCTCGATTCCATATCCCGCCGAGACCGGCGACCTCACGGTAAATGAGGGTTTTGTGACGACTCTTGACCGCTTGCGGGGCGGTCCGACATCTCGCGCGAGAGTGTCCGGGCAGGTCAGGAAGGTGCCCCCGAAGGGGGTGTGGGGTGTTTCACGCCACGACACGGTGGAGTGACCTGGTGGAGAGTCGTCGCGGCCCGCTCAAGAGTGCGGTACCGTCCAACGTCGTGAGCCCTGTACGTCGCTGTTCGCGCACCGCCTGCGGCCGTCCCGCCGTCGCGACGCTGACGTACGTCTACGCCGACTCGACCGCGGTCCTCGGCCCGCTCGCCACCTACGCCGAACCCCACTGCTACGACCTGTGCGCCGAGCACTCCGAGCGCCTCACCGCCCCGCGCGGCTGGGAGGTCGTCCGGCTGCTCGACGGGTCGGCCCCGGCCCGCCCGAGCGGTGACGACCTCGAAGCGCTCGCCAATGCCGTGCGCGAGGCGGCCCGCCCCCAGGAGCGGGCGGCCGGAGCCGGTGGCGGCGGCCGCGCCGCCGACCCGATGGAGGTCGCCCGGCGCGGACACCTCCGGGTCCTGCGGTCGCCCGACAACTGACCCGGCTTCCCGGCCCGCCCGCTCCCCGCTTTCTCGCACTCTCCACGCGCCCCTTCGACGCCGCCTCGGCGCGGACCTGACCATCCCGTGGCGAGGTCGCGCGAGACCCGCCGCGCACGGTGCTGACCCGGAGCCTGGGCCTGCCGCCGGTGATGAGCCCGATCGTGATCGGCCGGAACACCCCCGTGCCGGGCCGGAAGCCGCCCTGACCTCGACGTCACGCCTGTGCGTCGACTCGGCGACCGCCCGGCGGCCCGAGCGGGGGTGCGGGTAGTTTGGACCGACCGATAGGACTTTCCAGGAAGAGGCGGGGCGTGGCTGCTGATCTGTCGCAGGTCGTCAAGGCGTACGACGTACGCGGGGTCGTCCCCGACCAGTGGGACGCGTCCCTGGCCGAGCTCTTCGGGGCGGCCTTCGTGGAGGTCACCGGCGCGAGCGCGATCGCCACCGGGCACGACATGCGGCCCTCCTCGCCCGGCCTGTCACGGGCCTTCGCACGCGGGGCCGCCGCCCGGGGCGCCGACGTGACGGAGATCGGCCTGTGCTCGACGGACCAGCTCTACTACGCCTCGGGCGCGCTGGACCTGCCCGGCGCCATGTTCACCGCCTCGCACAACCCGGCGCAGTACAACGGCATCAAGATGTGCCGCGCGGGCGCCGCCCCCGTCGGCCAGGACACCGGCCTCGCCCAGATCCGCGAACTGGTCGAGCGCTGGAGCGACTCGGGCGCCCCCGAGCCCGCCGCGAGGACGGGCACGATCAGCGCCCGCGACACGTTGTCCGACTACGCGGCCCACCTGCGCTCGCTGGTCGACCTGACCTCCATCCGCCCCCTGAAGGTCGTCGTCGACGCGGGCAACGGCATGGGCGGGCACACCGTCCCCGAGGTCTTCGCCGGCCTGCCCCTGACCCTGGTGCCGATGTACTTCGAGCTGGACGGCACCTTCCCCAACCACGAGGCCAACCCCCTCGACCCGGCCAACCTCGTCGACCTGCGCAAGCGGGTCCGCGAGGAGGGCGCCGACCTGGGCCTGGCCTTCGACGGCGACGCCGACCGCTGCTTCGTCGTCGACGAGCGCGGCGAGCCCGTCTCCCCGTCGGCCATCACCGCCCTGGTCGCCGCCCGCGAACTGGCCCGGCACGGCGGCAAGGGCACGATCATCCACAACCTGATCACGTCCTGGTCGGTCCCCGAGGTGGTGAAGGAGCACGGCGGCACCCCGGTGCGCACCCGCGTCGGCCACTCCTTCATCAAGGCCGAGATGGCCCGCAGCGGCGCGATCTTCGGCGGCGAGCACTCCGCCCACTACTACTTCCGCGACTTCTGGAACGCCGACACGGGCATGCTGGCCGCCCTGCACGTCCTCGCCGCCCTCGGCGGCCAGCAGGGCACCCTGTCCGCCCTCGTCGCCGCCTACGACCGCTACACCGGCTCCGGCGAGATCAACTCCACGGTCGCCGACCAGCAGGCCAGCCTCGCCGCGATCCGCACGGCGTACGAGGGCCGCGACGGCATCGCCCTCGACGGCCTCGACGGCCTCACCGTCTCCGCCGCCGACTGGTGGTTCAACGTCCGCCCGTCGAACACCGAGCCCCTGCTGCGGCTGAACGCGGAGGCGAGGGACGCGGCCACGATGGCCCGCGTGCGGGACGAGGTACTGGCGATCATCAGGGGCTGAGGCCCCGGCCCCACCGGCGGTAACCTGACCAGGCACGACCCTCCCGCACTCGAAGGAACCCCTCATGCCCCTGGAATCCGGCCTCCTGGAGATCCTCGCCTGCCCGGCCTGCCACGCCCCCCTCGCGGAGCAGGACACCGAGCTGATCTGCACCGACGCCCAGTGCGGCCTCGCCTACCCGGTGCGCGACGGCATCCCCGTCCTCCTCGTCGACGAGGCACGCCGCCCCGCGTAGCCGGCACGTCGCACCGCCCGGGCGCACATACCTCCAGGGCCTCGCGGGCACCGACGTAGCACGACATCCGCACCACGGACCCCGGCCACCGGAGGCTGCCGCTCATGCTCGACGAATCGCTGCTCGACTCCCCGGAGGGCCTCGCCGAGGCCGACCACCGCGGCCTGCTCCGCGGCGCCGCGGAAGCCGGTGCCCGGGTGCGCACGGCCGCCCGCCACTCGGCCGAGGCCGGCGTCAACGACCTCAAGCCCGACGGCCGGCCCCGCGCCGTCCTCATCGCCGGCCCCGGCGCCGCCGCCACGCACACGGCCGACCTCCTCGGCACGCTCGCCGGCGCCGGCAGCCCGGTCACCCGCCTCGCCCCCACCGGCGTCGCCCCCGCAGCGGGCGCCCTGCGCTGGGAACTGCCCGGCTGGGCCGGCTCGGTCGACCTCCTGCTGATCACCACCCCCGACGGCACCGAACCGGGTCTGTCCCTCCTCGCCGAACAGGCCTACCGCCGCGGCTGCACCGTCGTCGCCGTGGCCCCGAGCCGCTCCCCGCTCGCCGACGCCGTGAACGGCTCGCACGGCCTGTTCGTCCCCATGGCGACCGCCCCCTACGACCAGGAGGAGCCGTTCGCCGCGTCCGCGCCCGGCGTGCTGTGGGCCCTGCTCACCCCGCTCCTCGCGCTGCTGGACCGCACCGGGGTGCTCGTCGCCCCGCCGGACGCCCTCGGCAAGGTCGCCGACCGCCTCGACCGCGTGGCCGAACGCTGCGGCCCCGCCATCGCCACCTACAGCAACCCCGCCAAGACCCTGGCCGCCGAACTCGCCGACGCGCTCCCCATCGTGTGGACCGAGGGCGTCTCCGCCGGCCCCGCGGGCCGTCGGTTCGCCGCCGCGCTCGCCGAACTGTCCGGCACCCCCGCGGTCGTCGCCGAACTCCCCGAGGCCCTCGCCGCGCACAGCGCCCTGCTCGCCGGCCCGCTGGCCGCCAGCGCCGACCCCGACGACTTCTTCCGCGACCGCGTCGAGGAACCCCCGGCCCTGCACGCGCGCGTGGTGCTCCTGCGCGACCGCCCCATCGGCGGCCTGACCGCCGCCCCCGGCGCCCGCGACCTCGCCCTGAGCCACGACACCCCGATCAGCGAACTGGAACCGGAGGAGGGCGGCGAGCTGGAGACCCTCGCGGAACTGATCGCCATCACGGATTTCGCCGCGGTTTACCTGGCGCTCGCTTCCAGGGCCTGATCTTGCCCGGGACACCCTGACGCGCCCGCCCGCACACCCAGAGAGAACTCCATGGACCGCCTCGACAACACCATCCGCCCCTACGCCTGGGGCTCCCCGACCGCCATCCCGCAGCTGCTGGGCGTCGAACCGACCGGTGAGCCGCAGGCGGAGATGTGGATGGGCGCCCACCCCGGCGCGCCCTCGCGCACCGAGCGGGGCACGCTCGTCGAGGTCATCGACGCCGACCCCGAGAAGGAACTCGGACCGGCCGCCGTCGCCCGGTTCGGCCCCCGCCTGCCCTTCCTCCTCAAGCTCCTCGCCGCCGGTGCCCCGCTCTCCCTCCAGGTCCACCCCGACCTCGCGCAGGCCCAGGAGGGCTACGCGGACGAGGAGCGCCGCGGCATCCCCGTCGACGCCCCGCACCGCAACTACAAGGACGCCAACCACAAGCCCGAACTGATCTGCGCCCTCACCGCCTTCGACGGACTGTGCGGCTTCCGCGCCCCGGTGGAGGCCGCCGGCCTGCTCGACGACCTCGGCGTCGACTCCCTCAAGCCCTACGTCGACCTGCTCCACGCCCACCCCGAGGACGCCGCCCTGCGCGAGGTCCTCACCGCGATCCTCACCGCCGACCGCGAGGAGATGTCCCGCACGGTCGAGGAGGCGGCCGCCGCCTGCGACCGCCTCGGCGGCGCCTACGCCCCCTACGCCGACATCGCCCACCACTACCCCGGCGACCCCGGCGTCATCGCCGCGATGCTGCTCAACCACGTCCGGCTCCAGCCCGGCGAGGCCCTCTACCTCGGCGCCGGCGTCCCGCACGCCTACCTCAGCGGCCTCGGCGTCGAGATCATGGCCAACTCCGACAACGTCCTGCGCTGCGGACTGACCCCCAAGCACGTCGACGTCCCCGAACTGCTGCGCGTCGTCCGCTTCCACGCCGCCGACCCGGGCGTCCTGCGCCCCGAGGCCGCCCCCGACGGCGAGGAGGTCTACGAGACGCCCATCGACGAGTTCCGCCTCTCCCGCTACGTGCTGCCCGAGGTCGGCACCACCCATCACCTCACCCGCCCGACCCCGCAGATCCTGCTCTGCACGGCCGGCGCGGTCCGCGCCGGCGCACACGACCTGACGCCCGGCGCTTCGGTCTTCGTCCCGGCCGGAGAAAAGGCCGAAGTGTCCGGAACGGGAACACTTTTCCGCGCCACCGTCATCGCCTGACCGTTTCGACGCCCCCCGTGCTGGTGACCTGAGACACCGCGGCCGCAACGGGCTGCAACAATGGCCCACCGTCAAGCACGGGCAAAGCCCACGGACGCCGCACACGGCGGCGTCCCGGCCCCGGAACACACGGCGTACGAAGGGACAACGCGAACATATGAGCGCGTCAGGCGGCACCAAGGCGATCGTCGCGGCACTGGTCGCGAACCTCGCGATCGCGGTAGCGAAGTTCGTGGCGTTCATCTTCAGCAACTCGTCGTCGATGCTCGCCGAGTCCGTGCACTCGCTCGCCGACTCCGGCAACCAGGCACTGCTCCTGCTCGGCGGCAAGAAGGCCAAGCGCGAGGCCACCCCGCAACATCCCTTCGGCTACGGCCGCGAGCGCTACATCTACGCCTTCCTCGTCTCCATCGTCCTCTTCTCGGTCGGTGGCATGTTCGCCCTCTACGAGGGCTACGAGAAGATCAAGCACCCGCACGAGCTGACGCACTGGTACTGGCCGGTCGGCGTCCTGGTCTTCGCGATCATCGCCGAGACCTTCTCCTTCCGCACGGCCATCAAGGAGTCCAACCTCCTGCGCGGCAAGCGCTCCTGGAAGGAGTTCGTCCGCCACGCCAAGGCCCCCGAGCTCCCCGTCGTCCTCCTGGAGGACCTCGGCGCCCTCGTCGGCCTGATCCTCGCCCTCGCCGGCGTCAGCCTCGCCCTGCTCACCGGCGACAGCGTCTGGGACGGCATCGGCACCCTCTGCATCGGTGTCCTGCTCATCCTGATCGCCCTGGTCCTCGCCGCCGAGACCAAGTCGCTCCTGCTCGGCGAGTCCGCCGGCGCCGAGGAGGCCCAGAAGATCGAGGCCGCCGTCGTCGACGGCGACACCGTCACCCGCATCATCCACATGCGCACACTCCACCTCGGCCCCGAGGAGCTCCTCGTCGCCGCCAAGATCGCCGTCCGGCACGACGACACGGCCACCGAGATCGCCTCCGCCATCGACGCCGCCGAGGCCCGCATCCGCGAGGCCGTCCCCATCGCCCGGGTGATCTACCTCGAACCGGACATCTACAGCGAGACCGAAGCCGCCAAGGGCCCCGACCCCGAGGCCTCCCCCGGAGGCCCGGACCCCGCGGCCCACTGACCCCGCACCTCGCGCCCACGGGGCCCGCCGGACCACCCGGCGGGCCCCGTCGCCGTCCCCGTCACATGATCGGCTCGATGTGTTCGCGGACGGACTGGGGTTCGCCCCCGCCCCCGGTGTAGCTTGGGACGGAGCCAGACGTCGCTGCTGATGGCGGTCGGGCGGTCCCACCGGGGACCGGCCGAGGGAGAGAGGGCCTCCGACGGACTGCGCTGCGCGTACGCGGGCATGCCTGTGTCCTCTTTCGGGCACCCCTGTGTCCGCCGCCGCGCAGACCAGCCGTACCCACCTCGACCCAACCCCGAGGAGCAGCTCGCAATGACGACTGTCGAGAACCGACAGGACTTCAAGGTCGCCGATCTCTCCCTGGCCGACTTCGGCCGCAAGGAGATCACCCTCGCCGAGCACGAGATGCCCGGCCTGATGGCGATCCGCAAGGAGTACGCCGAGGCGCAGCCCCTCGCCGGGGCCCGCGTCACCGGCTCCCTGCACATGACCGTGCAGACCGCCGTCCTCATCGAGACCCTGGTCGCTCTCGGCGCCCAGGTCCGCTGGGCCTCCTGCAACATCTTCTCCACCCAGGACCACGCCGCCGCGGCCATCGCCGTCGGCCCGAACGGCACGGTGGACAACCCGCAGGGCGTCCCGGTCTTCGCCTGGAAAGGCGAGACCCTGGAGGAGTACTGGTGGTGCACCGAGCAGGCCCTGACCTGGCCGGACAGCCCCACCGGCGGCCCCAACATGATCCTCGACGACGGTGGTGACGCCACCCTCCTCGTCCACAAGGGCGTCGAGTACGAGAAGGACGGCAAGGTCCCCTCGCCCGACACCGCCGAGTCCGACGAGCACCGCGTCATCCTGGAGCTGCTGACCCGCACCCTGGGCGAGAACCCCCAGAAGTGGACCCAGCTGGCCTCCGAGATCCGCGGTGTCACCGAGGAGACCACGACCGGCGTCCACCGCCTGTACGAGATGCAGCGCGACGGCACCCTCCTGTTCCCGGCGATCAACGTCAACGACGCCGTCACCAAGTCGAAGTTCGACAACAAGTACGGCTGCCGCCACTCGCTGATCGACGGCATCAACCGCGCCACCGACGTCCTCATCGGCGGCAAGACCGCGGTCGTCTGCGGCTACGGCGACGTCGGCAAGGGCTGCGCGGAGTCCCTGCGCGGACAGGGCGCCCGCGTGATCGTCACCGAGATCGACCCGATCTGCGCCCTCCAGGCCGCGATGGACGGCTACCAGGTCACGACCCTCGACGAGGTCGTCGACAAGGCCGACATCTTCATCACCACGACCGGCAACAAGGACATCATCATGGCCTCGGACATGGCCAAGATGAAGCACCAGGCCATCGTCGGCAACATCGGCCACTTCGACAACGAGATCGACATGGCCGGCCTCGCCAAGATCCCCGGCATCGTCAAGGACGAGGTCAAGCCGCAGGTCCACACCTGGACCTTCCCCGACGGCAAGGTGATCATCGTCCTGTCCGAGGGCCGCCTGCTGAACCTGGGCAACGCCACCGGCCACCCGTCGTTCGTGATGTCCAACTCCTTCGCGGACCAGACGCTGGCCCAGATCGAGCTGTTCACCAAGCCCGACGAGTACCCGACCGGCGTCTACGTGCTGCCCAAGCACCTCGACGAGAAGGTCGCCCGCCTCCACCTGGACGCGCTCGGCGTGAAGCTGACCACGCTCCGCCCCGAGCAGGCCGAGTACATCGGCGTGAAGGTCGAGGGCCCGTACAAGCCGGACCACTACCGCTACTGAGCTCAGCAGCACCGCTGCCGGTCGGTCAGCCACCGGCCGGATCCGCAGCAGGCCCCCCGCACCCCCGTGCCGGGGGGCCTGCCCCGTTTCCGGCCGGCCGGCGACCGGCCCGGCCCGTCAGGACCCAGGACCCCCATGCCCCGCGGCCGTTATTCGCTCCACGATCCGCACGATCACACCCCCCTCGCAGAAGAACACTTCCAGTGCGCCCCCGGCCCCTCCGGCTGGCGCTACGTATCCCGGCTGACCACCCCCGCGGGCGATCACCACGGCTCCGTCGACCTCACCCTGGACGAACTCGGCCGTCCCCTCCGCCTCGAACTCCACGCCGCCGCCTGGCAGGTCCGCGGCGCCGCCCTCGACGGCGTCACCTGGGTCCGCACCGACCCCACCGGAACCGACGCCACCGAAGGCAATGTGCGCGCCCACGCCTTCACCGGCACCTCCCCGGCGTTCCTCGTCGCCACAGCCCGTCTCCTGCGCCTCACCCCCTCCGCCGCCACCCGCGTACGCCTCGTCGCCTTCACGGATCCGGTCCTCGCCCCGCGCACCGTGGACCAGTCGTGGACCTTGCTGAAAAGAGAAGCACACGCCACTGACAACGGCCCTCTGACCGTGGACGAATACCAGGTCACAGCCCTGGACACCGGCGAACAGCACGCCGTGCACATCGCAGGCGACGTCGTGCTCGCCGCCCCCGGCATCGAGCTCGAGGACCTGGACTCCCCGCCGTCGCGGTTCAGCTGAGCGCAAGACCGGGCCCTGCACCAGGACAGCGGCACGCACAGGCCGGCGGCGGCAGAGCGGAAAGGCCGGCACGAACAGGCCGGCGGCAGCCGACTAGGCCGGCGGCACGAACCCGCTGCCCGGCCGCTTCCCGCCCGGCACTCCGGGCGACGAGCCGGGCCGACCTCCGCGGCTCGCCGGTTCGGGACCGTCCCCGGTGGGCACGGCAGGAGACCCCGCGACAGCCTCGGGGGAACCCGTCGGCGGCGCCGGAACAGCCGTACCCGAACCGCTCCCGAAAGCCCGCCGGGCCTCCCGCGCCTGCCGCTCCTGCACGACGGCTGCCAGATAGGCCGCCGGCGGCACCCCCTGCGGCACCGGAGTCCCGGTACGACCCGCGAGATCGGACGCCAGCCGTTCCGCCATCGACCAGCCCACCTGCGGATCCAGCTGCTGCATCCGCGTCAGGTACTGCCGCACGGCCAGCCACAACCCGTCCGGCACCGCCGACAGGTCGAGCTGCGAGAACCGCCCCGCCAGCCACGGCGGAGGAGGCGGCACGAAACCGGTCCGCGCGACCGGGATCCGCTCCCGTACGACGAGAGTCCCCGCGAACACGTCCCCCAGCCGCCGCCCGCGCGCCGACACGAACGAGGCGATACAGGCGACGACCCCGAAGGTCATCAGGATCTCGATCACCCCGATCAGACCACGCACCAGCGCATGCCGGAACCGGATCGGCCCGCCGTCGTCACGCACCACCCGCAGTCCGCACGCCATCTTCCCGAGCGACCGCCCATGGCTGAGCGTCTCCACCGCGATCGGCAAGCCCACCAGCACCAGCACGAACGACGCGATCGACAACGCCGTCTGCGCCGCCTCGTCCAGCGAAGCGGTGGACACGACCAGGGCGATGGTCACCGCGACGTAGACCGCCATGGCCGCCACCAGATCGAGCAGCACGGCCAGCGCCCTGCTGGGCAGCCTCGCGGGGCGCAGCTCCAACGCCACAGCCTCGCCCGTCACCAGCTCACTCACGCCCGCCGTCCTTCCCCTGCCCTGCCCCCGACAGGGCCAGTCTGCCAAGCTGAGGGCGCATCGCGCCGCAGTACGACAAGCTGATCCACGACGAGCCGCCGACGAACAGCCGAGGAGCAGGCACACCGATGGACCTCGACGTCTTCGTCTCCGCCCACCGAGCGGAGTGGGACCGCCTCGAAGCCCTGCTCCGCCGCCAGCGCCGCCTCAGCGGCGCGGAGGCCGACGAACTCGTCACCCTGTACCAACGCACCGCCACGCATCTCTCCCTGATCCAGTCCAGCGCCCCCGACCCCCAGCTGACCGGCCGGCTCAGCCAACTGGTGGCACGCGCGCGCAGCGCCGTGACAGGCACCCGACGCGCCTCGTGGCGCGACGTCACCCGCTTCCTCGCCCACGGTTTCCCCGCCGCCGTCTACAAGTCGCGCCGCTGGTGGGTCCCGACGGCGCTGCTCTCCACGGCCGTCGCGGCCCTCCTGGGCTGGTGGATCGGCACCCACCCCGAAGTGCAGGCCTCGATCGCGGCCCCCAGCGAACTGCGCGAGCTGACCCGTCCGGGCGGCCAGTACGAGACGTACTACTCGAGCCACCCGGCGGCCAGCTTCGCGGCCCAGGTGTGGACGAACAACGCCTGGGCCGCCGCCCTCTGCCTGATCCTGGGGGTGTTCCTGGGACTGCCGGTCCTCTGGATCCTCTTCCAGAACATGCTCAACCTCGGTATCGGCTTCGGCCTGATGTCCTCCGCCGGCCGCCTCGACACCTTCCTCGGCCTGGTCCTCCCGCACGGCCTGCTCGAACTGACCGCGGTCTTCGTCGCGGCCGGCACCGGACTGCGGCTCGGCTGGACGCTCATCGACCCAGGCCCGCGCACCCGGCGCATCGCTCTCGCGGAAGAGGGCCGGGCCGCCATCGGCATGGCCATCGGCCTCGCCCTGGTCCTCTTCGTCTCCGGCGCCATCGAAGGCTTCGTCACCCCGTCCGGCCTCCCGACCTGGGCCCGCATCACCATCGGAGTCGTCGCCGAACTGGCCTTCCTGGCCTACGTCTGGATCCTGGGCGGCCGTGCGGCCCGTGCGGGGGAGACGGGCGACGTCGAGGCGGCGGAACGCAGCGCGACGGTCCCCACGGCTGCCTGATGGTCTTCCGACCACCGGATGTGCGACCACGTCCGTTCAGCTGCTAGTCTCCTCTTCGCCCCGCAGGAGCCGTTGACACGGCCCGTGTGGGGAGGTAGATTCGAACAGTTGCCTGGAGAGGGGCTCCGCCCCGGACCGGTGACCGTGGAACATCTGCCTGCTTCTTGAATCACTGATTTCAATGAAGCCTCTCCCGATGAATCGGAAATGAGCGGCCGGTCAGTCCGGTCCAAAGCTTCTGATAAAGTCGGAACCGCCGGAAAGGAAACCGCGAGAGCGGAAACCTGGAAAGCACCGAGGAAATCGGGTCGAGGAAAGATCTGATAGAGTCGGAAACGCAAGACCGAAGGGAAGCGCCCGGAGGAAAGCCCGAGAGGGTGAGTACAAAGGAAGCGACCGTTCCTTGAGAACTCAACAGCGTGCCAAAAGTCAACGCCAGATATGTTGATACCCCGTCCATCGGACAACCGATGGTCGAGGTTCCTTTGAAA